>NZ_LMNH01000002.1:0-668115 GCF_001422955.1 Nocardioides sp. Leaf285 | reverse complement strand
CCTGGCGGCCGCCTCGGCCACGAACAGCTCGATGCGCCGCGCGCCGAGGCTCTGCACGCGGGGGCCGAGGGCGGCGACCTTGCGGTCCACGAACGCAGCCCCGGTGTCGTTGAGCACCTGGGTCTGGGAGGCGATCCGCCGCGCCCGCCAGCCGGGGAGGGTGAGATCGTCCACCATCGCCCAGATGCGGGGCAGCCGGTGGACCAGCTCCATGACCTCCGCGAGGTTGCAGCCGGCGTTGACCGGCGACATCTCCAACGCCAAGGCCAACGGCTCAGCCGCGAACTCGTCCAGGCCGTGGCGGATCATCCCCGGCACCGACCACGCGTAGGCCCGGTCCGGGTTCAGCGCACCCCAGCGGGCCATGACCCGCAGGGTGCGGCGCTCGGCGGCGCGCACCGAGCGGGCGGTGTCGGCGGCGTACTCCAGGACCTCGTCGGCCTCGAGGGACTCCACGTCGACCACGGCGCCGGTGGTGTCGAGGTCGAGAAGCATGCGCCTAGTTTATTCGAACAGATATTCGATGGCTAGGTCTATCGGTGGATCTGTGAGGAAGGTTGCGCTGTCGCGTGAGGGTGGTTTCGAGACGGTCGCTGGCGCTCCCTCCTCAACCACCGCGGGGATGGCGCTCCCTGCTCGACCACCGGGGCGCGGGAGGTCCCGCCTCGACCACCGCGGCGCGGGAGGTCCCGCCTCGACAGCCGCTCCGAGCAGGGAGCGGGTGGGTCAGCCGCCGGCGACGGCGGGGATGACCGAGACCTGGGTGCCGTCGGGGGTGGGGGTGGCGAGGTCGTCGAGGAAGCGGACGTCCTCGCTGCCGACGTAGACGTTGACGAAGCGGCGCAGCTTGCCGTTGTCGTCGAGCACCCGGGCGCGGATGCCGGCGTACTGCGTCTCGAGGTCGTCGAGCACGTCGGCCAGGGTGGCACCGGAGGCGGTCACCTCGGACTCACCACCGGTGTAGGTGCGCAGGATGGTGGGGACGCGGACGGACACGCTCATGGGGTCGATCTCCTGGTGCTGGTGCGGCGAGGGCTGGGAGGGGTGCGGCGGAGCGGCCGGTCAGGCGATGCCGGTGGCGGTGAACGCCGCGTAGGACGCGTCGATCGTGGCGGCCGGGCCGACCTGGTCGGAGACGGCGTCGAGGGTCTTCAGGCCCATGCCGGTGTTGATGACGACGGTCTCGAGGGTGGGGTCGAGCTGACCGGTCTCGACGAGCTTCTTGAGCACACCGACGGTCGTGCCGCCGGCGGTCTCGGTGAAGATGCCCTCGTGGCGGGCCAGCAGCAGGATGCCCTCGCGGACCTCGTCGTCGGTGATGTCCTCGACCGCGCCGCCGGTGCTGCGGCAGATGTCGAGCACGTAGATGCCGTCGGCGGGGTTGCCGATGGCCAGGCTCTTGGCGATGGTGTCGGGCTTGACCGGGCGGATCGCGTCGACCTCGGCCTTGTAGGCGGTCGAGACCGGTGAGCAGCCGGTGGCCTGGGCGCCGAAGATCTTGACCGGCTTGTCCTCGACGAGACCGAGGCGCACGAGCTCGCCGAAGGCCTTGTGCACCTTGGTCAGCTGCGAGCCCGAGGCGACGGGGATGACGACCTGGTCGGGCAGGCGCCAGCCGAGCTGCTCGGCGATCTCGTAGCCGAGGGTCTTGGAGCCCTCGGCGTAGAAGGGGCGGACGTTGACGTTGACGAACGCCCAGCCGTCCTCCTCGCCCGCGATCTCGGAGGCCAGCTTGTTGACGTCGTCGTAGTTGCCGTTCACCGCGACGAGGGAGTCGGTGTAGACCGCCGAGTTGACCTGCTTGGGCTTCTCGAGGTTGCTCGGGATGAAGACCACGGTCTTGATGCCGGCGCGGGCGCCCGCCGCGGCGACGGCGTTGGCCAGGTTGCCCGTCGAGGGGCAGGCGAAGACCTTCGAGTGGAACTCGGTGGCGGCGCTCAGCGCGCAGGCCACGACGCGGTCCTTGAAGGAGTTGGTGGGGTTGGTGCTGTCGTCCTTGACCCACAGCTTCTCCAGGCCGAGCTCGCGGCCGAGGTTGCGGGCCTGGAGCAGGCGGGTGAAGCCCGGCTCCATGTTGGGGCTCTGCTCGATGTCGTCGGGCACCGGCAGCAGCGCCTTGTAGCGCCAGATGTTGCGCGGGCCGGCCTCGATCTCCTCGCGCGTCACGACCGGGAAGTCGTAGGACACCTCGAGCGGACCGAAGCACTCCGGACAGGCGTAGTGGGGGCCGAGCTCGACCTCGTTGCCGCACTCGCGGCAGGCGAGGGCCCGGGCGTTGCCGAACGCACCCTCGCGGATCCCGGGCTGGTCGGCCGGGGTGGGCTGGGCGGTCTCTACTTCAGCGACGGTGCTCACGCGTCCTCCTTCTCATCTTCCCCGGCTGCGACTCTCGCGCCGGGCGGAATTGGCACCGTCTCCACGTCCGTTTCCCCGATGTGCCGGGTGGCGGAGGCTCGTGGCGGTTGCCGGGACTTCACTGGGCCGTTCCCTCAGTCCCTCTGGATGAGCTGTTGAAAACAGTACGACGCCGTCTCAGCATGCGCACATCGGTCCCGCGATGTGGACCCGCCCACCGGGGTGAGACGTACGCCGGGCGCGCGTCGTTCACCGGCGGGCCGCGCACAGCGGGGCCGGCGTTCACCGTCGCGGTGGAGCGTCGCAGGGCTGGCCCGCGGCGGCCGGCTCCCCCACGTCTCGAGGAGAGCGACAGTGAGCACGCACGACGGCCACACCCACGACCCCCACCACCCGCACGACCACTCCCACGGGCACTCCCACGGGCACTCCCACGGGCACACCCACGGGCACACCCACCACCGCCACACCACCGACGAGGCCACCGCGCTGACGTCGGCGGCGCTGGCCGGGGACGCCCCCGACACCGACCTCTCCCCCGGCGAGCTTTCACGGCGCAACCTGCTGCGCGCGGCCGGGCTCACCGGCGCGGCGGCGGCCGGCATGGCCGGCATGAGCGGTGTCACCGCGGCCACCGCGGAGGAGGCCGCCCGACGCGGCCCCGGCCCCTCCGGCGGCGCGGTCACGCAGTGGCTGGCCGGCGACCACCACATCCACACCCAGCACAGCTCCGACGGTCAGTACACCGTGCTCGACCAGGCCCAGCACGCAGCGGCCTACGGCCTGGACTGGCTGGTCATCACCGACCACGGCGGCGCCACCCACGCCCGCATCGGCGTCGACCTGGTCAACCCCGACATCCTCGACGCCCGCGCCGAGCTGCCCGGGACCCTGGTCTTCCAGGGCCTGGAGTGGAACATCCCCGCCGCCGAGCACGGCACGGTCTTCGTCGCTCCGGGTCCGCACGAGGTCGCGGTGCTCAAGCAGTTCGAGAACGACTACGACGGCTCGGTCAAGGGCGCCTCCGCCAGCAGCCCGGAGAACGAGGCGCTGGCCGTGGCCGGCATCCAGTGGCTGGGCCGGCAGGTCAGCCGCAAGCGGGTCACCGACGCGCTCTTCCTGGCCAACCACCCCGCCCGCAACGGCATCGACAGCCCCCACGAGATCCGCGCCTGGCGCGACGCCGACCCCAGCGTGGCCATCGGCTTCGAGGGTGCGCCCGGCCACCAGGCCGCCGGTCTGCCCGAGGGCTACGGCGCCGGCTCCTCGCGCGGCTACTACGGCAACGCGCCCGGCCCGAACTCCTTCGCCGCCTACCCGCCCGAGAGCTACCGCACGTGGGGCGGCTTCGACTGGATGACCTCCACCGTCGGCGGGCTGTGGGACTCGCTGCTGGCCGAGGGCAAGCCCTGGTCGATCAGCGCCAACTCCGACTCCCACGTCAACTGGACCGACACCTCACGGCGCCCCGACGGCTCCACCTCCGAGCAGTTCAACGCCGACGGCCGCTACGGCGACCCGGTCTACGCCGGCCGGGTCAACACCACCGCGGGCGACTTCTGGCCCGGCTTCTACAGCCGGACCCACGTCGGCACGACCTCGCGGTCCTACCGCGCGGTGATGAAGGGCATGCGCGACGGGCGGGTGTGGGTCGACCACGGCGGCCTGGTGAAGTCGGTCGACGTCAAGGTGGTCGCGACGCGGGGCAACGGACGGCGCCCCGGGCGGCTCACCGAGACCCTCGGCGGCACGCTGGTCGCCCCGCGCGGCGCCCGCCTCAGCCTGGTGGTGACCATCACCGCCCAGGACGTCCCGAACTGGGCGATGTTCACCCCCCGGCTCAACCGCGTCGACCTCGTGCGCGGCGTCGTGGACCCGGCCTCGGCCAGCGACCGCGACACCTTCACCGCCCCCGACACCACGGTCGTCGAGCAGTGGGACACGTCGGCGCGCACCGGCACCTTCCAGATCCGCCACGACCTCGGCACGGCCGAGGAGGCCTTCTACGTGCGCCTGCGCGGCACCGACGGCAACCGCCAGCAGCCGGGCTACCTCGGCGCCGGCGTCGACCCGGCCGGTCCGGCGCTCGACGTCATGGGCGACGCCGACCCGTGGGTGGACCTGTGGTTCTACACGAACCCGATCTGGGTCGTCCCGGCGAGGTGACCCCGCCCCTGCGCACCACGCTGGGCGTCGACGGCGGCACCCGCGACCACGGCGCCGCCGAGCACCTCGTCCACGCGGTGGGCGAGGTGCTCGCGCAGGTCGCTGGCACCGGGACGGACCGCTGGGCCAGCACCCACGTGGTGCGCGTGCCCGACGCGCACACCGCGGTCGCCCTCTCCTGGGCCGACCCCGGGGAGGGCGCGGGACCCCCCGCCCGGGCCGACGTGCTCTGCCGTCTGGCCGAGGCCCTGCCCGGGGTGGCGCTGGTCCTCGACGGCGCCAGCGCCGGGCCGCCGGGGCTGCTCGGCGGCGCCCGGGCGGCACGGGGTGAGCACCGCGCCCGGCGGGCGGGGCGGCTGGTCGACTACCCCGGCCGCGCCGCCGTCGAGCGTCTCACCACGCCCGCCGCCGTCGAGGCCGACAGCGGCGTCGACGCCGTGGAGGGCCTGGCCGGGAGCGACGTACGCCGCGACGCGGCGCTCGACCTCACCGGCTTCGCCCGGCCGGTGTGGCGGGAGGGCCGGTGCGTGCTCCTCGTGCAGCCGGGTCGTGGCGGCCTGGTCGCCTTCGAGCAGCGCGTGCAGATCCCCTGCTGCTCGGCGCACTGAGCCGCCCGGTCCCGGGGGGGGCACCGCCAGGGGCGGACGGCGGCGTCAGGCCCGCGAGTCGCGCGCGTCGGCGGTGAGCTGGGCCAGCAGCGCGAGGACGCCCTCGGGCCCGGCGACCACGACGTCGGACATCGCGACGAGCGTGCTCTCCTCGTCGCTGGCCGAGCACACCCGCAGCGTCGGCAGCCCCGCGTCGTCGAGAGCGCCGACGGCCTCGAAGGCCTCGACGTCGCCGAGGTCGTCGCCGGCGAAGAGGAAGCCGCCGGCGCCCAGCTCCTCGACCAGCCGCTCCACCACCAGTCCCTTGTGCATGCCCGCCGAGCGCACCTCGATCACGTGGCGGCCGGGCTCGACGCTGAGGTCGTGGCTGCGGGCGAGGTCGCCCACGGGGCCGAGCAGCGCCTCGAAGGCCGCGTCGGGGTCGGGCAGGCGGCGGGTGTGCACGGCCACCGCGAGGCCCTTGTCCTCCAGCCACGCCTCCCCCGCGCCGGCGCTGCGCAGCGTGCGGGGCAGGTCGCGCAGGAAGGTCGCCAGGCCGTGCGGCGGGCGCGGCCCGACCACGCGGCGCCGTGTGGAGCTCCAGCGCTCGTTGCCGTACTGGCCGAAGACGTAGAGCTCCTTGCCGGCCTCGCCGACGGCGTTGCCGACCTCCTCGAGCCCGCCGAGGTCGAGGGCCTGGCGCGCGGGCCGCCCGGTCACGACGGCGACCGCGGAGACCTGCGTGGCCAGGTCGACCAGCACCGCGCTGGCGTCGGGGTGGATGTGGGCCTGCTCGGGGTCGTCGACGATGGGCGACAGCGTGCCGTCGAAGTCCAGGCCCACGACGGTCTCGGCGGCGGCGCGGACCAGGGCGGCGTAGCGCTGCTCGCCCCGCGTCGAGGTGAACTCCATGGACCCAGCCAACCACGCCCCCGCGCTCAGGACAGGGGCGCGGTGAGGATCAGGGTGAGGCGGTCGGGCTTCATGACGCCGACCGCCGGCATGATGCGGTCCACGCCGAGGTCGAGGGCGAGCAGCTCACCCTCGCGCTTGAGGCCGGCGGGGTAGTAGACGGTGGTGGCCGGCACGGTGCCGTACCAGTTGTCGGTGCCGACGACCTGCCAGCCGACGTCGGAGGCGCTGGCGCCCGCCTCGGCGGCCAGGCCGGAGATGCTGGAGTTGTTGTAGACCTCGACGTAGACCGCGCTGCGCTCCACGGCGGGCTTCGGCTTCTTGGTCTTCTCCGGCTCCGCCGGCTCGGTCGTCTCGTCGGCCTCGGGCGTGGCGCTCGGCGAGGGGCTGGCCTCCTCGCGCGCGATCGGGGTGATCTCGCGCTCGGTGGGCTCGCTGCCCTGGGTCGCGAAGAACGCCACGGCCGCCATCGCGACGGCGATGATGGAGAGGATCACCACGGGCGAGGGGTAGACGACGCCTCGCTGGTCACGCACCCGCATGGGAGCTCCCTGTCAGGGTCTGGTCGTGCTGGGGAAGTCGTGCTGGGGAAGGGGTCAGACCTCGAAGCCGAGGCGGCGCGCCGAGCGCTGGCGCTGACGGGCGGCCCGCAGCCGCCGCAGCCGCCGCACGAGCAGCGGGTCGGCCTCGAGCGCCTCGGGGCGGTCGATAAGGGCGTTGAGGACCTGGTAGTAGCGCGTGGAGCTCATGTCGAACTTCTCGCGCACCGCCGACTCCTTGGCGCCGGCGAACTTCCACCACTGCCGCTCGAACTCGAGGATGTCGCGGTCGCGCTCGCTGAGCGCGGCGGGGCCGGGGTCGCGCTGGGTGTCTCGCTGCGGCTCCATGCGTTGCGCTCCGGGAGGTCGTGGTGGGGGTGGCCGGGGCTCACTGTAGTCGCCGAACCACAACGGTGTCATTCGAACCGCCGCCGGACCCGCCGCGCGTCGCGCTCCTAGGGTGGGGCCCATGAGCGCCCCCACCCCGACGCCCGACGCCGCCCCGGTCCCCGAGCTGCGGTGGGGCTTCCTGGCCACCGGCAAGATCGCGCGCGGCGTGGCCCAGGACCTCGCGCTCACCCCGGGCGCCCGGCTGGTGGCCGTGGGCTCGCGCCGCCAGGAGGCGGCCGAGGAGTTCGCCGACTGGTACGCCGCGATCGGCCCCCGGCCCACCGCCCACGGCTCCTACGAGGCCCTCGTGGCCGACCCCGAGGTCGACGTCGTCTACGTCGCCTCCCCCCACGCCCTCCACCTCGAGCACGCCCGCCTGGCCTTCGAGGCCGGCAAGCACGTGCTGTGCGAGAAGCCGCTGACCCTCGACGCCGCCCAGGCCGAGGAGATGGTGCGCCTGGCCGGCGAGCACGACCGCTTCCTCATGGAGGCGATGTGGACCGCGACCCACCCGGTCGTGCGCGAGGTCGCGGCCCGCCTGGCCTCCGGCGAGCTCGGCACGCCGCGCCACCTCCACGCCGAGCTCGGCTTCCGCGTCGACGCCGACCCCGGCGACCGGATGCTCGACCCTGCGCTGGGGGCCAGCGCCCTGCTCGACATGGGCATCTACCCCCTCACCGTGGCCCACCTGCTGCTCGGGGAGGCCGAGGCCCTCACCGCGACCGCCACGCTCTCCGAGGGCGGCATCGACCTCGACATCGCGGTCGCCGGGCGCTACCCCGGCGGCGCCCTGGCCACGATGACCGCGTCGATGACGTCGTGGTCCTCGCGCGCCGCCGCCGTCGCCACCAGCCTCGGCCGCGTCGACCTGCCCGACTTCCACCACCCGGCCGCCGCCACCTTCACGCCGTACGCCGAGGGCAGCAGCAACGACGGCGGCGGGCTGGGCGAGGTGCTGCTGCTCGAGGGCGCCGAGCCTGTCGTCGGGCGCGGCTACGGCAACGAGCTGCTCGAGGTGGCGCGCTGCGTCGCGGCGGGGCTGCGCGAGAGCCCGCTGGTGCCGCACGCCCAGACCCTGGCCCTGCTGCGGCAGATGGACGACCTGCGCGCGCAGGTCGGTGTGCGCTTCCCCCACGAGCGCTGACCTGGTCGCCGCCCCCGATCCACCCCACCGGGGGGACGCGCCGCCCCCGAGGACTGACTAGGGTCGCCCCGTGCCCTACGACCTCGTCATCGTCGCCAACCGCCTGCCGGTCGACCGGGTCACCCAGCCCGACGGGTCCTCGGGCTGGCGCACCTCCCCCGGCGGCCTCGTGACCGCCATCGAGCCCGTGATGCGCGCCAACGACGGCGTGTGGATCGGCTGGCCCGGCGGCACCGAGGAGGGCCTGGACCCCTTCGAGCACGACGGCCTCGAGCTGGTGCCGATGTCGATGACCCAGGCCGACATCGAGGGCTTCTACGAGGGCTTCTCCAACGGCACCCTCTGGCCGCTCTACCACGACCTCGTGGCCAAGCCGGAGTTCCACCGCGAGTGGTGGGACTCCTACGTCCACGTCAACCAGCGCTTCGCCGAGAAGGCCGCGTCGCTGGCCGCCGAGGACGCCACGGTCTGGGTCCACGACTACCAGCTGCAGCTGGTGCCGCAGATGCTGCGCACGCTGCGCCCCGACCTGCGCATCGGCTTCTACCTCCACATCCCCTTCCCGCCCGCGGAGCTCTTCCAGCAGCTGCCGTGGCGCCGCCAGCTGCTCGAGGGCCTGCTCGGCGCCGACCTGGTCGGCTTCCAGCTGCCGGGGGCGGCGCAGAACTTCGTGCGCCTCGTGCGCCAGCGCGTGGGCCACAAGACCCACCGCGACCTGGTCTACCTGCCCGACGGCCGCACCGTGCGGGCCTCGCCCTTCCCGATCTCCA
Source organism: Nocardioides sp. Leaf285 (assembly GCF_001422955.1). Classification (NCBI taxonomy): domain Bacteria; kingdom Bacillati; phylum Actinomycetota; class Actinomycetes; order Propionibacteriales; family Nocardioidaceae; genus Nocardioides; species Nocardioides sp. Leaf285. The sequence continues at coordinate 659,252 of NZ_LMNH01000002.1, read as the reverse complement.
TCGACGCGGCCGGCTTCGAGGAGATGGCGCGCTCCGAGCCGGTCGTCGCGCGCGCCGCCGAGATCCGCGAGGCGCTCGGCGACCCGCGCAAGGTCTTCCTCGGCATCGACCGGCTCGACTACACCAAGGGCATCTTCGCCCGGCTGCGCGCCTACGCCGAGCTGATCGAGGACGGCCAGCTCGACGTCGAGGACGCCGTCTTCGTGCAGGTGGCCGTGCCCTCGCGCGAGCAGGTGGAGGAGTACCGGATCCTGCGCGACGAGATCGACCGGCTGGTCGGCCGCATCAACGGCGACCTGGGCCGCATCGGCCGTCCGGCGATCTCCTACCTGCACTCCTCCTACCCCCGCGAGGAGATGGCCGCGCTCTACACCGCCGCCGACGTCATGGTCGTCACGCCCTACCGCGACGGCATGAACCTCGTGGCCAAGGAGTACGTCGCCTGCCGCTACGACAACGACGGCGCCCTGGTGCTCTCGGAGTTCGCCGGCGCCGCCGACGAGCTGCGCCAGGCGTGGCTGGTCAACCCCTACGACATCAACGGCATGAAGTCGGCGCTGCTGGAGGCCTTCAACGCCGAGCCCCGCGAGACCACCCGGCGCATGAAGGCGATGCGCAAGACCGTCACCCAGCACGACGTGGCGGCGTGGGCGGCCTCCTTCATGTCGGAGCTCTCCGACGTCGGCACCCACGGCAAGGCGGTCAAGCCGGCCCGGCGCTCGTGACCTGCTCCCGACCCGATCCTGGCCCGCTCCTCGCGGACCCCGGGGTAACTTTCGCAGCATGGATCTGATCCCCAAGCCCGATCAGGTCGTCTCCGCGGCCGGCAACGTCGCCCACAAGGTCCTCTACGGCGGCCTCGCCGACCTGCGACCGATGCCGCGCACCCTCATCGACGAGGGCACGCTGCGCGAGGTCTACCACTACCGGCCCGCCGCCGCGGTCAAGCAGACCGGCGACCCGGTGCTGCTGGTGACGCCGCTGGCGGCGCCCGCGACCTGCTACGACCTGCGCCGCGGCTGCTCGCTGGTCGAGCACTTCGTGCGCGCCGGCCGCCCGACCTACCTGGTGGAGTACGGCCAGGTCTCCTTCCGCGACCGGGCCCTGGGCATGGAGCACTGGGTGGAGGAGGTCGTGCCCACGGCCGTGCGCGAGGCCTCGGCCCACGCGGGCGGGCGCCCGGTGCACGTGGTGGGCTGGAGCCTGGGCGGCATCTTCTCGATGCTCGCGGCCGCGGGCTCCCCCGACCTGCCCATCGCCTCGCTCACCGTGGTCGGCTCCCCGGTCGACGTCAGGCTGGTGCCGCTGGTGGCGCCGCTGCGCCCGCTGCTCAACCTCAGCGACGGCCGCGGCCTGGTCACGCGGGGCTACCAAGCCCTCGGGGGCGCCCCGAAGCCGCTGGTGCGCTGGGCCTTCCAGCTCTCGTCGTTCCAGAAGGTCGTCACCAAGCCGCTCGCGGTGGCCCGCAACCTCGACGACGGCGAGTGGCTGGCCCAGATCGAGGCGGTCGACCGCTTCACCGACGGCATGATCGCCTACCCCGGGCGCACCTTCGGCCAGCTCTACCACCGCTTCGTCAAGGGCAACGCCCTGGTCGGCGGCACCTTCGACGTCGAGGGACGCACCCTCGACCTCGCCGACATCGACGTGCCGGTGCTCGTCTTCGCCGGCGCCACCGACGGCATCGCCCCGGTGCCTGCGGTCAAGGCCGTCGTGCCGCTGCTGTCGGGCTCGCCCGAGGTCCGCTTCGAGATCGTGCCCGGCGGCCACCTCGGCATGCTCACCGGTCGCGCGGCCCGGGGGACGACGTGGGTCGCGCTCGACGAGTGGATCGCGCAGTGGTCCTCCGACGCCGCCGGGGCGACCCCCTCCGGCGCTGGGTAGCGTCGCGGCATGAGCGCACTCGCCGGACTCGTGGAGAAGGGCCTCATGGCCCCCGACTGGGCCGAGGCCCTGGCCCCGGTGGACGCGCAGGTGGCGGCGATGGGTGCCTTCCTGCGCGAGGAGGTGGCGGCGGGCCACGGCTACCTGCCGGCCGGCGAGCACGTCTTCCGCGCCTTCCAGCGGCCGCTGGCCGACGTGCGGGTGCTGGTGGTGGGCCAGGACCCCTACCCCACCCCCGGGCACCCGATCGGGCTGAGCTTCGCCGTCGACCCCCACGTGCGGCCGGTGCCGCGCAGCCTGGCCAACATCTACGCCGAGCTGCGCAGCGACGTCGGCGTCGAGCCACCGCCGCACGGCGACCTGACGGCCTGGGCCGACGCCGGGGTCATGCTGCTCAACCGCGTGCTGACGGTGCGTCCCGGGGAGTCGGCCTCGCACCGCCGCAAGGGCTGGGAGCAGGTCACCGACGCCGCGATCGCGGCGCTGGCGGCCCGGGGCGGGCCGCTGGCCGCGATCCTGTGGGGTCGCGACGCCCAGTCGCTGCGCCCCGCACTGGGTGACGTGCCGGCGGTGGAGTCGGTGCACCCCTCGCCGCTCTCGGCGAGCCGGGGCTTCTTCGGCTCCCGCCCCTTCTCGACGGTCGACCGGATGCTCGTCGAGCAGGGTGGCTCCCCGGTGGCGTGGGCGGTCCCGAAGGAATAAGATTGAATCCTCAACCATTGATCTGGACGTGACCATGCCCGACGCAGCACCCACCGCCTCACCCGCGCCCGCCACCGGGCGCGTGCCCGCCCTCTACATCGGCCACGGCGCGCCGCCGCTGCTCGACGACCCGCTGTGGTCCTCGCAGCTGGCGGCCTGGGCCGGTGACCTGCCGCGCCCCACCGCCGTGCTCATCGTCAGCGCCCACTGGGAGTCGGCCCCGATCAGCCTGAGCGCCAGCGGCGCCCCGCTGGTCTACGACTTCGGCGGCTTCGACCCGAAGTACTCCCGGATGACCTACCGCACCCCCGACGCCAGCGCGCTGGCCGCCCGGGTCGCGGCGATGATGCCCGCGGGCGAGCCGGTGCACCAGCACACCTCCCGCGGCCTCGACCACGGTGCGTGGGTGCCGCTGAAGGTCATGTACCCCGACGCCGACGTGCCCGTGCTGCAGATGTCGCTGCCCACCCACGACCCGGCCCGCCTGCTGGCGATCGGCGAGCGGCTGCGCCCGCTGCGCGACGAGGGTGTCTTGGTGATCGGCTCGGGCTTCCTCACCCACGGCCTGCCCTTCCTGCGCGACTTCCGCATCGACGCCGAGGCCCCTGCCTGGTCGCAGGACTTCGACGCGTGGGCCGCGGAGGCGCTGGCCCGCGGCGACGTCGACGAGCTCGCGGCCTACGCCGACCGCGCACCGGGCCTGCCCTACGCCCACCCCACGGTCGAGCACCTCTCCCCGCTCTTCGTGACCCTCGGCGCGGCCACCCGAGCCGACGACCCGGGCGAGCAGCGCATCGACGGCTTCTGGATCGGGCTCTCCAAGCGCTCGCTCCAGGTCGCCTGAACCCGGGTCCGCCGCCTCAGCCCGGCTCGGGCTCGAGGGGGCGGTCGCTCCACGCGTGGCGCTCCACGCCGTCGTTGACGTCGACGCGGGGCCCGCGGTCGACCAGGCCGACGGCTGCGGCGACCCGCGCCGAGGCCGTGTTGGCGGCCAGCACGAAAGCCACCACGGGGCTGGTGGGGTCGGCCAGGCGTGCGGCCTCCACGCCCGCGGCGGCCAGCTCCGTCGCCAGGCCCCGGCCCCACTGCCCGGTGGCCACGCGGTAGCTGAGGTTCCACGCGCCGCTGCGGTGGCGCTGGGCGCCGCCGAGGCCCACCACGTCGCCGGTGCGCAGGTCGCGGGCGGTCCAGTAGGACAGCCCGTCGGCGGGCCACCGCGCGGCAGCGCGCTCGGCGTACGCCCGGGTGCGGGCGAGGTCGACGTGGCGTGCCGCGGGGTCGAACCACCACCCGCGCGGGTCGGAGAGGATCGCGAAGAGCTGCTCGGCGTCGTCGGGTCCCATCGCGGTGAGCGCGAGCCGCGCGGTGGAGCGCGTGCGCAGGTCGGGAGCCGGGGGCACGCCCCCAGGCTCGCACGCCGCCCACCCGGCCCGCGATGATGGTCCCGTGCAGATCCTCTCGATCCAGTCCTCGGTCGCCTACGGCCACGTCGGCAACTCCGCCGCGGTCTTCCCGCTGCAGCGCCTCGGCCACGAGGTGTGGTCGGTCAACACCGTGCACTTCTCCAACCACACCGGCTACGGCGCGTGGCGCGGCCCGCTTCTCGCCCCCGACGACGTGCGCGACGTGATCGCCGGGATCGACGACCGCGGAGTGCTCGGGCAGGCCGACGCGGTGCTCTCGGGCTACCAGGGCGACCCCGCCGTCGGGGCGGTCGTGCTCGACGCCGTGGCGCGGGTCAAGGAGCTCAACCCCGCCGCGGTCTACTGCTGCGACCCCGTGATGGGCGACGTGGGGCGCGGCATGTTCGTGCGACCGGGGATCCCCGAGTTCATGCGCGACACCGTGGTGCCGGCCGCCGACGTCGTCACCCCCAACCACTTCGAGCTCGACTTCCTCGCCGGCACCACCACCACGACGCTGGAGGAGGTGCTGGCCGCGGTCGACGTCGTGCGCGAGCGCGGCCCGCGCGACGTGCTGGTCACCTCGGTGCTGCACGACGCGGTGCCCGAGGGCCACCTCGACGTCGTCGCCGTCTCCGACGCCGGCGCGTGGGCGGTCACCACCCCCCTGCTGCCCCTCGCCCCCAACGGCTGCGGCGACGTCACCGCCGCGCTCTACCTCGCCCACCTGCGCACCACGGGCTCGCCCGCCGAGGCGCTCACCCTCACCACCGGCACCGTGTTCGCGGTGCTCGAGGAGACCCTCGCGGCCGGCACCCGCGAGATCCAGCTGGTGGCCGCTCAGGGGGCCATCGCCTCCCCGCCGAGGACGTTCGCCCCTCGACGGCTGCGCTGAGCGCCTCGCTACCCTGGAGGACGTGACGAGGTCGAGGTCCCGCTGGGCCCTGGCGGCACTCTTCCTGGTGCTGGCCGGGCTTTTCGGCATGCACGGGCTCGGCGACCACTCCGCGGGCCACTCCGCCCACGTCGCCCCCGCCGGTGCCACCGACCACGGGACCGACCACGGGACCGGCCACCGGACCGGTCACGAGAGCGAGACAGCCGGCGCGGCGGCCCCGGGCACCGGCCCGGACACGGCGGTGCTGTCGGCGCCCCCGGTGGACGACGGCATGGCCGGGCTGTGTCTCGCGGTGCTGCTCGGCGGCCTCGGCGCCCTGCTGCTCCTCGGTCGTGGACTGCGCCGCACCCCCTGGCTGCTGCCGCGGCTGACCCTCCTCGGTGTCGCCCCGCCGGCCCGCGGCCGCGACCCCGACCCACCGCTGCTCTCCGCGCTCTGCGTGTGCCGCTGCTGAGGAGCCGGTCGTCGACGACGACCTGCACCTGCGCGCCCGCACACCTGCACCACCGACGAGAGACGAGACAGCCATGACCACGACCCGCACCACCCCTGCCCGCACCACCCCCGCCCGCACCACCCCCGCCCGCACGCGACGGGCCCTCGCCGCCGGCCTCGCGGCCGCGGCGCTCGCCACCGGCCTGGCGGCCTGCGGCGACGACGACGGCTCCGGCTCCGACACCGGGTCCGCCGCGGTCTCGGTGCCCGAGAGCGCCGACTTCAACGAGGCCGACGTCGTCTTCGCCACCGACATGGTCCAGCACCACGCCCAGGCCCTGGCCATGGTCGACATGACCACCGGCCGCGACCTCGACCCCGAGGTGGCCGACCTCGTCGAGCAGATCCGCTCGGCCCAGGCCCCCGAGATCGAGCAGATGGTCGACTGGCTCACCGCCTGGGACCAGCCCGTGCCCCCCACCGTCAACGACCACGCCAACGCCCACGCCGAGGACGGCACGGGCACGGACGGGTCCGGCGGCATGGACATGGACTCCGACATGCCCGGCATGATGAGCGACGCCGAGATGGACGCGCTGGAGGAGGCGCCCGACGCGTCCTTCCAGGAGGAGTGGCTGGAGATGATGGTCGCCCACCACGAGGGTGCGGTGGAGATGGCCGAGACCGAGGCCGCCGAGGGCGAGGACGCCGACGCGGTGGCCCTGGCGGAGTCGATCGTCGACTCCCAGAGCGCGGAGATCGAGCAGATGCGGGCGCTGCTCGGCGCGTGAGAGCGGTGGTGGGGCGGGTCGTGGAGCCGGTGACAGGAGTCGAACCCGCGACATCTTCTTTACAAGAGAAGCGCTCTACCTACTGAGCTACACCGGCGTGCGCTCGTCGAGCGCGGCGTCATCCTAGACGCCGCGCCCGACGGCGGCGCGAGCCGGGCGGCGCCCGTGGGCGCAGTCGCCGGAGCCGTGCGCCCGGCCGCGCGCGGTGAGGGAGAATCCGCGCCATGAGCCTGCTGCGCGAGCCCCACCACGACGGGTCCCCCGCCTACCTCGACGACGAGTCCCCGACGCTGGGCTGGTCGGTGCGCGTGCGCTGCCGGGTCGCCGCCGACGACCCGGTCGAGCGGGTGTGGATCCGCACGACGTACGACGCGGAGCCCACCTTCCACGCCTGCACCGTGGTCGCGCGCGACGCCCGCGCCGACGGGTCGGTGTGGTGGGAGGGCGAGCTGCCGCTGCACAACCCGGTCACCCACTACCGCTTCCTGCTGGTGGGTCCCGAGGCCGACGGCTCCCCGCAGCGCTGGCTCACCGCCGCCGGCGTCGTCGACCACGACGGCCCCGACAGCCTCGACTTCCGCGTCACCACCCACGCCGGGGCGCCCGACTGGGGCAGGGAGGCGGTGGTCTACCAGGTCTTCCCCGACCGCTTCGCCCGCTCGACGGCCGCCGACGAGCGCGAGACCCCGGCCTGGGCGGTGCCGGCGCGCTGGGACGACGAGGTCGTCTTCGAGGGCTCCGACCCGCGCACGCCGCTCCAGCTCTTCGGCGGCGACCTCGACGGCGTCACCGAGCACCTCGACCACCTCGTCGAGGTCGGCGCGACCGTGCTCTACACGACGCCGGTCTTCCCCGGTGAGAGCAACCACCGCTACAACGCCTCCACCTTCGACGGCGTCGACCCGCTGCTGGGCGGCGACGCGGCCTACGCGCGGCTGGCCGAGGCCGTCCACGCCCGGGGGCTGCGCCTGCTCGGCGACCTCACCACCAACCACACCGGCGACACCCACGAGTGGTTCACCCGGGCCGCGTCGGCCCCCGACTCCCCCACCCGCGGGTGGTACTACTTCGCCCACGACGGCAGCTACGAGTGCTGGATGGGCCACGGCACGCTGCCCAAGCTCAACCTCGCCGACCCCGACCTGCGCGCGGCCATGGTCGAGGGCCCCGACAGCGTCGTGGCGCGGTGGCTGCGCCCGCCCTTCTCGGTCGACGGGTGGCGCATCGACGTCGCCAACATGACCGGGCGCCTCGGCGCGGTCGACGTCAACCACGCCACCGCCCGGGCCGTGCGGCGCACGGCGGAGGCCGAGCGCGGCGACGCCTGGGTCATCGGCGAGCACAACCACGACGCCTCCGGCGACCTCGACGGCGACGGGTGGCACGGCACCATGAACTACTCCGGCTTCTCCTGGCCGGTGTGGTCGTGGCTGCGCCACCCCGACTCCCCCGCACGCCCCTTCGGCCGCCCGGTGCCCGTGCCGCGACGCCCGGGCCAGCAGGTCCACCGCACCCTGCGCGAGTGGCAGGCGCGCTACGGCTGGCAGGCCACCGCCCAGTCGTGGAGCATCCTCGGCAGCCACGACTCCGCGCGCATCCGCACGCTGACCGGCTCCGCCCCGGTCCACCGGGTCGCGGCCGGGCTCCAGTTCACCCTGCCCGGCGTGCCGATGGTCTTCGCCGGCGACGAGATCGGCCTCGAGGGCGTCAACGGCGAGGACGCGCGCCGCCCGATGCCGTGGCACCGCCGCGACGACTGGGACCACGACACGCTCGCGACCTACGCCGCCCTCGCGCGGCTGCGCGCCGCGGAGCCCGCGCTGACCCGCGGGGGCCTGCGGTGGGCCCACGTCGACGACGACACCCTCGTCTTCGTGCGCGAGCACCCCGCGGGGTCGCTCCTGGTGTGCGCGCGACGCGCCGCGGGCGGGAGCGTCGACCTGCCCGAGGGTGCCCTGCTCGCCACCGGCCAGGAGGCCCTCGGCGACGTCGAGGCGCTGCTCGGCACCGAGCCGGGCGGCCCGGGCGGGCGGCTCAAGGTCCGCCGCGGCACCCTGCGCGTGCCGGCCGACGGGGTCGGCGTGCGGGTCTGGCGGCTCTGAGCCGCGCGGGGCCGGGCCGGGCGAGGGTCTAGGTTGTGGCCATGGCGCTGCGCATCGTCGCGAGCAGGCCCGATCCCGCGATCGTGACCCTGCCCTGGTCGACCCCGCTCGAGGAGTGGGACGACCGGTTCGTCGTGCCCCTGCCGCGCGGGCTCTCGCGCCACGTCGTGCGCATCGTGCGGCTGCGCGGTCGCACCTACGCGGTGAAGGAGACCGTGGAGGCGATCGCCTTCCGGGAGTACCGGATGCTGCGCGACCTCGGCCGGCTCGGCCTGCCCGCCGTGGTGCCCCAGGGGGTGGTGGCGGGCCGGGTCGACGCCGACGGCGAGGAGCTGCCCGCGGCGCTGCTCACCGAGCACCTGCAGTTCTCGCTGCCCTACCGCAGCCTGTTCAGCCACGGCCTCGACGCCGACGACCTGCCCTCGCTGGTCGACGCGCTCGTGGTGCTGCTGGTGCGCCTGCACCTCGCCGACTTCTTCTGGGGCGACGTCTCGCTGTCCAACGTGCTCTTCCGCCGCAACGCGGGCGGCTTCGCGGCCTACCTCGTCGACGCCGAGACCGGGGAGCTCAACGCCACGCTGTCCGACCAGCTGCGCCAGCACGACCTCACCGTCGCCACCGAGAACGTCTTCGCCGAGCTGCTCGACCTCCAGGCCAGCCAGTCGGTGCGCCACGAGATCGACGCCCACGCCGTCGTCGAGCTGCTGGGGCGTCGCTACACCGAGCTGTGGGACGAGCTGACCGGTGTCGAGCAGTTCTCCGCCGAGGAGATGTGGCGCATCGAGCAGCGCATCGAGCGGCTCAACGACCTCGGCTTCGACGTCGACGAGCTCGACATCGTCACCGACTTCGACGGCGACCAGGTGCGCATCCAGCCCAAGGTCGTCGACCTCGGCCACCACCGTCGCGAGCTGCAGGCCCTCACCGGGCTCAACGTCGAGGACGGTCAGGCGCGACGCCTGCTCAACGACCTCGCCTCCTTCACCGCCCACCACGACCTCGGCCGCGAGGACCGCTCGCTGGTGGCCAACCGCTGGCTGACGCGCATCTACGAGCCGGTGACGGCCCTGGTGCCGCCGGAGGCGCGGGGCAAGCTGGAGCCGGCCGAGGTCTTCCACGAGATCCTCGAGCACCGGTGGTACCTCTCCGAGCAGGCCGGGCGCGAGGTCGACATCTTCGACACCGCCCGCGACTACATCTCCACCCAGCTCACGCGCCGCCCCGACGAGGTCGTCGCCGTCGAGCCCGAGTGAGCCCCGAGCCGGGCACCGGCCCTCACTCGGCCGCGACCAGCTCCAGCTCGACGTAGTCGCGCACGGTGAAGGCGCCGTTGGTCTGCAGCTGCACCGACTGCACCCCGGCGGGCCGGCCGTCCTCGGCGTAGGTGACCAGCGTGACGTCGGCGGCGCGACGGATCTTGCTGCCGATCGCCAGGGCGTAGGCCGCGCCGCCGGTGGTGCCGTTGGTGACGGTGTAGCCGACCTGGTCGCCGTCGGTGGCCTCGACCCGGTCGGGCCCGCCCTGCACGTGCAGGTGCCCGCCCAGGACGAGGTCGGCGCAGCCGCGCTCGAGCACCTCGCGGGCCATGTTGGCGTCGTGGACCACGACGGTCTCGACGCGGTCCTCGGCGCCGCAGGCGGCGTCGGCCAGGCGGGTGCCGACCTCGTCGAAGGACAGTCCGGTCTCGTCGCGCCAGCTGCCCAGGCCGCTCGCACGGGGGTCGGAGACGCCCAGCAGGTCGCCCCCGCCGGGGCCGTCGACGACCTCGCCGTCGAGCAGGGTCCAGCCACGGTCGGCGAGGTAGCGGCCCACGAAGTCGCCGTTGTCGTGGTTGCCGGTGACGGCCCAGCGGCGGTCGTCGTAGGGATCGCCGTCGAAGGCGGCGTTGAGGGAGTCGAGGGAGAAGGCCTCCCAGGGCTGGCCGGTGGAGGTGTCGTCGCCGAGGTCGAGCACCGCGCTGGCGCCGGCGGCGTCGCCGATGCCGCGGGCCACGGCGTCCATGCCGACGTTGTCGTGGCGGTCGGAGACGACGACCGCCACGGTCTCGCCCTCCGCCGGCTCGTGGAGGTCGAGGTCGGCGGCGGCCTGCGCGGCGTCGGCGTAGAAGACCCGGCTCTTGTCGTAGGTGTCGACGGCGCTGGCGACCAGACGGCTGGTCTCGTCGGTGGTGACGTCGCCGAGCACCTCGACGTCGGCCAGCTCCTCGGGCACGGGCACCCCCGGGCCGAGGAAGTCGTCGAGCGCGACCCAGCGCTGCTCGTCGGTGAGCCGGTCCTCGCGCGGCGCCCACGGCTGCCACAGCCCCGCGACCATCAGCCCCACCAGCGCCACGGCGAGCGGCCCCCTCGGCGTGCGCGCCACGCCCAGCAATTCGCGGCGGCGGGCGCCGCCGACCAGCACCCACACCAGGAGCGGCACCAGCCCGAGCACCGCGCCCCGCAGGGCGGCGTCGACGGCCATGTCCTCGACCGCCTCGCGCAGCTTGGCCTCCAGCCCCTCGGGCTGGGCGGCGATGACGGCGTAGCGGTCGAGCAGCGCCCCGGTCGTCGTGGCGTCGGTCTTGCCGAGCCTGACGTCGATGCCGATGCGACTGTCGGAGGCGACCCGCACGTCGGGCAGCACCGGACCGGTCCGCACGACGACCTCGCCGGTGAGGTCGGGGCGCACGACGGCGTCGTGGCTGGCCAGGTTGACCTCGCGGTCGCTGCCGAGGAAGAGCAGCACGGCGGCGAGGGCGGCCAGCACCAGCCAGGCGCCGAGGTAGCCCGCGACGACCGCGGCCGTGCTCCACGGCCGTCGCCGCACCGGGCCGGTCTGCTCCTCGTGCACGGGGTCGGCTCCTGGAGGTCGGGGGGCTGTGCTGGTTGGCCGGGCGGCCTAGCGTGGGCCCATGGCCGCCGACACCGCAGCAGACACCGCCCCCGACAGCACGCAGCAGCCCACGCCCTCGATGTCCCAGTATCGCAGCCTGGGTCGCACCGGCATGCAGGTGAGCCCGCTGTGCCTGGGCGCGATGATGTTCGGCGCCTGGGGCGAGCCCGACCACGCCGAGTCGACGCGCATCATCCACCGCGCGCTCGACGCGGGCATCACCATCGTCGACACCGCCGACGTCTACTCCCGCGGGGAGTCGGAGGAGATCGTCGGCACGGCGCTCTCCGGCGGGCGCCGCGACCGGGTCGTGCTGGCCACCAAGTTCCACGGCCCCATGGACGTCGACATGGGCCAGCCCGGCGGCGACCCGCTCCAGCGCGGCAACTCGCGCCGCTGGATCGTGCAGGAGGTGGAGCACAGCCTGCGCCGCCTGCGCACCGACTGGATCGACCTCTACCAGGTGCACCGCCCCGAGCGGGAGACCGACGTGGAGGAGACGCTCGCCGCCCTCACCGACCTCCAGCGGGCCGGCAAGATCCGCGCCTTCGGCTGCTCCACCTTCCCCGCCCACGAGGTGGTCGAGGCCCACTGGACCTCGGAGCGCCGCGGTCTGGGCCGCTTCGTGACCGAGCAGCCGCCGTACTCGCTGCTGGCCCGCGGCATCGAGCGCGACCTGCTCCCGGTGGCGCAGAGGTACGGCATGGGTGTGCTCCCGTGGAGCCCGCTGAACGGCGGCTGGCTCACCGGCCGCTTCCGCCAGGGCCAGGACGCCCCCGACAACCACCGCTCGCGCCTGCGCGCGGGCCAGTACGACCTCACCGACCCCGCCAACCAGCGCAAGCTGGAGGCGGTCGAGCAGCTCGCGCTGCTCGCCGAGGAGCTCGACCTGACGCTGGTGCACCTCGCCCTGGCCTTCGTGCTCCAGCACCCGGCGGTGACCGCGCCGATCATCGGCCCGCGCACCATGGAGCAGCTGGAGACCCAGCTGGGCGCCGTCGAGGTGCGGCTGACCCCCGACGTGCTCGACCGCATCGACGAGATCGTGCCGCCCGGCACCGACCTCGCCACCGCCGACCGGGGCTACGTGCCTCCCTCGCTGGAGGACCCGTTCCTGCGTCGGCGGCGCACCGCCTGACCCGCCTGGGTCAGGCGCGCGCCCGGGCGATGGCGTAGAGCGTGACCGAGGCGGCGACGCCGGCGTTGAGCGACTCCACCTGGTTGGCCATGGGGATCGACACCAGCTGGTCGCAGGTCTCCGACACCAGGCGCGAGAGGCCGTTGCCCTCCGAGCCCACCACGACGACCAGCGGGCCGTCGGCCAGGTCGAGCTCGGGCAGGGTGACATCGCCGTCGGCGGCCAGGCCGATGACCATGCAGCCGGCGTCCTGGTAGGCCTTGAGCTGGCGCACGAGGTTGACCGTCTGGGCCACCGGGATGCGCGCTGCGGCGCCCGCGCTGGTCTTCCACGCCGAGGCGGTCATGCCGGCGGCGCGGCGCTCGGGGATGACCACGCCGTGCGCGCCGAAGCCGGCCGCGCTGCGCACGACGGCCCCGAGGTTGCGGGGGTCGGTGACCTGGTCGAGCACCACGATGAGCGGCTTCTCGCCGGCCTCCTCGGCGCGGTCGAGCAGGTCGTCGGCGTGGGCGTACTCGTAGGCCGGGATCTTCGCGGCCAGGCCCTGGTGCACCGCGCCGGCGGTGAGGCGGTCGAGCTCCTGACGGCCCACCTCGAGCAGGCTGATGCCCTTGTCCGCGGCCAGGGCGAAGGCCTCGCGCAGCCGCCCGTCGCGCTCGGCACCCTCGGCGACGTAGACGCCGGTGACCGGCACGCCCTCGCGCAGCGCCTCGACCACCGAGTTGCGCCCGGCGATCCACTCGATGTCGGTCGAGCCGGTGCGTCGCCGCTTCTGCGGGGTGCGCTCGGCCGACTTCTCGGCGCGCTTCTTGGCCTTGTGGGCCTGGTGGTAGGGCCGGTCGGTGGCCTTGGGCGTGGGGCCGCGACCCTCCAGGCCGCGGCGGACCCGCCCGCCGGAGCCGGCGGTGGGGTTGCCCTTGCCGGTCTTCTTGATCGCGCCCTTGCGCTGGGAATTACCGGGCATCGGTCAGGCTCCACTTCGGTCCGTCGGGGGTGTCCTCGATCGCGATGCCGGCGTCCTTGAGCCGGTCGCGCAGCGCGTCGGCCGTGGGCCAGTCCTTGGCGGCCCGGGCCGCGTCGCGCTGCTCGAGGAGGCCGGCAACGAGGACGTCGACGGCATGGGTGAGCTGGTCGTCGGCGCCCGCGGCCGGACCCCAGGCGGGGTCGGCGGGGTCGAGGCCGAGCACGCCGAGCATGGCGCGCACCCCGCCCGCGAGCTCCCGGGCGCCGGCGTGGTCGCCCGCGGCGAGCAGGCGGTTGCCCTCGCGCACGGCGTCGTAGAGCACGGCCACCGCCGCCGGGGTGCCGAGGTCGTCGTCCATCGCCGCGACGAAGGCCGCGGGCAGGGTGTCCCCGCACTCGACCGGCCCGCCGGCGGCGGCGACGCGGTCGAGGAGGCCCTCGATGCGCCGGAAGCCCTGGGCGGCCTCGTCGAGCGCCTCGAAGCTGAACTCCACGTGGCTGCGGTAGTGGGCGGCCACGAGGTAGAACCGCAGCTCCACCCCACGCACGCGCTGGAGCACCGAGGGGATGGAGAGGGTGTTGCCCAGCGACTTGCTCATCTTCTCGCCGGCGGTGGTGATCCACGCGTTGTGCAGCCAGTACGACGCGAACGCGTGACCGGCCGCGCGCGACTGGGCCTGCTCGTTCTCGTGGTGGGGGAAGCGGAGGTCGACGCCGCCGCCGTGGATGTCGAAGGCGGGGCCGAGGTACTTGCCGGCCATCGCGGAGCACTCGATGTGCCAGCCCGGCCGGCCGCGGCCCCACGGGCTGGGCCACGACGCGGTCTCGGGCTCGGTGGTCTTGCGGCCCTTCCACAGCGCGAAGTCGCGGGGGTCGCGCTTGCCGCGGGGGTCGGCGTCCTCGGCGGCCTCCATGTCGTCGATGCCCTGGCGCGTCAGCTCGCCGTAGGACGGCCACGACCGCACGTCGAAGTAGACGTCGCCCGAGCCGTCGGCGGCGGCGTAGGCGTGGCCGCGCTCCACCAGCGCGCCGATCAGCTCGACCATCTCCGGCACGTGGCCGGTGGCGGCGGGCTCGTAGGTCGGCGGGGCGACGTTGAGCGCGGCGTAGGCGCGGTCGAGCTCGCGGTGCATCGCGTAGGCCAGGTTGAACCAGGGCCGGCCCTGGTCGGCGGCCTTGGTGAGGATCTTGTCGTCGATGTCGGTGACGTTGCGGATGAAGGTGACGTCGTAGCCGCTGTGGCGCAGCCAGCGCTGGAGCACGTCGAAGTTCACCCCCGAGCGCACGTGGCCGACGTGCGGCTCCGACTGCACGGTGAGACCGCAGAGGTAAAGACCCGCCCGACCCTCGACGAGGGGGACGAAGTCGCGCACCTCGCGCGTCGCGGTGTCGTAGAGCCTGAGCGTCACGGGCCCAGTCTAGGAGCGCGGGGCCCCGCCCGGCGCATCCCCGGATCCTGTGACTGCTGTGACGGGAGTGACTTATCGTGGCGGCATGCGTCCTCCCCGCCGTCCCGCCGCCTCCCGCCTGCTCGGCGCCCTGCTCGGCGCCGCCCTCGTCGCGCCGCTGGCCCCCGCGACCGCCGCGACCGGCTCCGCGTCGGCGGACCCGGCGCCGGCCGAGCGGCGCGCCAGCACCCGGCAGGTCGACCAGACCCGCTTCGAGGGCGCGAAGGCCTTCCGCGCGGGACAGCTGGCCGGCACCCGCGTCGCCCGCGACCGCGTCTTCCTCGGCGAGCCCGTGGCCACCCGCGGCTACGACGGGCGCACCTACGACGTGGGCCGCTGGACCGGCCGCTGGGTCGAGCCGGGCTTCGGCCTGACCCAGCTCGTGGCCTCGTGGGAGGCGCGCACCCCCGGCGACAGCTGGGTCGAGGTCGAGGTCCGCGGCCGCGGCCCCGCCGGGAGGGTGACCGGCTGGGACACCCTCGGCCGCTGGGCCGCCGACGACCGCTTCGTCCAGCGCACCACCGTCTCCGGCCAGGACGACGACGACACCTCCGTCGACGTCGACACCTGGAAGGTGGGCGGCACGGCCGGCATGGCGGCCTGGCAGGTGCGGGTCTCGCTGATGCGGCGCGCGGGCGCGTCGACCAAGGCGCCGTCCTTCGGCTCGGTCGGGGCGATGTCCTCGCGGCTGCCCACCGGCGACGTCACCACCTCCAGGCCCGGCGTGGCCCGCGGCGTGGTGCTCGACGTGCCCCGCTACTCCCAGATGATCCACCAGGGCCACTACCCGCAGTGGGGCGGCGGCGGCGAGGCGTGGTGCTCCCCCACCTCGACCTCGATGGTCCTGGCCTACTACGACGCCCTGCCCTCCCCCGGCTCCTACTCCTGGGTCGGCGAGGGCCACGTCGACCCGTGGGTCGACGCCGCCGCCCGCAGCACCTACGACCACGCCTACGACGGCACCGGCAACTGGCCCTTCAACACCGCCTTCGCCGCGCTGCACACCACCTCGCCCGAGGGCGGCGGCGCCTTCGTGACCCGGCTGCGCTCGCTGCGCGAGGCCGAGCTGATGATCAAGGCGGGCATCCCGGTGATCGCCTCGATCTCCTTCGGCTCCGGCGAGCTCTCGGGCGCGCCGATCTCGGCCTCCAACGGCCACCTGCTGGTCATCGTGGGCTTCACCGCCTCGGGCGACGTGGTGGTCAACGACCCCGCCGCCCGCGACCGCACCGGCGTGCGCCGCACCTACGACCGCGGACAGTTCGAGGACGCCTGGCTGCCCACCTCCGGCGGGCTGGCCTACCTCGTCACCGACGCCGAGCACCCCCTGCCCGCGCCGCGCGAGCACTCCAACTGGTGACGCCCTAGGCGGAGGCGGTGAAGTCGCGGGCGTCGAGGCCGGTGGCCCCGTCGGGCAGCACGTCGCGCTCGACGGCGGTCTGCACGAGGCCGTCGGCGTCGGTGGCCCGCACCCGCACGAGGTGGTCGCCGGGCTCGACCTCGGCCGTGCCGGTCCACTGCACCCAGGTGTCGTCGCTCGGCACCCGGCCCAGCTCGGCGGGCAGCCACGGTCCGCCGTCGACGCTGAACTCCACCGCCGAGATGCCGGTGTGCTGCGACCAGGCGACGCCGCCGAAGCGGACCTCGCCGGCGGCGACCTCGGCCCCGGAGGCAGGCACGTCGACGCGCGAGGACATCTTCACGGGGCCCATCTCGCCCCAGCCGCGCTGGGTCCAGTAGGCGTCGACGTCCTCGAAGCGGGTGACCTCGTAGTCGACGACCCACTTCGTGCCCGAGACGTAGCCGTAGAGCCCGGGCACGATCGTGCGCACGGGGAAGCCGTGGTCGATGGGCAGCGGCTTGCCGTTCATGGCCACTGCGAGCATCGCGTCGCGCCCGTCGGTGAGGGCCGCCAGCGGGGTCGAGCAGTTCCAGCCGTCCTCCGAGGTCTGGAGCACGCAGTCGGCACCGTCCTGGACCCCGGCGCGCTCGAGCAGGTCGGCGACGCGCACCCCGCTCCACCAGGCGTTGCCGATGAGCGTGCCGCCGACCGGGTTGGACACGCAGTTCAGGGTGATCCAGGCCTCGGTGGTCTCGCTGTCGAGCAGGTCCTGGTAGGTCACGACGACCTCGCGGTCGACCATCCCGTGGATGCGCAGCGACCAGTCGACCGGCTCGATGGTCGGCACCACGATGGCGGTGTGGATGAGGTAGAAGTCGTCGTTCGGGGTCATCCACGACGAGATGCCCTCCACCGGCAGCCGCGCCCCGGTCGGCAGCGTCGGCTCCGTGACGCCGTCGAGCTTCAGCAGCCGCCGGGTCTCCTCCACGTGGCGTCGCCCGGAGCCGAGGACGCGCCCGGCCACGCCGAGCACGACACCGACGCCGGCGATCAGCCCCGCCCGCAGCAGGAACGTACGACGCGTCGCGCGGTCGGCGCCCTGCGCGAGCGGGTCGGCGCCGTCGACCGCGGCGGCCGCCGCCGTGAGCCGCTCGGCGCGGCGCAGCGGCTCGGTGAGCAGCGAGAGGCACACCACCCAGGTGACGTAGCCGACCGCGACGGGCACCAGGTCGATCGAGCCGGCGCTGCGCTGGAGCAGCACCGCGGTCGCGGCGAGCGCCGCGAGCAGCGAGTAGACGAGCACCGGCGCCCACCAGCGGGTGCGCGCCAGGCGACCCGTGCCCCAGAAGAGCCACGAGACCAGCAGCAGGATGACGAGCACCAGGAAGGGCTTGTCGAAGGTGCCCAGGAAGCGGATGGCCCGCTCGGCCACCGGGCCGGGCGTGAGGCGGATGACCAGCTCCGCGATCGCCACGACCGGCGACTCGCGGATGGTCATGAGCATCGCCGCCGCGTAGCTGGTCAGCAGGCCGGCCCAGCCGGCGACGAGGCCGGCCGGGGGCCAGAGGTCACGGGGGCGTTCCACCTCTTGATTGTGGCTCAGGCATCATCATCGCGTGCACGAACCCCCGTCAGGACCCCGCGTCGGCATCGGCACCGACGTCCACCGGCTCGTCGAGGGCCGCGCGATGCACCTGGCCGGGCTGGCCTGGCCCGAGGAGACCCACGGGCTGGAGGGCCACTCCGACGCCGACGTCGCCGCCCACGCCTGCTGCGACGCGCTGCTCTCGGCGGCCGGTATCGGCGACCTCGGCTCCCACTTCGGCACCGCGGAGCCCGCCTGGGCCGGCGCCTCGGGGGCCACGCTGCTCGCCGAGACCGCGCGACGGGTCCGCGAGGCCGGCTTCACCATCACCCACGTCGCCGTGCAGGTCATCGGCAACCGGCCCAAGGTCGGCCCGCGCCGTGCCGAGGCCCAGGCCGCGCTCGGCGCCGCCGTGGGCGCACCGGTGTCGGTCTCGGCCACCACCACCGACGGCCTCGGCCTCACCGGGCGCGGCGAGGGCGTCGCGGCCGTCGCCACCGCGCTACTGCAGGGGCTGGGCGAGGAGACGACACCACGGACCGCCCACCAGCAGGAGTGACCCCGGGCCACGGCGGCCGGATCAGGCGGCGTCGACCTTGCGGTGCCCGACGTGCACGACGCCGTCGAGCACCTTGACGCAGTAGACCGGCACCGAGACCCCGAGGTCGTCGAGGCAGCGGCCGGTGCGCAGATCGAAGGCGTGCTTGTGCGCCGGGGAGGCCACGAAGGGCACCCCGGAGCGCTGACCCACGATCCCACGGGCGAGCACCGAGGCCTTGGCGAACGGGTCGTGGTTGCCGAGGGCGTAGACGGTGTCGTCGGCGCGCCGGAACAGCGCGACGGCCTGGCCGTGGACCAGCGCGGTGGCGCCACGGTCGACCTCCAGGTCCACGACGCGGCAGACCGGCTGCCACTCGTCCTGGCTGGCTGCGCGTGCCGGACGCGGGGTCATCCGCGCCCTCCGGCGGGCCGAGTCATCGCCATGGAGGTGCCTCCTTCACCCGGTCGACGCTAGGTCTGGCGTGTTCGGTGCCGGTTTCGCCGTGTTACGGGCGTGAAAACCCTTCCTGCGCGGCGACCTCTTGTGGGCGGTGACCTGGGTCACCTACAGTCTGAACATCCGTGACTGACATATGCACATATGTGCAAAGGAGCCTCCTGTGACCTCTGCCCCTCTCGCCGACGCCGGACGCGCGCGTCACGCGCTGCTGACCATGTGGACCATCCGCCGCTTCGAGGAGGCGGTCGACGACCTCTTCGCTCGCGGGCTCATGCACGGCACGATGCACCTCTCGATCGGCCAGGAGGCGTCGGCTACCGGCGCCTGCATGGCCCTGCGCAGCGACGACGCCATCACCTCCACCCACCGCGGGCACGGACACTGCATCGGCAAGGGGGCCGATCTGACGCGGATGATGGCCGAGCTCCTGGCCAAGGAGACCGGTTACTGCCGTGGTCGGGGCGGCTCCATGCACATCGCCGACGTCGCCACCGGCAACCTCGGCGCCAACGGCATCGTCGCGGGCGGCATCCCGATCGCCACGGGCGCCGCGCTGGCCTACCAGCTGCGCGGCGAGGACCGCGTGGTGGCCTGCTTCTTCGGCGACGGCGCGGCCAACGAGGGCGCCTTCCACGAGGCGGTCAACCTGGCGGCCATCTGGAAGCTGCCGGTGGTCTTCATCTGCGAGAACAACAAGTACGGCATGTCCTTCTCCACGGAGAAGTCGATGGCGGTCGCGCACGTCGCCGACCGTGCCTCGGCCTACGGCATCCCGGGCGTCACGGTCGACGGCAACGACGTCGAGGCGGTCCACGCCGCGGTCGCCGACGCGGTCGCCCGGGCCCGCTCGGGCGCGGGACCCACCCTGGTCGAGAACGTCACGTACCGGTGGAAGGGCCACTCCAAGTCCGACAAGAACCTCTACCGGACCAAGGAGGAGATCGCCGAGTGGCGGGCCCTGGACCCGATCGTGCGGTTCGAGGCCGTCGTCCAGGAGCGCGGGCTCCTCGACGAGGCCGCCGTGCAGGCCGTGCGCGACGAGGCCATGCAGGCCATGCGCGAGGCCGTGCGTGCCGCCAACGCCGCACCCGACGCCGACCCCTCCGACCTCCTCGACGCCGTCTTCGCCCCGGCCTGACCCGCCGCGGCCCACCCGACCCCACCGCACAGGAGCAACGACCATGACCAGCACCACCCTCGACCCGGGCGCACCGACCGCCGGCGAGCGCGACCTCACCTACTCCGAAGCCGTGCGCGAGGCGATCGGCCAGGCCATGGAGGCCGACGACCGCGTCTTCATGCTCGGCGAGGACATCGGCGTCTACGGCGGAGCCTTCGGCGTGAGCGGCGACCTCTTCCACCGCTTCGGCGGCGAGCGCATCCGCGACACGCCCATCTCCGAGCTCGGCATCGTCGGCGCCGCCGTCGGCGCCGCACTGGCCGGCATGCGTCCGATCGTCGAGATCCAGTTCTCCGACTTCACCAACCAGGCGATGGACCAGATCGTCAACCAGGCCGCCAAGATCCACTTCATGCTCGGGGGCGCGGCGAGCGTGCCGATGGTGCTGCGAGCCCCTCTCGGCTCCGGCACGGGCGCCGCCGCCCAGCACTCCCAGAGCCTCGAGGCGTGGTTCGCGCACGTGCCGGGCCTGAAGGTGGTCATGCCGGCCACCCCCGCCGACGCCAAGGGCCTGCTGCTCTCGGCCATCGACGACCCCAACCCGGTCATCTTCCTCGAGCACAAGCTCCTCTACCGCACGTCGGGGCCGGTCCCCGTCGAGCCGCTCCGCGTCCCGCTCGGACGGACGGCGGTGCACCGCAGGGGCGCCGACCTCACCGTCGTGGCCACCGGCGTGATGGTCTCCCGGGCCCTCGACGCCGCCGCCGTCCTGGCCGACGAGGGCGTGGACGTCTCCGTGCTCGACCCGCGGACCCTCACCCCGCTCGACGACGCCCCGATCCTCGAGGACGTCTCCCGGACCGGGCGCGCCCTGCTCGTGCAGGAGGCGCCGGGCCATGCCGGCTTCACCGCGGAGATCGCCGCCCGCATCACCGAGTCCCCGACGCTCTACCGCCTCCTTGCTCCCGTGCGCCGCCTCAGCGGCCTCGACGCCCCCATCCCCTACGCGCCACAGCTGGAGCGCGCCTCCGTGCCACAGGTCGACGACATCGTCGACGCGGCCCTGACGCTCATGAAGGAGTCCTGATGGCACGACTGGCCATCCGCATGCCCAAGATGTCGATGACCATGACCGAGGGCGAGGTCTCGTCCTGGATGGTCAAGGTCGGCGACGTCGTCGAGACCGGCGATGTCGTGTGCGAGGTCATGACCGACAAGGTCGACATGGAGGTCGAGAGCACCGTCTCCGGCACCCTGGTCGAGATCGTGGTCGAGACCGGCCTGGTCGACGTGGGCGAGCCGATCGCCTGGGTCGAGGGAGAGGATGACGGCGGCGCCTTCGGCGACCTCCTGTCCGAGCCGGACCCGGAGCCCGAGCCGGTCACCCCCTCGACGGACCCCGGCGACCTGGGCGTCCCGGACACCGAGGCCCCCTCGACCACGCTGGCCGCGGAGACCCGGGCCCCGCTCGCCCCGCCCGAGGCGGACCAGGGAGCGTCTGCCGGACCGGCCGCCGCGGTCCCGCGGGCGCGCGCCCTGGCCCGGCAGCACGGCATCGACCTCGGCGCCGTCACCGGCACCGGGCCCGAGGGCCTCGTGCGCGTCGGCGACATCGAGGCCCTCGTCGCCTCGGCGACGGACTCCCCCGCGGCCCCGACACCCGCCACGCCCGCCGTGACCGCCGGGCCCGCTGCCCCCGCACCCGCGGCCCCCCGGGCGCCGAGCACGACCGACGCGGCCTCTCGGCCGGCCAAGGCCCCGCAGGACCGGCGTACGGCGATCCGGGTCGCCGTGGCCCGCGCGATGGCCCCGAGCGCGGCGGTGCCGCAGTTCACCGTGTGGCGCGAGCTGCGACTCGACGCCGCCGACGCTCGCCGCGGGCGGCTGTCCTGGACCACCGTGCTGCTGCGTGCCTACGCCGCATCGCTGCGCGAGGTGCCCGAGCTGCTCAGCCGGTGGGAGGACGGTCGGCCCGGCCCCTCCACGCCGCCGTCGATCGCGCTGGCCGTGGCCACCGACCGCGGACTGCTGGTCCCGACGTTCACCGAGCCCGACGTCGACACCGCCGCGGATCTCGACGGCGAGATCCGCGCCGTCGTCACCTCCGCCCACGCCGGACGCCTCGACCCGAGCTACATGGGGCTGGCCAACGCCTCGCTCTCCAATCTCGGAGGCATGGGCGTCGACCGCTTCCAGGCACTGCTCACCCCGCCACAGGCGAGCGTGCTCAGCCTCGGCGGCATCGCACAGCGTCCGGTCGCCGTGCCCGGCGGCGTCGGACTGGCCCTGACCCTCCACGCAGGCCTGACGGTCGACCACCGGGTGGCCGACGGGGCGCACGCCGCGCAGCTGCTCGAGAGGATCCAACACCGGCTCGACGGCGCACTCTGAGACCGCCGCTGGCGCGACCGCCCGACCC
This sequence comes from Nocardioides sp. Leaf285, assembly GCF_001422955.1. Taxonomy (NCBI): domain Bacteria; kingdom Bacillati; phylum Actinomycetota; class Actinomycetes; order Propionibacteriales; family Nocardioidaceae; genus Nocardioides; species Nocardioides sp. Leaf285. Next base: position 637,151 of record NZ_LMNH01000002.1, on the reverse strand, counting down.
GGGCGGTCGCGCCAGCGGTCGCGCCCCGCCCGGATCCCCCCGCCCCGCGGCCCGTTTCCTGCCGACCGTGCCCGACCGTTCCCAAGATGATCACGTTCGACCCTTGACGTGACCCGGCTCACACGCTTACATGATCGAGCACATATGTGATCGACCTTCCGCACAGAGGTGAACATGCCCACTCCCCGCGATCCCGCGATGCTGCTCGCCGCAGCCCGGATGTACTACGTCCAGGGCCGCTCGCAGGCGCAGGTCGCAGACGCCCTGGGCACGAGCCGGTCCAACGTGTCGCGCATGCTCACCGAGGCGCAGAACCAGGGCATCGTCGAGATCCGCATCAACGACCCCGAGGGACGCGTCCACGACCTCGAGGACGAGCTGCGCGACCGGTTCGGTCTGCGTGACGTGCGTGTGGCCCACGCCGGCCTCGTGGCGGGTCTGCGCATCGAGGACCAGGTCGGCACCCAGGCGGCGCGCCTGCTGCTGGACAACCTCAAGGACGCCATGACCGTGGCCCTCTCGTGGGGCCAGGCCCTGCAGGCCATGGTCTACGCGACGACCGCCCAGACCGAGCACCACCGCCTCTCACTCGTCCAGCTCGTCGGAGGCCTGTCGTCGATCAGCAACGAGATCAGCGGACAGGAGCTGGTCCGCGAGCTCGCCGTGCGTCTCGGTGCCGAGTACCGGTTCCTGCACGCCCCGGCGACCCTCGAGACGCGACGCTCACGTGACGCGCTGCTCGGCGAGTCCTCGATCGCCGACGCGCTTACCGAGGCCGCCCGGGCCGACCTCGCGCTGGTGGGCATCGGCACCCCGACCCACGGGTCGTCGTCGGCGATCCTGGAGTCCCTGAACCTCGCCCCGGCCGAGCTCGACGCCTTCTGGGCCGCGGGCCCGGTCGGTGACGTCGCCGCGCGCTACTACGACGCCGAGGGCCGACCGATCCAGGGCGCGGTCGACGACCGCGTCCTCGGTGTGGACCTGCCCACGCTCCTCGAGATCCCCCACGTCGTGGGCGTCACCTGGGGCCGGGCCAAGATCCCCGGCGTCCTGGGAGCACTGCGCGGCCACCTCATCGACTCGCTCGTCTGCGACGAGACCCTCGCGCGCGGCCTCATCAGTGCCGCACGCACCCGCCCCGACAGCACCGGAGGTGCCTGAGATGCCCGCTTCATGGATCCTCGTCCTCGCCGCCGTCGTCGCCGGTTGGGCCGTGCAGCTGCTGCTCGCCTACAAGCAGTCGATGGCCTTCAACGCCGCCGTGCGGGACCTGCGCCGCTCGGGCACGGTGAGCGTCGGCGCGGCCGGTCGGCGCTACCGCGGCGGCCGCGCCTTCGTCGCGCTCGCCGTCGACGAGCACGGCATCATCCGCGAGGCACTGACGCTGCGCGGCTTCACCACCTTCGCCCGGGCCCGACCGGTGCCCGCGCTGATCGACGCCAGGACCAACCACGTCCTCGGCGACAAGGACTTCCCCACGCTCTCCACACAGCAGCGCGACGCGGCCCGCCAGGCCGTCGAGCTCCTGCGGGCGCGGGACAGGACGGCGGCTCGGGCCACGGCCTAGCAGCACCACTCTCACCGGACCCGGGGTGGAGCCCGGAGCCGGCGAGAGGCACCTCGGTCGAGCGGGCCCACCCGCCGACCACACACACGATGCCGGGCAAGCATCACCGACTGGCCCTCCTGAGGGAGGCCTACTCGACGAGGAGTTCCATCATGCCATTCACCTTCACGGCCGCGGCCCTGCTGCCGCTCGCCGCCGATCCCCAGATCGAGGAGCCGTCCGGCGTCTTCGGCGCGCTGGCCCACGGCGCCGAGTGGTTCATCGGGCTGTTCCAGGCGGGCGGCGAGGTCTTCGTCGGCCTCGTCACCGGCATCCTGCCGACCCTGATCGTCCTGCTGACCGCGGTCAACGCCCTCATCCGCTGGATCGGGCCCGAGCGCATCGACAAGCTCGGCGAGTACGCCGCGCGGCCGGGTGTCCAGTGGTACCCGGTCCGCTACCTGCTGTTCCCCATGCTGTCGGTCTTCTTCCTCACCAACCCCATGTGCTACACGATGGGGCGCTTCCTGCCCGAGCGCTACAAGCCGGCCTTCTACGACTCGGCCGTCAGCTTCGTGCACCCGATCACCGGCATCTTCCCGCACGCCAACGCCGGTGAGCTGTTCGTCTACCTCGGCATCGCCGCCGGTATCACCACCCTGGGGCTCGGCACCAGCGACCTCGCGGTCCGCTACCTGCTGGTCGGCCTCGTGGTGATCCTGATCCGCGGCATCCTGACCGAGCTCATCACCGCCCGGATGCTCTCGCGCCGCGGCACCACCCAGGAGGTCGCGGCATGAGCACTACCACCCCCACCCCGAACAAGGGCGGCTCGGGCAAGAGCGTCGATGCCGTGAACCGCGCCCTGGTCGGTGTCGGCAAGTCCGTCGGCGGAGTCGTCAACACGCTCTACCAGTCGGGTCGCGACACGATCGAGACCGTCATCCGCAACATCCTGCCGTTCATCGCCTTCATCGCGGTGCTGATCGGCATCATCCAGGAGTCAGGACTCGGCGACCTGCTGGCCCACCTCGTGGAGCCGCTGGCCGGCAACCTGCTCGGCCTGCTCGCGATCAGCGTCTTCTGCTCGATCCCGATCCTCTCCCCCGTCCTGGGCCCGGGAGCCGTCATCGCCCAGGTCGTCGGGGTCATCCTCGGCACGCGCATCGGCGAGGGCGACATCCCGCCGCAGTATGCGCTTCCGGCGCTGTTCGCGATCGACCCGCAGGTCGGGTGCGACTTCATCCCCGTCGGTCTCGCCCTCGGCGAGGCGGAGCCGGAGACCGTCGAGGTGGGCGTACCCGCCGTGCTGATCTCACGCCTGGTGACGGGTCCGCTGTCGGTCGTCATCGCCTACTTCGCCAGCTTCGGCCTCTACAGCGCCTCGAGCTGACCCACCACCCCCACCAACACACAAGGACAACCATGAGCGACTACAAGTCCGTCAAGGTCAGCAAGGGCCGGGGAGGATGGGGAGGGCCCCTCACCATCACGCCCACCAGCGAGAAGCCCCTCATCGCCTCCATCACCGGCGGCGGGATCCACCCGGTGGCCCAGCGCATCGCCGAGCTCACCGGCGGCGAGGCCTTCGACGGCTTCAAGAGCTCGGCGCCCTTCGACAAGATCGCGGTCGCCGTCATCGACTGCGGCGGGACGGCGCGAGTCGGGGTCTACCCGATGAAGAAGGTCAAGACGGTCGACATCCACGCCACGAGCCCGGCCGGGCCGCTCGCGCAGTTCATCACCGAGGACCTCTTCGTCTCGGGCGTCAAGACCGAGGACGTGCAGGAGTCATGACGGTGACCAGCCCCGCGACCACGACGGTCTACGAGTCGGTCGTGACCCAGGTCGGCGACCAGGTGGAGGCCTTCCTGGCCCACGGTCTCCTCATCTTCTTCGCCGACGGCTCTCCCGCCGAGCTCCACGACATCTCCGTGCTGCACGCGGCGAGCACCGCGGTCGACGGGCCCCGCCCCGGCGACACGGTGCACATCGGCGACACCTCCCTGGAGGTCCTCGCCGTCGGTGACGTCGTCGGCGACAACCTGCTCAACCTGGGTCACCTCGACCTCAAGGCCGACGGACGCAGCCAGGCCAAGCTGCCCGGCGACGTCTGCGTGCGCAAGGGCGACCTGCCCCTGCTCGCGGTCGGCGACACGTTCCGCATCACCCGCACCGCGGAAGAGGAAGGCAGCCCATGAGCTACCGAGACAGGCTCCAGCTCCGCCTGGAGGAGACAGGACGCCCGCTGCGCATCGGCCTCGTGGGCGCGGGTCAGATGGGTCGCGGCTTCGCCGCCCAGCTGCTGCGCATGCCCGGCATCACGCTGTCCGCCGTGGTCGACGTCCAGCACGAGCGTGCGGTGGAAGCCCTCACCCAGGCGGGGATCACCCCCGTCGAGACGCTCGGGCCCGACGACGCGGCCCGCGTGGTCGAGGCCGGCGGCAGCGTCGCTCTCACCCGTCCCGAGGACCTCGGCTCCCTGCCCCTGGACGTCGTGGTCGAGGCCACCGGCGTACCCGAGGTGGCCGTCAACGTCGCGGTCCAGGCGCTGGCAGCGGGGATCAACGTCGCCACCCTGACGGTGGAGGCCGACGTCACCGTCGGCCGCTACCTGACCCACCTCGCGGGCCAGTCCGGTGCCGTCTACTCCGTGTGCCGGGGCGACGAGCCGGTGGAGACCAAGATCCTGGTCGACTACGCACGCGACCTGAACTTCGAGGTCATCTGCGCCGGCAAGGGCAAGAACAACCCGCTCGACCCGTACGCGACCCCCGAGTCGCTGGCCGAGCGCGCCGGGACGAAGCAGATGAACCCGAAGATGCTCACGAGCTTCGTCGACGGGTCGAAGGCCATGATCGAGATGGCGTCGCTGGCCAACACCACCGGTCTGGGGGTCAGCACCCGCGGCATGCACGGCCCGCCGTCGACCGTGCCGACCCTCCACGAGACGTTCTCCCTCGTCGAGGACGGCGGCGTCCTGGAGAAGGCCGGGGTCGTCGACTACTGCACCGGCCCGGTCGCACCGGGCGTCTTCGTCGTCATCCGCACCGAGGACCCCTACGTCCACCACGAGATGAGCTACCTGCAGATGGGCGACGGGCCCTACTTCGCCCTCTACCGGCCCTACCACCTGGCGAGCATCGAGGCGCCGCTCACCGTCTACGAGATGGTGCTCGACGGGCGTGCCAGCCTCACCACGGAGCACTGGACCGCGGAGGTGGGCGCGCAGACGAAGCGGGCCATGTCGGCCGGTGAGCGGATCGACGGCATCGGCGGCGCGACCGTGCGGGGCATGATCGATCCCGCGGAGGACTTCGCACGGGAGGGACTGGTCCCGCTCGGGGTGCTGTCGGGTGCCGTGCTGACCCGCGACGTCCCTGTCGACCATGTCCTCACCTACGAGGACGTGGCCCTCGAGGAGTCCTCGCTCATCGTGCGGATGCGACGCATCCAGGAGGCGATGGACACCCCTGGAGCCGAGGTCCCGGCGCTGGGCGACCTGCAGCGACGGCTCGTCGCGGGCTGAGCAGACCCGCCCGGCACGACGTCCGGGCGGATCGGGAGGAGGACGACGTGACCGCTACGCTCCGTGCGTGCGACCACGCCCCTCCCGTCCGCTCGGACGGTCCTCGCAGGACGTGTCCGCTCCCCGGGCCGCCGTCGTCATGCTGGCCGCCGGCGAGGGCCGCCGCTCCGGCTACCAGACCAACAAGGTCCTGCTGCCCCTCGCGGGTCGCCGGGTCTTCACGTGGGCGGTGCGCTGGGCACGTGGGCTGGCGTCGGTGGAGCGCACCGTGATCGTCATCCGCGAAGCCGACCGCGACGACGTCGTCGCCGCCGTAGGTCGCGAGGTCGGCCCCCCCGAGGTCACGATCGTCACCGGCGGCGACAGCCGCCACGCCTCCGAGTGGGAGGCCCTCCAAGCACTCGCGCCCGACATCGAGGCCGGCCGGGTCGACGTCGTCGTCATCCACGACGCCGCGCGTCCCCTCGCCGGCACGGCTCTCTTCGCCTCGGTGGTCGACGCCGCCTGGGAGCACGGCGGAGCACTCCCGGTGCGAGAGCAGGCGCACCTGACCGCTCTCGACTCCGGCAGCGAGCCTCCGGACCGCGTCGTCGCCGTGCAGACGCCGCAGGCCTTCCGAGCCGCTCCCCTGCTCGAGGCCTACCGCCGCGCCCATCGCGACGGCTTCGTCGGCACCGACACCGCCAGCTGCATGGAGCGCTACACCGACCTGCCCGTGCACTGCGTCGAGGGCGACGCACGCAACGTCAAGATCACCTTCCCCGAGGACCTGTTCCTGGCCGAGCGCCTTCTCGCCAAGGCCGGCTACGACCTGTCGGGCACCCCCGATCCCGATCCCGCTGCCGCTCCGCCGTCGCGACGCTCGGCGCTGCGCCACCTCTGGCCGGGGGGTGACCACGAGTGAGCGTCGAGCAGGCCTCCCTGCGCTGCGAGAGCTGCGAGGAGCTGACCGTGCACGAGCTGCACTACGCGGGCCGGCTCCTCGACGCGGTGCGGTGCACGCGGTGCGGTCGACACCTGGAGCTCTCGCAGCGGGCCCTCCTCCCGGCGTACGTCGTCGACCTCGAGCAACGCGTGGTCAGCAAGCCGGGCCGGATGCTGCGACGCGCCGGCGACGACCCGCTCGGTTTCCTCCGCCAGCTACCGCGAGCGGTGCTGCGTCAGCCGGTGAAGTTCCTCGGCGAGTTCCGCGAGCTGCTGCGCCGCTGACGGCGGGGCCGGCCGCCCTGGTCAGTGCCGCACGGTGCGGCTGAGCTCGTCGACGCACTCCAGCAGCTCGACGGCGGAGCGGTCGTCGACCCGGCGTGCCAGGGAGGGTCCCTTGACCAGCTCCACGTCGCCCCTCTCCCGCATCCACCTGACCAGGGCCGCGGTGTCGTCGAGCGGCGGGACCGCCCCCTCGCTCAGCGCTCGCCCGACGACCGCGCCGGACACGACCGTCGGCACGATCAGCGCTCCGAGCCGCTCGCGGTCGATGGTGCCGGCGATGCGTCCCTCGTCGACCGTCTTCACCGTGTCGGTGACCGGGCGGAAGGTCGCCAGCGAGACCTCAGGGGCGAGCAGCTGCTGGTCCAGCACCGAGCGCAGCAGCTCCGCGGAGGCCAGCGGGCACCGGGCGTCGTGCACCAGGAGGGCCCCCGCAGGGCGGGAGGAGCGCGCACTCCACCACTCCTGCTGGGTCATGACCTCGACAGCACCGCCGCCCCGGGAGGAGCGGACGACTCCCGACCACCCGGCGGCCACCCGGGCGTGGTCCGCGTCGGACACCAGGAGCGTGACCGGGACCTCGGTGCCGGCGAGGGCCGCGACCAACGAGGTGGCGGCGTGCAGGTAGAGCGGTCGACCGTGGAGTGCCTCGAAGGCGAGGCCGTCGCGTCGGCCCACGACGAGCACCGCCTCGGTCCCCCGTGGGTGCGTCGATCGCGCGGCCGGGCTCATGGGCCCCACGGTAGACGGCCCCCGCGCGACCTCAGCCCTCGGCCGACGCCGGGCGGGTCTCGCGCTCGAGCAGTACGACGTCCTCGCGCGTGGTCACCCGACGGCCCGCGGTCGGCGCCCTGACCCGGACCACCTCGTGGTGGGTCTCCAGCGCCGTCACCAGCGCGTCCAGGTCGCCGTCGTCGACGAGTCCGGAGGGACTGTCGCCGAACGACCCGAGCGCGACCTGCGCCACCACCGCGGCCGGCAGCACCACCGGCGACGCGGCGTCGGGGCGTCCCTCGGAGCCCCCGGTCACGCCGACCACGACGGCGTCGCGCTCGACGGCGGCCCGCACGCAGGCGGCCAGGAACGACGCGGGGGTCATCGGGCACAGCGCGTCGTGGAGCACGAAGGGCTCGCCGGCGTCGGCGACCCCCGCCCAGCCGGTGCCGAGGTCGACGGCGGTGATGCCGGCGTCACCGAGCGCCCAGGAGGCGCAGGCGACCAGCGCCTCGCCGTGGATGAGCGCGTAGGGCAGCGAACCGCGCCCCTGCTCGACGACCGCCCCGAGGGCGGGCTCGGGCTCGACGTCGGGGTCGGGGTCGGGGAGGACGACCGGGACGGCGTCGTGCGGCGCGGTGCTCATGACCGCCCACCGTACGGCGTCCCGGGCCCGGCGTGACGGCTCGCGACGCGACGAGGCCCCCGGGTGGTCCCGGGGGCCTCGTCGGTGGTGCGGGTGACCCGACGCGTCGGGTCGGGGCTCAGGACGCGAGCACCTCGTCGAGGAGGGTCTCGGCCTTGTCCTCGTTGGTGTGCTCGGCCAGGGCCAGCTCGGAGACGAGGATCTGGCGCGCCTTGGCCAGCATCCGCTTCTCGCCGGCCGACAGCCCGCGGTCGCGCTCGCGGCGCCACAGGTCGCGCACGACCTCGGCCACCTTCATGACGTCGCCGCTGTGCAGCTTCTCCAGGTTGGCCTTGTAGCGGCGCGACCAGTTGGTCGGCTCCTCCACGTGGGCCGCCCGCAGCACGTCGAAGACGCGCTCCAGGCCCTCCTTGTCGACGACGTCGCGGACGCCGACCAGGTCGAGGTTGCAGGCCGGCACGCGCACGACCAGGTCTTGCTGGGCCACGATCCGAAGGACGAGGTACTGACGGTCCTCCCCCTTGATCGTCCGCATCTCGATGTCCTCGATGACTGCGGCCCCGTGGTTCGGGTAAACAACCGTTTCGCCGACGGTGAATGTCATATGTCAGGTACCCCTTCCTAGGCCTCTATCTTAACACGACCTGAGAATGTCGACTGACACGTTTGCGCAGGTCAGAGGCCCCTTCGGGGCTTGACAGATATCGAGACGTGTGATGCGGACGACTCCGGGACCCCCGCCGGCACACCCTTCGAGACCCTCGTCCGTGCCGCCGGCGCGCCCGTCGCGAGCCTCCTCGGACCCGGGCGCCGACCGCGACCCGCGGGCTGGTTCTGCGCGGATCCGACCGGCCGTGGCCGATACTCCCCCCATGGCCAGACCGACCCCGTGGCGACGACGCCGCAGCAGCGGCGAGCAGCACGAGACCAGCACCCCGGCTCCCGCCTCCGCGCCCTCGCCCGCTCCGGCACCTGCTCCGGCGCCCGCTCCGGCGACCGCAGCGTCCCGCGACGTCACGGGTCCCGGGGCGCGAGCCGGCGGCACCCTCACCGCCGCGGCTCCCGCGACCACCTCACCGACCCCCGCCTCCCCGACCCCCGCCCCTCCGTCCGACGCCGCGGCGCGCGGGGGTGCCCTGACCCGGCTGCGCGACCTCACGCCGATGCTCCTGCTGCGCGCCGCCCACCCGCGCCAGGCGGTGCTCACGGCGGCGCTGATGGGCCTGGCCTCGGCCCTGGCCGACCGACCGACGCGCGAGCTGGGCCTGGTGCTCGCCACCGTCCTGGTGGGGCAGGCCGTCCTCGGCTGGCACAACGACCTGGTCGACCGCGGGCGCGACGCCGCCCACGCCGCGAAGGGCAAGCCGCTCGCCGACGGGCGCCTCGAGCCGGGCACGGCGTGGTTCGCGCTGGCCTGCGGGGTGCTGCTGCTCGTGCCGCTGTCGGTCTCGCACGGCGTCACCGCGGGGTCGGCGTACCTGGTCTCGGTCGCGCTGGGGCTGGTCGGCAACGTCGTCCTGCGCAGCGGCGTGCTGTCGTTCGTGCCCTGGGCGGCGGCCTTCGCCCTCTACCCCGTCTTCCTCTCCTACGGCGGGTGGAACGGCGAGGACGCCGGCTCCGCGCCCACCGTGGTCATGGTGGTCCTCGCGGCACTGCTGGGCGTCGGGGTCCACGTGCTGCGCGCCGTGTGGGGCCTCGTGGCCGACAACGAGGACGGCTGGACCTACCTGCCGCTGCGCCTGGGGCTCCGGCTCGGCGCCGCCCGGCTGCTGCTCCTCGTGGGCCTCTACCTCGCTCTCGTGGTCGCCGGGATGGTCGTGGCCGGCACCGCCGTCGGGCTGCGCGCCTGAGCCCCGTCGGCGCCCGCTAGGCTGGCGCCACACACGCGCCACGACGACCTGAGAAGGCCACCTCATGCACCTCCCCCGCAGGCTCACGCTCGCCGTGGGCGCGCTCGCGCTCGTCGCGCCCACGCTGACCTCGTGCGGCTTCAACCTCGGCACCGACCGGCCCTACACGCCGGCCGCAGGCACCAACTTCGTCGACGGCAGCTTCAAGGTGCTCGGGGCCACGGTCGTCTCGGCCGCCCCGGGAGCCGGCACCCTCGTCGTGGGCCTGAACAACGACGACCCGCTGGAGCCGATCACGCTCACCGCTGTCGACGCGCGCACCAGCCCCGACGACGCCAGCGAGCTGCCCATCGAGGTGGCCTCGTTCGACCCCGTCGAGATCGCGCCGCTGGGCTTCGTCAACCTCGTCGACGTCGACCCCGCCATCGGCGTCACCGGCGACTTCATCGCCGGCGACGTGCTGCCCATGACCTTCACGCTCGAGAGCGGCGAGACCGTCGACCTGGGCGTGCCGGTCGTCGCGGCCTGCGACGAGTACGAGGGCTTCGACGTCGCCGACACCGGCGAGACCCGCAGCGGGGAGGCCGCCGGGAGCGTCGAGGAGTCCTACGACTGCGAGTTCCCCGAGGCCGTGGTCGAGTACGGCCCCGAGACCGAGCCCCAGGGCGAGGTCGAGGGCCCCGGCGGCAACGAGGGCACCGCCCCCGACGAGCCCGTCGAGACCGAGTCGACCCCCACGGAGTGACGATGACCGACACGACCCACACCCTCGTGCTGCTCCGCCACGGCGAGAGCGAGTGGAACGCCAAGAACCTCTTCACCGGCTGGGTCGACGTCGCCCTCACCGAGAAGGGACGCGCCGAGGCCGCCCGCGGCGGGGAGCTGATCAAGGAGTCGGGCCTGCTGCCCGACGTGGTCCACACCTCCCTGCTGCGCCGCGCCATCAACACCTCGGCCCTCGCGCTCGACGCCGCCGACCGCCACTGGATCCCGGTGAAGCGGTCCTGGCGGCTCAACGAGCGCCACTACGGCGCCCTCCAGGGCAAGGACAAGAAGCAGACCCTCGAGGAGTACGGCGAGGAGCAGTTCATGCTCTGGCGCCGCTCCTTCGACGTGCCTCCGCCGCCGATCGCCGACGACGACCCGTGGTCGCAGGTCGGCGACCCCCGCTACGCCGACCTCGGCGACGCGATGCCGGCCACCGAGTGCCTCAAGGACGTCATCGCCCGGATGCTGCCCTACTGGGAGTCCGACGTGTTGCCCGACCTGCGCTCCGGCAAGGTCGTGCTCGTCGCCGCCCACGGCAACAGCCTGCGCGCGATCGTCAAGCACCTCGACGGCATCTCCGACGACGACATCGCCGGGCTCAACATCCCCACCGGCATGCCGCTCGTCTACCGCCTCGACGACGACCTGCGCCCCACCGTGCCGGGCGGGGAGTACCTCGACCCCGACGCCGCGGCGGCCGCCGCCGCCGCGGTCGCCAACCAGGGCCGCTGAGCGACCCCGACCAGCGGGGCCGGCGCCCTCAGGCCTGCAGGGCCCGCGGGTGCTCGCCGGTGACGACGAAGACGATCCGGTTGGCGATCGACACGGCGTGGTCGGCGATGCGCTCGTAGTAGCGACCCAGCAGGGCCACGTCGACCGCGGCCTCGACGCCCTCGGTCCAGTCGTCGGAGAGCAGCTGCGCGAAGCTGCTGCGGCGCAGCTGGTCCATGACCTCGTCGTCGCGGCCCAGCTCGATGGCGGCGGTGACGTCCTGGCTGAGGATGATCTGGCCGACGCGCTTGACCATGTCCTCGGCGACCTCGGCCATGCGGGCGATGGTGGGGTGGATGGCCTGGGGCACGGCGACGTTGGGCACGCGCAGCCGGGCGATCTTGGCGACGTGCACCGACAGGTCGCCCATGCGCTCGAGCTCGCTGACCATGCGCAGCGCGGCGATGACCACGCGCAGGTCGCCGGCGACCGGCGCCTGCAGCGAGAGCAGCGCGAAGGCCTGGTCCTCGACCCGCTCGCGGGCCCGGTCGATCTCGACGTCGGCGCTGATCACCTGCTCGGCGACGGCCGCGTCGCCGCTCAGCAGCGCCTCGGTGGCGAGCCTGACGGCGGTCTCGACGTCGCGGCAGATGCCGGCGAGGTCACCGAGGACGGACTCGAGCTGGTCGTGGAAGGCGTCGCGCATGGAGGCAAACGTAGAGAGCCTAGGTGTCCGGCGTGCGAGGAGGGGTGAACGTGCGGTGAACATCGCGAAGCCGGCCGCTCCGCGGTGAGGGCGGGTCCGGGGCCTGCGTACCATTCCGCACGTGGACCCGACGACGCAGGCCTTCCTGGCCGCGATCATCGGGGCCGTCGTCGCCGGCGGCGCCGTGCTCGCGTGGCACGTCAGCGACCGTCAGCAGTACGCCGCGCGCCCGGTCGAGACGCCCGTGGTGCCGCCCGGGGTGGCCACCGTGCTGTCGGTGCTGCGCAGCAGCGCGGTGGTGGTCGACGACGACGACACCGTGCTCAAGGCGTCGGCCCCGGCCTACGCGCTGGGGCTGGTGCGGGGCACCCGGCTGCTCGCCGACGAGCTGGCCGAGATGGTGCGCCAGGTGCGCCGCGACGGCCAGATCCGCGAGACCGAGATCCTCATGACCCGCGAGGGCGTGCCGGTGCGCAACGTGACCGCACGCGTCGCGCCGCTGGGCTCGCGGCTGGTCCTGGCCCTCGTCGAGGACCGCACCCGCGAGCGGCGCGTCGAGGCCGTGCGACGCGACTTCGTGGCCAACGTCAGCCACGAGCTCAAGACCCCTGTCGGCGCGCTGCGCCTGCTGGCCGAGGCCGTCCACGAGGCCTCCGACGACCCCGAGGCCGTCGAGCGCTTCGCCGACCGCATGCTCACCGAGAGCGACCGGCTCTCCAAGCTGGTGCAGCAGATCATCGAGCTCTCCCGGCTCCAGGCCGACGCCCCGCTCGACGCGCCGGTGGCCGTCGACCTCGACGAGGTCGTGCAGGTCGCGGTCGACACCAGCAAGATCGACGCCGAGGACAAGCGGATCTCGGTGATCGTCCACGGCACCGAGGGCCTCGAGGTCTTCGGCAACGAGGGCCAGGTGATGGCCGCGGTGTCCAACCTCGTGGCCAACGCGGTGTCCTACAGCGAGCCCGACTCCACCGTGCTGGTCACCACCAAGGCCGACGACAGCACGGTGGAGATCTCGGTGGTCGACCAGGGCATCGGCATCCCCGCCGGGGAGCTCGACCGGATCTTCGAGCGGTTCTACCGCGTCGATCCCGCACGACACCGCTCGACGGGCGGCACCGGACTGGGGCTGTCCATCGTCAAGCACGTCGCCGCCACCCACGGCGGCGAGGTCCGGGTCTGGTCGGCGGAGGGTCAGGGCTCGACCTTCACCCTCACGCTGCCCCAGCACCACGCGCACGAACGACAGATGCAGGAGGAGAGCCCGTGACACGGGTACTGGTGGTCGAGGACGAGGAGAGCTACAGCGACGCCCTCGCGTACATGCTGCGCAAGGAGGGCTTCGAGGTGGCCATCGCCGCCGACGGCAACGCCGCGCTCACGGAGTTCGAGCGCAACGGCGCCGACATCGTGCTGCTCGACCTGATGCTCCCGGGGCTCCCGGGCACCGAGGTGTGCCGGCAGATCCGGCAGACCTCCCACGTGCCGGTGATCATGGTGAGCGCCAAGGACGACGAGGTCGACAAGGTCGTCGGGCTGGAGCTCGGGGCCGACGACTACGTCACCAAGCCCTACTCCCCCCGCGAGCTGGTCGCCCGCATCCGGGCCGTGCTGCGCCGCGGCACCGAGCCCGACCTCGCCCCGGCCACCCTCGAGGCCGGACCGGTGCGGATGGACGTGGAGCGCCACGTCGTGACCGTCGACGGCGAGGAGCAGCGGCTGCCGCTCAAGGAGTTCGAGCTGCTGGAGATGTTCCTGCGCAACCCCGGGCGGGTGCTGACCCGCGGTCAGCTGATCGACCGGGTCTGGGGCTCGGACTACGTCGGCGACACCAAGACCCTCGACGTGCACGTGAAGCGGCTGCGGGCCAAGCTCGAGCCCGACCCGGGCGAGCCGCGGTACCTCGTCACCGTGCGGGGCCTGGGCTACAAGCTCGACCTCTGACGCCGCGGTGCGCGCGGCCCCGACCGCGCGGTCCGAAACCCGCGCGACCGGGCCGGGCACACGTCCCTAGGGTGGTCGCGTGACCACCCGTCCCTCGGCCCCGGCGACCACCTCCCCGACCTCCGACGCCGGCCCGGCCCCCGCCGCGTGGCTACCGGTCGCCGCGGTCGGGGTGACCCTGGTGCTGTGGGCCTCGGCCTTCGTGGCGATCCGTCACCTCGGGGCCGACTTCTCCCCCGGCGCTCTGTCGCTGGGGCGGCTGGTGGTGGGCTCGCTCGTCCTGGCGCCCTTCGCGCTGGCCCGGGGCCTGCCGCGGGCGACGCCACGGCAGTGGGTGTCGCTGGTCGTGATCGGGGTGCTGTGGTTCGGCGTCTACAACGTGGCGCTCAACGAGGGCGAGCAGCGGGTCGACGCCGGCACGGCGGCCATGCTCATCCAGGTGTCGCCGGTGCTCATCGCGCTCCTGGCCGCGCTCTTCCTGGACGAGCGGTTCACGCCCTACCTCGGGCTCGGACTGGCCCTGGCCTTCGGCGGCGTCGCCCTCATCGGGCTGTCGACCTCGGAGAGCGGCGAGCGCGACCTGCTCGGGGTCCTCCTCTGCCTGCTGGCCGCGGTCGTCTACGCCGTGAGCCTCGTGCTGCAGAAGCCCCTGGTGGCGCGACTGCCCGCGGTGCAGGTGACGTGGCTGGCCTGCACGATCGGGGCGGTCGCCTGCCTGCCCTTCGCGGGCCGGCTGGTCGCCGAGACCGTGGCCGCGCCGGCCTCGTCGGTGGCCTGGGTGGTCTACCTGGGCGCCTTCCCCACGGCCATCGCCTTCACCACCTACGCCTACGCGCTGTCGCGGATGAGCGCGGGCAACCTCGGTGTCACCACCTACCTCGTGCCGCCGATCACCATCGTGCTCGGCCTGCTGCTGCTCGACGAGACCCCGCCGACCATCGCCTACGCCGGCGGCGCGCTGGCCCTCGTCGGCGTCGCGGTGGCCCGGCGCCGGCCACAGCCCCGGGCGCAGCGCACGGTCGCGGGGCCGTGACCCGTCGGGTCGGCCGCGCGGGCACCGACGCGCTGACCGGGCTGGCCGACCGCGCGCGGCTGGAGCGGCGCGCCCGGCGTCTCCTGACCGGGGAACGGCACGGCGACCCGACCCGCCGGGCCGTCCTGATCGTCGACCTCGACCACTTCAAGCACGTCAACGACACGCTCGGGCACGCCGCCGGCGACGCCGTGCTGGTCGAGGTCGCGGCCCGGCTCGAGCGCGCGGCGCGGCCCGGGGCCCTGGTCGCGCGCCTCGGGGGCGACGAGTTCCTCGTGCTCTCCGCCGCCCTTCCGCCCGGCGACGACGGCTCCTCGCTGGCCGGTGCGGTGCGCCGGTCCCTCGCCCCGCCCGTGCGGGTCGACGGGGTGGGACTGCGGGTCGGTGCCTCGGTCGGCGTCGCTCTCGAGGGCCGCGACGGACACGACCTCGTCGAGCTGATGCGCGTGGCCGACCGGGCGATGTACGCCGACAAGGCCCGCCCGGGCGCGCCTGCGCGCGAGGAGGCCGCCGCGGACCCCACGCTCGGCCCCGACCTGCGCGCGGCCCTCGAGCGCCGCGACGGCTCCGGGGCCCTGGGCCTGCACCACCAGCCACAGGTCGGGTGGGACGGCACCGTGAACGGCTACGAGGCGCTGCTGCGCTGGAGCCACCCCCGTCGCGGGCTGCTCCTGCCCCGCGACGTCCTGCCGGTGGCGCGGGCCGAGGGCGCCCTCACGGCGCTCACGCTGCACGCCGTGGCCCGGGCCCTCACCGACCACGCGGCGCTGGCGGCCGCCGCCCGGCCCGCCGACCCGCCCACCGGCCTGGCCCCCGACGCACCCACGGTGTCGGTCAACGTCGCGGCACGCGACCTGCTCGTCGACGGCTTCGTCGACGACGTCGCGTCGCTCCTGGCCGCTGCGTCGGCCCCGCCGGGGTGCCTGCTGCTCGAGATCGCCGAGCCGGCGCCCCACCCGCGCCCGGCGGTGCAGGCGCTGTTCGCCGCCCTCGACGCCCTCGGGGTCGGGGTGAGCATCCACGAGTTCGGCGCCGGAGCGGCCTCGCTGGCCCCGCTGGCCGGCTACGCAGGTGTGCGCGAGCTCAAGCTCGACCCGGCCCTGACACGTGCCGTCGCGACCGACCCGGCCGCGGCACGGCTCGTGGCCGCCACCGTGGGCGCCGCCCACGCCCTCGACCTCGCCGTCGTGGCCGAGGGGGTGGAGGACCCCGGCGTGGTGCCCCGCCTGCGCGACCTCGGCTGCGACCGGCTTCAGGGCTTCCTGGTGGCTGCGCCGCTGCCGCCCGGCGAGGTCGCCGCGTGGCTGGACCGCTGGCGGGCCGGCGGGGGCGCTCAGTCGCTGCTCGAGGCCTAGCCGGCCGGTCTCAGTTCTCCGAGACCGGCTCGTGGTCGCTCTCCAGCCAGCCGCGGAAGGCCTCGAGGTTGGCGGTCGACTCCCCGCGCAGCTTGCGCCACTCCCACTCCTTGCGGATGGAGGAGGCGAAGCCGAGCTCGAGGATGGCGTTGAAGGACTCGTCGGCGTAGGTCAGCACCGAGCCGAGCAGCCGGTCGAGCTCGGTCTCGTCGACCGAGCGCAGCGGGAGACGGCCGTCGAGGTAGATGTCGCCGAGCCGGTCCACGGCGAAGGACACGGCGTACATGCGCAGGTTCTTCTCCAGCAGCCAGCGCCAGACGCGCTCGTGGTTCTCGTCGGGGTTGCGGCACACGAAGGCGTGCACCCCCAGGGCGTGGGCGCCGATGTCGAGGCGCACGGGGGTCTGGAGCTTCTTCTCGCCGGGCAGCGAGAAGGAGAAGACGCCCTCGGCCGACTCCTCCATCTCGATGTCGTTGCTGCTCAGCCAGGCCCGGACGGTCGCGGCGGCCGCGTCGCGTGTGGTCATGACACCGACTCTCGCATGCGGGTGCGCGCGCGCTCGTAGACCGCGAGCACCTGGGCGGCGGTGGCCTCCCACGAGAAGCGGCGTGCCTGGGCCACGGCGCCGGCCTCGAGTCGCGCGTGGAGGGCCTCGTCGCCGACCACCCGGGCCAGCGCGTCGGCCCAGGCCCGCGGGTCGTGCCCGTCGACCAGCAGACCGCTGCGACCGTCGTCGACCACCGTGGTCAGCCCGCCGACCGCCGCGGCGACGACCGGGGTGCCGGCCGCCTGGGCCTCGGCGGCCACCAGCCCGAAGGACTCGTTGTACGACGGCACCGCGACCACCGAGGCGGCGGCGTACCACCGGGCCAGGTCGGCCTGGGCGACCGGCGGCACGAAGCGCACCACGTCGGGGCGGCCGGGCGACCCGACCAGGCCAAGGTCGCGGGCCAGGGTCGCCAGGGCCTCGGGGCGGTCCAGACCGCTGCCCGAGGGCCCGCCGACGACCGGCACCACCAGCCGGTGGCGCAGGGACGGGTCGCGCTGGAGCATCACCGCGACGGCGCGCAGCAGCACGTCGGGTGCCTTGAGCGGCTGGATCCGCCCGGCGAACAGCAGCACGTGGGCGTCGCGGGCCAGGCCGAGGTCGTCGCGGGTGCGGGCGCGGTCGAGGGGGCGGAAGAGATCGAGGTCGACGCCGGGGTGGACGACCTCCACGCGGCCGGGGTCGGCGTCGTAGAGGTTGATCAGCTGCTTGGCCTCGAGGTCGGTGTTGGCGACCAGCATGTCGGCGGCCTCGACCACCTGCTCCTCGCCGATGACGCGGGCGGCGGGCTCGGGGTGGTCGCCGACGGCGAGCGCGTCGTTCTTCACCTTGGCCATGGTGTGCATCGAGTGCACCAGCGGCACGCCCCAGCGGTCGCGGGCCAGGGCGCCGACCTGGCCGGAGAGCCAGTAGTGGGAGTGCACGGCGTCGTAGTGCCCCGAGGGCTGGGCGGCCTCGGCCCGCAGCACCTCGCGGGCGAAGACGCACAGCTGCGCCGGCAGCTCCTCCTTGGTCAGCCCCTCGAAGGGACCGGCGTGGATGTGGCGCACGACGAGGCCGTCGCCGGCCTCGACGACGGGCGGCAGCGTGGACCGCGTGGCGCGGGTGAAGATGTCGACCTCGACGCCACGCGCGGCCAGGCGGCGGGCCAGCTCGATGACGTAGACGTTCATGCCGCCCGCATCGCCGGTGCCCGGCTGGTCGAGCGGCGAGGTGTGCAGGCTGATCATGGCCAGCCGGCGGAGCTCTCCCACGCTGCGCCACCCTTCCTCGCGTCGTCGCCGGCGCCCCTGCGCCGACCTGCGGGCTCCCGCGGCGCGCGGAGGCCCACGGACCAGAGTGGTCCACCGGACAAGAACCCTGCGGCCCGCCCGGGGATTCCCGACCCGGCGACCGGGTCGTGGACACCTGGCGCCACGCGGCAGGATGGAGCCATGAGCGCCCCCTCCACCCCCGCGACCTCGCCGACCACCGACCCCGGGTCGGGCCTTGCCGACCGTCCGCTCGCCGTGGTCACCGGCGCCAGCAGCGGGATCGGCGCGGCCACCGCGCGCCAGCTCGCCGCCGCGGGCTACCGCGTGGTCTGCGCGGCCCGGCGCGCCGAGCGGGTCGAGGAGCTCGCCGCTGAGATCGACGGGGTGGCCGCGGTCTGCGACGTCACCGACGAGGCGTCGGTCGCCGGGCTGGCCGAGCTCGTCGGCGGGCGCCTCGACGTGCTGGTCAACAACGCCGGCGGGGCCTTCGGCTCCGCCCCCGTGGCCCAGGCCGACGCCGAGGAGTGGCGCCGGATGTACGAGGTCAACGTCATCGGCCTCATGCAGGTCACCCGTGCCCTGCTGCCGGCCCTGCTGGCCAGCGGCGCGGGGGTGATCCTCAACGTCGGCTCCACCGCCGGGCGGGTGGCCTACGAGGGCGGTGCCGGCTACACCGCCGCCAAGCACGGCACCCAGGTCGTGACCGAGACCCTGCGCCTGGAGCTCTTCGACCAGCCGGTGCGGGTGTGCGAGATCGCGCCCGGCATGGTCCGCACCGACGAGTTCTCCCTGGTCCGCTTCGACGGCGACCAGGAGAAGGCCGACGCGGTGTACGCCGGGGTCCCCGACCCCCTGGTCGCCGACGACGTCGCCGACGCCATCGTGTGGATGGTGACCCGACCGGCGCACGTCAACATCGACCAGCTGGTCATCCGACCCCGCGCGCAGGCCGCGCAGCACAAGGTCCACCGCGTCGGCTGACACCGGCGAGGTGCAGCGTCGGCTGCCGCGCTGCTGACGCGGCTGTCACACTGACCCGCATGCAGACCATCGGACTCGTCGGCGGCATGAGCTGGGAGAGCAGCGCGGCCTACTACAAGGCGCTCAACCTGGGCGTGGCCCAGCGCCTGGGCGGCCTGTCCTCAGCCAGGGTCGTGCTCTCCTCCCTCGACTTCGCCGAGCTCACGACGCTGCAGGCCCAGGAGCGCTGGGACGAGGTCGCCGCGGTGCTGGTGGCCGCCGCCCAAGGCCTGGAGCGGGCCGGGGCCGACGTGCTGCTGCTGTGCACCACGACCTTCCACCGCGTCGCCGACGAGGTCGCCGCCGCGGTCGACGTGCCGCTGCTGCACCTCGCCGACGTCGTGGCCGAGGCCTGCCTGGCGCGCAAGGTCTCCGAGGTGGGCTTCCTGGGCACGACCTTCACCATGGAGCGCAGCTTCTTCACCGACCGCCTCGCCGACGACGGGCTGACCGTGCACGTGCCCGCCACCGAGCACCACGCCGAGCTGAACCGGATCATCTACGAGGAGCTCGTCCACGGGCGCGTCGAGGACTCCTCGCGGCGCTTCGTGGTCGACCTGATCTCCCAGCTCTGGGACGCCGGCGCCGGCGGCGTCGTGCTCGGCTGCACCGAGCTGGAGCTGCTCGTGCGCCAGGCCGACTCCGAGCTCCCGGTCTTCCCCAGCACCACGCTGCACGTCGAGGCCGCCCTCGACCGCGCCCTGGGCTGATCCGGCCGGGCGGCCCTCAGGCCGGGTCGCCCGGGGGCCGCAGCACGACCTCCACCAGCCGCGCGAGGTCGGCGCCGAGGGCCTGCTCGGGCACCCGCACGTGCGTGCCGGCCACGTCGACGTCGTAGACGAAGCGGTCGGCGCCGCCCGGCTCCTCCGCGCGCGCGGCGGCCGCCGCGAGGTCGACGCGCTCGAGCAGCGAGCGGGCCTCGGCCGCGCGCGGGTCGTCGTCGGCGTCGAGGTCGAGGTCGGCCTCGGCGCGCAGGCCGGCGAAGCCGCCCGTGCGCCGCACCGTCAGCCGACGGCCCGGGTCGGCGCCGCGACCGACCGCGCCGTCCTCCCCCGCGCGGCTGCCACCGGCCCGCGGGGTCACCCCGACCTCCTCCCACGCCGCGCCGACGGCGTCGGCGTGCACCCCGGCCGCCGCGACCGTCGCGGCCGCGAAGCCGGCGAAGTCGGTGCGCGGACCGACCCGGCCGCCGGTGAGCGCGGCGTACCAGATCGCGCCGGCGCCCTCGGCGCTCGACCCGCCGACCGCGACCGCGGCGAGCTGGAAGGCGCGGTTGGGGATGCCGGAGTTGAGGTGGACCCCGCCGTTGTCCTCGCTGGTCTCGACGTAGTCGTCGAGGTGGCCGGGTTGGGGGTCGGTGCCCAGGCGCGGGTCGTCGTAGGCCGTGCCGGGCGCGCGCATGTCGCGCAGGCCGCGCGCGGCCACCCCGGGCAGGAAGATGTCGGCCCCGATCAGCCAGTCGGCCTCCTGCGGCGACTGACCGAGCAGGCGCTGCGCGAGGCAGGCGGCGAAGACGTCGGAGACCGACTCGTTGAGGGCGCCCGACTGGCCCTGGTAGACCAGCCCCGCGCTGCGCTCGGTGACCGCGTGGGCCAGCTCGTGGGCGAGCACGTCGACCGCGGCGGTGAAGCGACCGAAGACCTCGCCGTCGCCGTCGCCGAAGACCAGCTGCGTGCCGTCCCAGAAGGCGTTGGCGTAGTCGCGGCCGTAGTGGACGGTGAGGCTCACCGGCGCGCCGGCGTCGTCGTAGGAGTCGCGGCCGTAGACGTCGGTGAAGAGCGCCAGCGAGGCCGCGATGCCCGTGGCGGCCTCGTCGACCGCGGGGTCGCCGGTCGCGCCCTCGCCCGCGCGCCGCACCGGACGGCCCGGGAGGGTCGTCGTGGCCCCGGCGTCGTGCACGGTCCAGGCCGCGGTGGCGCGCGCGGCGAGCGGCGGCGCCGACGCCGGGCCCGGGCGCGCCGCGCGGAAGCCGGCATCGAGCGACAACGTCTGCTCCCAGCCGAGCCGGCGCAGCAGGTAGGGCGGCACGAAGCCGCAGCGACGACCGGCGAGCGGCCGGGGGGCGGAGGGGGGCCCGAGAGTCATGGCCCCAGCGAAGCCCAGGCCACCGACAGTGACAAGGCCCACGTCGCCCGGCCCACGTCGGCAGGCACCCGTCGCCCAGCGCGGGCAGGAGGATTCCCGCAGCGGGGGTGGGTCCGGGTTTACTTGCCGGCCAGCTGGTCCCTTCGTCCCGTACCTGCCCGCCCCCGCCCCCACGGAGTCCGACGTGAGCACACCTCCCGGTGCCCCGAGCCGCCGCCAGGCGCTCGCCCGACCGCTCGCCGGGGCGCTCGCCGGGCTGCTCGTGGTGGGCGGGCTGGTGTCGTGCCGTGCGGCCCCGGAGCGCGCCGACGGCGACCCGGCCACGGGCTCCGCGGTCACCGACGTCGCCGACGCCCGGGGCACCCGCCCCAACATCGTCCTGCTCAGCTCCGACGACCAGACCGACACCGAGCTGGAGCACATGCCGCTGACGCGGAGGCTGCTCGCCGAGGCGGGCACGGAGTTCACCGACGCGATCAGCCCCCACCCGCTGTGCTGCCCGGCGCGCGCGGAGATCCTCACCGGGGAGTACGCCCAGAACAACGGCGTGCGCCACAACCGCGGGGCCTACGGCGGCTACCAGGCCTTCGCCCGCCACAACACCGAGCAGAACCTCGCGGCCTGGCTGCACGACGCCGGCTACCGCACCGGGTTCGTCGGCAAGACGCTGAACTCCTACACCACGGGCTCGCGCCGGATGCGCGGCTGGGACTACTGGAGCCCGACGATCGCCGACACCTACCGCTACTACGGCACGCGCTTCTACGACGACGGGCGCCCGCGCACCTACGACGGCTACGTCGCCGACGTCGTGCGCGACCAGGCCGTCGACCTGGTCGAGCGGTGGTCGGCCGGCGACCGGCCGTTCTTCGTCTGGGCCTCCCACGTGGGCCCCCACGACGCCACCGAGAGCGACGGCACGTGGGGCCCGCCCGTGCCGGCCGAGCGCCACCGCGGCCTCTTCTCCGACGTCGGGCTGCCCAGCGCCGACGACCCGTCCTTCGACGAGCCCGACACCTCCGACAAGCCCCCCGCCGTGCGCCGCGGCCGCGACGGGGTGCCGGTGCGCACCGAGTGGTACCGCGACCGGCTGCGCAGCCTCCAGGCCGTCGACGAGGCCAACGCGGCCGTCATCGAGGCCCTCGACCGCGCCGGGGAGCTCGACGACACCGTGGTCGTCTACGTCTCCGACAACGGCTTCCTCACCGGCCAGCACCGCATCTACGGCAAGAACTACCCCTACGAGGAGGACCTCCAGGTCCCCTTCGTGCTGCGCGGCCCGGGCGTGCCGGGCGGCACGACGAGCACGGAGACGGCCACCGTCGTCGACCTGGCCCCCACCTTCCTCGACTTGGCCGGGGTGCTCGGCGCCGTGCGCTCCGCCGGGCACACCGACGGCGAGTCGCTCCTGCCCGCGCTGCGGGGCGGCTCACTGGGCGCCACCAGCCTCATCCAGGCCGGCACCTCCGAGCGCCGCGCGCTGCGGGCCTTCGGCTGGTCCTTCCGCGGGGTCCGCACGCCCCGCTTCACGTGGGTGCGGTGGTGGGACGGCGCCGAGGAGCTCTACGACCGCGAGCTCGACCCCTTCCAGGAGGGCAACCTCGTCGGGCCCGACGGCCAGGTGCGCGACCCGGCGTACGCCGCGGTGCGTGAGGAGCTGGAGCGGCGCTACCGCGCGCTGCGCTGGTGCCGTGGCGTCGCGGAGTGCGAGCAGCAGGACTTCGGGCCCGAGCCCGCGCCGGCGTCCTGAGCGCGGGCCCGCGCCGGCTCCGCGGAGCGGGTCAGGAGGGCACGCGGTCGGGCGGGAAGCCGCCGGTGGCGACCGGGCCCCAGCCCGTCACGGTGATGCGCAGCAGCGACTTGCCCTGACGGCGCATCGCCTCCCGGTACTCCTCCCAGTCGGAGTGCTCGCCGGCGATGCAGCGGAAGTACTCCACCAGGCCGTCCTCGGCCTCCTGGCTGGGCATGTCGAGCACCTCGGCGGTGCCGTCGACCTGCACCCACGGCCCGTCCCAGTCGTCGGAGTGCACCAGCACCGTCGCGGCGGGGTTGCGGCGCAGGTTGGTGGCCTTGGCGCGCGAGGGGTAGGTCGAGATGACGATGCGGCCCTCGGCGTCGACGCCCCCGGTGACCGGCGAGATCTGCGGCCGGCCGTCGGACTTGGTCGTCATCAGCGTCAGGTGGTGGCGGGTGCGCACGAAGTCGAGCAGCTGCTCGCGGTCGACCCGGTCGGTGGTGGCGATGTTCGGCATGGCGCCAGCCTAGGCGGGGCGATCACGGGACCGGGTGCGTCACGGACGCCGTGGGGTGCTGGGTGTCGTGGGGTGTCGTGGGCGACGATGGGGCGGTGGCAGCGAGGAGCAGGGCGGGCGGGACCGGCGGCAGGACCGAGCCCAGGACCGGGGGACGTCGCGGGGCAGCGGGTCGCGAGGGCGCCCCGGTGCGGGTGACGGTGGTCGGCGACCCGGTGGACGGCGCCGCAGTGGGCGAGCCCGCTGCCGAGCACACCGTGGAGGTGCCGGCGGCGACGACGCTGGCGGCGCTGCTCCCCCAGGTCGTGCCCGCGGTCGTGCCGCCGGTCGCCGCGGGCGGCGCCGACGTGGTGCTGCTGCTGCGCCACGGCGGCGACTGGCTGGGGATGCACAGCGCGACCACGGGCACGCGGGTGCTCCGCGACCCCGAGCGCACCGTGGCCGAGCTCGACCCCCCGCGGGTCCGCCTCGAGCCGTGGCCCGGCGTCGACGCGTCGCTGCTGCTGGAGGAGCTCGCCCTGGGCCGACTGCCCGACCTCGCCGACCTCGCCGACCTCGCCGGCGACGGGTGGCGGCGTCGCTGGGAGGCCGAGGAGCGGGCGCTCGGCGCGGGCGGCGGCACCGCCCGGCTGCTCGACGACGACGTCGTCGGGGCCCTGGCCGCCGTCGGGGCGACGGTGCTCGCCCACGGCCCGGGCCACGCGCGGGTCGAGGACGCCGCCGGGTCGTCGTACGTCGTGCGCTGCGACCGCCAGGGCGGTGCGGTCTCCCGCCTCGACGCCGACGGCCTCGAGCGCCCGGTCGCCGCGGTCGCCACCCGGCCGAGCAGCCGGGCGGGCACCGGCTCGGACACCCGGGCCGGGGCCGGGGGGCCGACCGCGCGACGTGCCCTGGCCGCGACGCTCGCGGCCCTGCTGGGCACGACGTGGCGCGAGCAGCAGGGCCTGGAGCCGGCCCCGTCCCCTGCGCCGACGCGCGACACCCGGGTCGAGGTGGCCCGCGGCGGCGGGGTCTGGGGCTGGTCGTGGAGCGACGCCGCGGGGCGCCACGAGGGCCGCTTCGCCGCCGACGGGGCGATGGCCGCCGCGACCGCGGCGTACGCCCGGCTGGAGCCCGCCGACGTCGTCGCGCACCTCACAGCCCCCGCCGCCGATGGGGGCGGGGACCCCTCGCGGCCCTAGAATCGAGGAGGCTCCATCGGGGCCCCTCGACTCCCACCGGAAGTGACGACGCACCGAATGTCTGGAAACACCACCCGCAACGACCTGCGCAACGTCGCCATCGTCGCGCACGTCGACCACGGCAAGACGACCCTCGTCGACGCCATGCTGCGCCAGGCCGGCGCCTTCACCGCCCACCAGGCCGAGAGCGTCGCCGAGCGCGTCATGGACTCCGGTGACCTGGAGCGCGAGAAGGGCATCACGATCCTCGCGAAGAACACCGCGGTCCACTACGCCGGCCCCGCGGCCGACGGCAAGCCGATGACGATCAACATCATCGACACCCCGGGCCACGCCGACTTCGGCGGCGAGGTCGAGCGCGGCCTGTCCATGGTCGACGGCATCGTGCTGCTGGTCGACGCCTCGGAGGGCCCGCTGCCGCAGACCCGCTTCGTGCTGCGCAAGGCGCTCAACGCCGACATGCCGGTGATCCTGGTCGTCAACAAGACCGACCGCGGCGACGCCCGCATCGCCGAGGTCGTCGACGAGACCTACGAGCTCTTCATGGACCTCCTCGACGACAGCCACAGCCAGGACGCGCTCGACTTCCCGGTCGTCTACGCCTCGGGCCGCGCCGGCGTCGCCGGTCTCGACCAGCCCGCCAACGGCGAGCTGCCCGACTCCCCCGACCTCGAGCCGCTCTTCAAGACGATCCTCGAGACCATCCCCGCCCCGACCTACACCGAGGGCGCGCCGCTCCAGGCCCACGTCACCAACCTCGACTCCTCGCCGTTCCTGGGTCGCCTGGCCCTGGTGCGCGTGCACGAGGGCACCCTGAAGAAGGGCCAGACCGTCGCCTGGATGAAGCGCGACGGCGAGACCAAGAACGTCCGCATCACCGAGCTGCTGGTCACCGAGGGCCTCGAGCGCAAGCCGGGTGAGTCCGCGGGGCCGGGCGACATCGTCGCCATCGCGGGCATCCCCGACATCACCATCGGCGAGACCCTCGCCGACCCCGAGAACCCGGTCGCGCTGCCGCTCATCCACGTCGACGAGCCGGCCATCTCGATGACCATCGGCACCAACACCTCGCCGCTGGTCGGGCGGGTCAAGGGCGCCAAGGTCACCGCCCGCCTGGTCAAGGACCGCCTCGACTCCGAGCTCATCGGCAACGTGTCGCTGCGCGTCCTGCCCACCGAGCGCCCCGACGCGTGGGAGGTGCAGGGCCGCGGCGAGCTGGCGCTGGCCATCCTCGTCGAGCAGATGCGCCGCGAGGGCTTCGAGCTCACGGTCGGCAAGCCGCAGGTGGTCACCAAGGAGGTCGACGGCAAGGTCCACGAGCCCGTCGAGCGCCTGACCATCGACGCCCCGGAGGAGTACCTCGGCACGATCACCGAGCTGCTCGCCTCCCGCAAGGGCCGCATGGAGCAGATGACGAACCACGGCACCGGCTGGGTCCGCATGGAGTTCCTCGTGCCGGCCCGCGGCCTGATCGGCTTCCGCACCGAGTTCCTCACCGACACCCGCGGCACCGGCATCGCCCACCACATCTCCGAGGGCTACGAGCCGTGGGCCGGCGAGATCCGCTCGCGCAACAACGGCTCGCTCGTCGCCGACCGCAAGGGCGCCGCGACGGCCTACGCCATGACCTCGCTGCAGGAGCGCGGCGTGATGTTCCTCGAGCCGACCACCGAGGTCTACGAGGGCATGATCGTCGGCGAGAACTCCCGCGCCGACGACATGGACGTCAACATCACCAAGGAGAAGCAGCAGACCAACATCCGCTCCGCCACCTCCGACAACTTCGAGAAGCTGATCCCGGCCAAGAAGCTGTCGCTGGAGCAGAGCCTGGAGTTCTGCCGCGACGACGAGTGCGTCGAGGTGACCCCCGAGATGGTCCGCATCCGCAAGGTGATCCTCGACGCCGGCGAGCGCGCGAAGATCGCCAGCCGCGCCCGCAAGGCCAGCAAGTAGCACCCGCACACCCCGCTCCACCCCCGAGGGCCCGCCTCCGTCTCACGACGGGGCGGGCCCTCGGCCGTCCGGCAGGCATGAAGGGCGCGAGTACGGGGTATGTCACGTACCGTGGTGCCTGGCGACCACCCCGCGGACCCTCACCCGGGCGCGCGCGGTCGCCGCCAGGCCGGGCCGGGGGGACCAGCTGCACCGACTCCTCGACGTCTCGACGCCGCACGACCGTCAGCCAACGCTCGAGGAGCACCCGTGAGCCCGCACCGCCGTCCCCGCACCGCCCGCACCTCCCGCACCGCACCGGCCCGGACCGTCCTGGCCACGCTGGCCCTCGGCGCGGTCGCGGCCACCACGCTGGCGCCGAGCGCCACCGCCGCACCCTCGACGGCGGGCAACGGCCCCGCCGCCCAGGCCCCCGCCACCACCGGCTGGCTCCGCCTGGGCCACCTCAGCCCCGGCACCGGCGACGCCGACGTGCGGGTGCTGCCCCTCGACGACGGCAGCCGGCTCAACCTCACCGACGTCCCCTACGGCGAGGTCTCCGACTTCCAGCGCCTGCCGGCCGGCCGCTACCGCATCGCCTTCCGCGAGGCCGGCCAGCCGCTCTCGGCCAAGCCGATGGTGGCCCGGCTCGTCGAGGTCGACCCCGGCTCGGCGGCCACCGTCGTCGCCACCGGCCGCGGCGAGTCGCTGCGCACCGAGGTCATCGACGACGACCTCACCCCGCCGCCCGCCGGGCAGGCCAAGGTCAGGCTGGTCTCCGGCGTCGGCGACAACGGCCCGGTCTCCGCGGCCGTCGTCGGCGGCCCGGTCATCGCCGAGGACGTCGCCACCGGCGGCTCCACCCCCTACGCCAACGTCGCGGCGCAGACCTGGCAGGTCGACGTCGCCTCCGGCTCCGACATGCCCACCACCGGCAGGGTCGCGGTGAAGGCCGGCGGCGTCTACACCCTCCTCGTCGTCGACGGGGCCGACGGCGGCGTCGAGATCAAGGCCCTCCAGGACAGCGGCAGCGCGGCCACCATGCCCTCCGGCGGTGTCGACACCGGCGCCGGTGGCCTCGCCCCCGCCGCAGGCGCCCCGACCGACCTGACCGCGCCCGCCGCGGGCGTCCTGGCCGCCCTCGCCGCGCTGGGCGGCCTCGTGCTGCTGCGCCGCGGACGCGCCACCGCCTGACCGACCCCGCCGGTCCCCCGACCGGAGCCCGCCCCCCGCACCGCCGACCCCGAGGCCGACCTGTGAGCACCCGCCCCGTCGCACGCCGCGCCGCCGCGGTGACGCTGCTCGTCGTCGCGGGCGTCTCGGCGCTGGTCGCCGTACGGGCCGGGGACGGCCCGCAGGCGGCGTCCTCGCCGGCCGCGGCCGTGCCCTCGGCTGCCGCCGCCCCGACCGCCCCGTCGGGCTCCTCCGCGCCGTCGTCGGGTGCCTCGACGATCCCGGTGCAGGGGGCCACGGCGGCGCGACCGGTGGAGGTGCGGGTGCCGCGCCTGGGGATCGTCTCGCGGCTCGACGACCTCGCCGTGGTCGCCGACGGCACCCTGGAGCGCCCGCCGCGCTGGCAGGTGGCGGGCTGGTACGCCGCCGGCCCGAGACCCGGCGAGACCGGCCCCGCGGTGATCGCGGGGCACGTCGACTCCCCCACCGGGCCCGCGGTGTTCACCGGGCTCGAGGCGCTGCGTCCCGGCGACCTGGTCGAGGTGCTGGGCGACGACGGCACCACCACCAGCTTCACCGTCGACCGGCTCGCCACCGCCCCCAAGGACGCCTTCCCCACCCGCGCCGTCTACGGCCAGACCCCCGACGCGCAGCTGCGGCTGATCACCTGCGACGGCGCCTACGTCGCCGACGCGGGCGGCTACCAGGACAACCTCATCGTCTTCGCCACCGAGCGCGCCTGATGGACGGCGGGGTCGCACCAGCGGAGCCCCCGCGCACCGGGCGGCGACGGACCCTGCGCCTGCTCGGTCTCTGCTGCGCCACGGCGCTCGTGGTCGCCCTCGTCGCCACGACGCTCGTCCTCGTCCTGCGCCCCACCGGCAACGAGAGGGGGCCGGAGGGACCACGCGCCGACGTCGACGCCCGGGCCTTCCTGGAGACCTACGTCGAGCCGGACGGCCGGGTCGCGCGCACCGACCAGGGCGGCGACACCGTCAGTGAGGGCCAGGCCTACGCCATGCTGCTCGCGGTCGCCACCGGCGATCGCGACACGTTCGACCGGGTGTGGGACTGGACGCGCGAGGAGCTGATGACCGCCGAGGGCCTGCTCAGCTGGCGGTGGGCCGACGGAGCGGTGGTCGACGCGTCCCCGGCCGCCGACGCCGACCTCGACGCCGCACGAGCCCTCGTGACCGCGGGCCGGACCTTCGACGAGGCCGACTACACCGAGGCGGGGCTGAGGCTGGGCACAGCGGTGCTCGACCACGAGACCGTCCGCACCCCGGCGGGCCTCGTCCTGGTCGCCGGACCGTGGGCCACCCAGGGCTCGCCGTACGTCTTCAACCCCAGCTACGTCTCGCCCGTCGCCACCGGTCTGCTCGACGCGGCCTCCGACGACCCCCGGTGGGAGGAGCTGACCGCCGGTTCGCGAGCGGCCCTGGAGGGCCTGACGTTCGGTGGTCGCCTGCCGCCGGACTGGGCCGAGGTGTCCTCCGACGGGTCGGTCCGGGCGACCGGCTCCCCGAGCGGAGGAGGGCCGCAGTTCGGCTACGACGCAGCGCGGGTCCTGGCGCGTCACGCCGAGTCGTGCGACCCGGACGACCGCGCCATCGCCGCACGGGCCGCCGACCGGCTGGGCCCCGAGCTGGACGTCGACGTGCTGGAGCTGTCGGGCGAGCCGCTGTCGCGCTTCACCAGCCCGGTGATGCTGGTGGCCCGTGCCGGGGCCGACGCCGCGTCGGGCGACCCCGCCGCCGCGCGCGCGGCGCTGGCGGCCGCGGACACGGCCGCCGCCGCGGCACCGACGTACTACGGCGACGCCTGGGCCGCGCTCGGTCCCCTGATGCTCGCCACGACTACGCTGGGTGCCTGCCCTGCGGTGCCGGCCGCGTGAACCACCCGGCGGCGAGGCAGGCTTGCTCCGTGACCCACGACCCCCTGGCCGCCCCCGCCGGTCCGCCCGCCGACCTCCCCGACCTGCATCACCTCCCCGACCTGCACAACCTGCGTGACGTGGGCGGCCTGCGCACCGACGACGGCGGGCGCACGCGCCACGGCGTGCTCTACCGCAGCGGCACGGTGGCCTTCCTCGACGCCGCCCAGGCCGAGGTCCTCGTCGGAAGCGACGGCCTCGGCGTGCGCTGCCGCGTGGACCTGCGCGGGCCGCGCGAGGTGGCCGAGGAGACCAGCGCCGCGCTGCGCGAGCGGGAGCGGCGCGCCGAGCACGTCGAGATCCACGCCGCCGACGTGGCCTGGGACTTCACCGCCTCCCACCGCAGCGACTGGGTCGCCGCCCACTACGCCCGCTACCTCGACGCCTCCGGCGACCGGATCGTCACCGTGGCCCGGCTGCTCGCCGACCCGGCCAACCGTCCGCTGCTCGCGCACTGCTCCGCGGGCAAGGACCGCACGGGGGTGACCGTGGCCGTCCTGCTGCGAGCGGTCGGTGTGGTCGCCGACGACCTGGTGGCCGACTACGCCCGCACGACGCAGGCCATCGCGGGGCTGCGCGAGCAGCTGACCCGGCTGCCGGCGTACGGCGACCGGATCGCAGCGGTGCCGCAGGAGGCGCTCGGGTCGACCCCCGAGACCATGTGGGCCTTCCTGTCCACGCTGGAGGAGCGCCACGGCGGCGCGCGGGCCTACCTGCTCGGCCACGGACTCGACGGCTCCGAGCTGAGCGCGCTCACCGAGGCTCTCGTCGAGCCGGCCTGAGGGTCCCCGCCCTCACTCCACCTCGGCGTACGCCGGCTCCGCGCGCCGCGACGACCGGGCCGGCCGGGAGCCGCGCAGCGCGGGGGCGAGCACCAGCAGGCCGGCCAGCGGCAGCAGCGCGAGCACGGCGAGGCTGGGGCCGATGCCGATCACGTCGCCGAGCCCGCCGACCACGGCGGAGCCGACCGAGCCGCCGGTCATGAAGACCAGGGTGGCCACACCGAGGGCGACGCCGCGCACGTCGGCGTCGACGGCGTCACCGACCGCGGCGCTGAGCGAGGGCTGACCGAGGCCGAAGGCGAAGGTCACCAGCACCACGGCCCCGCCCAGCACGGCCGGCACGTCGAGGATCGCCCCGACGCCCGCGACGAGCAGCGCCACCGAGGCGACGGCCCCGGAGATCGCCAGGCAGGCGGTGGGGCCGATGCCGCTGATGAGCGGGCCGGCCACCCGCGGCACGGCGAGCGCCAGCACGGCGCTCGGCACGAGGAGCAGTCCGACCTGCCAGGGCGCCCAGCCCTCGGCCACCAGCACGGCCGGCACCGCGATGAGCTGGCCGAACCACGCCGCCGGCACCGCGGCCGCGGCCACCGCGCTGCGCACGACGGCGGGGTTGCGCACCACGGCCAGCGGCAGGAACCCGTGGGGCCGCCGCCGCACCCGCAGCGTCGCCAGCGGAGCGCCGAGCACGAGCAGCAGCAGGCCCACCAGGGCCACCACCACGCCGGTCGACGGCGACTGCACGAGCAGCACCAGCCCGGCCGCGGTCACCGCGACCAGCACGGCGCCGAGGACGTCCAGGCTCGCGCCCGTGCCGTCCCCCACCAGGGCGCGCCACAGGAAGGGGATCACCGCGACGCCGAGGATCGGGATCGCCATCACCGCGCGCCACCCGAAGGCGTGCTCCACGAGGCCCCCGAGGAGCGGCCCGAGACAGCTGACCGCCGCCGCCACGCCGGCGAGGCGACCCAGGGCCAGACCGCGCACGGCCCCGTCGTACCGCGCGCTGAGGATGGCCACGCCCAGGGTCGGCACCGCCGCCGCGCCCGCGCCCTGGAAGAGCCGGGCGGCTAGCAGCACGCCGAAGGAGGGCGCGAAGGCCGCGACCAGCGCGCCGCTGGTCATCAGGCCGATGCCGATGACGAGCGGCAGCTTGACCCCGACGAGGTCGGAGACGCGGCCGTAGACCGCGGTGGTGACCGCGAGCATCAGCGCGTAGAGGCTGATCACCCAGGTCGCGCCGCCCACGCTGGTGCCGAACTCCGCGCCGATCGCCGGAAGCGCGATGGCCGCCGAGGCCGACCCCATGCCGGCCAGGCCGAAGAGGAGCCCGAGGAGCACGGAGACACGGCGCGAGTCGTCGAGGGGCATGGTTGTCGCCAACAACGACCGACCCGGGCGCATTCCTCGCCCGGCCGCCCAGCACGGCCGGCGCGTCCCTCCACCGGGCCCGCAGGGGGGACCTGTCGGCCCGGACCCGCACCTGTCGGCCCGTGCGCGGGGCGACCGGTGCGGGTTTCGCCAGCCGGCTGGCGAAACCCGCAGCCTCACCCGAAGGCCGGCTTCTCCTTGCCCAGGAACGCCCGGACCCCCTCGGCGAAGTCGGGCCCGGTGTAGACCTCGCGCAGCAGCTCGTGGTCACCGGCGGGCGAGGCCTCGAGCCGGCGGGCGCGGTCGAGCAGCTGGCCCTTGGTCGCGCGCAGGGTGACCGAGGACGCGGCGCGCAGCCCGTCGAGCAGGGCGGCGAGCTCGGCGTCGAGGGCCTCGGCGTCGGGCGAG
This sequence comes from Nocardioides sp. Leaf285, assembly GCF_001422955.1. NCBI lineage: Bacteria > Bacillati > Actinomycetota > Actinomycetes > Propionibacteriales > Nocardioidaceae > Nocardioides > Nocardioides sp. Leaf285. The sequence continues at coordinate 605,206 of NZ_LMNH01000002.1, read as the reverse complement.
ACGGCCATGAGCGCACCGACGGCGTGGGCGCGCTCGGCGTCGACGAGCCGCGAGGCCAGCAGCATCTCGCGGGTCACCGGCTCGCCGAAGACGGTGGCGCAGCGGTAGACGATCGAGGCGGCCAGCGCGTTGCCCAGCGTGCGGGCGATGGGGTAGCCGAAGCGCGAGCCGGCCGTGGCCAGGCGCAGGTCGCAGTGGGTGGCGACGGCCAGTCCCCCGCCGACGCAGACTCCGTCGACGGCCGCCACGGTGACCTGCGGGAGCGCGAAGAGCTGCTCGAGCAGGTCGCGGATCCAGTCCTCGTAGGCGACCGCGTCGGCGTCGACGAAGTCGCTGATCTCGTTGCCCGCGGCGAAGGCCCGCCCGCCGGCGCCGCGCAGCACCAGCACCCGCACGCTGCCGTCCTCGCGCAGCTCGGCGCACAGGTCCTTCAGCGCGGCGTACATCGCCCGGGTGAAGGCGTTGCGGCGGTGGGGCCGGTTGAAGACGACCTCCACCACCCCGTCGCCGCGGGTCACGATCAGGTCCTCGCCCGGGCCCTCGCCGGTGCTCGTCTCGCTCACGCCGCCCGACCCTACGGTCCGGCGGCCTCAGCCCCGCGAGGTGTCCGCGCCCGGCCGGGCCACGACGTACGCCGCGACCGCGCCTGCCAGCGCCCCGAAGAGGTGGCCCTGCCACGAGATGCCCGGCTGCCCGGGCAGCACGCCCCACAGCAGCCCGCCGTAGACGACCAGCAGCACGACGCCGAGCACCATCTGGCCGACCCGGCGGGCCACGAAGCCGCGCAGCACCAGGTAGACCAGCCAGCCGAAGACGAGACCGGAGGCCCCGAGGTGCACCGTGCCGGCCGGGGAGACCAGCCAGGTGCCGAGCCCACCGAGCAGCCAGATGACCGCCGTGGCCGCCAGCCCGCGCCCGACGCCCCCGAGCAGCACGAGGAAGAGCAGGAGCGCGGCCAGCAGGGAGTTGGAGGCGAGGTGGTCGAAGCCGCCGTGCAGCAGCGGGGCGAGCAGCACCCCGACGAGGCCGTCGCCGGTGCGCGGGCGGATCCCGTCATCGTCCCACTGCACCCCGGGGAGGGCGTCGACGAGCTCGAGCACCCACAGCAGCGCGACGAAGCCGAGGGAGATCCCCAGGGCGGCGGGCCAGGTGCGCCGGGGGCGGGTGGGCGCGGTCGGCAGGCTCACGCCGACCACGGTAGCCAGGCCCTGCACGGGCCGGGTCGGGCGCTCGGCCCGGATCGCGGCGAAGCGCCGCGGGAGGGGGTGCGATGCGTCAGACTGCGAGCGTGACCGTCCTGACGGCCTCGGGGAGCGCCGTCGAGGCTCCTTCCTCGCCGCCCGCCGCGCCGCCCGCCGCACTGCCCGCCGCACTGCCCGCCGCGTCCCGTCGTGCGCCCCTGGTGGTCGCGGCGGTGGTGCCGGCCGTGGTCGGGCTGCTGTTCCTCAACGCCGACCTGCTGCTGGGTCCTCACCCCGCCTTCCTGCCCGCCTTCCTCACCCTGGTGCTGGCCTGCGACCTGCTGACGGCGGTGCTGCTGGTCGAGCAGTACCGCGCCGGCGGCGGGCCCCGCGTGCTGGCGCTCAGCGCCGCGTACGTCTGGTCGGCCGCGATCGTCGTGCCCCACGCTCTGGTCTTCGGCGGGCTCTTCACCCCCACGGGGCTCCTCGGCGCCTCCCCCAGCAGCGCGCCGTGGCTGTGGGCGGCCTGGCACACGGGGCTGCCGGTGCTGATCGGGCTGGCCCTGGCGCCCTGGCCGGCCGGGCTGGAGGCGCGCCTGGGCAGCCTCGAGCACCGCGGCCGCCGGCTGCTGCTGACCCACGGCACCGTCCTGGCCGCGGCCGTCGGGACCACCGCGCTGGTGACCGCGGGCGCCGACCGGATCCCCACGATCATCGTCGACGGCGACTACACGGTGCTCACCGAGCGCTTCGGCCCGTGGATCGTGGCGCTCTGCCTGCTCTCGCTCGGCGCGGCCCTGGTCGGCGTCCTGGGGCGCCGCGACGCCCAGGGCATCGAGGCGTGGGCGATCGTCGCCGTCGTCGCCACCACCGGCGACGCCACCCTCACCCTCTTCTCCGAGTCGCGCTTCACCGTGGGGTGGTACGGCGCACGCGCCCTGGCCCTCACCGCCGCGACCGTCGTGCTGCTCGCCATGCTGCGCGAGGTCACCGCGCTGCACCGCCAGGTGCTGCGCGACTCGGTGCGCCTGGAGACCACCAACCGCCAGCTCCTCGACGCCCAGAACCTGCGCGAGCACATGGTCGCCGTGGTCACCCACGACATGCGCACCCCTCTGACCGGGCTGCAGGGCTACCTCGAGCTGCTCTCCGAGGCCGGGGGCGACCTCGGCGAGGAGCGTCAGGCCACCATGATCGACCGCAGCCGCATGCTCACCCGCCGGCTGACGCTCATGACCGAGGACATGCTCGCGGTGGCCACCACCGACCGCAGGGTGGTCGCCCTGGAGCCGGCCCCGCTCCTGCTCGCCGCGGAGCTCCAGGCCTGCGCCGAGGTCTTCCCCGACCTCGACCTGCGCCTGGAGTGCGAGCCCGGGCTCCGCGTGCAGGCCGACCCGCTGCGCCTCCAGCAGGTGCTGGTCAACCTGGTCGGCAACGCCCAGGCCTACGGCGCCGAGCCGGTCGTCCTGGCCGCCCGTCCGCTCCCCGGGCCGCCCGCCGCCCCGGGTCCCGCCCCGGTCGAGCTGGCCGTCTCCGACGCGGGGGCCGGGGTGCCGGCCGACTTCGTGCCGCAGCTCTTCGACCCCTACACCCGCGCCGAGGGCACCGGCCGCCGCGGGTCCGGCCTGGGCCTGTCGGTGGTGCGGGAGCTGGTCGAGGCCCACGGCGGACGGGTCTCCTACGACGCCGCCGCCAACGCCTTCCGCGTCGTGCTCCCCGCCCCGGCCGACCTCAGCCTGGTCGAGCCGGTCGAGGCCGACCCCGTCGCCTGACGTCCCCCGGCTCCACCCGTCACTCGCGTCACACCGGTCGGCCCGGACCCGCACCTGTCGGCCGACGCGTGGGCCGACAGGTGCGGGTTTCACCGGCCGGCTGGCGAAACCCGCGGACGCCCCGCGCCCCCCTGACACCACCCGACGCCCTCAGTGCCCCGCGTCGGCCCACTTCTCCGACTGCGTCAGCGAGAAGAGGTACGCCAGGGCGGGCAGGACGACGGCGCCGGCGATGCCCACGGCGACGAGGAGGGCGGCCAGCGTGGCGGGAGCGCCGGCGGCGTCGGTGAGGGTGACCTCGTCGACGAGCAGCCAGGGGTACTGCCCGATCCCCCAGCCCGACACCACGGCGGCCACGGCGACGAGGGCGGTCAGCCGGGCCACGGAGTGGCGTCCGACCCAGAGCAGCCACAGGGTGGCGGCGCCGGCCGCGGCGGAGAGCAGTACCAGCGGCAGGGCGCGACCGCTGAGGCCGGCCCACAGGGTCGGGGCGTCCTCGTGGAGCGGCACCAGGGCGGCGAAGACGACCAGCCCGGTGACCGCGCCGACGCCGAGGGTCCGGGCGCGCAGTTGCGCGACCAGGTGCGTGCGGCCGGCCCGCGCGGCGTCGGCGACCAGGAAGACCCCGGCGAGGAAGGCGCAGGTGCCGACGGCGATGGCCCCCCCGAAGAACGACGTGGCGGTCAGCCACGACCCCCACACGTCGCCGCGTCCCTCGGCCGGCACCCGCCCCGAGGCGATCGCGCCGGCGGCCGCGCCGAGGAAGAAGGGCGTGATCAGCGAGGAGGCGGCGAAGACCGCGCCGAAGAGCTGGGCCTGGCGCAGCGAGCCGGAGTACTTGCGGAACGCGAAGGCGGCCCCGCGCAGCACGATGCCCAGCAAGGCGAAGAGCATGGGGAAGATCAGCGTGCTCATGGTGGAGGCGAAGGAGGCCGGGAAGCCGGTCCACCACACGACGAGCACGTAGATCAGCCACACGTGGTTGGCCTCCCACACCGGCCCGAGACTGTGGTCGACCTGGGTGCGCAGCTCCGCGCCGCGTCGGCTGCCGCCCGCGGTGAGGTCGTAGAAGCCCGACCCGAAGTCGGCCCCGCCGAGGAGGGCGTAGGCGATCACGCCGGTGAACAGCGCCGCGGCGACGGCCAGCTCGAGGCTCACGCGTCGGCCCCCTCGAGCGACTCGCGCTCCGGGCCGTAGGGGCTGGGCAGGTCCTCCTCGCCCTCGCGCCAGCGCCGGGCCATCGAGCGGAGCACGACCACGGCGCCGACGGTCATCGCGGTGTAGACGACGGTGGAGATGCCGAGCAGCCACCACAGGCCGGGGTTGTCACCGGCGGCCTCGGTGGTGCGCATGACGCCGTAGACGACCCAGGGCTGCCGGCCGACCTCGGTGGCGATCCAGCCCGCCTCGAGGGCGACGACGGCCAGGGGTCCGGCGAGCACGGCGCCCCGCAGGAACCAGCGGTTGCCGAGCAGGTCGTGCCCGCGCCAGCGGGCCAGCCAGAAGACCACGACCGCGAGGGCCAGCAGGGTGCCGATGCCGACCATCGACTGGAAGGCCAGGTGGGTGATGTTGACCGGCGGCTGCTCGTCGACGGGGATGGTGTCGAGGCCCTGCACCGGCTCGGTGAAGGAGTTCCGCGCGATGAGCGAGCCGAGGTAGGGGATGTCGAGGGCGTAGCGGACCTCGCCGTCGACCAGCAGGCCGCCCAGGCGCAGCGGCGAGGGGCTCTCGGTCTCCAGGGCCAGCTCGAAGGCGGCCAGCTTGGCCGGCTGCGTCGAGGCGAGCCGGGAGCCGAGCAGGTGGCCGATGACCGGCTGGAGCAGCGCGGCCACGGTGGCGAAGACGAAGGGCACGGTGAAGCCGAGCCGGTGGTGGCGGTCGCGGCGACCGCGGAGCATCCCGGCGGCGTAGACCGCGCTGATCGCGAAGCCCGCGACCATGAAGGCCGCCACCCACATGTGGAGGAACTGCATCCACACGCCGTCGTTGAGGAAGGCCACCCAGGGCTGGACGTCGACGACCTCGCCGTCCTCGATGCGGAAGCCGGTGGGGTTGTTCATCCACCCGTTGACCGCGAGCACGCAGAAGGTGCCGACGACGCCGGTGATGCCCATCGGCACGAGCATGAGGAGGTGCTGCTTGGGCGGGATGCGTCCCCAGCCGTAGAGGTAGATGCCCAGGAAGATGGCCTCGAGGAAGAAGGCGAGGCCCTCGAAGGCGAAGGGCAGTCCGAGCACGTCGCCGAAGCGGCTCATCAGGCCCGGCCACAGCAGGCCGAACTCGAAGGACAGCACCGTGCCGGAGACCGCGCCGATCGCGAAGAGCACCGCGGAGACCTTCGACCAGCGCTTGGCCAGGACCAGCGCGTCGCGGTCGTCGCGGTAGATGCCGCGCCAGTGCATCGCGAAGATGATGGTGGGGAAGGCGACGCCGAAGCAGGCCAGCACGATGTGCCAGCCCAGCGACAGCGCCATCTGCTGCCGCGCCGGGAGCAGCCCGGCGGGATCGTCGGTGACCAGGGACGTGAGGGCGAGGAGGGGCTCCACGCACTCGACGCTACGTCGGGGGGAGACCGCCTCCGAGGGTTTGTGAATTCATTCACGAAGTCGTGGGAGTGGCACTCGACACACGGCCGTCACACGTTCTTCACGGCCTCCACCCCGCAAGGTGAAACGATTGGCGCGCAGGCTGGGGCAGCATCTACGGTCGGTCGGCCGTCTGGCACCAACCGGCCCGCGACAGGAAGAGGACAGCCGTGAACGCCCCCGAGCGATCCGACGACGCCCCCCGTCGCGACCCCGGCGTGCCCGCCGTCCGCCTGACCGACGTCGAGACGACGCTGCTGACCCGGGTCGGCGCCGTGCGCTGCACGCTGCGGGTGAGCAACGACGACGTCACCCCGATCGTCGACCTCGCCGTCACCCACGAGAGCGAGGACGGCCTCGTCTGCGGCATGCTCGCGAAGGAGATGCCCGGCCGCAGCAGCCGCGAGTTCAGCGTGCTGATCCAGGTCGGCGAGCACGCCGAGCTCTCCCTGCCGCTCACCCTCGTCTTCACCGACGCCTACGGCGGCCACTGGGCCGCCACCAGCGAGGCCCCCGTCCGGTACGTCGGGCCCGCGGCTCCCGGCGACTGACGGCGAGCACCGGCGCCCAGGGCCTTACAACGTAAGGCCCTGGGAAAGTAAAGACAATGGTCCGATCCGACCATTCAGACCGCGGCGCCCCGACCGCCATGATCGACCGGTGCGGGCACCCGGCCCGCACCCACGGGGGACCCCCGCCACGTGCGCGTCGAGTCGCTCCGCTCCGGGGGGACGGGGCGGCCGACGACCTGGCCGGGGTCGCCCGAGACGGGCGCGGCACCCGCCCGGGTGGAGGTCGTGCGAGACGTGGGGTCTCCCCCGCGTGGCGCACGACCTCCACCGAACCCGCCTCGCAGCGGGACCGGTCGCCGGCGCCCGCGTGCGACGGGCGCGCACCCGCGCGGGTGGCGCAGCAGAGCTACTGGCCGACGCGCCAGCGTCCGAGCAGCGTGCCGTGGTCCTCGAGCAGCAGGGTCAGGTCGAGCGGCTTGTCGATCGGCGCGCCCTCGGTGATCCGGCCGTTGCTGCCGGCGACCAGGCGCGGCACGGTGGTGCCGGTGAGCTCGTCGACACAGCCCTGGAAGACCATGTCGCGCAGCAGGTGCGGCCCGCCCTCGCACAGCTGGTTGCCCCAGCCGCGCTCGGCCAGGGTGGCCTTGAGCAGCGGCAGGTCGACCCGGTGGGACCCGAGGGTCAGCACGTGCTCCTCGCCGAGGGTCGCCCGGGCCTTCTCGATGCCGTCGGAGCGCGCGCAGGTGGCGAGGTAGACCGAGCCGGCCGGCGCACCCACCAACGAGGGCGGCACCTGCGCCTTGCGGCTGACCAGCACGATCGGGGTGTCGGTGGGGCGGTAGCCCTCGGCCTTGGCCGTGCCGGCGCCGACGATGATCACGTCGGCCAGCGAGCGCAGCGTGTCGAAGACCCGCTTGTCGGCGGCGTTGTTGATCGAGCCGCTCACCCCGGTGTCGCCGGTGGCGCTGCCGTCCACCGTGCTCACCATGTTGGCGCGCAGCCACGGCGTCGACGGCGCCGAGTAGAGCTCGCGCAGGTCGTCGTCGCTCACGTCAGGTCCGACGGTGTCGGGACCGATCAGGACTCGCATGTCCACCTCATCACCCAGTACTGCACGCCGAACGGGTCGGCGGCGAAGTCCACCTCTGCCCGCCAGGCCCCCTGTCCGCCCCCGAGGAGCCGGCCCAGCGTCACGAACCCGTCGGGGTTGCCGACCAGCAGCTGGACCGCGAGCTCGCGGTCCAAGCGTGTCAGGTGCTCCGCGTCGACCTGACGGAGGGCCCTCCCCAACGCCTCGTCGAAGCCCGGGGCCCGCTCGTCGAGGTGGCCCGGCGCCTTCTCCCCGCGCCGCGCCGACCCGTTGGCCACCACCACGTACGCCGACCCTTCGGGGTCGGCCGCAGGCTCGCTCGCGGGGTCGGCCGCGGTGCTCGCGGCGACGACGTCGGCAGCGACTCCCGCCGCCTCGAGCAGCGAGCGGGCGACCCGCTCGCCCTGCGCGTCGGCCACGAGCGCGACCGGCCCCGCGCCGGCGAGCGACCCGAGCGCCGCGACGCACGCCGCGCGGAGCTCCGCGACCGGGTCGGCGATCCCGGCGTACTCGGGGAGCAGCGCGAGCACCCCCGGCACCAGCACGACGGTCCTCGCACCACGCACGGCACTCACTGCAGCCCCCTGATCGCTCGGGCCGGGCGGCGACGCCCGAGGACGGTGTTGACCATGTCGACGGTCTGGCGGGTCTCCACGACCTGGTGCACGCGGTAGATGCGCGCACCGGCGGCGGCGCACAGCGCGGTGGCGGCCAGGGTGCCGACGAGTCGGTCGCCGACCGGCAGGTCGAGCGACTCCCCCACGAAGTCCTTGTTCGACAGCGACACCAGCACCGGGCGACCCGTGTCGACCATCTCCCCGATGCGACGGGTGACCTCGAGGGAGTGGAAGGTGTTCTTGCCGAAGTCGTGGGCGGGGTCGATGACCACGCTGCGGGGGTCGACGCCGGCGGCGACGGCCCGGTCGGCGTAGGCCATGGTGTCGGCGATCGCTGAGGCGACGACGTCGTCGTACTCCACCCGGAAGGGGCGGGTGCGCGGCGTCGCGCCGCCGGTGTGGGTGCAGATCACCGCGGCGCCGGCCTCGGCGGCGGCGTCGACGAGCTCGGGGTCGGCCCCGCCCCAGGCGTCGTTGAGCACGTCAGCGCCGGCCTCGCAGACCGCCCGGCCGACCTCGGCGCGCCAGGTGTCGACGGAGATGACGAGGTCGGGGTGCTCGGCGCGCACCTGCGCGACGAAGTCGACGACGCGCGCCTTCTCCTCGGCGGCGTCGATCTCGACGCCGGGGGCGGCCTTGATGCCGCCGATGTCGACGATCTCGGCGCCGTCGGCCACGACCTGCGCCACGCGCGCGAGCGCCTTGTCCTCGGCCCAGGTGGCGCCCTTGTCGAAGAAGGAGTCGGGGGTGCGGTTGACGATGGCCATCATCAGCATGGCGTCGTCGTCGAACTCGCGACGGCCGAGCTTGAGCGTCACAGGAGATCCTTCGCGGGTGGTCGTTCGATGATCGGTACGTCGCGCTCGACGGGGCTGATGCGCCCGCCGTCGGGACGGTACTGCCGCAGCCGCACCGCCCCCTCCCCCCTCCGGCCCGAGTCGGCGGCTCCTCCCCCGGTGGTTGAGGAGCGAGCGCCAGCGAGCGTCTCGACACCACCACGCCGCTGCTCGACGGCCGCGAGGATCTGCACGGCCATGGCCCCCAGGTCGAGCAGCGCCTGATGGCGGTGCGCGCGCCGCCCGAGGTCGACCTGGGCGATCGCGCCGGCTCCCCGCAGCCGGCAGGTGTCGATGAGGGCGGCCAGCTCCACGGCGTAGCCGGTCGGCACCGACAGCGACGCGAAGAGCTCGCGACGGATCGCCCACTCCCCCGCCAGGGGCTGCACGAGCCCGGCGAGCGCGGGGTGCTCGAGGGCGATGACCGGGCGGGCGACGAGCTCGGTGACCCGACCACCGTCGAGCGCGCCGAGCCCCTCGGGGCCCTCGCCGGTGCCGGGCCGCTCGTAGAAGCCCTTGACCAGCCCGACCTCGGGCCGGGTCAGCAGCGGGCCGAGCAGACCGGGCACGAAGTGGGTGTCCCAGTCGACGAGGTCGGCGTCCATGAAGACCAGCACGTCGCCGGTGGTCACGAAGAGCGACTTCCACATCGCCTCGCCCTTGCCGGGGTGGCTGCCCAGCTCGGGGCGCACCTCCGCGGAGCGGTGCACCACGGCGCCGGCGCCGGTGGCGACCTCGTAGGTCGCGTCGGTGGAGTCGGAGTCGATGACGACGATCTCGTCCAGCAGCGCGACGGTCTCCACGAGCGCCTCGCGCACCCGGGTGACGACGTCGCCGACGGTGGCGGCCTCGTTGCGGGCCGGCACGACGAGGCTGACCCGCAGCCCGCTCGCGGCCTTGGCGGCCAGCAGATCGTCGAGCGACCAGTCGGCCCACACGTAGGTAGCCGGTGCCGAGCCGTCTGCGGGGGCGGAGGCAGCCGAGTCCGTCACGTGGCGAGCGTAGCCAGCGACCCGGCGCACCCACCCACCGGACGGCGACCGACTGACCGACCGGTCGGCTCGAACCGCATGGTCATGAATGACCATCTCGTCGCCCGACCGGTGCGCTACGTCTCACGACGCCGCGCGAGCCGCCCGCCTCTGCGAGGCTGGCGCCATGCCCCCCCGCCCCCGCCGTCGCCCGAGCGACCGGACGACGCGCGCCCGCCTGGCGTCCGTCCTGGCGCTCTGCCTCGTGGCCGTGGGGTCCACCGGCACGCTGCCGCCGGCCGCCGCCCACGAAGGTGCAGCCGACCCCGCGCACACCTACTACGGGATCCTGGGCGCCAACGCACTCGACCTGACCACGCTGACCGGGACCGGAGTGACCGCGGTCTCGCTTGAGGTCGGCTGGGACCGGCTGGAGCCGCAGCGGGGCCGTATCGACCCGACCTACGCCGCCCAGGTCGCCGGTCGCGCCGAGCAGATCCGCGCGGCAGGCCTCGACGTCATCCTCGACGCCGGCCTGCAGTACCCGCCGTCCTGGGTGTTCGACGTCGGCGGTGACACCCGCTTCGTCAACCAGTACGGCGACGTCTGGCAGGGCCAGGTCGGTGCTCGGGTGCCCGACGCCGTCTTCAACCCGAGGGTGCGACGGGCCCAGAACCGCTACCTCCACCGGCTGTCGGCGGTGCTCGACGACGGCCCCATCGCCGCGATCCGCGTCGGCGGGCTCTGGTACAACGAGCTCCACTACCCCCCTGCGACCGTCGGCGACCACCGCAACAGCCTGTGGGCCTTCAGTCCCACGGCCCAGGCCCAGTCTCCCGTGCCCGGCTACCGACCCGGGCAGGGCACGACCGAGGAGACGGCCGCCTTCCTGGCGTGGTACCTCGAGGAGATCAACGACTACGGGATGTGGCAGCTGCGGCATTACCGCAGGGCCTTCGGGTGGAGGCCCACCCTCCAGCTGCTGCTCCCGGGGTGGGGGGTGCGTCCCGGCGACGTCGACAAGGCCGTGGCGGGCGGCCTGCGCGGCGCCACCCGTGGCGAGCTGACCGGCGCCCTCAACGAGGGCCTCGACTGGGCCGGTCTGCTGCCTCGCGCGGCCACCGTGCGCGGGCACAACGAGGCGTACACCACCTGGGTCGACGCTGCTGACCAGGGCGCCGACCCGGTCTACGAGAGCCCGGTGCGGCACCTGGTGCGACTCGCGCAGCCCCTGGGCCTGCCGGTCGCCGGCGAGAACACCGGCACCAACTCCCCCGAGGAGATGCAGCGCTCGGTCGACCGGGTGCACGAGCTGGGCCTCACCGGCCTGGTGTGGATGAACGCAGCCCAGCTCCAGGACGGTCGGTGGGCGACCCTGGACGACTACCGGCGCCTTCTGGCCCCCTGACCAGCGGACCGCCTGCCTCGCTCGCACCGCCGGTCAGCGCGGCGGTGGAGCGCAGGGCGGAGGCCAGCAGGGGCTCCACCCGCTCGGCGAAGGCCGTCGTCATGTGGACGGCGTCCGACCGCACGGGCACACCGTCCACGAAGCTCGGGCACTGGTCCCGGAAGCAGAACCACGGCGCCGAGCTGATCCACGTGCCGCCGAGCTCGGTGGCCATCGTCTGCTCGGAGCGGGCCCGGCTGACCCACGAGTCGCTTACCTGCCCGACACAGTCGACAGGCGAGGAAAGCCGGGTGTAGCACTCCTCGATGTCGGTCCCGCCGGGCGGCGGGGCGAGGACCACCACTGCTGCCCCCGTGGCGACCGCGGGCGCGAGCAGCTGCTCCACGCCCCGCGCCCACCCGGTGTCGCTCACCGAGTCGCCGGTGCCGAGCACGTCGGGTGTCTCCGAGGAGTTGGCCACGACCACCACGTCGGGGTCGAGGTCGGCGATGGTGGCGAGGGCCTCGGCCCGGCGCGTCGCGCAGTCGTCGACGGCCTCGCTGCTACTGCCGACCGGCAGGGGCACGAAGGGACAGCCGAACGTGCCCAGGCTGACCAGGTCCCACGACCCGCGGGCCTCGAGCACCCCGCGCAAAGGGGCGACGTAGGTCAGCGAGACGGAGTCGCCCACGACCACGGCGGTCCTGCGGGCGTCCGGCGGCCCCCACGTGCACGCCTCGAGGTCGACCGTCTCCGTGCTCACCCCGCACGCCACCACGTCGGACGGCGCCTGGGCGCTCCCGATCGCCTGCTCCATGCTCGGATCGAGCACTGGCCAGTCCGCCGTCTCCAGCGCTGCCAGCACCTTCTCCTGCCAGCGCGCCTCCGCCCCGGTCGGCGGCACGATCGTCGTCGCCGCAGGAGCCGCTCCGGTCAGGTCGACCCCCGGGCTCGCGACGGTGGGCCGCAGGGCGAGGCCGGCGAGCAGGGCGGTCACCACGACGGCGCCGAGACTGGCGACCAGCAGCCGATACCGGGGCGTGAGCACGCCCGAGGTGGCCGGTCGCCCGGAGGTCCGCCGTCGCGAGCGGCGCAGCGGGGTCTCTACCAGCTCGTAGGAGTAGTAGGCGGCGACCAGCATCGCGAGCGCCGCACCGGCGCGGGTCACCGTCGTCTCCGCGACGACCGCGAACCCGAGGACGATGACCGGGAAGTGCCACAGGTACAGGGAGTAGGAGCGGTCGCCCAGCCAGGTGGCGACGCGGTTGCGCAGCAGCCACGGACCGTCGGCGTGCTCGGGCACCCCGGCGAGCACCACCAGGGCGGTGGCCGCGACGGGGGCGGCCGCCCAGGGGCCGGGGAACGCCAGGTCGGAGCCGACCAGCAGCATCGAGGCCACGATGCCCGTCAGCCCGACCCACGACAGCACCCGAGCCGGGACGGGGCGTATCCGGCGCAGCACCGGCACACCGGCCGCGAGACCCGCCCCGACGGCCAACTCCCAGGCACGGGAGAAGGTGGAGAAGTAGGCCACCGTGGGGGCGACGGCAGACTCGTGCACCGCCCACACGAACGACGCGAGCGCGACCAGGGCGGCCGTCGCCCCCACGACCACACGCTGAGCGCCACGGGTGCCTGCGCGCGAGGCCAGGGCCGCGAGGGCGACCAGGAGCACCGGCCAGACGACGTAGTACTGCTCCTCGACGGCCAACGACCAGTAGTGCTGCAGCGGCGACGGTGGCGCGTCGGCCCGGAAGTAGTCGGTGCCCTCGAGCCCGAAGCGCCAGTTGGCGGCGAAGGCCACGGCCCACCCGGCGTCGGCGACGGTGGCCGCGAGCCGGGGGCCGGAGTAGATCAGCCAGGACCCGAGGAGGGTGACGGCGAGCACGAGCCAGGCCGCTGGCAGCAGCCTGCGAGCACGTCGCTCGTAGAAGCCCCTCAGGGAGATGCGGCCGGTGGCAGCCCGCTCCCGCAGCAGCAGGTCGGTGATGAGGAAGCCCGAGAGGACGAAGAAGACGTCGACCCCGACGAACCCGCCCGCGGGCCAGCCGAGGAGGTGGTCGCCGACGACAGCCACGACCGCGAGGGCGCGGAGACCCTGGATGTCGCGCCGGTGCTGGCTCCCTTCCGGGGCTGGCACGCCCGGGCTCACCTGCGCTCCGCCGGGGCGGGCCTGGACGCCGCGCCCGCTCGGGCCACGTCGAGGTAGACCGCCTCCTGCTCGCGCGCGATGGCGTCCCACTCGAAGCGACGGGCGAAGTCGCGCCCGCTCCCGGCGGCCCGGGCCTTGAGACCGGGGTCGTGCCACGCGGCCGCGAGCGCCTCGGCGTAGGCCCCCGCGTCGAGCAGGTCCGTCACGAGGACGCCGCTCCCCTCGGGCACGACCTCGCGCAGGCAGGGGATGGCGTAGGCAACCACGGGGCTGCCGCAGGCCAGCGCCTCCACCGCCACCATGCCGAAGGTCTCGTAGCGCGAGGGCATCGCGACGACCCGCGCGCCAGCGAGCAGCCGCAGCTTCTCCTCCCCCTCCACACGGCCGAGCATCACCACGCTGTCAGCGATGCCGAGACGCTCGCAGAGCCGCTCCAGCCTGGCCCGGTCGGGACCGTCGCCTGCGATGAGCAGGCGCCCTCCGATCCGGTCGGCCGCGCGGGCCCACGCCTCGCACAGCAGGTCCAGGCCCTTCTGCGCGATCTCGAGGCGGCCGAGGTAGACCACGTCGCCGCTGTCGGGCTCGCTCACCTCGAAGGCCTCCGGCTCGACCCCGTTCGGCACGACGTCCACGCGTAGCGCAGGTGCGCGGGACCCGATCTGGTCGGCGAGGTCGTGCGAGACGGCCACCGCTCGGCGGTGCGAGCGCAGCCCCAGGGACTCGAAGGCGAGGAACGGCAGGTGGTACTGCCGCGACTTGCCCGCTGCGTCCAGCCACTGGACCACCGCGAGCGTCGGACGTCGGGTCCACCGCGGCGCCGAGACCGACCCGAGTGGCGCCGCGAACTCCTCCACGACCAGGTCGTGGTGCCGGGAGTGGCGCAGGAGGAACCACGGCAGGCAGGCGAAGTAGCTGAGAAGCGAGACCATGTAGCCACGACCGATGCCGAGGTGGACGTGACGTACGCCGTCCTCGACACGGTCCTCCGCGCCCGGGTAGCGGGCGGTCACCATCGTGATGTCGTGGTGCCGGGCAAGCCGTGCGTTGACGGCCCGGTTGCGTGCCGAGCCGCCACCGCTCCCGGGGCGTCGATGGTCCTCGAACCCGAGGTGGAGGATGCGCAGCCTCGAAAACTGGGTCCGCTCGCTCCCGGCCGCCATCACTCGCCGCCCGCGGTGCGCCTGGACGACGGCCCGGCGGTCCGTACAGCGCTGACCACCTGAGCCGCCACCCTTTCGTGGCCGGCATCGTTCCAATGCATATGGTCCTCGAGATAGTCGTCCCAGATCCGCAGGCAGAGTCGGGGATCGATCAGCAGTGCGCCTTGAGCCGCGATCGACTCGGCGAGCGTGACGTCGAGCGCTCGAAAGGCGTCGTTGGTCCCCGGGAAGAGTCTGTCGTCGGTCTCCCAGGCACCGACGACGACAACGCACGCCCCCAAAGGCCGCAGCGACGTCAGGAGCAGGTCGAAGTGCTGCCGGAATTCAGCAGGATCCATTCGCTGCCGAGCACCGAACTTCATCGTCGCCGTCTTCACGCGCACCTTGGCCCATGACGTGACTCGCTGGCGTGTGCGACGGCGCCATGACGAAGTGGAGAAGTAGGGGCGCGGTTGCAGTCCCGCCACGCCATGCCATCCGGAGGGCGCGAAACGCTCGATGAAGTCCTGGACACGTCGGGGCGGGTGCACGATGGACTCGGCGATTCCGCATCCGATGATGACGACGTCCGGGGCGAAGTCCACCATCTCCTGAACACGCTGCAAGGCCTCGTCGAGCAACGGTCCGCTAGCTGTCAGATCCAGTACCTGACTTGCGCCGAGTTGATCGGCCGACCGTCGACCGAACGAATGCCCCCGCACCCCCAAGCCGGTGGCAGTGCTCCCGCCCAGGAGCAGACAGCGTGGCCCGCGCGCGTCGAGTCCGGGAAGAGCACGATCGACTGACGAATGAGCGGTCATGAGGTGCCTCTCGAGACGAGGAGGTGGTGCAGGGAGGTGCCGAGGAGCGCCGCGGTGGCCAGCGGCACGGCCAGGAGCCAGACCCAGGTGGAGCCGGAGGCGTCGGCGCCTGCGAGGAACGCCGTGGCGAGCAGGGCGCCGGCGAGGTCCGACCGCCCGACACCTGCCCAGGGGCGCCACGACCGGGTGCGCACCGCGAGGTGGCACAGCAGTCCCACCATGACGACGGCCGCGGTGAGTGCCACGGCGTAGGCACCGCGTGTGGACGCCAGCGCGAGGGCGACGGTCTGCAGCACGGCGGCCGCGAGCAGGACCAGGAGCGCAGTGCGGGAGCGCGCGCGGGCGAGGAGGCCCACCACGAGGAGGTTGACCACACCGGCAGCGACTCCCGTGACCCCGGTGATGCGCACCAGCGCGGACACCTCGCCAGCGGCTTCCCCGCCCACCACCGCGACCAGGTCGGTCGGCACGGTGAGGAAGGCGAGGAGGGCGAGGACTCCCAGTCGGGCGAAGAGGGCTACCCCCAGCCGCAGCTGCTCGGCATGAGCCTCGTCGGACCGAGCGGCGACGAGGGCGGGATAGATGGCTTGGCCGAGCGCGATGCTGAGGAAGAGCGGCGCGCGCCCGAGCAGCGCAGCGGCCTGGTAGGCGTACCCGTCCAGGTCCGACCAACCAGCCGCTGCCGCCACCACGGTGTCGACGCTCGACAGCATCGTCAGCAGCACCTGCACGACGCCGAGCACCAGGGCCGTGGACAACAGCTCGCGGGTGACGCCCCGACGGGGTCGCCGCAGCGGTAGTCCGGCACGGCACAGGACGACAGCCGCCCCCAGCAGCAGTGCGCTGGCTACCGGCATCCCGGCTACCGCGCCGATCGCCGATCCGCCGAGCGCGACCACCGCGACCAGACCGATCACGATCCGGCCCACGGCCTCGCCGATGCGCAGCAGAGCGATGGTCGACATGCGTTGCTGACCCTGGAGGAACCCGACCGGGGCTGCGAGCAGCGAGGTCGCCAGTGCTGCGCCGGCTGCGACGAGCGCGAGGCCGGGACCTCCGATGCCCAGGCAGATCACGAACGTCAGCGCCGCCAGCACGACACCCTGGACGGAGGCTGCGACCACGCCGAAGTGGAGTGCCTGTCGTCGGGCGTGCCCCGCCCCCTCGCCCAGGGTCGAGGCGTGGGCCACCTCGCGGGCCACGACCCACGGCACCGCCGCCATGACCCCGGTCCCGATCACCAGGAGCACCGACTGCACACCGACGAACTCGACGAATGCGGCCTGCGGCAGCAGCCTCGCCATGGAGAGGCTGAAGAGGTAGTTGCCGCCGCTGATGGCCACGACGGCCAGGGAGAGCCAGAGAGCCCCGCGGGCCCAGCCGCTCGACGCGGAGGGTCCGGCGGTGTCCTCGACGGTCGAGCCGGTCATGACGACCCGCCCGTCAAGGGGCGCACGTCGAAGAGCACGAGCCGGTCTCCGTCGGCCGCCGGCGCCTCGAAGACGACGTCCGCCTGCTTCTCCAGACGCGCCAGGACGGCCGGCCTGGCGAGCCCGTACCCCTCACGCACGAGCTTGGTCTGCACGAGGACGTAGTCGACGTCCTCGCGACGGAACTCGCGCACGGTCGACCACTCGCCCAGCTCGGCGTTCTCGACCAGGAACTGCGCGGTGCCCTCGGTGACCGCCATGCGGCTGCCGGCGGTGATGGCGTCGGCCTCCCAGTGCACGAAGGCCGCGTAGGCATCGACGTCGGTCGTGTGGGTGCGGTGCCACACCGACACGTCGAAGAGCACCGGCACGACCACGAGGACGGCGACCACGACGGGGGCGAGTCGGTGACCGATGCCGGCGGCCCACGACCGGGCCCACAGGACGAGGGTCAGGACGCAGGGCGCCAGGGTGATGTAGTACATCTGCTCCTCGATCGAGCCGATGAACGTGGCGTAGACGAGGTAGCCGCAGGCAGCCAGGCTCCAGGCCGGCAGCACCACGGCGATCGGGTCCGGCCTCAGAGCGGCACGCTCGCTGGCGGCGACGAGCCGCCGCAGCAGCACGAGCGTGGCGATGCCGCCGAGCAGGAGGAGGCCGTAGGTCACCGCGAAGTCCTGGGCGTTGGCGGCGATGCGGGAGGTGAGCGTCACCTGGGTCGTCGGGGAGTTGAAGCCGGTCGGCTGCTCGGTGCCGACGAGACGCGCGAGCCCCTCGGTCCGCGAGTCCCACCACGTGGAGAAGCCGTACGACGAGGCCACGGCCAGGCTGCACAACGCGTAGCCGGCGATGCTGCCGACCAGCACGGTCACCGTGGTCCGCCGCCGCACCGCCGCACCGAACCACAGGGCCAGCACGGCGAGGGCTCCGACCAGCACCATGCCGAAGGTCTCCTTGGTCGAGAGCGTCAGCCCGCCGAGGACGGCCGCGCCGGCGGTGGCCCACCGCTCGCGGGTCCGCTCGGTGGTGCGAGCAGCGGTGACCAGGAGCAGCAGGCACCCGAGGAGGAACAGCTGGGCGAAGGGCTCGATCAGCACTCTGCTGTCGAAGGAGATCTGGAAGGGGTCGACGGCGACCAGGCCACCCGCGACGAGGGCCGGGACTCGGCCCAGACCCACACGGCGGGCCAGGGCCCAGACCGCGACGACGACCAGGGCTCCGGCGGCCGCGCTCACGTGCCGCAGCGCCAGGATCGAGTCGAGGGGGGCGAGGTCGGGACCGAGGAGTCGGAGCGCACCACCGAGGACGAGGAAGGAGACCGGCGGGTGCAGGGTGAAGGGCTCGCCGTACAGCACGACCCCTGCACCGGTGGCCACGTTGTGCGCGAGCTCGCGGTAGGTGACCTCGTCGATGAAGACGTCGTAGGCACTCTCCACACGGAACCACCGCAGCGCGAGCGCGAGCACCAGCAGCCCCGCGGGGAGCAGCAGGTCGACGAGTCGCGGCGTCGGCCTCCTCCTCAGCGTCGCAGCAGCGCGCGTCGACCAGGCGTGCGTCCTCACCGGCGAGTCGGCCCGGTGGACCGGCTGCTCAGGCCGCGCGGACGTGGCCCGGTCCTCGGTCTGGGTCACGGATCAGCCGGCCAGGGGAGCCAGGTGGTCCCGCCGGCGAGCGACGCGGTACTCGATGCGCCCGTCGTCGACGATGCCGACGCGCCGCATCACGGCGGCGCTCGCGCTGGTGTCGGCGTTGGCGAGGAAGACCTCGACCCATCCCGGGCCGGTGCTGACCACGTCGCCGTGTCGCAGACGGGGCTGCCAGTCGACCGGCACCAGCTCGGCGGGCACCCGCACGACCGTCGAGACGTCTGACCCCGTACGACGCTCGGGGTGGGGCAGCGACAGTCGACGGGTCTCCTGCTCGACGGCCGACCAGATGCGCCCGGTCATCGCACTCCACGTGAAGTTCAGAGCCCAGCTGTGGCAGGCCGCGGCCAGGGCCGCCCGGTGGGCCGGGGCGGCGAGCTCGGCGAGCAGCGGCGCTGCAGCGTTCGCCAGCGGCTGGGCGTCGTCGATCAGCCACCCGTTGGTGCCGTGCTGGATGGAGTCACGCAGACCCGGGCGGGCGTAGGCCACCACCGGGGTGCCGAGTGCGTTGGCCTCGATCACGGAGATGCCCCACCCCTCCCCCTCGGAGGCGTTGACGCACAGCCACGACGCTGCCACCACCTGGTCGCGCTCCTCGTTGCTGCAGTGGGGCCGGAAGGTGACGATGTCGTCGACCCCGAGGTCTGCGGCCAGTCGCTTCAGACCCTCCAGCTCGGTGCCCCCTCCCACCACGTCGAGGGTGATGTCGGGGATCGTCGCCCGCAGCGCGGCCACCGCCTCGATGGTCATGCCCGTGCGCTTGTGCGGCACGAGGCGACCGACGCTCACGACGGAGGGGTGGTCCGTCTTGACCGGCGAGGAGGTCGCGAGGTCGAGGCTCACCCGCCAGCCGGGCGGGACGATCTTCACCTCGCCGCGCAGCTGGAGGATCTCCCGCGCGCCCTGGCGGGTGGACGGGGACACTGCGATGACCGTCCTGGTGCCGTAGACGGCGCGTGAGACCGTGGACTCCAGGAAGCGTCCGACCGCGGCCACCGGCCGCGGGAAGTAGAGGGCGAACTGGTCCTGGTGCACGTGGTGCAGGAGGAGGAGGCACGGGGTCGAGCGCCGCACCGCGAGCGGGCTGAAGAACGGGATGCCGTTCTGGGAGTCGATCACGGCCCGCACGCTGCGACGGTGCAGGAGGAGCCACAGCAGCGCCCAGGCGTAGACGGTGAAGCGACCACCCCGCCGACGCACGGTGTAGCCGTGGACCTCCTCCTCGCGCGGCCGGCCTGCCACGGAGGAGGTCAGCAGCACCACGCGGTGTCCCCTCCGGGCGAGGTCCGCAGCGACCTCGTCGCACACCAGCTCCGCCCCACCCGCCTGCGGGTGGTCCAGGTCGCGCCAGTTGGCCACGACGACGTATCCGCTCGTGTCGTCACGCACGGGCCACCGCCTCGGTCTCGTTGAGCACCCGCCGCACGGTCATCAGGTCGCGGAAGGAGCGCCAGCCGTCGCTGACGACGTTGAACCGGCTGCCGGCGTCGTTCGACCAGCTCACCGGCAGCTCGGCCACCACGGCATCGGTGCGCTGGATGCGGGCGATCAGCTCGACGTCGAAGGCGTAGCCCTGCAAGCGCATGCTGCCGAAGACCCGCCGGGCCAACGCGCCGTCGAGCATCTTGAACCCGCACTGGGTGTCGGGCATCGGGCCGACGATGGTCGTGGCCACGCGGTTGAAGGCCCGGCTGCCGACCTGGCGCAACAGGCTCTGGGGCACCTCGATGCTGGCGCCGATGGCCCGCCTGCTCCCGATGACGGCGTCGTGACCACCGCGCACCATCTGCATCCCGTCCAGCAACGCACTCGGCGGCGTCGACAGGTCGGCGTCGCAGTAGGCGACGACGGCGGCCCTGGTCTCCAGCACACCGCGCCTGACAGCCGCGCCCTTGCCCCGCTCCGAGCAGCTGACCAGACGGAGGTCGAGCCGGTCGCGGAAGCGCTCCAGCACGTCGGCGGTCCCGTCGGTGCATCCGTTGTCGACGACGACCACGGACACGGAGAAGGGCGCGTCGGCCAGAGCCACGGCGATCTCGTCGAGGGTCGCGCCCAGGCGCAGCTCCTCGTTGAGCACCGGGATGACGACCTCGAGGTCGGCCACGGAGGAGGGGCGCGGTCCCGGACCGCGCCCGGACCGCCCCTCGTCAGGGCGCACTCGCCCAGCGGTGATGCTCATGTGATCCCCCCAGATCGATCTGAAGGACCCGCGCGGTGATGCCCGGTCGCTGCCCGGCCGCCTCGGATCCGTCCACAGGAGAACACGACTCGCAAAGCAAAGCCAGTCCGGACCGAGCCCTCCGCGCATCCTCCGATCGGTCGAGAATTTTCTAGTCCGACACGTGAGATGCATGATCGAACACACGACGTGTCGCAGCCCTCGGGTGCTCCGACCCCGCTCACGGGTGGCGTCGACCGGGGCGTTCGGCACCCGTCTCAGGTCTCTGACCTGCGACGGAGGTCGGACGGGGGCCGGCGCACCGAACTCGTCGCGGCCTCGCTCACCCCCGCGCACCGCCACGTCGACCCGCTCGACGCGCCGGTGAACGGGGCGTGACAGGCGGGCGCGGGAAACCTGGCGTTAACCCAAAAGCCCACTACGTGATTTAACCGACGATTGCCATAGTCGATCGGACATTTGTACAGTCCATCCCGACCTGGGGTTCTGGTGCGGCACCGTCGCCGCCCCCCGGTCCACTGATCGTCGCAACCGGGGGGAAAGACGATGTCACTCACTACTGCCGTGCCCACTCACGGCACGTCCACCACACGCCGCGAGCGACACCCGTGACGGCGCTCGTCGTCCTGGTCGTGGTCGTGGCTGTCGCGCTCACGACGATCTCGGCGGCCACCTTGTGGTGGATGATGCACGCCTGGGGCTCGCCTGAGGCCTACGAGTCGATCAACGCTCCGCGCACCGACCGACCGGGACTGTCGTTCAGCCTGATCATGCCGTGCCGCGACGAGAGCGAGCGCGTGATGGCCGAGACGGTCCGTCGCCTCCTGGCGCAGGACCACCCTGACTTCGAGGTCTTCATCAGTCTCGGCCACGACGACGAGGCGACGATCGAGGCAGCTCGGCGCATCGCGGCCCGTGACCCTCGCGTGCACATCGCGATCAACCACGACGAGCACAAGAACAAGCCGCGCCAGCTCAACAGCACCCTGCAGGAGTGCTCCGGAGACGTCGTCGGCATCATCGACGCGGAGTCGCTCACCGCTCCCGGCCTCTTGCGCCACGTCGACCACACCTTCCGGCGCGAAGGCGCCGATGTCGTGCAGGGCGCGGTGCACCTCATGAACCTGCGCAGCCGATGGTTCAGCCTGCGCAACTGCCTGGAGTACCGGATCTGGTTCCGCTCGCGCCTGCACGGTCACGCCGACAACGGCTTCGTGCCTCTGGGCGGCAACACCGTCTTCATCCGTCGAGCGCTGCTCGAGGAGGTCGGGGGCTGGGACGGTGACTGCCTCGCCGAGGACTGCGAGATCGGCGTCAGGCTCTCCGTTCTGGGCAAGAAGACCGTCTGCGTCTACGAGCCCGCCCTGGTCACCCAGGAGGAGACCCCCGACACCGTCGCCGCGTTCGTCAAGCAGCGCACGCGGTGGGCGCTCGGCTTCATGCAGGTCATGGCCAAGGGCGAGTGGCGCAAGCTCCCCACGCGCCGGCAGCGCGTCCGGGCGCTCTGGCTGCTGAGTCAGCAGTACACGGTGGCCTTCGCCGGGCTGGTGCTGCCCCTCGCGGTGGCGTCGGCCATCATCGGGGGCCTCCCGATCCTCGCCGTGCTGATCGCCTTCGCCCCGCTCGCGCCGGCCCTGATGACGATCGCCTTCGAGATCATCGTGCTCCACGAGTTCGGTCGCGACCTCCAGGTGCGCATCCGCGCCCTGGACTACGTGTGGCTCGTGGTCTCGACGCCGTTCTACCAGCTGCTGCTGGCCGCGGCCTCGCTGCGCGCTGTCGGCAAGTACTGGAGCGGCAACTTCTCGTGGGAGAAGACCAGCCACGTGGGTGCGCACCTCGAGGAGGTGGCGGCATGAGTCTCCTGGAAGGCCGCCACCTCGCCCCGGTGCCCACCGGCCCCGTGGACCGCCCGTCCGACGCGCCGGAGACGCCGGGCTCACCCCACCGTCGCGGCGGGCTCCGTCGCCGTCCCAGCCCGGCCGTCTGGGTCGGTCTCGCCGTCGCCCTCGTCGTCCTGGTCCACGTGGCCAACCTCAACGGGTGGCCGGCCTACTTCGACGACGAGGGCACCTACGTCGCCCAGGCCTGGGCCGTCTACCAGGGCGACCTGGCCCATTACACCTACTGGTACGACCACCCGCCGGCCGGCTGGCTGCAGCTGGCCTCGTTCCTCGGCCTTCCGACCCTCGTCGGCGTGGAGCCCAGCATCACCGTGGCGCGCTACGTCATGGTGCTCTACACCGCGGTGACCGCGCTGCTGGTCTACCGTCTGAGCCGCAACCTCGGCCTTCGGCGCGGCTTCTCCCTGGGCGCGATGCTGCTGTGGGGCCTCTCGCCGCTCGTGGTGTTCGAGGGACGCCAGGTCATGCTCGACAACCTGACGCTCCCGTGGGTCGTCGGGGCGATGGCCCTGGTCACCAGCCCGCGTCGCAACCTGTGGCAGTACGTCGGCGCCGGCGTCTGCTTCGGCGTCGCCGTGCTCACCAAGGAGACGGCCGTGCTGGCCGCACCGGCGCTCCTGGCCGGCCTGTGGGCCTACGCCTACCGTCCCACCCGAGCCTTCGGCGTGGTCGGCGCGCTGATGGCGAGCGGTCTGGTCGTCGGCCTCTACCCGCTCTACGCCCTCCTCAAGCTCGAGCTGTTCGCCGGTCCCGACCACGTGTCGGTCCAGGACGCCGTCCTGTTCCAGCTCGTCGACCGCGGTGGCTCCGGCAACTTCTGGCAGGTGGGGAGCGACGCCTATACCGTCCTCGACAGCTGGCTCTTCTACGACGAGCTCCTCCCGATCGGCGGCGTCGTCGCCGGCCTGGTGTGCCTGGCCGTCCCGCGGCTGCGCTGCGTCGGCGTCCTCGTCACCACCATGGCGGTCGTGGCGCTGCGACCGGGGGGCTACATGCCCGTCATGTACGTCATCGGTGTGCTGCCGTTCGCCGCCGTCGCGATCGCCGGCATCGCCGACCGCGCGACCACGGCGGTGTCCTCCCGGGGCCCGCGCCTGCGCCGGGTCGGGCGCGCTGGCCTGGCGGCCGCACTCCTCGCCGTCGTGGCCTGGACCGGCCCGACCCACGCCGACCGCATCGAGCTCGCCCTGACCGACGAGGGCACCGAGCCGTACGACTCGGCCGTCGCGTGGATGGACGCCAACCTCGAGCGCGACACCAGGATCGCCGCTAGCGACTCCTACTGGAGCACTCTCGTCAACCTCGGGTGGTCCTCCGACGGCTGGTCCGGGCCCATCTGGGCCTACAAGCTCGACGGTGACCCCATCGCCCGCAGGGCCAACCTGCCCGACGGGTGGCGCTCGGTCGACTACCTGGTGCTCGACCGCACCATCCTCGACTCCCGACTCACGCTGGAGTCCAAGCCCCAGCTCTCGCGAGCCATCCGTCACAGCGAGCCCGTGGCGGAGTGGGGCGAGCGCTCGACCCTGGTGCAGATCCGCAGGGTCGTCGACGGACCCGCTCAGACCAAGCTCTACGACGTGTGGCGGAGGGCCCAGTGACCACGATCGACCTCAAGGACGACCCCAGCATTGCGGCGTCCGTCGCGCAACGACGCGACCAGGGTCCGGCGGTCCGTCCGACGACCTCCGTGGTCGTGCCGACCTACAACGAGCAGGACAACGTCGTGCCGCTCGTGCTGGCCCTGCAGGAGGTGCTCGGCCGCGACGGCCGGCACGAGGTGGTCTTCGTGGACGACTCCGACGACGCCACGCCCGACGTCGTCCGGGCCGTCGCCCGCGAGGTCGACCTGCCGGTCAGGCTGGTCCACCGCGCGGCAGGCCAGCGCCAGGGCGGGCTCGGGGGCGCGGTGATCGCGGGTATCCGGGCCAGCAGCGCCGAGACCGTGGTCGTCATGGACGGCGACCTGCAGCACCCACCCGCCACGGTGCCGCTGCTCGTGGCGGCCCTCCGGGGCCACGACGTCGCCGTCGCGTCGCGCTACTGCGAGGACGGAGGAGCCGACGGCCTCGCCGGCGGACTGCGCCACGCTGTCAGCCGGGCGTCGACGTGGTCCGCCAAGGCGCTGTTCCCCCGGCGACTGCGCGACTGCACCGACCCCATGACGGGATTCTTCGCCGTGCGGCGCAGCGCGCTGGACGTGGACCGGCTCGAGCCCATGGGCTTCAAGATCCTGCTGGAGATCCTCGCGCGCCACCCTCTGCGGGTCACCGAGGTCCCCTTCGAGTTCGGCGAGCGCCACGCGGGTGAGTCGAAGGCCGACCTGCGCCAGGGCATCCTCTTCGTGCGTCAGCTGCTCAACCTCAGGGCCGGTCGCATGGTGCGTTTCGGCCTGGTCGGGCTGACCGGTCTCGCGGTCAACCTGGCGTGCATGGCGCTGCTGCTGGTCGTGGGCGTGCACTACCTGCCGGCCAGCGTGCTCGCGACCGAGGTCGCCATCGTCAGCAACTTCGTCCTGCAGGAGCGGTTCGTCTTCGGCGACCGACGCGGGCTCTCATCTCGTCGACGCAGGGCGTGGCAGGCAGTGCTGTTCAACAACCTGGAGCAGTTGGTGCGCCTGCCCCTCCTCGTGCTCGCCGTCGGCGTCCTCGGCGCAGGCGAGCTCGCTTCGCAGGCGGGCCTGATCGTCCTGGCCTTCGCGGGGCGGTACGCCTTCATGAGCCGGGTGGTCTACCCCCAGCGGGCCTCCGGCATCCTGGTCGTGCTGCGCCGGCGGTCCGGGGGGCGGCCGGTGGCGGTCCCGGTGGACGAGCTCGTCGGCTGACGCCCCCTGGCCGAGGGCCGGTCGGCGCGCGACGGGCCGGCCCTCAGGCCGACGCGAAGACCGCGGTGGTGCCGGCGCGCCGCGACGTCCGCTCGAACGTGGCGCTCGCGCTCTCGATCACGATGCCGGCGCCCGACCTGGTGACATCGGCCCAGGTGCGCGCGAGCACTCCGAGGGCTGAGGCGTCGACGAAGGCCACGTCGGTGAGATCAAGAACGACCTGACGACAACCCGACGCCAGGGCGTCGCCGACGGCTCGTCGGATGGACGCAGCGGTGAACGCGTCGAGGTCACCGGCGTATCGCAGCGAGCAGAGGCCGGGCTGCGTCAGCAGGTGGGTGAGGATCACGTGGAGCACCTGACCGGCGCCGGAGCGCCAGGGTGGCGGAGCGACCCGGGGCGGGCTCGCCTTGGACGGCGGGACCACGGGGTGCCTCGGGACCTTCCCTACTTTACCCGCTGCTCCTCTGCGTCACCTCCACCCGAACAGGCTGGCCCGCCTGGGCTACCGGCCTGGGGTCGCCGCGGCAGACCGCGTCAGGCGACGTCAGCCAGCGGGGCCTCGGTGTCTGACGGCCGGGACACGAGGCTGAGCGGCTGGTGGGCCCGTCTCTGCGGCACAGCCGAGAGCGCGCCCCGCAGGATCGCAGCGACGACCATGCCGAGCGGGAGCGAGAGCGGGATCCAGGTCACGAGCAGGATCAGGACGGCGTTCACCCGCCCATCATCGACTGCGGCCGAGGCACGCCGCTTCGCACGAACGTGGCGGTGGGCCTAGTCAATGATGACTAGGCCCACCGGCCACCGTTCATGCTTTCGCGAGGTGACGGCCCTCGGCCACGGAATCCTCGCGGGGACCTCAGACCGCGTCGTGGCGCCCGTAGTCGTCCTCGAGGCGCACGATGTCGTCCTCGCCGGTGTAGCGGCCCATCTGGATCTCGACGATCTGCAGGAGGGTGTCCTCCTCGTTCATGATCCGGTGGGCCTGCCCGATCTCCACGTCGACGGTCTGACCCGGCCCGGCGATGATGGTCTCCCCGTCGATGACGCAGGTCGCCTTGCCGGTCACGACGAACCAGTGCTCCGCGCGGTGCTCGTGCGTCTGGTAACTCAGCCGCGAATGCGGCTTGACGTCGATCCGCTTGACCTTGAAGCCCTCGTCCTCGTCCAGGACGTACCAGGCGCCCCAGGGCCGCTGCTCGAACTCAGATGCCATGTCTCTCGTCCCCCCGTGCTTGCCGTCGGAGCAAGCACCGACGGCGGCGGCCGTGGTGACCGCTCACAGTAAAGGGTAAGGGCAGCAGCGCGCTCGGAATGACGCCGACATCGAAACTTCATCGGCCCGTCGTTCGGGGCCGGGCTGAGGAGCCCGGACGGTCGCAGCGTCCGATCAGGCGACGTCCATGAGGGCGTTGTCTCCGACTACGGGCACCGGCGTGAGGGAGCCGACCCGCAGGCGTCGTCTCGGGCCCCGGAGCACGGCGGCCACGGCGAGGCCCAGCGGCACCGACAGCAGCATCCATCCGACGAGGAGGGCGAGGACGAGGTTCACACTGAGATCATCGCGGCATCCGCGGACCACGTGCACGATGCGATCGGCGCGACCGCCCTAGTTATTTGTGACTAGGGCGAGCGTCGGTTCAGCTGTCGTGGGTCCACAGCAGTACGCACCCCACCACGCCCATGCCCCAGATCGCCAGGACGGGGACGTCACCGGTGTTCAACCCGTGGGACTCGTCGAACGCCCAGAACGACTCCCCCGCCCACGGGCCGTGACCCGCGAGCAGCAGAAGCGCCAGGACGGTCAGGGCGAGGAAGAACCCGACCGCCAGAAGACGCCGCACCGACACAGCGTAGAGGCCGGAGCGTCTCACCGCCTGGTCAACGAGAGCAGCGCGGGCCTCACGTCGGCGAGGTAGACCAGCGCCGCGATGAGGAAGATCAGGTTGAGGAACGAGATGGGCGAGCCCAGCAGGAGCACGTTGACCGCCACACCGATGCCGAGGATCAGGCACCAGGCCGGCTTGGTCAGCTTGCCGGCCGCCTCGTAGGCCTCGCCGGAGAACATCAGCGCGTTGACGAAGGTGAAGATCTTCACCACGAGGATCACGAAGGCCACGACGAGGTAGAAGTTGAGCTCGAGCTCGGTCACGTTGGGCACGCCCCGAGCCTAGCCAACGACGCCGCGCTCGGGGGCGCGACGCCCTCCGACGGCGATCTGCCCACCGAACGACGAGACCCCCGGGCCAGCGGGCCCGGGGGTCTCGTCGTCGTGCGTGAGTCAGAACAGCCTCAGCTGGTCGTCGTCGGGGTCTCTTCAGTCGCCGACCTTCTTGGCGGCCTCGGTGACGGCCTCGGTGGCGGCGGAGGCCGTCTTCTTGGCCGTGGTGGTGGTGGCCTTCGCGCTGCTCTGGGCGGGCGCCGAGGTCTTCTTGGCCGTGGTGGTGGTCTTCTTCGCGGCGGTCTTGGCCGTGGAGGTGGTCTTCTTGGCCGCGGTCTTGGCGGTGCTGCGGGTCGAGGCAGCGGCCTTCTTCGCGGTCTCGGCCGTGCTCTTGGCCGAGGTCTCGGCCTGCTTCGTGGTGGCCTCGGCCGACTTCTTGGCCTGGGTCACGGTGGTCTTGGCGCGGGCCTTGGTCGACTTGGCCTGCTTCACCGTGGCCTGGGTCGCCTCCTGCTTGCGGATACGCCCGACGAGGACCTCGCCGCGCTTGGCCAGGTCGGCGTAGGCCGAGGTGGCGGTGTCGACGTTCTCGTTGACGGCCGACTGCACGCGCGTGGGGAGCGCCTGGAGCTCGGCGACGCGGGCCTCGATGGCCTCGCGGCGGGCCTTGGCCTCGTCGGTGATGGTCTCGACACGGTTGCTGACCGCGGTGGTGGCCTTGTCGCGCAGGGCGGCGGGCTTGAGGCCGTTGACCTTGGCGTGCACGTCCTTCTGCACGTCGGAGACCTTCTTCTGCACGTCGGCGACGTAGTCGCGGACCGCCTCGACGGCGAGGTCGGCCACGCCGGCACCCGCGTAGAGGCCCTTGGTCGCCTCGGTCTTGATGTCGAACTTGGCCTTCGCCATGTCTGTTTCCTCCTGTGGGGTCGGTCCGGCTCCGTGCCGGACCTGGGTGGTGGTCGCTCAGGCCTCGTCGCCGGCCGCGGCCGGGGAGGTGCTGCCCTGCCCGGTGGCGTTCAGCGCGAGGAAGCTCTGGTAGACGTCGAGCAGGGACTGCTTCTGCCGCTCGGTCAGCGCCGTGTCGTTGAGCACGGCGATCTCCACGCTGCCGCCGACGCCGTCGTCGGGGCTGACGATGCCCGCGTGGATGTAGAGCTGCTCGGCCGAGATGCGCAGCGCCTTGGCGATCTGCTGGAGCACCTCGGCGGAGGGCTTGCGCAGCCCGCGCTCGATCTGGCTGAGGTAGGGGTTGGAGACGCCGGCCTGCTGGGCGAGCTGCCGCAAGGAGAGCTGCGCGGTGGTGCGCTGCTCCTTGAGGTAGTCGCCGAGCGAGACGACGGTCTTGCCGACCTTTCCCTGTGCCATGCGTTCCATAGTGCTAGCAATTGCTAGCGCTTGCAAGCGCTAGCACTGTGCACCGCCTCACACGGCAGGGCCTATTCCCGCTAGCACCGCTAGCACACCCTTCTGGATGAGCTCAGAAGCAGGCCACGATCCGCCCGACCGGCACTCCTCCGCCCAGCAGCACCAGCTCACCCGTGCGCCGCACGGCCTCCCCGTCCACCCACTCCTCGGCGTCGACCCCGCTGCGCCGCAGCGCCTCGGCCATCAGCACCGGGCGCACCCGCGGGGCGCCGTCGTCGGTCTTCAGCGCGAAGGCCCGCCCGTCGGGCAGGGCGACGGCGTAGCAGGACTCCGCACCCGCCTTCCCGATCGCACCCGGCAGGGCGGTGAGCAGGGTGAGCTCGTCGCGTCGGCTGCCCGACACGTTCTGCGGGAAGGCGCGGATCGCCTCGGCGATCCGGCGCTCGGGGCCGTCCTCGGCCACCGCGAGGGCACGGAAGGCCCGCGCGAGACCGACCAGCGAGGTCGACAGCAGCGGCGCGCCGCACCCGTCGACGGCCACGGTGTCGACGCCCTCGCCGGTGAGCCGCTCGAAGGTGGCACGGAGTGCGACCTGGAGCGGGTGGTCGGCGTCGCGGTAGGTGGCGAGGTCCCAGCCGTTGACCGCGCAGGTGACGAGCATGGCGGCGTGCTTGCCCGAGCAGTTCATCAGCACGGGCGCCTTGGCGCCGCCGGCGCGGATGACGTCCTCACGGGCCTGGTCGTCGAGCGGGTAGTCGGCCGGCGTCAGCAGCAGGCTCTCCTCGAGCCCGGCGCTGGCGAGGATGCGCCGGACGCCGTCGATGTGGAAGGGCTCCCCGGAGTGCGACGCGCAGGCCAGCGCGAGCAGGTCGGGCGGCAGGTCGAGGCCGGCCTCGACCATGCCGAGGGCCTGCACCGGCTTGTTGCACGAGCGCGGCAGGATCGGCGTCTCGACAGCGCCGACCGACCACTCCACGGCTCCGTCGGCGCCCAGCGCCACGACCGATCCGTAGTGGTGGCCCTCGACGAATCCGGAGCGCTGGATCTCGGCGACGACGACGGGCATCTCGGCTGCTGGCTGGGCTGAGGACATGCCCGTGAGGTTAGCCGCGCGCCTCCTCCCGACCGACGCCGAGTCGACCGCTCAAGTCCCCTCGATTACTCCGCTTAGGATGGCGGCCGTGCCTGCCTCCTCCGTGCCCCAGCACTGCCCGACCCCACGAGAGCTCGACGACCTCGAGCTGCTCACCACCGGGGCCCTCGCGCCGCTGACGGGCTTCAACCAGGACGGCAGCGTCGTGACGCTGACCCTCCCGACCGACGTCGCCGAGGCAGCCCGGGCCGCCGGTGCCGTCGAGCTGGTCGACCCCGAGGGCCTGCCGCTGGCGCGCGCCCCCTGGCCGACCGGACCGGTCGAGGCCCTGACCCACGCGCAGTACGGCCCCTTCCGCGACCGCTACCTCTCCCCCAGCAGCGTCCGACGCCACCACGCGGGCCGCACCTTCGTGCCCGTCGCCGGCCCGCTGAGCCTCGACCAGCTCGACCGGCTGCGCGAGGTCGGCCCCGTCGCGCTGCTCGCCCTCGTCGGCACCGGCACGGCGGACCTGTCGCCGGTCGCCCTGGTCCGGGCCACGCTGGCCGCCGCCGCCTCGCTGCCCGACGCCGTCGTCGTGGCCGTGCCGCTGGCCTCCCACGACGACGCCGAGGCCGACCACGCCCTCGGCGTGCAGGTCGTCGAGACCTTCGCCGCCGGTGACCCGGTGCTGGCCCTCCCCGACGCCGGCGACGACGCCGACCTCCCTGACGACGTCGCGGCCATCGTCGACCGCGACCGCCCGGCCCCCGAGGACCAGGGCCTGGTGCTCTTCTTCACCGGCCTCTCGGGCAGCGGCAAGTCGACCTTGGCCCAGGCGCTGATGGATCGCGTGCTCGAGCAGGGCCGGCGCAGCCTGACCTCCCTCGACGGCGACGTCGTGCGCCGCAACCTCTCGGCCGGCCTGACCTTCTCCAAGGCCGACCGCGAGACCAACATCCGCCGGATCGGCTGGGTCGCCGCCGAGGTGTCCCGCCACGGCGGCCTGGCCGTGTGCAGCCCGATCGCCCCCTTCGACGAGACCCGCCAGCAGGTGCGCGAGATGGTCGACGCCGCCGGCGGCGCCTTCTTCCTGGTCCACGTCGCCACCCCGCTCGAGGAGTGCGAGCGGCGTGACCGCAAGGGGCTCTACGCCAAGGCCCGCCGCGGCGAGATCCCCGAGTTCACCGGCATCTCCTCGCCCTACGAGGAGCCCGCAGACGCCGACGTCCGCGTCGACACCACGGGCCGCTCCATCGACGACGCCCTGCACGACGTGCTCGTCGCCCTGCGCGACGCCGGCTACCTCGACCTCCTGTCGGGCGCCCACCGTCCCGCGGCGCGCGACGACTCCTCCACCCCGGCGACCCTGTCGACGGAGCCCACGCCGTGAGCGCGCCCGCGTCGCCCGCCACCCGGATCGATGATGTCCTGCGCGTCGTCGTCCCCGCCCTCGTCGGATCCAGGAGGATCCCCGCATGACCGAGATCCTCACCCTGACCGCGCTCTCGATCCTCGCGGCGGGCTTCCTCGTCGGGATCGTCGTGGGGCTGACCGGCATGGGCGGCGGCGCCCTGATGACGCCGGCCCTGATCTTCCTCGGTGTCGGCGGCGGTGAGGCGGCCACGATCGTGACCGCCGACCTCACCGCGGCGGCCGTCTACAAGACCGGCGGTGCCGCCGTGCACGCCAAGGAGGGCTCTCCGAACTTCAGGATGGCGGGCTGGCTGATCCTCGGCTCGGTGCCGATGGCCTTCGCCGGGCCCTACCTCGTGCACTTCTTCACCACCGACGAGGAGCAGCTCGACCGCGTCCTGAAGCTCAGCATCGGCTTCGCGCTGCTGCTGGCCGCCTTCACCTACGCGCTGCGGCTCTACGTCAACCTGCGCCGCGTGCGCGCCGGCGGCCCCACCGGCGACCCCGACCCCAAGGTCCGTCCGATCCCCACGCTGCTCGTGGGCGCCCTGGGCGGCATCCTGGTCGGCATCACCAGCGTCGGCTCCGGCTCGGTCATCATGATCGCGCTGCTCATGCTCTACCCCGGTCTGTCCGCGGTGAAGCTGGTCGGCACCGACCTGGTCCAGGCCGTGCCGCTCGTGCTCGCCGCGGCCATCTCCAACATCGCCATCAACGGCCTCGACTGGGGCATCGCGATCCCGCTCATCATCGGCTCGGTGCCCGGCACCATCCTGGGCAGCAAGATCGCCCCCAAGGTGCCGCAGTCGTTCATCCGCCGCGGCATTGTCGTCGTGCTGACCATGTCGGGCGTCGCGCTGCTCGACAAGGCCGGCTGGGCGCCCCTGGGCCGCGAGGAGACCCACCCGATCCTCATCGGCGTCATCGGCCTGGTCATGGCCGTGCTGGTGCCCGTCGTCTGGGGCTTCCTGCGCAAGGGCCAGGGGCTGCCGATGTTCGGCGCCCCGACCGTCTCCGAGCTCGACTCGTGGTCCTACGGCGGCTCGCGCACCGACCGTGCGGCCGCACGGGCGGGCGTCGGGGAGGGGTCAGGCCCGACCGACGACCGGCCAGTCGGATAGCACCGGGCGGTCGATCCAGGTCGGGCCCTCGTGCTCGAGGGCCTCGAGGTCGGCGTCGACCATGAGCCGGGCCAGCTCCGGCACGTGCACGGTGGCCTTCCAGCCCAGCTCGGCCTCGGCCCTGCCAGGATCGCCCAGCAGCGCGTCCACCTCGGTGGGCCGCAGGTAGCGCTCGTCGAAGCGGACGTGGCGCTCCCAGTCCAGACCGACGTGGTCGAAGGCCGCCGCGACGAAGTCGCGCACGCTGAAGTCACGGCCGGTCGCCAGGACGTAGTCCCGCGGCTCGTCGGCCTGCATCATCCGCCACATGCCCTCGACGTACTCCGGGGCGTAGCCCCAGTCGCGGACCGCGTCGAGGTTGCCGAGGTAGACGTGGTCGGCCCGGCCGGTCTTGATCGCCGCCACCGCGCGGGTCACCTTGCGGGTCAGGAAGGTCTCCCCGCGCCGGGGGGACTCGTGGTTGAAGAGGATGCCGCTGACCGCGAACATCCCGTAGCCGTCGCGGTAGTTGCGGGTCATCCAGTGCGCGAAGACCTTCGAGACGCCGTAGGGCGAGCGCGGGTGCAGCGCGGTGTCCTCGCTCTGCGGCGGGTTCACCGCGCCGAACATCTCCGAGCTCGACGCCTGGTAGAACCGCGCCGGCACGCCGCTGGCCCGCACCGCCTCGAGCAGCCGCACGGCCCCCACACCGGTGACGTCGGTGGTGTGGGCCGGCTCGTCGAAGCTGACCCTGACGTGCGACTGCGCCGCCAGGTTGTAGACCTCGTCGGGCTGCACGCGCTCGACGAGCTGGATCAGCCGTCCGGCGTCGGTGATGTCGCCGTGGTGGAGCAGCAGTCGCGCATCGGGGTCGTGGACGTCCTGGTAGAGGTGGTCGATCCGCGAGGTGTTGAAGGTCGAGGACCGCCGGAGGAGGCCGTGCACCTCGTAACCCTTGCCGAGCAGCAGCTCGGCCAGGTACGAGCCGTCCTGTCCGGTGATACCGGTGATGAGAGCGCGCTTCATGGAACCCCTGCGTCCGACGATGGTGACGCAACGCTAGCGGGGGCCCGGACCGCCGACCGCCCCCGCCGCCCCCGCGACCGCCCGGCACGCCGGTGCGCACCGGGCCGTCCGTCCGGCCCGCTTTGTGCCCTATGACGCGCGACAACGTGGACGTTTCATGCCCCGGGCCGCGCCGGGTCTACGATGAGGGCTGCTGTCCCGAGGAGAGGTCCCCTTTCGCATGCCCGAAACGCACGCCGACTACCGGCTGAGCCAGCTCGACCAGCTGGAAGCGGAGTCGATCCACATCTTCCGTGAGGTCGCAGCGGAGTTCGAGAAGCCCGTCCTGATGTTCTCGGGCGGCAAGGACTCCATCGTGATGCTCCGCCTCGCCGAGAAGGCCTTCTACCCCGCGAAGATCCCCTTCCCGGTGCTGCAGGTCGACACCGGTCTCGACTTCCCCGAGGTGCTCGCCACCCGCGACTCCTGGGCCGAGCGCCTGGGCCTGCGCCTGATCGTGGCCTCGGTCGACCAGGCCATCGCCGACGGCATCGTCGTCGACGACGGCAAGACCAGCCGCAACCGCCTGCAGATCGGCACGCTGCTGAACGCGCTGGAGGAGGGCCAGTTCACGGCCGCCTTCGGTGGCGGTCGCCGCGACGAGGAGAAGGCCCGCGCCAAGGAGCGCGTCTACTCCCACCGCGACGAGTTCGGCCAGTGGGACCCGAAGATGCAGCGCCCCGAGCTGTGGAGCCTCTACAACGGGCGCCTGCACGAGGGCGAGCACATGCGCATCTTCCCGATCTCCAACTGGACTGAGCTGGACATCTGGGACTACATCGGTCGCGAGGGCATCGAGATCCCCTCGATCTACTACTCCCACCAGCGCCGCGTCTTCGAGCGCGACGGCATGCTGCTCAGCGAGAACGACCTCAACCCGCTGCGCGCGGGCGAGACCGTCACCGAGCGCACCGTCCGCTTCCGCACCGTGGGCGACCTCAGCCAGACCGGCTGCGTGGAGTCGGACGCCGACACCATCGAGAAGATCATCGAGGAGGTGGCGGTCGCCCGGGTCACCGAGCGCGGCGCCACCCGCGGCGACGACCGCTTCTCCGAGGCCGCCATGGAAGACCGCAAGAAGGAGGGCTACTTCTGATGGCCGCCAGCGACACCGAGACCACCGAGACCATCACCACCAACATGGACCTCTTGCGGTTCGCGACCGCCGGGTCGGTCGACGACGGCAAGTCGACCCTCATCGGCCGCCTGCTGCTCGACTCCAAGTCGATCTTCGAGGACCAGATGGAGGCCGTCGAGGCCACCAGCCAGTCCAAGGGCTACGACTACACCGACCTGGCGCTGCTGACCGACGGTCTGCGCTCGGAGCGCGAGCAGGGCATCACCATCGACGTGGCCTACCGCTACTTCGCGACGCCCAACCGCAAGTTCATCATCGCCGACACCCCGGGCCACGTGCAGTACACCCGCAACATGGTCACCGGCGCCTCCACCGCCGACCTCGGTCTGGTGCTCGTCGACGCCCGTCAGGGCCTCACCGAGCAGTCGCGCCGCCACGCGGTGATCCTGTCGCTGCTGCGGGTGCCCCACCTCGTGCTCGCGGTGAACAAGATGGACCTCGTCGACTACTCCCAGGAGGTCTACGAGAAGATCCACGCCGAGTTCACCCAGTTCGCGACGAAGCTCAACATCCCCGACCTCGAGGTCATCCCGATCTCGGCCCTGGCCGGCGACAACGTCGTCAACCGCTCCGAGAACATGGGCTGGTACTCCGGGCCGACCCTCATGCACCACCTCGAGCACGTGCACGTCGCCTCCGACCGCGACCTCATCGACGCACGCTTCCCCGTGCAGTACGTCGTGCGCCCGAAGTCCGACGAGCACCACGACTACCGCGGCTACGGCGGCCAGGTCGCCGGCGGCGTCCTCAAGCCGGGCGACGAGGTGGTCGTGCTGCCCAGCGGCATGACCTCGAAGATCGCCGGCATCGACCTCTTCGACCAGGAGGTCACCGAGGCGTTCCCGCCCATGTCGGTGACCGTGCGCCTCGAGGACGACGTCGACGTCTCGCGCGGCGACATGATCGCCCGGGTCAAGAACGCCCCGCAGCCCAGCCAGGACATCGACGCGATGGTCTGCTGGATGACCACGGCGCCGCTCAAGCCGCGCCAGAAGCTGGCCATCAAGCACACCACCCGCAACGCCCGTGCCCTGGTCAAGGACATCCAGTACCGCCTGGACGTCAACTCGCTGCACCGCGACCAGGAGACCAAGGAGCTCGGGGTCAACGAGATCGGTCGCGTCACCCTGCGCACCACGGTGCCGCTGCTGTGCGACCCGTACTCGAAGAACCGCACGACCGGCTCGTTCATCCTCATCGACGAGGCCACCGGCATCACCGTCGGCGCCGGCATGATCAACAACGCCGGCTGATCCACGCCCGGCACGACGAAGGCCCCCGACCACGAGGTCGGGGGCCTTCGTCGTACCGGGCAGGCGACTCAGCGCCTGCGCGATGGGCTCAGATCGCGACGACGACCTCGGCCACGCTGCCCACGGCGGCGTGCACCCTCTTGTCGACGGGCTCGGCCTTGGGGGCGAGGGTGCGCAGGGTCCACTCGCCCTCGCCGGCGAAGAACCGGAAGTGACCGGTGGCCGAGGTCGGGACCTCGGCGGTGAACTCGCCGGTGCGGTCGAGCAGGCGCACGTAGGCGTTGCCGACGGGCTCGCCGTCACGCACGACCTGACCCTGCACGATGGCCTCCTTGGCGACGTTGACGCCGTCGAGGGACAGACCGCCCTCGGTCGCGCCGCACATCAGGCGCCCTGCCCGTCGGCCTGGCCGGGCTCGTCGCCGAGGGCGACGGGCACGCCGACGAGGGAGCCGTACTCGGTCCAGGAGCCGTCGTAGTTCTTGACGTTCTGGTGGCCGAGGAGCTCCTTGAGCACGAACCAGGTCAGCGAGGAGCGCTCACCGATGCGGCACAGGGCGATGGTGTCCCTGGAGTCGTCGATGCCGGCCTCGGCGTAGAGGGCCTTGAGGTCCTCGTCGGACTTGAAGGTGCCGTCGTCGTTGCAGTTCTTGCTCCACGGCACGTTGATCGAGGTCGGCACGTGGCCGGCGCGCTGGGCCTGCTCCTGCGGGAGGTGGGCCGGGGCGAGGAGGCGCCCGGCGTACTCGTCGGGGCTGCGCACGTCGACGAGGTTCTGCGCGCCAATGGCGGCCACGGTGTCGTCGCGGAAGGCGCGGATGGAGCGGTCCTGCTCCGAGGCGGTGTAGCTGGCCTTGTCGCGGGTGGGCAGCTCGTCGGTGAGCTCACGGGAGTCGAGCTCCCACTTCTTGCGACCGCCGTCCATGAGCTTGACGTCGTCGTGGCCGTAGAGCTTGAAGTACCAGTAGGCGTAGGCCGCGAACCAGTTGTTGTTGCCGCCGTAGAGGATCACGGTGTCGTCGTTGGAGACGCCGCGCTCGGAGAGCAGCGCCGAGAACTGGTCCTTGGCGACGAAGTCGCGGCGCACCTGGTCCTGGAGGTCGGTGGTCCAGTCGAGCTTGATGGCGCCCTTGATGTGGCCCTTGTCGTAGGACGTGGTGTCCTCGTCGACCTCGATGACGACGACCTTCGGGTCGTCGAGGTGGTCCTCGACCCACTGGGTCGAGACGAGGGAGTTCTCGCGGCTCATGTCATTACCTTTCTGTTGCGCCCTGCGGCGCGGGGGTCTGGTGTGTGCTTCGTCGGAGGGACGGCGCTCAGGCGGTGGCGCGCTTGATCAGGAGGTACATCTCGCAGCCCAGGCAGAACCGGAAGACGGCGTTGAGCAGGGCGGCGACGAGGGCGAGGCCGATCGCGACCTGCGCGAGCAGCACGACGCCGGTCAGGTAGCCGACCAGGGCGACCAGGGTGAAGACGAGACCCACCGTCTGCGCGAAGCGCGGCGGGGCCGGGTCCTCGAGGTCGTCGGGCGGCGAGAGCCGCGGGCGCACGACGGTGCGGAACAGCCAGGCGTGGGGCGTGTGCTGCACGCCGCGCGCCGCTCCGAGGGCGAAGAACGCGGCCTGCACCGCCGTGAGCACGGCTGCCGGGGTCGGCGGCAGCACCAGCACGACCAAGAGGACGACCGCGGTGAGCGTGGCGGTGAACTGCGGCCCGCGGGGGTCGATGCCGGCGCCGGTCGGGGCGGACGGGCGAGTGCTGGTGGTGGACATGTCTCTCCTGCTCGGACGAGGGCGGCGGCGCTGGAGCGCCCCGCTGGCGGGTCGAGGGACGACCGCACCGAGATTACTGCACTGGATCAGTCGACTTACGAGTCGAGACGCGGCAGATCGGTCAGGGCATGCGACACAGCGAGGAGCGCACGCGGCAGTGGTCCACTGCGCGCCGCTTCGTCAGCCAGGTCGAGGACATGCGTCCAGGGTACGGCGACCCGTCGCTCACCGACGACACGACATCTCGCCTCGTGAGACGACGGTCCGCATGGCGGACATCGGCTCGGACGCTTACGCCCGGCCGAGCGCCTGCAGCACCTGCTCCTTGCGTGGGGCGCCCGCGGCACGGGCGATCTCCACGCCGGCGGCGTCGAGGACGAGGGTGGTCGGGGTGCGGAGGACGTCGAGGCGCCGGACCAGGTCGAGGTGGTGCTCGGCGTCGACCTCGAGGTGCACCACGCCGGGCACGACGTCGGCGACCTCGCTCAGGGTGCGCTTCGTGGCCCGGCAGGGCGCGCAGAAGGCGCTGGAGAACTGCAGCAGGGTCGCCTGCCGGCCGAGCCGGGCGGAGGGGACGGCCTCGAGGACCGCCTGCCAGGTCGCCGGAGCGCCGGCGACCGGCGCCGCCGCGCGCTGCCCGTCCGTCGGCGGGGCGTCGTCAGCGGACGGCTGCGCGGCCGCCGTCTCGGCGCGCGCCGAGGAGAAGCGACCGTCGGTGCGCAGACGGTGGAGACCGAAGGCGAGGGCGACGACGACCGCGGCCAGGGCGATGACGATTCCGGAGGACACGGGTGGTCAACCGCACGGTGCCGGCCGTTGTTCCGGTCACTGTCCCGGTCACTGTCCCGGCCGCCGTCCCGGTCGCCGTCCCGGTCGCCGCGCCTAGCCGCCCGCGAACGGCGGCAGGAACTCCACCGAGCCGCCCGGCTTCACGAGGACGGTGTCGGGGTCGCGACTGCCGACCGGCTGCTCGCCGACCAGCGTGGAGCACACCGCCAGCACCGCCGGCAGGTTGGTGCCCGGATGGAGCGCGGTCGCCCGGCGTACGACCTCGGCGAGCGAGATCGGGCCGCTCACGTCGATCCGGTCGCCGCCGACGCCGGCCGCCGCCTTGGCGCCGGCCCAGTAACGAACGTGGATGATTTCGGTCTCATTCACTTTGGAACCTTCCAATGTGTCCCCGGAGTTTCCTAGTGTGTCCTGCGTAGCACCTCGCCGGAGCCCAGCGTTGCGTTTCGGTCGCCTGCCCCATCCTCTGGGAGGAGACCACCGTGAGCACTCTTCTACTGCTGACCAGTGCCCTGCAGCCGTCCGCCGAGGTGCTGCCCGGGCTCTCGCTGCTGGGACACCAGGTCAAGATCCTGCCCTCCGAGGGGAGCGCACTGCTCGAGGCCCCCGACTCCGACCTCCTCCTGGTCGACGGACGACAGGACCTCGCCCACGCCCGCGACCTGTGCCGGCTCATCCGCACCACCGGCACCGACGTGCCTGTGCTGCTCGTGGTGACCGAGGGCGGCCTGGCCGTGGTCAACCACGACTGGGGCATGGACGACGTCGTGCTGCACACCTGCGGGCCCGCCGAGCTGGAGGCGCGGATCAAGCTGGCCATCGGCCGGCTCAACGCCCGTCGCGAGGCCGCCGACCCCGACGCCCACGTCATCCGCTCCGGCGAGGTCGTCGTGGACGACGCCACCTACACCGCCAAGATCGGCGGCCGGTCGCTCGACCTCACGTTCAAGGAGTTCGAGCTGCTGAAGTTCCTCGCCCAGCACCCGGGCCGGGTCTTCAGCCGCCAGCAGCTGTTGCAGGAGGTCTGGGGCTACGACTACTTCGGCGGCACCCGCACCGTCGACGTGCACGTGCGACGGCTGCGCGCCAAGCTCGGCCCCGAGAACGAGACCCTCATCGGCACCGTGCGCAACGTCGGCTACCGCTTCGTGCTGCCGACCAAGGAGAAGGGCGCCGTCGACGCCGACGCGCGCACCGGGCGGTCGGTCGACGCCTGACCGGGGCCGCTCGCTCCGTCAGCCACCCTCCGCCGTGCGGAGCCGGCGGCGCAGGGCGGCGACCTCGTGCTCGAGGGCGAGGACCCGGGCGATGCCGGCGAGGTTGAGCCCCTCGGCCAGCAGCTCTCGGATGCGGTGCAGGGTGGCGATGTCGCCCTCGGAGTAGAGGCGGTTGCCGCCGTCGGTGCGCTCGGGCGTCAGCAGTCCGCGGCGCTCGTAGACGCGCAGGTTCTGCACCTCCATGCGCACCATCCGGGCGGCCACCGAGATGGCGAAGACGCCCTCCTGGGTCGTGCTGTGCTGCGTGGTGCGCTGCTGTGTCGACACGGTCCACCTCCGCGCTTGAACGTACGTCATCTCTGCGGTACAACAAGCCTATAACCGCCGATACACATGACGGGCTCACGCAGACCGTCACCACCGGATCAACCACCAGAGACGACCAGGAGGAAACGCCATGCTGCTGCGCACCACCGACCCGTTCCGCGACTTCGACCGCCTGACCCAGCAGCTGCTGGGCACCACCAACCGCCCGGCCGCCATGCCGATGGACGCCTGGCGCGAGGGTGACCGCTTCGTCATCGAGTTCGACCTGCCCGGCGTGGCGCGCGACAGCATCGACCTCGATGTCGAGCGCAACGTCCTGACCGTGCGCGCCGAGCGCGTGCGACGTAACGGCGACTGGGAGCGCCTCGCCTCGGAGCGCACGACCGGCAGCTTCAGCCGCCAGCTCGTGCTGGGCGACAACCTCGACCTCGAGCGCATCGAGGCGACCTACGACGACGGCGTGCTGCGCCTGGTCGTGCCGGTGGCCGAGAAGGCCAAGCCGCGCAAGATCGAGGTCGGCTCCGCTGCTCCGCAGGAGACC
Source organism: Nocardioides sp. Leaf285 (assembly GCF_001422955.1). NCBI lineage: Bacteria > Bacillati > Actinomycetota > Actinomycetes > Propionibacteriales > Nocardioidaceae > Nocardioides > Nocardioides sp. Leaf285. Next base: position 564,942 of record NZ_LMNH01000002.1, on the reverse strand, counting down.
GCCGCGCTCGAGGCGTGAGCACCCCGCCGGGGTGAGTGGGAGGAGGGCCCGGGCGAGTCCGCCCGGGCCCTCGCTCGTGTCAGCCGTCCTCGCCCCGCGACGTGCGCAGCCGGCGGCCCCTCTCGACGTCCTCGCGGCGCTTCTCCTCGGCCTTCTCCAAGCCCTTGGTCATGCGCGGAGGCAGCTGGAGCTCCTCCTCGGCGGGCAGTCCCGCCTGCAGCTCGCGGCCCCGCTCGAGCTCGGAGTCGAGCTCGGCGCCGAAGAGGAGCGCGAGGTTGGTCAGCCACAGCCACAGCAGGAACACGATGACGCCGGCCAGCGAGCCGTAGGTCTTGTTGTAGCTGGAGAAGTGGGCGACGTAGAAGCCGAACGCCGCCGAGACGAGCACCCAGGTGAGGATGGCCAGGACGGCACCCATCGAGACCCAGCGGAACTTCGGCTGCTTGATGTTGGGCGTCACGTAGTAGAGCAGCGCCACGATCAGCACGACTACGGCGAGCATGACCGGCCACTTGGCGATGCTCCACACCAGCACCGCGGTGTCACCGAGACCGATCGCGTCGCCGACGGCCTGCGCGGCGGGACCCGTGACCACGAGCCCCACGGCCACCAGGGCCACGAGCACCACCAGCACGGCGGTCAGCGCCAGCATCACGGGGCGCAGGACGTAGAACGGGCGCCCCTCGCCGGTCTCGTGGATGCGGTTCATCGCACGGCCGAAGGAGCCGACGTAGCCACTCGCGGACCACAGGGCGGTGGCGAGACCGATGACCAGCGCGAGGCCGGCCCCGGGCGCCGCGGCCAGCTCCAGCAACGTGGGCTCGACCGTGTCGGCGGCCGACCCGGCGCCGACGTCGCGCAGGATCTGCAGCAGCGTGTCGACCGTCTCCGGGCCGCGCCCCACCAGGCTGACCAGCGACAGCAGCGCGATCATCGCCGGGAAGAGGGCGAGGACGGCGTAGTAGGTCAGCGACGCCGCGACGTCGGTGCACTGGTCCTTGGAGAACTCGCGCATCGTCTTGCGCGCGACGTAGAGCCAGGAGCGCCTGGTGAGGTCGGTCGGCGAGTCGGGCTTGCCGTCGTCGTCGGGGTCGCGGTGCTCGCGCGCACGCGTCGTGGCTGCGGGCTCGGCGCTCGTCTCGGGGTGGGGGCTCATCCCTCCACCGTCCTCGCCCGCGCCCCGGGCCCGCGCCACCCTGCGGGGTGGACGCCCGACGCCACCTAGGGTGGCCGGCGTGGACGTGATGGAGCAGATCGAGCGGATCGCTGCGGCGGCCGAGGCGCACGACGGGGCGGCACCGCTCGACGAGGCCACCTGGCGCACGCTGCGGCGCCACCCCGAGCGCGCCCGTCACCGGGTCGTCGACGGTGGCTTCGCGCTGGTGGTCGGGCGCGAGCTCACCGTCGTGGTGGACCCGCCCGCGCGGGGCGCCGGCGTCGCGTCGGGGCTGGTGTCGGCGGAGCTGGCCGAGGCCGGCGAGGGCGAGCTGCTGGCGTGGTCGCACGGCAACCACCCCGCGGCGGCGGCGCTGGCCGCGGCGCACGGGTTCGAGCGGGTGCGTGACCTGTGGGTGATGCGGCGGGCCATGGCCGAGCCGCTGCCCGGTCTCGTCGTGCCCGACGGCGTCACGGTGCGCTCCTACGTCGACACCGACGCCGACGAGGTCGTGCGCGTCAACGCCGCGGCCTTCGCCCACCACCCGGAGCAGGGGGCGATGGACCGGGCCGAGCTGGCCGAGCGGATGGCGGAGGCGTGGTTCGACCCCGCGGGCCTCGTCGTGGCGGAGCGCGACGGCTCGCTGGTCGGCTTCCACTGGACCAAGCAGCACTCCCCCGACCTCGGTGAGGTCTACGTCGTCGGCGTCGACCCGGTGGCCCAGGGCCAGGGCCTGGGCCGGGTGGTCACGCTGGCGGGGCTGCACCACCTGGCCGGGCTCGGGGTCGGCGAGGTGCTGCTCTACGTCGAGTCCGACAACGAGGCCGCGGTCGCGACGTACTCGCGGCTGGGGTTCGGGCACGCTGCGCCCGACACCCACGTGCAGTACCGCCGGGACTGACGAGCCCGGGAGCGCCTCGGCTCCGCCTCAGCGCAGCGGGCGCACGTGCAGGCCGACCTCGGGGTCGACGACGACCTCCTGGGCGGCGGGCATGCCCTCGACGTCGAGGGTCGCGTCGAGGGGCACGTTGCGCTTGACCATGGCCAGGGCGATGGGGCCGAGCTCGTGGTGGCGTGCGGAGGTGCCGACGAAGCCGATGACCTTCTCGCCGTGGCGCAGCTCGGCGCCGCGGGTGGGCAGCCGGTTCTCGGTGCCGTCGAGGTGGAGCAGGGTGAGACGCCGCGGCGGACGGCCCAGGGTGTGCACGCGCGCGACGGTCTCCTGGCCGCGGTAGCAGCCCTTGTCGAGGTGCACCGCGGGGCCGACCCAGCCGGCCTCGTTGGGGATGGTGCGCGCGTCGGTGTCGAGACCGTGTCGCGGCTCGCCGCGGGCGATGCGCAGCGCCTCGAAGGCCCACAGGCCCGCGGCCGGGCCGGCGGCGGCGGCGTACGCGTGGAGCTGGTCGCGGGGCACGAGGTCGTAGCCCTGGGTGCTGGCGCGCCAGGTCACCGCGAGGTCGGCGGTGACCTCGGTGAGCTCGACACGGGTCATGAACTTCATCCGCTCCAGGAAGCCCAGCAGCGCCCCGGCGGCGCCCGGCTCGGTGTGGGCCACGAAGGCCTCACCGTCGTCGACGCCGGTGAAGGCGTGCTCGACGTGGCCCTGCGGGCTGAGGATCAGGGCGGAGGTCCAGACACCGGGGGCGAGGCCGGTGAAGTACTGGCTGGTGAGGCTGTGCAGCCAGGTGAGCCGGTCGGGGCCCTCCAGGCGCACGACGTCGCGGTGGGAGAGGTCGACGAAGCCGTTGCCGGCCTCGAGCGCGCGCTGCTCGGTGTTGAAGGAGCCGTAGTGCGCCGCCACCGGGGCGTCCGCACCGTCACCGGCGACCGCGCCGGGCAGGGAGAGCAGCGGGCTGGGCGTCGGGCGGGGGTCGCTCACGGGATGTCCTCACGGTTGGCCGAGCAGTCCTGGCAGTGGCCGAAGACCGTCAGGTGCCCGATGTCGACCACGAACTGCTGCTCGGCGGCCAGGCGTCCGACCAGATCGGCGGCCACGTCAGCATCAACGGAGGTCACCCGCTCGCAATTCCGGCAGACCAGGTGGAAGTGCTCGTGGTCGGTCACGGAGTGGTACGTCGGGGCCCTGTCGGACAGGTGGGCATGACGGACCAGGCCGAGCTCCTCGAGCACCTCCAGCGTGCGGTAGACGGTCGAGACGTTGACCGCGGTGGAGTGGCGCCGCACCTCGGCCAGCACCTCGTCGGGCGTGGCGTGGCCGAGCCGCTCGACCGCGGCGAGGATGAGCTCGCGCTGCGGGGTCAGCCGGTAGCCGCTGCCGCGCAGCCGGCTGCGCAGGTCGGCCGGGGGCCGGGCGCCCCCGGAGGCGGACGCGTGGTCGTGCTCGTGGTCGGCCATCGGCGGGTCAGGCCCTCTGCAGGCGCGCCCACAGGTGCGGCTGGAGCGCCTGGCCGACCGCGGCCATGTCGTAGGCGTAGAGCAGGTCGCCCTCGACGTTGCCGTAGAGACGGTGGCCGGCGGTGACCTCCTTGGCGGTCTCGGTGCGCGCGACCGCGTCGGTGGCGAGCTCGAGCTTGCCGTCGGCGGCCTCGCCGTACCAGATCTCCACGAAGCCGGTGTTGTGCGTGAGCAGCAGCTCCACCTTGCCGGCCTCGGGGCAGCGCAGGAAGCCGGTCTCCTGGGCGGCGTCGCGGACCTTCTCGCCCTGCTCGTCGACGATCCACGAGCGCGCGAAGTAGTGGATGAAGGGGCGACCGTCCTGCTGGAAGATCAGCTCCTGCTGGTAGTCGTAGGGCTCGATCGTCGGGTAGTCGCCCTTGCCGCTGCCGCGCCACGTGCCGAGCATCCAGGCCAGCGGGCCGCAGTGGGGGTGAAGGTTGTCAGGGAGCTGGAAGACCACCGGGTCACTCTAGCGGCGCGCCCTCCCGCCCACCGACGGCCGAACACCTGCTCCGTGGTGGTGCCGCGCTGGCTGACGCCGGGCCCCCACGGCGACCGCGCGCCGCTCCCCCGGTGCCGGTGTGCACGGCGGAGTGACGCCCGAGCAGGGCCGGGCGTCCAGCCCGGGCCACCTCCCTGCGCGCCCTCTACCGTGGGGCCATGCCCCGCTCCCTCGTCGTCAAGGTCACCTGCGCACAGGGCGACCCCGAGCGCGCCAACCAGGCCTTCACCGTGGCCGCGGCCGCCGTGGCCATGGGCGCCGACGTCTCGCTCTGGCTCACCGGCGACGCCGCGTCCTACGCCGTGGCCGGTCGCGGGCCCGACCTCGGGCTCCCCCACGCCACCCCCGTCGCCGACCTGCTCGACACCGTGCGCGAGCTCGGCCGGGTGACCGTGTGCTCGCAGTGCGCCACGCGACGCGGCATCACCGAGGCCGACGTGCTCCCCGGGGTGCGCGTGGCCGGCGCCGCGGTGTTCACCGAGGAGGTCCTCGCCGAGGGCGTCCAGGCGCTCGTCTACTGACCCCGTGCGCTCAGGGCGGGGCGGCCCCGGGGCCGAGAGCGGGCCGGCGCGGCTCCGCCGTACGGGGTGAAGAGCGCGGGCCGCCGCGGCTGACATCGTGGACCGGAGGGCGTGCGCCGGTCCGGCTCCGCGTCCTCGGGCGAGAGGAGTCAACGGTGCCCCCGGACCACGACTCGGTAGTGGTGCAGCAAGCGGTCGGGGTGGTGTGCGGCCTGACGGGGGTCTCGCCCGGGGACGCGGCGCGGGCGATCGAACGGGACGCCGCGACCCTGGGCCAGTCACCGGAGAGATTCGCGGAGTCGCTGTTGAGCCGATGGTCGGCGGCCCTCGAGGGTGATGCCGCCCAGGCTCGTCTCGCGCTGGGTCCGCTCCTCGACGAAGCCATGGCCCGCACGGTGACGCAGCGCCCCGCTCACTCGGCCTCCGAGCACGGTCATGCAGCCGCCGAGGACCTGACACGTCTCGCCGACCAGCCCCGCGACCACCCCGTCGCCGCCACCTCGGCATCTGATGGGGATCCCGGTCTCGACGCCGAGGAGAGCGCCCACCTGGCCGAGGCGCTGGGTCTGCCGCCCTCCTCTGCTGCGCCCCCGCAGGACGACGTCCGACGGGCCCCGCCACCACCGACGGGTGGCGCATCCCCCACCGACCGCTCCGACGACGAGGACTGAGCCGGCTCCGGGCCCGCCGGTGCGGTCGAGGCCGCAGCGGCGTCTCCTGGAGGGCGCCGACTTCAGTAGGGTGCGAGTCCTCATGACTCCCACCGGTGACGCCCCCCTCCCGCCCGAGGAGACCTCGGGCCGGTTCTGGCGCCGCCGTGACCGGGCCGAGGGATCGCCGCTGCCGCCGCTGAGCCTCGAGGAGCTGCAGGCGCGCATCGTCGAGCTCACCGCCGCGGCCGAGCGCGCCGCGTCGCTGCGCAACTCCGCGGAGCTGGCCGCGGCCGAGCAGGCAGCGGAGCGCCTCGTCGCCGAGGAGCACGCCGGCGCCGCCTCCCGGGCCCTGACCGAGGCCGAGCGCAGCGCCGAGGACCACGCACGCGCCGCCGCCGACGCCTGGGCGGCCCGCGAGGCCGCCGACCGCGCCGCCGCCGACCACTCCCGCGCCCGGCGTGACGCCGAGGAGTCCGCCGAGCAGGCCGCCACCGCCCGCGCCCGGGCCGAGGAGTCCGCCCGAGCGGCGGCGGTCGCGGCCGAGGAGCTCGCCGTCGCCCTGCGGGAGGCCCAGGAGGTCGCCGCGACCGCTGCGCGCGAGCGGGCCGCCGCCGAGGAGTCGGCGCGCGACGCGCTCGCCGGCGCGGAGACGGCGTACGCCGGGCGCGCAGCGGCCGAGGCCGCCGCCACCGAGGCGGCCCGCGTGGCCCAGGAGGCGTCGACCGCCCGCCAGGCCGCCGACGACGCCGCCCGCGCCCACGCCGAGGCGGCCACCCACGCCCACTCCGACCGGGAGAACGCCGAGCACGCCGCCGTCGCCGCCCACACCTCGCGCCAGGCCGCCGAGACCGCTGCCCGGGACGCCGCCGAGGCCCGCGCCCGGGCCGAGGAGTCCGCCGCGACGGCGCTCGCGGGCCGCGAGGCCGCCGACCTCGCCGCGGCCGAGGCGGCCCGCGCCGCACAGGAGGCGCTGGCCGGCCGCGTCACCGCCGAGCAGGCCGCCGCGCAGAGCGTCGCGGAGGCCGGGGCGAGCGCGGCACGGTCGATCGCCGGAGCCCAGGAGGCGGCCGCACGGGCGACCGCCGACGCCGAGGCGGCCGCGCTCGCCCGCCGCGAGGCCGAGGAGGCCGCGACCGAGCAGTCCGCTCGCGCCGAGCAGGCCCACACCGAGCGCGCCGCGGCGGAGCAGGGCGCGGCCGCAGCCGCGGTGGCCGCAGCGAGCGCCGCCGCTGCGCAGGAGCACGCCGAGGCCCGGGCCGGGGAGTCGGCCACGGCCCGCGCGGCCGCGGAGGCCACCGCCGCCGAGGCCCTCGCCGGCCGTGAGGCCGCCGACGCCGCCGCCACCGAGGCGGCTCGACGGGCCGAGCAGGCCCTCGAGGCACGCGTGCGGGCCGAGCACGACGCCGCCCGTGCCGTCGCGGAGGCCACCGACGCTGCCGCGCGGTCGGTCGAGGAGGCCGAGGCCACCGCCGCCCGCGCGATCGCCGAGGCGCGGGAGGCCGCCACGCGGGAGGTCGCCGCCTCCAGTGCCGCCGCCGCACGGTCGATCACCGCAGCGCAGGAGGCCGCGACCGCCTCGGTCGCCGAGGCCCGGGAGGTCGCAGACCTCGCGCTGGCCGACGCCGAGGCGGCTGCCGCCGAGCGCGACCGCGCAGAGGTCGCCGCCGCCGAGCAGGCCCGCCTGGCCGAGCAGGCCCTCGCCGACCGCAGCGCCGCCGAGGTCGCCGCGACCGCGGCGGCGGTGGCCGCCGCCGCAGCAGCCGCCGGTCGGGAGGCGGCCGAGCAGGTCGCCGCCGAGGCCGTCACCGCCCGGCAGGCCGCCGAGCGCACCAGCACCGAAGCCCTCGCCGGGCGCGAGCAGGCCGACAGCGCCGCGGCCCGGGCGGCCGAGCAGGCCGCCTCGGCCCTGGAGGGCCGTCGCGAGGCCGAGGCCGCCGCCACCCGGACGGCCGAGCAGGCCCAGGAGGCCGAGCAGGCCCGTCTGGTCGCGGAGGAGGCGGCACAGCGCCAGGCCGAGGCCGCCGCCGCGGCCGCGCAGGCCGAGACCGCCGCCCACACCGCCGCGGCCGAGGCCTCCCAGGCCGCGACCGCAGCCGAGTCGGCCCGTCAGCAGGCCGACGAGCTCGCCGCCGAGCAGGCCGCAGCAGCCTCCGCCGCCGCAGCCGCCCGCGCCGAGGCGGAGGAGGCCGCCAGGCGGGCCGGCGACGCCCAGTCGGCCGCCGCCGCGTCCGCCGCCGCCGCCCTCGCCGAGGCCGAGTCGGCCCACGCCGGGCGTCGCTCCGCCGAGCAGGCTGCCCGGGAGTCGGGCGAGACCGCCGACCGCGCGCAGGCCGAGCGCGCCGCCGCGGAGGAGGCGGCGCGGGCACAGGCCGAGGCCGCTCTCGGCGCGCACGCCGACCGCACCGCCGCCGAGGACGCCGCCGCCGGACAGGCCGAGGCGGCCCGGGCGGCCCACGAGGCACGCGTTGCCGCCGACGCCCTCGCAGCCGAGCACGCTGCTGCTGCCCGTGCGGCGTACGACGCCCGGGAGGCCGCCGACCGCGACGCCGAGGAGGCCCTGCGCGCCCGCACCGCCGCCGAGGAGGAGGCCGCCCGCCAGGTGGCGCTCGCCTCCGCCGCGGTGGCCGACCGCGAGGCAGCGGAGCAGCGCACCATCGAGGCGCTCGAGGAGGTCGCCCTCGCGGCACGGCAGCACGCGGAGGAGCTGCGGGCGGCCCACGACGCCCGGGAGGCCGCCGAGCAGGCCGCCACCGAGCAGGCTCGCCTGCGCGCCGAAGCCGAGTCGCTCGCCGAGCAGCGGGCCATCGACCGCCAGGCCGTCGAGTCGTCGGTGCGTCACCAGGCCGAGCTCGTCGAGGCCGCGCTCCAGGATCGTCTCGAGGCCGAGCAGCACGCCGCCGAGCTGGCCCGCGAGCTCGCCGAGGCGCGCGAGCAGCTGCTGGGACGACCGGTCGCCGCCCGCCCCGTCGCCGACTCGCGCCACCGCGGCGACGCCGACGAGGAGGCGGGCTCCCCCGTGACCACCGGCGAGCGGCCGTCCGGTGCGGCCACCGACGTCACCCGCACCCGCGGCCGCGCGTCGCTGGTCGCCCTGGTCCTCGCCGTGGCCGCCCTCGTGGCCGCCGCCGGTGTGGCGATCGGCGGCAACCCCACCGACGCCGTCGTGCTGGGCCTGGCGCTGCTCGCCGTGCTGCTGGTCTACGTCGGCGCCCGCGCCCGCACCCCCTCCACCCGGGTGAGCATCGACGCCGCCGGCGTGGTCGACATCCGCACCGCCGACAGCCACCACAGCTTCGACCTCCAGCAGCCCGCCACCGAGGTCGAGGTGGTCGGCGAGCCCGGCAGCCGCGGCTGGGAGGTCAGGTTCGTGCGCCGCAGCCTGCCGCCCGTCGTCATCACCGCCAAGACCGTCGACCCCGAGGCCTTCACCCGCGCCCTGCGCACCTGGCGCCCCACCGCCTGACCCACGACGACGAGCACGCGCTCGTCCTTGCTCGGCGGGTGCCGCGGGCCCCGGGCTCGCCGTCCGGTCGGGCCCGCCGGCCGTCCAGGCAGGAGTCCCCCAGGTCGTCCTCCCAGAAGTGGCGGCAAACGACAGCCTCAGGGCCCATCGACGCGTCATTTCCCGCCACTTCTGCGGCCCACCGACAGGGCAGCCGAACGTGGCGCTCCGCAGTGCCGGGTCAGGGACCGAGTGGAGTCGCGCGATCCCGACTGGCCCGTGGCCGTCCCGCCGACTTGTCCACAGGGCGGCGGCACACCAGTGGTTTCGACGCGCCGATTCGGGTTAATTTCACCGTACGGTCCCCTCGGTCCTGGGGCCGGTCCCCTCGGGAAGGACCCCTTCGTGAAGCCCTCTGCTCTCGTTGTTGCGGCCGTAACCCTGCCGACACTTTCGCTTCTCGGATGTTCAGGAGACCCGGAACCCACAATCGCGAACGAACCCACGAATACGCACTCGGCTCCGTCACCCGCCGCGGCACCATCGCCGTCTATCCCAACCCCTCCCGAGTCAGCAGACAAGGCGACAGCAGCGGGGGCCGAAGCGTTTGTGAGTTTCTACTGGGAGGTTGTGACCTACGCCCAGTCGTCGGGCGACGTGTCACTCTTGAAGGACCTAGCTCTTCCATCATGCGCCGCATGTTCGAGCGGGCTTCAAAGCATTGAGAAGACCTATGAAGCTGGCGGAAAGATTACCGGCGGCGAGACCGCGGTCTCCTCCGCGACCGCTACCCCCTTCTCGGCAGGTCCTGCTCAAGGGTTCTCCGTGGACGTCGAGGTCGTCACCCAAGATCAGACGATTGATATCCCGGGAGAAGATCTACGCCGCAACACCGGTGGCTCTGTATCTATGCGCTTCCTTTTGCAGCGGGAAGACCAAGAGTGGGTCGTGGGCCGCTGGGAGGTTACCCAGTGACACTCATGAGATTGGGTGCGGTCGTAGCCGGCTTCACCCTCCTTGCCCTTAGTCCAACCGTCGGTCTGGCCACCGCCGACAGCCCTGACGCAGCCTCCGGGCAGACTGACTTCATAGTCTCGGGCCAGAGCGGCAACGCAACCGTCAGTAACGACATGCCGAATGCGAGCGAGGCTTCCTCTACGGGGCCGGCACTGACCTATCACGAGCAGGGGGCTTGCGCTCTCGGCGGATCGACTACTTGCGCCGAACCGCTGACGTGCGAGGGCGGACAAACGGTGACTTACTGGTGGTACACCGACCCGACAGGCGCGACAGTGAGCCAGGGGTTTAGCTGCCCGGGAGCGACCCCCGACATTGCGGCTGCTCCCCCACAGGTCACCCCCGGCATGGTGCAGCGAGCACTCGAGCGCGTACCGCTGCCCGAGCCGGACCTCTCGGTCCAGCCGCCCGGGGGCAGGACGCTGATCAACTTCGAGACCAACTTCTTCACCGCCGCCGAGCCCTTCACCGAGACCGTCACCCTGCTGGGGCGACGCGTCGACCTCGACATCACCCCCAGCCAGTTCCGGTGGGCCTTCGGCGACGGCGAGGGGCTGAGCACCACCGAGCCGGGAGCGCCGTACCCCGACCTCGAGCTGACCCACACCTACCTCCAGCAGGGCCAGGTGCGGCCGCGGGTGACCACGGTCTACACCGCCGACTACCGCGTCGACGGCGGGCCGTGGCAGCCGGTGCCCGGCAGCGTCGACATCACCAGCGACCCCGTCGACCTCACCGTCACCGAGGTGACCAACCAGCTCGTCGACTACCGCTGACGCGGCCTCAGCCGCGCGGCGCGAGCCCTGCGCGGAGCCGGTCGGCGATCTCGGCGACGGCGGCGCGCGAGCTGCGGCCCACGCCGACGATGTTGAAGAAGCTGTGGATCTGGTCCTCGAAGCGCTTGAGCTCGACCGTGACGCCGGCGTCGGACAGCTTGCGGGCGTAGGCCTCGCCCTCGTCGCGCAGCGGGTCGAAGCCGGCGGTGCAGACGTAGGCGGGGGCCAGCCCCTCGGGGACGTCGGCGTACGCCGGCGACAGGCGCGGGTCGCGCGGGTCGAGGCCCTCGGTCATGTAGCTGTCGTTGGCCAGCTCCATGAACTCCGCCGACAGGTAGAAGCCCGCCCCGAAGAGGCGCAGGCTCTCGGTGGCGCGGGTCGCGTCGGTGGCGGGGTAGACCAGCAGCTGGAAGGCGCACGGCAGGCCCGAGCGGGCCGCCTCCAGGGCGACGCCGGCGGCGAGGTTGCCCCCGGCGGAGTCGCCGCCCACGGCGATCCGGTCGCGGTCGACCCCGAGCTCCTCGACGTGCTCCACGGCCCAGCGGTAGGCGGCGACGGCGTCGTCGTAGGCAGCGGGGAAGCGGTGCTCCGGCGCCAGCCGGTAGTCGACGGCCAGCACGAGGGCCTCGCCGCGCTCGGCGAGGATGCGGCAGGTCGCGTCATGGGTGTCGAGGTCGCCGAAGAAGAAGCCGCCGCCGTGGAAGAACACCAGCAGCGGCGCAGGAGGCTGCCGTACGGCGACCGACACCCGGGCGCGCGGCGTGTAGAGCCGCGCCGGGAGCCCGGCGACCTCGAGGTCGCGCACGGCGCCGATCGGCTGCTTGCCGCCGGCCATCGCGGTCTGCACCCGCGCCTGCACCCGGCCGTCGGGGAAGGCCATCGTCTCGATCGGCGGATCGCCCGAGAGCTTCTGCAGCTTCAGCATCAGCTGGGTGTCGACGGCGAGGGTCTGCCCGTCGAGCACCACCGGGGAGCCCGCCAGCCGCCGCTGGACGGAGGGCGGCAGCGACATGGCGGCGCCGAGAGCGGCCTTCTGCGCAGCGTGGGCGAGGGCCTGGAGGGGCGATCCGTTACTCACGAGTAGGGAACCTAGCCGACGGACCCGTCCAGCGACAGGAGGTCCAGCCACACGAGGTCCGGCCACAGGAGGTCCGGCGTCGACGGCCCCGTCACTGGTAGACGCGCACGTGGTCGACGACGAGGTACTGGGGGAAGGGAGTCTCCGGCGGGACCGGACCTCCCAGGTCACCGCCGATCGCGAGGTTGAGCAGCAGGTAGAACGGCTTGTCGAAGGCCCACAGCCCCAGTTGCTCGGCCTCGGCGCGCGACACCCCGCCCCACGGCCGGCCGTCGAGCTCCCACTCCAGCCCGTCGGGCCCCCAGTCGACGGCGTAGGTGTGGAAGCCGTCGGAGAGGGGCGCACCGGCGTCGTGCTCGCGGGTGACCTGCCAGCGGGTGCCGGCCTCGGTGGGCCCGTGGATGGAGCCGGTGACGAGGGTCGGGCTGCGCCCGACGTGCTCCATCACGTCGATCTCCCCCGAGCGTGGCCAGCCCACCTCCGCCCGGTCGGTGCCCATCGCCCAGAAGGCCGGCCACGTGCCGACCCCGGCGGGCACCTGCGCGCGCACCTCCAGGCGGCCGTACTGCCACGACAGGCTGCTCTCGGTGGTCAGCCTCGCCGAGGTGTAGTCGCGCACGGTGCCGTCGGCGCAGGTGTGGTCCGGCGCCGAGAGCGCCGAGACGACCAGGTGACCCTGGCCGTCGAGCGAGGCGTTGGTCGGGTCGTCGGTGTAGCACTGCAGCTCGTTGTTGCCTCCGCCGTGGCCGAAAGCGTCGGGCTGCCAGACAGCAGGGTCGGGCGGGGCGCCGGCCTCGCCGTCGAACTCGTCGGACCACACCAGCCCGGGCGCCCCGACGGCGCCCTCCTCCCCCGGTGACACCGGGGACGCCGGGGCCGCCGGGGACGACGCGGCCGGACCCGACGGGTCGGCCGGGTCAGCGGCGTCCGGCGCGCCCGAGCAGGCGGAGCAGCCGGCGAGCACGGTCGCACCGAGGCCGAGCGCGGCCAGGCTGCGACGGGCACGGAGCCGGACTCGACGTGCCACGACCCCTCCTCCGTCTCCCACCCGCGACCGCGCCGCGCGGGGCGTCGTACGACGTCCAGTGAACCCCGCCCGCGTCGCGCGGCGAAACCGGCGCACACCGGTCCGGCGCACCGATCTCGCGAGCCGTCGCGCGAGACACCTCCCGTTCACGCGCGACTGCCACACTGGCCCCATGTCCGCCGAGATCGTCGAGAGCCACGACGCCGCGCCCGAGGAGCCCTTCGACGTCGAGCCGCCCTACGTGCCCGACGACGAGGCGCTGGCGGCGGTGGAGAAGTACGACGACCGATTCCTCGACCGCGAGCTGAGCTGGCTGCGCTTCAACCAGCGCGTGCTGGAGCTGGCCGAGGACCGCGACCTGCCGCTGCTCGAGCGGGTCCGCTTCCTGGCCATCTTCACCAGCAACCTCGACGAGTTCTTCATGGTCCGCGTGGCCGGCCTCAAGCGGCGCATCGCCGCGGGCCTGGCCGTGCGCGCGGCCAGCGGCCTGATGCCGCGCGACGTGCTGCACCACATCTGGACCACCACGCGCGAGCTCAGCGAGCGCCAGGCCCACCTCTTCCGCGACGAGATCGTGCCCGCGCTGGGCGACCACGGCATCGAGCTGGTGCGCTGGGACGACCTCGACCGCGAGGAGCAGAAGCAGTGCAAGCGGATGTTCAAGGACCGGATCTTCCCGGTGCTGACCCCGCTGGCCGTGGACCCGGCCCACCCCTTCCCCTACATCTCGGGCCTCTCGCTCAACCTCGCCGTGCTGATCCGCAACCCCAAGACCGGCAAGGAGCACTTCGCCCGGGTCAAGGTGCCCCCGATCTTCAGCCGCTTCGTGCCGCTGGGCAACGAGCGCTTCGTGCCGCTGGAGGACGTCATCGGCGAGCACCTGCGCCGGCTCTTCCCCGGCATGGACATCCTCGAGGTCCACACCTTCCGCGTCACCCGCAACGAGGACCTCGAGGTCGAGGAGGACGACGCGGAGAACCTCCTGGCCGCGCTGGAGAAGGAGCTGCTGCGCCGCCGCTTCGGCCCGCCGGTGCGCCTCGAGGTCGAGGAGTCGATCTCCCCCGGCGTGCTGGAGCTGCTCAAGGAGGAGCTGGGGGTCAGGGAGGACGAGGTGTTCCACCTGCCCGGCCCGCTCGACCTGCGCGGCCTGCACGGCATCGCCGACATCGCACGCGAGGAGCTGAAGTACCCCGCGTTCGTGCCGACGACCCACTACCGCCTCGCCGAGGTCGAGTCGGCGGCCCCGGTCGACGTCTTCAAGGCCGCGCGGCGCCACGACGTGCTGCTGCACCACCCCTACGACTCCTTCGCCACCTCGGTGCAACGCTTCATCGAGCAGGCCGCCGCCGACCCGCACGTGCTGGCGATCAAGCAGACCCTCTACCGCACCTCGGGCGACTCCCCGATCATCGACGCCCTCATCGACGCCGCCGAGGCCGGCAAGCAGGTGCTGGTCATCGTGGAGATCAAGGCGCGCTTCGACGAGCAGGCCAACATCCGCTGGGCCCGCAAGCTCGAGCAGGCCGGCTGCCACGTGGTCTACGGCCTCGTCGGGCTCAAGACCCACTGCAAGCTGGCGATGGTGGTGCGCGACGAGCCCGACGGCATCCGCCGCTACACCCACATCGGCACGGGCAACTACAACCCCAAGACCTCGCGGATGTACGAGGACCTGGGCCTCATCACCACCGACGAGCGCATCGGCGAGGACGTCGCGCACCTGTTCAACAACCTCTCGGGCTGGTCGCGCAACGCCTCCTACGACGAGCTGCTCGTGGCCCCCGACTCGGTGCGCCTGGGCCTCGTGGAGCAGATCCACCAGGAGATCAGCCACCACCTGGCCGGTCGTCCCGCGCGGATCCGTCTCAAGGCCAACTCGGTCGTCGACGAGGCGGTCATCGACGCCCTCTACCTCGCCTCGCAGGCCGGTGTGCCGGTGCAGCTGCTGGTGCGCGGCATCTGCTCGCTGCGCCCCGGCGTGCCGGGCCTGTCGGAGAACATCGAGGTCCGCTCGGTGCTGGGCCGCTTCCTCGAGCACAGCCGGGTCTTCCGCTTCGAGAACGGCGGCGAGCCGGTGGCCTGGATCGGCTCGGCCGACATGATGCACCGCAACCTCGACCGCCGCGTCGAGGTGCTGGTGCGCCTGCCCGGCGAGGAGAGCCTGGCCGAGATCGACCGGGTGCTCGACATCGCCTTCGACCCCGAGACCGACGCCTGGCTGCTCGACAGCGACGGCACGTGGACGCGCAACCACGGCCCGGTGCACCTGCAGGAGAAGCTGATCGAGGGACAGCGCCGGCGGCGCCAGAGCACCTGACTTTCCCGCAGGGGCCCCCTTGCGCCTAGCATGGCCGACGGTTCTTTTCCTCCTCACCAGGAGTTCTCCGTGGGTTTGCGTTTCCGGCCGGTCGAGACGGCGTTCTACGACCAGTTCTCCGAGTCGGCCCAGCACCTGCTGGTCGGCACGGGCCTGCTCGCCGAGTCCCTCGACGGCACCGCCGACCTCGCCGACGTGGCCGCGCGCATGCGGGAGGCCGAGCACGCCGCCGACGAGACGACCCACGCGATCATCCGCCGGGTCAACCAGACCTTCGTGACCCCCTTCGACCGCGAGGACATCTACGCGCTGGCCTCGGGCCTCGACGACGTCATGGACTGCATGGACGAGGTCGTCGACATGCTCATGCTCTACGAGGTCAAGGCGATGCCCACCGAGCTGCTGACCGACCAGGTCGACGTGCTCCAGCGCTGCGCGGAGATCACCGCCGCCGCGATGCCGAACCTGCGCTCGATGCAGTCGCTCGACGAGTACTGGATCGAGATCAACCGGCTCGAGAACGTCGGCGACCGCAACCACCGACGGATCCTCGCCCACCTCTTCTCCGGGGAGTACAAGGCGATGGAGGTGCTCAAGCTCAAGGACATCGTCGAGGGCCTCGAGGCCGCCATCGACGCCTTCGAGCGGGTCGCCAACACCGTCGAGCAGATCGCCGTCAAGGAGTCCTGAGCCCCTCATGGACCTCGCGATCGTCATCGCGGTCGTCGTCGTCGCCCTGGTCTTCGACTACACCAACGGCTTCCACGACGCCGCCAACGCCATCGCCACCTCGGTGTCGACGCGGGCGCTGACCCCTCGGGTCGCGCTGGGCATGGCCGCGATCATGAACTTCATCGGCGCCTTCCTCGGACAGGAGGTCGCCAACACCGTCGGCTCGGTGATCACCCCGGAGTCCGGGGGGTCCCACGGGCTGGTGATCGTGATGTCGGGCCTGCTCGGGGCCATCGCGTGGAACCTGCTGACCTGGTACTACGGCCTTCCCTCCTCCTCCTCCCACGCCCTCATCGGCGGCCTGGTCGGCGCGGCGCTGGCCTCGGGCTCGGTGGTGAAGTGGGACGTCGTGGTCGACAAGATCATCCTGCCGATGATCGCCTCGCCGCTCTTCGGCTTCGCCGCGGCCTTCCTGCTCATGCTCGGCATCATGTGGGGCTTCCGGCGGCGCAACCCCCACCGCACCATGCGCGGCTTCCGGATCGCCCAGACCCTCTCGGCGGCCGCGATGGCGCTGGGCCACGGCCTCCAGGACGCCCAGAAGACGATGGGCGTGATCTTCCTGGCCCTGGTCACGGGCGGGTACGCCGGCGCCGACGACGACCTGCCGATCTGGGTGATCCTGGCCGCCGCCGCGGCCATCTCCGCCGGCACGTGGGCCGGCGGCTGGCGCATCATGCGCACCCTGGGCCGACGCATCATCCACCTCGACCCCGCCCGCGGCTTCGCCTCCGAGACCGTGGCCGCCGGCGTGCTCTACACCACCGCCTTCGTCTTCGAGGCGCCGATCTCCACCACGCACACCATCACCTCCGCGGTGATGGGCGCCGGCGCCACCAAGCGCTTCTCGGCCGTGCGCTGGGGCGTGGCCCGCTCCATCGTCACCGCCTGGGTGCTGACCTTCCCCGCGGCCGGCGCCGTCGCCGCGGGTCTCTACTTCCTCTGCAAGTACGTCTTCCAGCTGCCATGAGCCGACCTCTCTCCGACGACCACCGGCCCCGCCGGACCTTCGCCATCATCAGCCACCCCGACGCGGGCAAGTCGACGCTGACCGAGGCGCTGGTGCTGCACGCCCAGGTGATCACCGAGGCCGGCGCCGTGCACGGCAAGGCCGGGCGCAGCGGCACCGTCTCGGACTGGATGCAGATGGAGCGCGACCGCGGCATCTCCATCACCTCCGCCGCGCTGCAGTTCGAGTACGCCGACCACGTCGTCAACATGGTCGACACCCCCGGGCACGCCGACTTCTCCGAGGACACCTACCGCGTGCTCTCGGCCGTCGACTCGGCCGTCATGCTGGTCGACGCCGCCAAGGGCCTCGAGCCGCAGACCCTCAAGCTCTTCCGGGTCTGCGCCCTGCGCGGCATCCCGGTCATCACCGTCATCAACAAGTGGGACCGCCCCGGCCTCGACCCGCTGGAGCTGATGGATGGCATCGAGAAGCAGATCGGTCTGCGGCCCACCCCGCTGACCTGGCCGGTCGGCATCGCCGGCGACTTCCGCGGGGTGCTCGACCGGCGCAGCGGGGAGTTCATCCGCTACCTGCGCACCGCCGGCGGCTCCACCCGCGCCCCCGAGCAGCACCTGCCGGCCGAGCAGGCCGCCGCCGAGGAGGGCGAGGCCTGGACCACCGCCCAGGAGGAGCACGAGCTGCTCTCGGCCGACGGCGCCGACCACGACCAGCAGCGCTTCCTCGACGGCGCCACCACCCCGGTGCTCTTCGCCTCGGCCCTGCTCAACTTCGGCGTCGCCCAGATCCTCGAGCGGCTGCTCGAGCTCGCCCCTCCCCCGCACGCCACGCCCACCGAGGCGGGCGGCGTGCGCGAGGTCGACGAGCCCTTCAGCGCCTTCGTCTTCAAGGTCCAGTCCGGCATGGACTCCGCCCACCGCGACCGGCTCGCCTACGCCCGGGTCTGCTCGGGCGTCTTCGAGCGCGGCATGGTGGTCAAGCACGCCTCCACCGGTCGACCCTTCGCCACCAAGTACGCCCAGGCCGTCTTCGGCCGTGAGCGCTCCTCGGTCGAGACCGCCCTGCCCGGCGACATCATCGGCCTGGTCAACGCCAACGCCCTGCGGGTGGGCGACACCATCCACGACGGCCCCGCCGTGCGGTTCCCGGCCATCCCGACCTTCGCCCCCGAGCACTTCATGAGCGTGCGCGCCAAGGAGTCGGGGCGCTACAAGCAGTTCCGCCGCGGCATCGAGCAGCTCGACCAGGAGGGCGTGGTCCAGGTGCTGCGCTCGACGGTGCGCGGCGACCAGAACCCCGTGCTCGCCGCGGTCGGCCCGATGCAGTTCGAGGTCGTGGCGGCGCGGATGGAGACGGAGTTCAACGCACCCGTCACCATGGACTCGTTGAGCTACACGATCGCGCGGCGCACCCGCGCCGAGGACGCCGACGTGCTGCGCGGTGTGCGGCAGATCGAGGTCCTCGAGCGCGCCGACGGCGCCCACATCGTGCTCTTCCCCGACAAGTGGCGGGCCCACACCGTGGCCCGCGACCACCCCGACATCCTGATCGAGGAGCTCCCGGCCAGCACCTGACCGACGCACCCGCGTCGGTGAGCACGCGCGCCGGACTCCCGCGATCGCCAGCACCACCCCGAAGGAGCACCCATGAGTCACCCCCATCCCGAGCTGAAGCGCCCGCCGCGCCTGCCCCGCAAGGGCCTGCGTGTCGTCGCCCTCGGCGGCCTCGGCGAGGTCGGTCGCAACATGACCGTCTTCGAGCACGACGGCAAGCTGCTCATCGTCGACTGCGGCGTCCTCTTCCCCGAGGAGCACCAGCCCGGCGTCGACGTGATCCTGCCCGACTTCGAGTGGATCCGCGACCGTCTCGACGACGTCGTCGCCGTCGTGCTGACCCACGGCCACGAGGACCACATCGGCGGCGTGCCGTACCTGCTGCGCGAGCGCGCCGACATCCCCCTGGTCGGCTCGCGGCTCACGCTCGCCCTCATCAAGGAGAAGCTGAAGGAGCACCGGATCCAGCCGGTGCTGGTGGAGGTCAAGGAGGGCGAGACCCGCTCCTACGCGCCCTTCGACCTCGAGTTCGTCGCGGTCAACCACTCCATCCCCGACGCCCTGGCCGTCGCCATCCGCACCTTCGCGGGCATGGTGCTGCACACCGGCGACTTCAAGATGGACCAGTTCCCCCTCGACCGGCGCATCACCGACCTGCGCGCCTTCGCCCGCCTCGGCGAGGAGGGCGTCGACCTCTTCCTCACCGACTCCACCAACGCCGAGGTGCCCGGCTTCACCACCTCCGAGCGCGAGCTGCTGCCGGCCATCGAGCAGGTCTTCCGCACGGCCCCGCGCCGCGTCATCGTCTCCAGCTTCGCCAGCCACGTGCACCGCATCCAGCAGGTGCTCGACGCCGCCCACGCCCACGGGCGCAAGGTCGCCTTCGTCGGGCGCTCGATGGTGCGCAACATGGGCGTGGCCCAGGACCTGGGCTACCTCACCGTGCCGCCCGGCCTGATCGTGCCGCTCGACCAGCTCGAGAAGCTCCCGCCCCACAAGGCCGCCCTGGTCTGCACCGGCTCGCAGGGCGAGCCGCTGGCCGCGCTGTCGCGCATGGCCAGCCGCGAGCACAAGATCCGCGTCGGCGAGGGCGACACCATCCTCATGGCCAGCTCGGTGATCCCGGGCAACGAGAACGCCATCTCCAACGTCATCAACGGCCTGACCCGCTGGGGCGCCAACGTCGTGCACAAGGGCAACGCCAAGGTGCACGTCTCGGGTCACGCCAGCGCCGGCGAGCTCGTCTACTGCTACAACGTCGTGCAGCCGCGCAACGTGATGCCCGTGCACGGCGAGTACCGCCACCTGCGGGCCAACGCCGACCTGGCCATCAGCACCGGCATGGACCCCGCCAACGTCGTGCTCGCCGAGGACGGCGTCGTCGTCGACCTCGTCGACGGCAAGGCCTCCGTGGTCGGCAAGGTGCGCTGCGGCAACGTCTACGTCGACGCCCAGACCGTTGGCGGCGTCACCGAGGCCACGCTCAAGGACCGGCGCACCCTCGCCGAGGAGGGCGTCGTCACGGTGCTCGCCATTGTCGACGCCGACACCGGCGAGCTGGCCGACCCGCCGGACTTCCTGGTGCGCGGCTTCGAGCACGCCCCCGACGCCTTCGACGGCGCGATCAAGGTCATCGAGCGCACCCTGGCCCGCGCCGCCGCCGAGGGCATCGGCGACTCCCAGCAGCTCGAGCAGATGCTGGGGCGCGACATCGGCCGCTGGTCGCACAAGACCTTCCGTCGCAGCCCGCTCATCATCCCGCTGGTCATCGACGCCTGAGCGACCGGCCAGGAGCACGACCACCGGCGCGGCGCCGTCCGAGGAGGACGGTGTCGCGCCGGTGGCGTGCTGGGGGCACGCGGCTACCGTGGGCGCCCTGATGGACATGCCGATGAACGACCGCGTCCCCGACTGGGTCACCCCCCTCGCCTGGGTCTTCCTGGCCCTCTCGCTGGCCACGGCGGCGGTGATCGCCGTCGACGTCCTGCTGCGCGGGCACCGCCGGCGCACCCCCACCCTCGACGTCGTGTGGATCTCCTCGGGCCTCTACCTCGGACCGTTCGCGCTGCTGCTGTGGCGCCGCCACCGCGACCAGGCCGACCGGACCGACCGGGCCGCCTCCCCCGCGGTGGAGGGGCTGCCCGGCGGGTCGGCCTCCGCGCTGGCCCACCTGGTCGGGGTGCCGCTGGTCGTCGCCTCCGGGCTCACCATCGCCGGGATCGACCTGTGGGTGATGATCCTGGTCATCGGCGCGCTGGCCGTCGCGCTGCTCTTCGTCCACGAGCGGGCCACCCTCCGCACCCCCGTCGGCACGGCGGCGGCGACGGCGGTGCTGACCGTGCTGGCCTTCGACGTGGGCATGGGCGGCTGGATGGTGCTGCTCCACCTCGCCGAGCTGATGCCGCCGGCGACCGAGGGCGCCTTCTGGTTCCTCATGCAGCTCGGGGTGGTGCTGGGTCTGGTCACCGGCTACCCCGTGGTGCGGTGGCTCGCCGAGCGGCGCGGCGTGGCGACCGCCTGACCTCGCGCCCGGGGGCTCAGGCGTCCCGGCCGGGTGCCTGCTCCTCCTGCCGGTCCAGCAGCTCGGTCAGGTGCCCGACGGCGTCGCGGGCCGAGCGGTTGGCGCCGATGAGCGTGGCGCTGGCGGCGCCGGTCCAGTCGCCGTAGCCCACGAAGAGCAGCCGGGGGTCGTCGGCGGAGACCGTCGGGTGGTCGGCCCGGGTCAGCGGGTGGCCGTCGACGCGTCGCAGCCCGACCCCGGTGACCGGCACGAGCGCGGGCCGGAAGCCGGTGCACCACACGACGTCGTCGACGGCCTCCTCCCGGGCTCCCCCGCCCACGCCGTCGTCGGCCCAGCGGGCGCCGGTGGGCGTCAGCCGCTCCGGCAGCGGTACGGCGCGCAGGCCGCGCCGGTCGCGGGCGTGCTGGACGCTGGCGACGGCGACCACGTCGCCGAGGCCGCCGACGCCGGGCCCCTCGCCCGCGACCGCGCGGGTGGCCGCCTCGAAGAGGGCGCGGCCGTCGACGTCGTCGGGCAGCAGGCGGGGCTGCTCGCGAGCGGCCCAGACGACCCGCGCGGGCGGAGGGTCGGCCAGCAGCAGGTCGGCGGCCACCTGGGCCGCGGAGTTGCCGCCGCCGACGACCAGCACGCGGTGCCCGGCGTACTCGGCGGGGCCGTGGTAGTCGACGGTGTGCAGCTGCCGGCCGCCGAAGTCCTCGGCGCCCGGGAAGGCGGGGCGGAAGGGGCGGCTCCAGGTGCCGGTGGCGCTGAGCACGGCCCGGGCGCGCACGTCGCCGGCGTCGGTGCGCACGAGCACCGCGTGGGGGTCGCTCGCGTCGATCTCCCGCACCCGCACGGGCCGCAGCACGGGCAGGGCGTAGCGGGCCTCGAAGGCGGCGAGGTAGTCGCGGACGTGGGCGGCCGGCGGGGTGCCGGGGCCGGGCCAGGGGGGCATCGGCCAGCCGGGCAGCGAGGAGTGGGCCGCCGGGGAGAAGAGCCGCAGGCTCGACCAGCCCTCGGTCCACGCGCCACCGGGCGCCGCACGGTCGTCGAGCACCACGAAGGTCAGCGGGCGCTCGCGGCGGCGGTTGGCGCGCACGAGGTGGTAGGCCGCGGCCAGCGCCGACTGCCCGCCGCCGACGACGACCACGTCGACGGCGGCGGGCAGCCCTCCGCGCGGCGGCGTGGTCAGGCCGTCAGCTCCGCGAGCAGCTGCTGCACGCGCTGGTCGATCTCGTCGCGCACCGCGCGCACCTCGTCGGGGCCCTTGCCGGCCGGGTCGGTGAGCGCCCAGTCCTCGTAGCGCTTGCCGGGGAAGATCGGGCAGGCGTCGCCGCAGCCCATGGTGATGACGACGTCGGAGGCCGCGACGTCCTCGGTGAGCAGCTTGGTGGGCACCTCGGCGGAGACGTCGATGCCGAGCTCGTCCATCACGGTGACGACCGCGGGGTTGATCGTGTCGGCCGGCGCCGAGCCGGCCGAGCGGACCTTGACCCGCCCCTGGGCGTGGTGCTGGAGCAGGGCGGCGGCCATCTGCGAGCGGCCCGCGTTGTGCACGCAGACGAAGAGGACCTCGGGCGTGGTGGTCATGTCAGGACTCCTGCGAGTGGGCGGGGCTGGGGTCGGGGTTGGGGTCGGGAGCGGGTGTGCGGTCGGGGGTGGGGTAGAGGCGGCGACGCGCCCACAGGGCGACGTAGACGAGGGCGACCAGCACCGGCACCTCGATGAGCGGCCCGACGACGCCGGCCAGCGCCTGGCCGCTGGTGACGCCGAAGACGCCGATGGCCACGGCGATGGCCAGCTCGAAGTTGTTGCCTGCCGCGGTGAACGACAGCGTGGCCGTGCGCTCGTAGCCCAGGCCCAGGCGGTGGCCCAGGGCGAAGGAGACGCCGAACATGAGGAAGAAGTAGGCCAGCAGGGGCAGCGCGATCCGGGCGACGTCGCCCGGGCGGCTGCTGATCGTGTCGCCCTGGAGGGCGAAGAGCACCACGATGGTGAAGAGCAGGCCGTAGAGCGCCAGCGGGCCGACGCGGGGCAGGAAGGTCGACTCGTACCACTCCCGGCCGCGGGCGCGCTCCCCCAGCACCCGGCTGAGCCAGCCGGCCACCAGCGGCACGCCGAGGAAGATCGCGACGTACTTCGCGATCTCCCAGGCCGAGACGTCCAGGCCGCTCTGCTCCAGGCCGAGCCAGCCGGGCAGCAGGTCGAGGTAGAACCAGCCCAGCGCGGCGAAGGCCACGATCTGGAAGACCGAGTTGATCGCGACCAGGACGGCGGCGGCCTCGCGGTCGCCGCAGGCCAGGTCGTTCCAGATGAGGACCATGGCGATGCAGCGGGCCAGGCCGACGATGATCAGGCCGGTGCGGTACTCCGGCAGGTCGGGCAGCATCAGCCACGCCAGCGCGAACATCAGCGCGGGGCCGACCACCCAGTTCAGCCCGATGGAGGCCGCGAGCAGCCGCCGGTCGGAGGTCACGGTGCCGAGCCGGTCGTAGCGGACCTTGGCCAGGACGGGATACATCATCACCAGCAGCCCGACCGCGATCGGCAGCGAGACCGAGTCGACCTCGACCGCCGAGAGGGCGTCGTCGAGACCCTCGACGGAGCGGCCGAGCACGAGCCCGACCACCATCGCCACCCCGATCCACACGGGCAGGAACCGGTCGAGCGTCGACAGCTTGGCCATGACCGCGCCGTCGCGGGGGTCGCCCTGCGACGCGGTGCCGGGCGGGGTGGACGGCGGGGTCGAGAAGGCGCTCACGCGGGCACCCCCGCCGTGTCGAAGAGCGAGCCGAGGGCGGCCATCGCCGCCGGCCGCGCCTGGTAGTAGACCCACACACCGCGCTTCTCGCGGTCGAGGAGACCGGCGTCGTGCAGCACCTTCAGGTGGTGGCTGATGGTGGGCTGGGAGAGGTCGAAGGCGGGCAGCAGGTCGCACACGCACGCCTCGGCCCCCTCGTGGGACAGCACCAGCGACAGCAGCCGCAGCCGCACGGGGTCGGCGATCGCCTTCAGCAGCGGCGCCAGCTGCCCGGCCTGCTCGTCGGAGATCGGCTCGCGCGCCAGCGGGGTGCAGCAGGCCAGCGGGTCGTCAGGATCGGGCGCGGCGCCCTCAAGCATCGACATGCGTCAATATTGACACACGTCGATGCCTTCCGCCACCGGCCGGGAGGTCCCGCCCCGACTCAGCCGAAGCGACCGGAGATGTAGGCCTCCGTCGACTCCATGTCGGGGTTGGTGAACATCTTCTTGGTGGGGTTGAACTCCACCAGGTGGCCCGGCTCCCCGGTCGCCTTGAGGTTGAAGAAGCCGGTGTCGTCGGAGACGCGCGCCGCCTGCTGCATGTTGTGGGTGACGATGACGATCGTGTAGTCGGCCTTGAGCTCGTGGATGAGGTCCTCCACGGCCGAGGTCGAGATCGGGTCGAGCGCCGAGCACGGCTCGTCCATGAGCAGCACCTGCGGCTCGACGGCGATCGCGCGGGCGATGCACAGCCGCTGCTGCTGGCCGCCCGAGAGGCCCATGCCGGGCTTGCCGAGACGGTCCTTGACCTCGTTCCACAGGTTGGCGCCCTTGAGGGAGCGCTCGACGATGGTGTCGGCCTCGGCCTTCTTCATCCGCTTGGCGTTGAGCCGGTTGCCGGCCAGCACGTTGTCGTAGATCGACATCGTGGGGAACGGGTTGGGCCGCTGGAAGACCATGCCGATCTGGCGGCGCACGGCCACCGGGTCGACCGACGGGTCGTAGAGCGACTGGCCGTCGACGACGACCTTGCCCTCGGCGCGGGCGCCGGGGATGACCTCGTGCATGCGGTTCAGCGAGCGCAGGAAGGTCGACTTGCCGCAGCCCGAGGGGCCGATCAGCGCGGTCACCGCCCGCGCCTTGATGGACATGGTCACGCCTTGCACGGCGAGGAAGTCGCCGTAGTAGATGTCCAGGTCGGAGACGTCGATGCTCTTGGCCATGACGGGTGGGTCCTCTCAGGGTGCCGCGGTCAGCGGCCGGTCTTGGGGGCGAAGAAGCTGCCGAGCACGCGGGCGATGACGTTGAGCAGCATCACGATGGTGATCAGCACGAGCGCCGCGCCCCAGGCGCGCTCGACCTGGAAGGGGACGTACTCCGCGAGTCCGCCGCGGGTCGCCTCGGAGAAGATCAGCACGGGAAGGGTGGCCATGCTGCCCTCGAAGGGGTTGAAGTTGGTGGAGCGCAGCGTGCCGACGATGAGCAGCAGCGGCGCGGTCTCCCCCGCCACCCGGGCGACGGCGAGCGTGACGCCGGTGATGATGCCGCCGATGGCGGTGGGCAGCACGACCTTGGTGATCGTGCGCCACTTCGGCACGCCCAGCGCGTAGGAGGCCTCGCGCAGCTCGTCGGGCACGAGCTTGAGCATCTCCTCGGTGGCGCGCACCACGATGGGGATCATCAGCACCGACAGCGCGATCGAGCCGCCGATGGCCATGCGGGTGCCGGGGCCGAAGATCAGCGTGAAGAGGGCCAGCGCGAAGAGCCCCGCCACGATGGAGGGGATGCCGGTCATGACGTCGACCAGGAAGGTCAGCACGCGCGCCAGCCGGCTCCCCTTGCCGTACTCGATGAGGTAGATCGCGGCCAGCACGCCGATCGGCACCGAGATCACCGTGGCGATCGCGGTGATGATCAGCGTGCCCATGATGGCGTGGTAGATGCCGCCGCCCTCGCCGAGGACGCCGTCCTGGGAGAAGGTCAGGAACTCCACCGACAGCGCCGGGGCGCCGCGGCTGATCACCTCCCAGATCACGGCCACGAGCGGCATCATCGCCACGGCGAAGGTGGTCCACACGACGGTGGTGACCAGGCGGTCGGTGCCCTTGCGCGAGCCCTCGACGGCGGTCGACCAGGCCGGGAGGGCCACGACGAGCAGGATCCAGCCGACCACGACGACCGGCACGGGGCCCCAGCCCAGCAGCAGGCCGACGAGCGCGGCCAGGCCGAAGGCGACCAGGGCGGCGACGGCCGGGGCCCAGCCGGGCAGCTGCGGGCGGGTCAGGGTGATGCTCTCGCCGGGGGCCGGCGAGGGACGGGTCTGGAGATCGGTCACGGGGTCACCCCTTGGCCTGGCCGCGGGCGGCGAGCCAGCGGCCGAGGAAGTTGACGGCGAAGGTCACGACGAAGAGCACGAGCCCGCCGAAGATCAGCACGTTGGTCTTGATGCCGGAGGCGTTGGAGTAGTTCAGCGCGATGCTCGCGGCGATCGTGGAGGGGTTCTGCGAGGAGATCAGGTTGATCGTGATGACGCCCGAGGCCGCCAGCACCATCGCCACGGCCATGGTCTCGCCGAGCGCACGACCCAGGCCGAGCATGACCGCCGAGGTGACCCCCGAGCGCGAGTAGGGGAAGACCGTCATCCGGATCATCTCCCAGCGCGTGGCGCCGAGGGCCAGGGCGGCCTCCTCGTGCATGCGCGGGGTCTGGGCGAAGACCTCGCGGCACAGCGCGGTGATGATCGGCAGCGCCATCACCGCGAGCACGACGCCGGCGGTGAGGATCGTGCGGCCGGTGGTCACCGGGCCGGCGAAGAGCGGGATGAAGCCGAGGTTGTCGGCCAGCCACTGGTAGACGGGGAAGACCCACGACTGCAGCGTCTCGCGGCCCCACAGGCCGTAGACGACGCTGGGCACGGCGGCGAGCAGGTCGATGGCGTAGCCGATGTAGCGCGCCAGGCGCCGCGGCGCGTAGTGCGAGATGACCAGTGCGACGCCGATGGCCAGCGGGGTGGCGATGATCAGCGCGATGACCGCGGCGATCACGGTGCCGTAGAGCAGCGGCCAGACGTAGAGGACGATGTTGTCCTTGCCGTAGGCCTGGTCGCCGCTCGCCGAGAAGGCGGGGATGCTCTGCAGGAGCAGGAAGAGCGCCACGCCGGCGAGGGCCAGCATGATCAGCAGGCCCGCCCCGCGGGCGAGGCCGGCGAAGACGACGTCACCGCGTCGGCTCACCACCTGGTCCTCGAGGGGCTCGGTCGGCCCCCCACGTGGCTCGGTGCTGGTGCTGGTCACCTGGGTCCCCCTGGTTCGGTGGCCCCGTCGGGGCCGCTCGTGCTGCCGTGTGGCTCGGGCGCGAGGTGCAGGTCGCGATCAAGGGCTCGAAGTCCAGGGCCCGGACCCCCGAGGGTCACGTCGGTGTCAGCCGGCCGTGATCGTGTCGACGATCGCGAGGGCCTGCTCCTCGAGCTCCGGGGCGAGCGGGGCCACGCCGGCCTCGTCGGCACCGAACTGCTGGCCCTCCTCGCTGAGGACGTAGGACAGGTAGGCCTTCACGAAGTCGGCGTCGGCCTGCTCGGGGTAGGTCGGGCACGCGATCATGTAGGAGGTCAGCACGATCGGGTAGGTGTCGGCCTCGTCGGTGGTGTAGTCGAGGTCGAAGATCAGCTGGTTCTCACCGGCGTCCTCGGCGGCCGGCGAGACCGCGAGGATGTTGGCGGCCGCCTCGGCGGAGGGCTCGACGAAGTCGGAGCCGACCCCGATGTTGGCGGCGGGCAGGTCGCCGGCCTGGCTGGCGTCGGCGTAGCCGATCGCGTTCTGGCCGTCGGTCACGGCGCTCACCACGCCGGAGGTGCCCTGGGCGCCCTCGCCGCCGAAGGCCTGCGGCCAGGTCTCGACCGCACCCTCGGTCCAGGTGTCGCCGGCGGCGACGCTGAGGTAGTTGGTGAAGTTCTCCGTGGTGCCCGACTCGTCGGAGCGGTGCACGGGGTTGATCGTCGCCGAGGGCAGGTCGGCGTCGGGGTTGTCGGCCTCGATGGCCGGGTCGTTCCACTCGGTGATCTCGCCGGCGAAGATGCCGGCGAGGGTCTCCGGGGAGAGGTTGAGCTCGTCGACGCCGTCGACGTTGAAGATGATCGCGATCGGGCTGACGTAGTTCGGCACCTCGATGGGGGCCTCGCCCTCGCAGCGCTCGGTGGCGGCGGTCAGCTCGTTGTCGGGGGCCTCGTCGACGAGGTAGGCGTCGGAGCCCGCGGTGAGGTAGGCGCCGGAGATGAAGTTCTCCCGGCCGCCGCCCGAGCCGACCGGCTCGTAGGTCACGGTCGCGCCGGGCTGCACGTCGCTGAAGCCGGTGGTCCACGCGAGCTGGGCGGCCTCCTGGGAGGACGCACCACCGATCGTGTACTGGCCCTCGACGCTCACGTCGCTCGACGCGCTGTCGCCGTCGGAGCCGGTGGAGCCGGAGTCGGTCTCGTTGCCGGCGGCGCAGCCGGCCAGAGCGAGGGTCATCGCTGCGATGCCGGGCACGATCACGCGGCGGATGGAAGTGCGCTTCACTTCGTTGCTCCTGAAGTCTCAGATGTGGGGACGCCAGGAAGGTAGGCAGCGCAGGTGGACGGATCCGTGGCCGTCGGTGAACGTGGCGTGAACGCGTCCCGCCCGTTCCGTGACACCTGGCGGGCACTGCGGCGTACATCACGTGAACCCGGCCGTCCGCCCTTGATCCCGACCGTCGCGGTGAACTAAGGGGGTCTGTCAACTCAGCGGTCTAGCGCACCCGGTGGCGCTCGCCGGCCAGCACCCGGCCCTTGCGCAGGTGCACCACGACCAGCTCGCCGGGGTCGAGCGCCGGGTCGGGCAGGCCCAGGGCCGCGAAGACCTTCGGCAGCACCGGCCGGTGGGTGCACAGCAGGGCCCCGCGCCGGGTCCGGCCCCCGTCGGCGACGAGCTGCTCCACGAGCGCGCGCACCCCGGCGCCGCGCGCATCCTCCTCGGAGAGCCGGTCGTCGCGCTCGGGCCCGACCCCGACGGTCTCGGCGAAGGGCGCCACCGTCTCCCGGCAGCGCAGCGCCGGCGAGCTCACCACCCGGCCCACGTCGTACGCCGCCAGCGCCGGCACCAGCCGCAGGGCGTGGGCGCGACCGGCCTGGAGGAGCGGACGGTCGCGGTCGTCGCCGCGCCAAGCCTTGCGCGAGCGGGCCGAGGCGTGGCGCAGCACGACCAGCGCCTGCGTGCGGCGACGCACGCCGAGGGCCTCCCGCAGCGTCGCGCGGTCGCGGTCGTAGCTCAGCCGGATGACGGCCTCGTCGCGGTCGACCCACTCGACGGCGTCGATCTCGTCGTTGACGGCGTAGCCGCTGACGTCGTCGTCGCCCACGACGCGTCCGGCCCAGTAGTGGACGGTCTTGGTGCCGCGCGCGACGGTGTAGCGCTGGTCGCGCAGGGGCGGGCCCAGCCGCACGTGCAGCCCGGTCTCCTCGGCCACCTCGCGCACCGCGGCGGTCGTCTCGTGCTCGCCGCGGTCGAGCTTGCCCTTGGGGAAGGACCAGTCGTCGTAGCGCCCGCGGTGCACCAGCAGGACCTGCCGCCCCGGGCGGAAGACCACCGCCCCGGCGGCCCTGACGTCGCCGGCCGGCACCTCCGCGCGCCGCGCGAGCGAGCGCGCCATCGAGCTCGCGGAGGAGCCGGACGGAGCCCGGACGCCCTGGGGCGGGGAGGAGGCCATGCCCGTAGTCTCACACCACCGCCCGCCCCCGAGGAGGACCGCCGTGCCCCGTGCCACCCGCCGTGTGCCGGTGCGGCTCGTCGTGGCGGTGGCGGTCGTGCTCGTGCTGGTCGGCGGCGGCGCCGCGGTGGCGCTGCACGTGTGGGGCGGCGGCGACAGCGACCTGCGGCGTGCCGTCGCGCTGGCGCCCGACGACGTGCAGCGCTACTCCTGGACCGACTGGGCCGGGGTGCGCGCCGAGGTCGGCTCCGCCGTCGACGCCTCCTCCAGCCCCGAGCAGGTCGAGGACTTCCTCTCCGAGGCCTACGACCTCGACCTGGCCTCGACCACGGCACAGGCCGAGTCGGCCTCGCTGCTGCAGCAGGAGCTCGGCTGGTCGCCGGCCAGCGTGGAGTGGGAGCTCTTCACCCAGTCCACCACCGGGGGCGCCGACCTCGTCGGGCTGGCCGAGGGCACCGACGTCGAGGCGCTCGGCGAGCGGCTCGAGGGCCTCGGCTACACCCGCCCGGAGTCCGACGACGGGGTGTGGGAGGGCGCCGACGCCCTCGCCCGGGCCTCGCTCGAGACCGGCTACAACGCCTCGCCCACCCTGCAGTACGTCGCCCTCGTCGCCGAGCGCGACCTCGTCGTGACCGGCGACGACGCCGCCTACCTCGCCTCGGTCGTCGACGGCCTCGACGACGACGGCACCGACGACGACGTGTCCCGCGCCGTCGACGCGCTCGTCGACGGCTCCTCCGGGGGCGACCCCCTGGCCGCCGCCGTCTACCCCGGGGAGTTCGCGTGCGCGTCGCTGGCGATGGGTCAGGCCGACCCCGCCGAGCAGGCCGAGGGTGAGCGTCTGGTCGGGGCCGCCGGGGAGGTCGACCCGCTGGAGGTCTTCGCGCTCGCGCTCGAGCCCGGCCTCAGCGCCCGCCTCGTGCTGGGCTTCTCCGACGACGACCGCGCCCGCCGCAACGCCGACGCGCGCGCCACCCTCCTGGAGGGGCCGGCGCCGGGCCAGGGCGGCGACTTCACCGACCGCTTCGCCGTCGACTCCGTCACCGCCGACGGCCCGCTGGTCGTCGCCGACCTCACGCCCGCCGAGGGCTCCTTCGTGCTGTCGGACCTCTCGACCGGCCCGGTCCTCTTCGCCACCTGCTGACCCGCCCGCCGGGTCCGCGCCCGCCAGGTCCGGGCCCGCCAGGTCCGGGCCGGTCGGGTCCGGTCGCTCAGCGGAAGGCGCGCAGCCGCAGGCTGTTGGAGACGACCACGACCGACGAGAGCGCCATCGCGGCCCCCGCGATCATCGGGGTCAGTAGGCCCAGAGCGGCCAGCGGGAGCGCCGCGACGTTGTAGGCGAAGGCCCAGAAGAGGTTGACCCGGATGGTGCCCAGGGTCCGCCGCGCCAGCCGTACGGCGGTCGCCGCGGTCCGCAGGTCGCCGCTGACCAGCGTCAGGTCGGCGGCCTGCATGGCCACGTCGGTGCCGGTGCCGAGCGCGATGCCGAGGTCGGCCCGGGCCAGCGCGGCGGCGTCGTTGACGCCGTCGCCGACCATGGCGACGACCACCCCCTGCTCCTGCAGCCGCCGCACCTCCTCCACCTTGCCCGCGGGCAGGACCCCGGCCACCACGCGCTCGATGCCGACCTCGGCGGCCACGGCGCGCGCCGCCCGCTCGTGGTCGCCGGTGAGCAGCACGGGATCCAGGCCCAGCGCCCGCAGCTCGGCCACGGCCTGGGCCGCCCCCGGCTTGACGGTGTCGGAGACGACCAGGACGCCGCGCGCCTCGCCGTCCCACCCGACGACCACCGGGGTGCGCCCGGAGGCCTCCGCCGTCTCGACCGCGGCGCGGACGGCCCCGGGCACGCCGAGACCCTCCTGCTCCAGCAGCGTGAGGCGCCCGATGACCGCGGGGGCCGCGGGGGCGCCGGCCTCGACGACCGTGCCGACGACTCCGAGACCCTCGCGGTTGGCGAAGCCCTCGACCCGCGGGAGCGGCCCCTCCGCGGCGTGACCCTGCTGCGCACCGGCCACGACCGCGCGGGCGATCGGGTGCTCGGAGCCGGCCTCGAGGGCCGCGGCGGTGCGTCGTACGAGGTGCTCGGGGGTGCCGGGGGCGGCGACGACGTCGACCAGGGTCATGCGGCCGGTCGTCACCGTGCCGGTCTTGTCGAGCAGCACCGTCTGCACCCGGCGCGTCGACTCGAGCATCTCGGGGCCGCGGATGACGATGCCCAGCTGGGCGCCGCGGCCGGTGCCGACCAGCAGCGCGGTCGGCGTGGCCAGGCCCAGCGCGCACGGACAGGCGATGATCAGCACCGCGACCGCCGCCGTGAACGCCGACGCGGCCGGGAAGCCGAGCAGCAGCCAGGCGGCGAGCGTGGCGAGGCTGAGCGCGATCACCAGCGGCACGAAGACCGCCGAGACCCGGTCGGCCAGGCGCTGCACCTCGGCCTTGCCGCTCTGCGCCTCCTCCACCAGACGCGCCATCTGGGCCAGCTGGGTGTCGGCGCCGACCCGCGTGGCCCGCACGACCAGGCGGCCGCCGGCGTTGACCGTGGCCCCGGTGACCTCGTCGCCCGGACCGACCTCCACCGGCACCGGCTCGCCGGTGAGCAGCGAGGCGTCGACGGCGGAGGTGCCGCGCTCGACGACGCCGTCGGTGGCGACCTTCTCACCCGGGCGGACGACGAAGACGTCCCCGACCGCGAGGCTCGCCGCCGGCACGGTGGTCTCGACGTCGCCGCGCAGCACGGTGACGTCCTTGGCCCCGAGCTCGAGCAGGGCCCGCAGGGCGTCGCCGGCGCGCCGCTTGGAGCGCTTCTCGAACCAGCGCCCGGCCAGCAGGAAGGTCGTGACCCCGGTGGCGGCCTCGAGGTAGATGTTGCCCAGACCGTCGCTGCGCCCGACCCCGAGCTCGAAGCCGTGGGTCATGCCCCTCTCCCCGGCACTGCCGAAGACCAGCGCCACCACCGACCAGGCGTAGGCCGCGGTGACCCCGACCGAGACCAGGGTGTCCATGGTCGTGGCGCCGTGGCGCAGGTTGACGAGCGCGGCACGGTGGAAGGGCCAGGCACCCCACAGCACGACCGGCGTGGCCAGGACCAGCGAGACCCACTGCCAGCCGTCGACCTGCAGCGGCGGCACCATCGCCATCGCCACCACCGGCAGGCTCAGCGCCACGGAGACCAGCAGCCGCAGGCGCAGCGCCCCGAGCTCGGCGTCGGCACGCTCCTCGTGGCTGCCGGGGCCGTCGGCACCCTCGCCCCCGTCGGTCCTGCGGTCAGCAGGTGACGGTGGAGGGGTGGCGGCGTAGCCCGCGGCGGCGACGGTGGCCAGCAGGTCCTCGACGCTGACCTCGGGGGGCGCGACGACGTGGGCCTTCTCGGTGGCGTAGTTGACGCTCGCACTCACGCCCTCGAGCTTGTTGAGCTTGCGCTCGATCCGGTTCGCGCACGACGCGCAGGTCATCCCGGAGATCTCCAGGTCGACCTCGTGGTCGGCCGGGCGGCTGGCCGGGTGCTCCAGGTCGGGCGTGCTCATCGCGGGCTCCTCCCTGCGTGGGGCGACGTGGTGGGTGGGGTGAGGTGGGTCGGAGGTGGGGCCGGGGTGGGTGCTGCAGTGGGTGGGGGTGCGGCTCAGGCCAGGGCGTAGCCCGCCTCGGCGACGGCGGCCTCGACCTCGTCACGGGTCAGCTCGCGCCCACTGGTGACCTCCACGCGGCCGCCCTCGAGGGTCACCTCGACCTGCTCGACCCCGTCGATCTCCTCGAGCTCCTCGGTGACCGAGGCGACGCAGTGGCCGCAGGTCATGCCGGTCACGGTCCAGGTGCTGGTGGTGCTCATCTCGTGCTCCTCGCTGTCGTGGTGCTGCTGCCGGTGGTGGGCGGTCACGAGCGGACCAGTCGGGCGATCGCCTCGACGGCCTCGGCGACCTTCTCGCGGGCCTCGTCGTCGCCGGCGCGCGCGGCGTCGACGACGCAGTGGTTCATGTGCTCCTCCAGCAGCCCGATCGAGACGGCGTGCAGCGCCTTGGTCATCGCGGAGACCTGCGTGAGGATGTCGATGCAGTACTTCTCCTCCTCGACCATCCGCTGCAGGCCGCGGGCCTGGCCCTCGATGCGGCGCAGCCGCTTGAGGTAGTCGTCCTTGCGCTGGATGTAGCCGTGCTGGTGGCCGGTCGCCTCGTCCATACCCTCGACGATACCCCCCTAGGGTATCGACCTCAAGGCGTCGGCGTCTCGGGGCGCGCGGGCGCACCGGAGCACCCGCACGAGCGCGGGTGCGGGAGACGCAGGGGGACGGGTCAGCCGGCCTGGGTGCCGGGCTGGGCGTCGGCGGCGTCGATCCCGAGGATCTCGTCGATCGTCGTCTGCGACAGGTGCTCGTCGGACTCGCTCGCAGCGATGATGAGGTTGGTGGTCAGCTCGACCTCGCCGAGCAGGTCGGCGTCCTCGAGCGACACATCGAACTGATCGTGCACCGCTCCCCCGCTCACCTCGTACCTGTTCATCAGGACCAAGCGTGCCCGACGACCCCCAGGATCAAACCCGGCGGGGGCCGATCTGGTCATATCGGGTGGTGCGACATGGCCCACACGTGCGCCGCAGGGCCCCGCGGACGGGACCCGACGCACGCACGAGGCCCCACCCCCGGGAACGGGGGTGGGGCCTCGGGTGGTGCTTCACCGGTCAGCGGGCCGACCGGTGCACGTCTGGATCAGACGGGGCGAACGTTCTCCGCCTGGGGGCCCTTGGGGCCCTGGGTGACGTCGAACTCGACCTTCTGGTTCTCGTCGAGGGACTTGTAGCCCTGGGTCTGGATCGCCGAGTAGTGCACGAAGACGTCGTCGCCGCCGTCCTCCTGCGCAATGAAGCCGAAGCCCTTCTCAGCGTTGAACCACTTCACGGTGCCTTGAGCCATGTGCTCGTTACTCCTGTTATCGGAACGAGAGGCCGTCACTTCGACGACCCCACAACTGATGCGGTGACACGTCGCTCCGACCTAGTGGAACACCACAAAGCAGAAACGCCGTTGGATCACAAACTCCGCAGGCGTCAGACCAGCTGGAACTTGCATCTGTTGCTAGCACCGACCCTACCCCGCCGGAGCCGGAACCGAACGATCCGGACGAGACTTTGTGGATCGACCCCGTGAAGGTTCGGCGTCAGGAGCGTGACGGACGGGTGCACCGCACCGCACCAGCGGGGTCTGGGAGCGCATGGGTGATACTGGCCGCTCCGTCGCTCGGCGACGGCGGGCCCCTAGCTCAATGGGCAGAGCAGGAGACTTTTAATCTCTTGGTTGTGGGTTCGAGTCCCACGGGGCCTACCGCGACCGTGCCGCCTCAGTCGTCGTCGGACGGAGAGGGTGGGCGCGCGGGACGCGCGAGGCCCAGCGCGAGCGCCGCCCCCGCCGCGAGCAGCAGACCGGCCACGACGTAGGCGCTGCCGACCACCTGCTGGGCCGGGCCCCAGGCGTACTCCGCGTCGTCGCGGTGGGGCAGCAGCCAGAAGGGGGCGAGCACGAACACCGCCGCCCAGCCCGCGGCGGCCCACCGCGGCCCGCGCTCCAGCAGCACCAGCGCCACCGGCAGCGCCCACACCCAGTGGTGCGACCACGAGATCGGTGAGGCGAGCAGCATGGCCACGGCGGCCAGGCCGACCCCGAGCGCGGGGTCGCCACGACGCCACCAGACGCAGCCGAGAGCGAGCACGCCGAGGGAGACCGCGCCGGCGACGACCAGCCACAGCAGGGTCGGCGCCGGCCCGCCGAGCGCGCGGGCCAGCACACCGCTCACCGACTGGTTGGTGGCGAAGGCCGGGCTGCCCGGCCGCTCGGGATCGGCGAGCACCGAAGTCCAGTAGTCCCACGAGGACCGCGGGGCCACGAGCGCCCCGACCACCCCCGCTCCCACCACCGCCGCCACGGCGCGGGCGGCGTCTCCCCGCCTCCCGGTGCCGAGCAGCAGGACCACGAAGACGAGCGGGGTCAGCTTGACCGCGGCGGCCAGCCCGACGAGTGCGCCGCTCCACCGGTGGCGCGGACCGAGCAGGTCGACGACGACCAGCGCCATGAGGAGGAGGTTGACCTGCCCGAAGGTCAGCGTCTCGCGCACCGGCTCGAGGGCCAGCGCCGCGACGCACACGCCGAGGACGGCCCACGGCTCGAGAGCGGGTCGCACGACGTGCACCACCAGGGCCAGCGCGAGCACGCCGGTCGCCGCCCACAGCGCGGCCGAGACCGGCAGGGGCAGGAGCGCGAGCCCGGCCATCAGCAACGCCGCGAAGGGCGGGTAGGTGAACGGCAGACCGGTGGCCGGGTCGTCCCCGTCGTAGAGGTGGCCCCCGTCGAGCAGGGTCCGCGCGCCGAAGGCGTAGACCTCGAGGTCGAGGAAGCCCCGGTGCACCTGCAGGAGCGCTGCCGAGACGACCACCAGCACCAGGCCGCCGGTGGCGGCGAGCACGACCCCGGGCGTGAGCAGGTGGTCCCGGGTGGCGGGGGTGGGCTCCAGGCGGGTCATCCCGCGACGCTAGGAGCGCCCGAGGACGTGGCGCCGACCCCGCCGCGACCCCGTCGTGAACGGGGCGCGACGAGACCGGGCGGGTCAGGCGGCTATCAGCGGGAGGAGAGACGGTCGACGTAGCCGAGGAGCCGGGCCACCAGGGTGCTGACCGAGGCCAGGTCGGTCGGGTCGGCCAGCGCCGTCGAGTCGAGCTCGCGGAGCACGGGGGCGGCCGACCCGACACCGGCCTCGCCGGCGGCGTCGAGGAAGCAGCGCGACGCCGCGCGCACCGCGGAGGGCTCGAAGGACAGCACGCACTCGAACATCCGCTGCCGGTCGGGCACACGGTCCTGGCCGGGCAGCTCCCAGGCGCTGAGCAGCGCGGGCAGCTCCTGGGAGTCGCACACCAGCGCCCACTCCCGCAGCAGCGGCGAGCGCTGGTCGAGCGTGACCCGCGTCGGCCCGTCGAGCAGGCGTACGTCGGGACCGTCCGGCTCCTCGCCGTGGTCGGGGAAGTCGGCGTAGACCCACGCCGAGCGCGAGAGCCGGGCCAGCTCGCCCCAGCGACGCTCGGCGGCGCGGTAGTGCTGGGCCTGCTGGAAGGCGGCGAAGAGGTGCGGGCGGTCGGCGACGGCGCAGAACTCGTCCTCGATGGCCCAGGACAGGGCGAGCAGCGTGGACTTGCCCAGCCGCTGCACCGGGATGTGGGGGTGTCCCGCACGCACGGTCGCGAAGACCGACTGCGGCCGCGCCGACGTCCCGCGCGGCTCCTCCTCGGCCTCCCGCTCGCGGCGGACCTCCTCGATCGCCGCCGACAGGGTCAGCCCCGACTCGCGCCGGGCCAGGACCCCCTCGACCGCGCGCACGTCGGCCTCGGCGTAGCGACGGTGGCCGCTGGGGCGCCGCTCGGGCACCGGGAAGCCGTAGCGGCTCTCCCAGGCGCGCAGGGTGGCGGCGGCCACGCCCGTGCGCTCGGCCAGGTCGCTGACGGTCAGGCCGGCGCCGTGGGCGCTCCCGGGGGGCAGCGACGACGCAGGGGCGCCGCCGGCCTGGCCGCTCACGACGCGTCCCGCAGCCGCGCGCCGGCGGTGGAGCCCGAGGCCAGGTCGGCCTCGACCCGCGCCGCGACCAGGTCGAAGAGCCAGCGCCAGGGGTCGGGACGCGCCGAGGTCACCGGCCGCTCGGCGCTGCGCAGTCCGCCGTGGCCGCCGTGGCCGCCGGCGGCGTACTGACCGGCGCGGGCCCACACGTCGAGGTAGACCGAGACGACGAGGTCCTCGGCCAGCGCGCGACCGGCGCAGTCGTCGATGGTGACGCCGCGGGCCGAGCAGCGTCGGACGGTCTCGCCGAGCACGAGTCGCACGCTGCGGTCGTAGAGCCGGCCGAAGGCGGCCTCGTCGCCACGGGCCGTGGCGCGCAGCAGGGAGTCGATGGAGGTGGAGCACGCACCGTGGTCGTGTCGCTGCTCGGTCATCTGGGGCCTCTCGTCGAGCGGGGGCTTCGACTCGCTGTCGAACTTTCGTGTCGAACTGTGGATGATCTTGACACAGTCTGTCTAAGTTTGGAATATAAGTCCCAACACCTTGTCTAGGTTTCAGCCCGGGTGTCGGCCCGAGAACCCAGGAGCGGCAGAACCATGAACCTCACCACCACCTCCCACAAGCCCCGCACGAGCGGCATCCACGCCGTCCCGCAGAAGCGGCCGCTCGTCGTGGCGCTGGTCGACGACCACCCCTTCGTCGCCGCCGGCGTGGCCTCCCTGCTCGCCCCCCACGCCGACCGGGTCCAGCTCGTCGACACCGAGACCGCCCTCGACGACCCGGCCGCGGTCGACGTGGTGCTCTACGAGCCCGTCAAGCTCTCGCAGACCGGGCAGAACCTCGTGCGTCGCCTCGCCACCTCCGGCCAGGCCCGCCCCGTGGTCTACACCTGGCGCGACCCGCAGGCGCCCGGCAGCAGCCGCGCCCAGGTGCGCCTGTCGAAGACGCTCGGTGCCGACGAGCTCGTCGACGCCATCGAGCGTGCGCTGCGCACGACCCCGACGGCGGCCCGCCCCAGCCGCCCGCTCGACCGCACCCCGCACGCCGTGGTCGGCGCCACCGCCAACGGCGCCCGCGCCGGGCTCACCCCCCGCGAGGCCGAGATCCTCTCGCTGGTGACCCAGGGTCACACCAACGTCGAGATCGGCAAGCAGCTCTACCTCTCGATCAACTCGGTGAAGACCTACATCCGTGGCGCCTACCGCAAGATCGGTGTCGAGCGCCGCACCCAGGCCGTGGCCTGGGGCCTGCGCCACGGCCTGGGCATGGAGCCGGCCCGCGGCGGTCTGGTGGACGTCTCCGCCTCCTGACCGGACCGCCGGGCCCGCCGGGCCCGGTCACCCGCTTGGGTCTCCTGCACCCCCCGGCCCCGGGGCACCGTGGATGTCATGACCCATGACATCCACCCGCAGGAGGCCACCGCATGACCACGATCGCCATCGTCGGGGCCGGGCGTGGCCTCGGCGCCGCCGTCGCCCGGCGCTTCGGGCGCGAGGGCTTCAGCGTCGGTCTGATCTCGCGCAACCAGGCCCGTCTCGACCTGCTGGCCGAGGACCTCGCCGGTGACGGCGTGCAGGCCCAGGGCTTCGCCGCCGACGTGCGCGACCCCGCCTCGATCGCCGCCGCCCTCGAGCAGGTGACCGAGACCCTCGGACCCATCGAGGTGCTCCAGTACAGCCCGTTGCCGCAGAAGGACTTCATGCGACCGGTGCTGGAGACCACTCCCGCCGACCTCGTCGGACCGGTCGAGTTCTCCATCTACGGCCCCGTCGCCGCCGTGCACCAGGTCGTGCCCGGCATGCGCTTCCTGCCCAGGGAGGACGGTGAGGGCCGCGGCACGATCCTCTTCGTCAACGGCGGCTCCGCCGTCAAGCCCGGACGCAACGTCACCGGCACCTCGATCGCCTTCGCCGGTCAGGCCGCCTACGCCGAGCTGCTGCACGAGGTGCTCGCCGAGGAGGGCATCCACGTGGCCCAGCTCATCATCGGCGGCGCGATCGTCGAGGGCGACCCCGAGAAGGACCCCGACGTGCTGGCCGAGAAGCTCTGGACGATGCACGCCGAGCGCTCGGGCTTCCGCACCCAGGTCAGCGAGGACTGAGCAGCAGCGGCCGAGCAGCAGCGGGCGTCCCGGCCACGACCGGGATGCCCGCTGTCCTGCGTGCAGGGAGGCCCGCCCGGGCCGGACGTGGGGGGGACGACCGGACCCGGGCGGGCCTCGCTACGCAGCCTACCCGCACAGCACCGCCCCGACACCTGGAGATCCGGGTGTCGGGGCGGTGTCGTCGTCAGGGGGCCCGGGTGAGGCCCCCGGGCGTCAGCCGATCCGGCCCACGAGCGCCTCGGCGTCGGTGGGGCGGGCGTGCTCGGCGAGGAGGGCGCGGGCCTGGTCGAGTCCGCCGTCGACCTCGACGTCCCACAGCAGGACGCCGCGCACCTCCTCGTCGTCGAGGTAGTAGACGACCGCTCCCCCGTCGCGCTCGTCGACGACGGTCTCCAGCGAGGCGTCGAGGGTGCCGACCGCCTCGTAGCCCACACCGAGCACGTCGGAGTAGAACATCGGCGTGTGGTCGTAGGTCTCGGTGGAGCCGGCCATGATCCGCCCCACCGCGGAGCCCATCTCACCGGCGTTGTCGACGTGCTCGACGCGACGGCGCCCCAGGATCCGGTCGGGGTACTCGGCGACGTCGCCGGCGGCGAGCACGCCCGGCACGGAGGTGGTGAGCCGCTCGTCGACGCGTACGCCGCCGTCGTCGGCACGGACCACGTCAGCGGGCAGGAAGTCGGTGTCGGGGCTGATGCCCAGGCCGACCACCACGACGTCGGCCTCCAGCGAGGACCCGTCAGAGAGCTCGACCACGACCGTGTCGCCGTCCTCGCGCCCGCCGACGGCCTTCAGGCCGCCGTGGACGCGCACCCCGGCGTCGGTGAAGAGCGACTCGAAGCGCCGCGCCAGCGCGTCGGGGAAGACGTGGTCGCCCAGCACCTCGCCGGGGTGCACGACGGTGACCTCGCAGTCGTGCTGCGACAGCGCGGCAGCGATCTCGCTGCCGATGTAGCCGCCGCCGACGACCACGACCCGCGGGCGGCCCTGGGCCAGCTCGCGCAGGCGGTTGTAGTCGGCGAGGTCGCGGAAGTAGAGCACCCGGTCGCCGGGCTCCAGCCCCTCGATGCGGCGGGGGCGCCCGCCCGTGGCCACCAGCAGGGTGCCGTAGCCGAAGGTGTCGCCGGCCGCGGTGGTCGCCGTACGGGCCTCGGTGTCGACGCCGGTCACCGGGCTGCCCAGGTGGAAGGTCGCGCCGGTCTCCTCCGAGGTGTGCATGGCGGCGTCGTCGAAGGTGAAGTCGGGATCGGTCCAGAGCTTCTTCGACAGCGCCGGGCGCGGGAAGGGGGGTGTGGGCTCCTCGCCGAGGATGCCGATGGAGCCCTCGCTCCCCTGCTCGCGGATGCCCTTGGCCGCAGCGTCGGCGACCATGCCGCCGCCGACGATGAGGAAGTCGTAGTCGTGGTGCACGTCGGTGCCCTCCTGGGGTGGGTCGGTCGGTGGGTCGTCAGATGGTGGCGACCGAGCCGGAGTCGACCCGGTAGTTGGAGCCGTTGACGAAGCTGGCGCGGTCGGAGCACAGGAACGCCACCACGGAGGCGACCTCCTCGGGCAGGCCGCGCCGGCCCAGCTCCATGTAGGGCCGCTCCTCGTCGAGGAAGCTCTCGATGGCCTCGTCGACGCTGGAGCCGATCTCCTTCGAGCGCTTCTCCATCATGGCGTCGGTCATCGGCGTCTTGATGAAGGCGGGCGAGACGCAGTTGACCAGCAGCCCCTCCTCGGCGTAGCTGCGCGAGAGACCCTTGGCGAAGGCCAGCACGCCGGCCTTGGCGGCGCAGTAGGGCAGCTCGTCGTCGTAGGGCTGCACGGCGTCCTCGGAGGCGAGGTAGACGATGCGGCCCCAGCCGCCGCGGCGCAGGCCGGGCAGGAAGGCGCGGGTGAGACGGATCGGCGCGAGCAGGTCGACGGTGAGCGTGGTGGTCCAGCCCTCGTCGTCGATCTCGTGGAAGAGGCCCTGGGCCCCGGTGATGCCGGCCGACTGCACGAGGATGTCGAGGTCGCCGACCAGGTCGGTGACCGACGCGGCGAGCTCCTTGACGGCCTCGTCGGTGGACAGGTCGGCGGCCACGTGGTGCAGGCGCCCCTCGGGGGCGTCGAGCCGGGCCGCGGCCTCGGCGAGGGAGTCGGCGTCCTGGTCGGTGAGCACGACCGTGGCGCCCTCGTCGAGCAGGATGCGCGCGGTCTCCCAGCCGATGCCGGAGTCGCCCCCGGTGACGAGGGCGGTGCGTCCGGTGATTCCGAGATCCATGATCCTCCGATGCGAGCAGGCGGGTCGGCGCGGTCGCGCGGGCCCGTCCTTCGACCGTACGGCGGCGGCCGGGCCCCCCGATCACCCTCAGAGGTGGGCGGCAGGCGGGCGGGCGGGCTGGCGGGCGGGCGGTGGACCCGAGGGGGCCGGCCGCCGCGGTCACCCCCGCGGGTGGACGTCACCGGTGGCGCGCCGACCTAGCGTGGCAGGGCCCGACCACGACGACGCCCTCGGCAGAGCCGACGGGCCAGGAGGACACGTGTCCCGCATCGGCTACACCCTCATGACCGAGCAGAGCGGCCCGCGCCAGCTGGTCGAGTACGCCGCCGCCGCGGAGCGGGCCGGCTTCGACTTCGAGGTCTCCAGCGACCACTTCTCCCCGTGGCTGACCGAGCAGGGCCACGCCCCCTACGCGTGGAGCGTGCTCGGCGCGATCAGCCAGGTCACCTCGCGCGTGGAGCTGATGACCTACGTGACGTGCCCGACCATGCGCTACCACCCCGCCGTCGTGGCCCAGAAGGCCGCGACCATGGCGCTGCTGTCGCAGGGCCGCTTCACCCTCGGCCTGGGCAGCGGGGAGAACCTCAACGAGCACACCGTCGGACGCGGCTGGCCGCCCGTGGCGCGACGCCAGGAGATGCTGGTGGAGGCGGTGGAGATCATCCGCCGCCTGCTGGCCGGGGAGTTGCTCACCTTCCACGGCGAGCACTTCTCCGTCGACGGCTCGCGCCTGTGGGACCTGCCCGGCGACGACGAGCGGGTGCGCCTGGCGCTGGCGGTGGCCGGCGACAAGGGCATCGAGCACTTCGCTCCGATCGCCGACGACCTGGTCGCCACCGAGCCGCTCGGCGACCTCGTCCAGACCTGGAACGGTGTCGAGGGCGCCACCCGGATCGGTGACGGCGCCCGCGCCATCGGCCAGATCCCGATCTGCTGGGACCCCGACGAGAAGCGGGCGGTGGCCCGGGCCCACGAGCAGTTCCGCTGGTTCGCCGGCGGCTGGAAGGTCAACAGCGACCTGCCGACCACGGCCGGCTTCGCCGGGGCCACGCAGTTCGTCACGCCCGACGACGTCGCCGACTCGATCCCCTGCGGGCCCGACCTCGACAAGATCGTCGAGGCCGTGGGCGCCTTCTGGGAGGCCGGCTTCACCGACGTCGCCCTCGTGCAGGTCGGCGACGAGCACCAGGACCGCTTCCTGGCCGAGGCGGCCGAGCCCCTGCTGGAGAAGCTGCGCGCCGCGGCCCCCTGAGCCGCCCGGGACGACCCCGGCGCCCCGCCGAGCCGGGCCGGGCGTCCCGGTCGGTCAGTTGCCGCCCAGACCCCGCTGGAGCCGCAGCTCGGCGTGGAGGCGGTAGGGCATCGGCAGGTGGGCGGCCGCCAGCGCCGCGGCGTACGCCTCGAGCGCCGAGACGAGGGCGTGGCGGGCCTGCTCGGCCTCGCGGGACCCGGCCGCGCGCTGCTCCAGCTCGACCTGGAGCCGCTCGCGAGCCGTGTCGATCGCGGTGAGCAGGGCGGGGATGCGCCGGCGCGGGTCGCCGCCGGGGCCGGAGGCCGGACCGTGGCCCGTGGATCTGGTCGTGCTCATGGGCGCGGGAGCCCTCCCGGCCCTCCGCCGAGCGCGACCTGGCGTCACGCCGTCGAGGGGGCCTGGACCCAGGTTAGACCTGCCCGGCGACGGCGCCGTCCCGCGCGGGCCCGCACGACGCGGCCGTGGGGGCCCTCCGCCGGCCGGTCAGTGCTCGCGCAGCGCCTCGACCAGCTCGTCCTTCCTCATCGACGAGCGGCCCTCGACGTCGAGCTCGGCCGCGCGCTCGCGCAGCTCCTCGACCGTCCACTCCTCGTAGGCCGGCGAGGAGCCACCCTTGCGCCCGACGGCGGAGCGGCCCTCCGCGGCGGCGGCGTTGGCGATGCGCGCCGACTTCTCCTTGCTGTTGCCCTCCTCGCGCAGCTTCTCGTAGAGCTCGTCGTCCTTGACGCTGGGGCCGGGATTCTTCTCGGCGGGCATGGTCGTCTCCTCCTGGTCGGCCACCGGGTCCTCCCGGCTCCCCTCCGACGGTAGGAGCGGCACCGGCCACGACCCACGCCCCTCGGGGTGAACGTCGACCCCTCGCGCCCGTGCCACGGTGGGTGCGATGACCCCCACGACACCCGCCCGGCCCGACGCCCCCGCCACCACCGTCGACACGGTGGTGCTCGACCTCGACGGCACCCTCGTCGACTCCGTCTACGTGCACGTGCTCGCCTGGCGCGCCGCCTTCGCCGCCGTCGGGCTCGACGTCGCCTCGCACCGCCTCCACCGCGCGATCGGACTGGGCGGCGACCGGCTGGTCACCCACGTGGCCGGCGACGCCGCCGAGCGGGCCGTCGGCGACCGGGTGCGCGCGCTGCACGACGAGGACGTCGAGCGCCGCACGGGCGAGATCGGCGCCACCGACGGCGCCGCCGCCCTGCTCGAGGCGCTGCGCGGGCGCGGCCTGCAGGTCGTGCTCGCCAGCTCGGGGGCCAAGGAGCAGACCGAGCAGCTGCTCGACCTCGTCGAGGGCGCCCACCACCTGCTGCACGAGAAGGTCGCCGGCGCTGACGCCGAGGCCAGCAAGCCCGCCCCCGACCTGCTCGAGATCGCCCTGGAGAGCGTCGAGGCCACCCGCGCCGTCACCGTCGGCGATGCCGTCTGGGACGTCGAGGCCTCTCGCGCAGCCGGGGTGCCCTGCCTGGGGCTGCGCTGCGGCGGGATCGGCACCGCCGAGCTGCTCGAGGCGGGGGCCGTCGCGGTCTACGACGACCCGCGCGACCTCGTCGACCACCTCGACGAGGCGCTCGCCCTGGCCGCGGAGACCAACCGGGGCTGACCCGGCCGCGGGCCGGGCTCAGGCCCCGAAGGTGGGGGTGCGCTTGGCCACGAAGGCCGCGACCCCCTCGCGGCCGTCGGCGCCGCCGGCCAGCTCCCGGATGGCCAGCGCCTCCGCGCGCAGCCGGGCCTCGGGGTGCTCCTCGACCGCGCCGCGCAGGAGCCGCTTGCTCGCGGCGTACGCCGGGGCCGAGCCCGCCACCAGCGTGGCCACGACCCCCTCGACGCACGCGTCGAGCTCCGCCGCCGGCACGACGCGGGCCACGAGACCGGCGTCGAGCAGCTCGGTCGCGGTGAGCCGGTCGTTGAGCAGCGCCAGGCGCAGCACCCGGTGCAGGCCGAGGGTGTGGGTGAGCATGCTCGTGCCGCCGTCGACCGACAGCCCGAGGCGGGTGTAGCCGAGGCTGAAGGTCGCGGTGTCGGCCGCCAGCACGAGGTCGGCGGCGGCCGCGAGCGGGAAGCCGGCCCCGGCCGCCGCGCCCTGCACCACCGAGACCACGACGGCCTCGCTGCGCACCAGCTCGGAGACCACGCGGTGCAGGCGGTCGGCGAGCTCGTCGACGTAGCCCGGCAGGTCCTCGGCCCCCGCGAAGGCCGCGACGTCGCCGCCGACGCAGAAGAAGCGCCCCGTGCTGGCGAGCACGACCACCCGGGCGTCGTCGGCCGCCGCGCGGCGTACGGCGGTGAAGAGCTGGTCGACGGAGTCGAGGTGCACCGGGTTGCCGCGGTCGGCGTCGACCAGGGTGATCCGGGCGACGCCGTCGGCGAACGCGTAGCGGACGTACGACGGGCCGGTGTCGGTGTCGGTGTCGGTGTCGCGGGAGGGGCCGACGGCGGCTGAGGGGTCGTGGGGCGCCATGGCCGTCACTCTGCCACCGGCCCCGGCCGCCCTCGCCCGGCGTCCAGGTGCCGAGGTCCGGGGGCCGAGGTCCGGGGGCCGAGGTCCGGGGGCCGAGGTCCGGGTGCCGAGGTCGGGTGCCGGTGTCGGGGGCCGGGGTCGCGGGCCGGTGTCGGGGGC
Organism: Nocardioides sp. Leaf285; assembly: GCF_001422955.1. Taxonomy (NCBI): domain Bacteria; kingdom Bacillati; phylum Actinomycetota; class Actinomycetes; order Propionibacteriales; family Nocardioidaceae; genus Nocardioides; species Nocardioides sp. Leaf285. The sequence goes on along the minus strand of NZ_LMNH01000002.1, from coordinate 520,092 downwards.
CGGTGTCGCGGGCCGGTGTCGCGGGCCGGTGTCGGGGGCCGGTGTCGGGGCCCGTGTCGGGGCCCGACGTCCACGGCCGACGTCGGATGGCCGCGTGGATCACGCAATTGCGTGATCCACGCACGCCCCGGGCCGGGCATTGCGCGATCCAGGCGGCTCTGGACGCTGACCGGCTGCCGCAGCCGCGCAAAGTCCGGCCACGACGTCATCGCCCGGCCTCCGCAGAGCGTCGGCCGGGCTCCTCGGCAGAGCATCGGCCGGGCTCCTCCGCCGGTTCGGCGCCGCGCAACGTAATCATCACGCGCCGGGGCCCGGGGCCCGGGGCCCGGGGCCTGGGGCCTCGCGGATCGCGCAATTGCGTGATCCACGCACGCCCCGGGCCGGGCATTGCGCGATCCAGGCGGCTCCGGATGCTGTCCGGCTGCCGCAGCCGCGCAGAGTGCGCACACGACGTCACCGCGCGGCCTCCGCAGAGCATCGGCCGGGCCCCGGGGCCGGGTCGGGCCGGTCGGCCGGGTCAGGCCGGGTCGGGGTCGAGGGCCAGTCCGGCGTCCAGCAGGGGGCCGACGGACTCGCCGGCCGAGGAGAGCCCCTCGCCCCCGGCGGCACGGTGGCGGTGGTCGATGCCGGCGGCGATGACGGCGAGCTTGTAGTAGCCGAGGGCGAGGTGGCGCTCGAGGTCGACCAGCGGCACGCCCCCGGCGCGCTCGTAGGCCGCGGCCAGGCCGGCCACGTCGGGCACGCGCGGCTCGGTCCAGGCCGACGGGAAGCCGAGCACCTGGTCGAAGGCCGGGTGGCGGTAGACGCACATCATCGCCACGTCGGCGACCGGGTCGCCGATCGTCGACAGCTCCCAGTCGACGATCGCCGCGACCTCGACCGGGCCGGTGGCGGGCACGCGCAGCAGCGTGTTGTCGATGCGGTAGTCGCCGTGCACGATGCCGGTGGAGCGCTGCTCGGGCAGGCGCTCCCCCAGGCGGGCGGCGAGCGCCGCGGCCGCGCGGCGCACGGGCTCGGGCTGGGCCTCGCCCACGATCTCCCACTGGCCCGACCACCGCTTGAGCTGGCGGGCGGCGTAGCCGTCGGGGCGTCCGAAGCGCTCGAGGCCGACGGCGACGTGGTCGACCTCGTGCAGCCGGGCGAGGGCGTCGGCCAGGGCCGCCACAGCCGCCTCGACCCGGTCGTCGGGCAGACCGGCGAGGTCGTCGGCCGACTGCAGTGAGCGGCCCTCGACGAAGCGGGCCACGGCGAAGGGACCGCCGATGAGCGACTCGTCCTCGCTCAGCGCCACCGCCGGCGGCACGGGGACCCCCGCGCGGCCCAGGGCCCTGGTCACCCGGAACTCGCGGGCCACGTCGTGCGCCGACGGTGTCCGGCCCGCCCGCGGCGGCGTACGGAGCACCCACGCGGCCTCGCCGTCGTCGAGGCGGACGGTGAGGTTGGAGCGGCCGCCGGAGACGAGGCGCGCCCGCAGGGGCGCCGCCGGCGGCTCGCCGGCCTCGGTCATGACCGCGGCGACGGCCACGAGCTCGTCGGCGCTGAGCCCGGCGTCGCCGGGGGTGTCCTGGTCGGTCGCGGTCACCGGGGCCTCTCCTGCCGGGCGGCCCCGGCGTCGGCTCGCACTCTACGGAGGTGCGCCGCACCGTGGCGGCACGTGCCCGTCGGCGGGTGCGCCGTGGCGGCGCGGTCTGCTGCGTTCAGCCTCGCCGCGGCCCGGATCCGCGTATTTTGCCGTCCATGGCAGACGCGACACCCGACGAGGCCGGCGCCGACCTCGTCGACCGGTGGCTCACGCACCGCGACGGCGGCGCCGACGCGCGCGCTGCCGAGCTGCGCCGCCAAGGCGCGGCGCTGCGGGAGCGCACGGGTCGGCCGGCACCGCCCGAGGGCGCCGACGCCCCGGCCTCCGAGCGGTGCGACAGCACCACCTTGCCCCCGGCCCCGGTCCCGGCCGCCAGCCGCGAGCTCGACGCGTACGACGCCGCCCCCGCCCGCCCGCTGCCCCCCTCGGGTGGCATCCGCCCCGGTCTCGGACTCGCCGACTTCGAGCCGGTCATCATCCCCTCGGCGCGCCGACCGAAGCCCGAGCCCCGCCGCGGCCTCCTCGCCCGCCGCCGCGCCACCGAGGCCAGCGACGCCGTCCGACCCGGGCGACCCGGGCGACCCGGGCGACCCGGGCGACCCGGGCGACCCGGGCGACCCGGGCGACCCGGGCGACCCGGGCGACCCGGGCGACACGGGCGACACGGGCGACACGGCCCCCGACACGGTCCCCGACACCGTGGCCGTGGCCGACTCGACGACGGGCGCCCCCGCTGACGCTCTCCCCGAGCCCGCCCCCGCCGTCGACGCTGCACCGGAGCCGGAGCCGGAGCCGAGCCCCTCCCCCGCGGAGCCCGGTGACGCCGTGGCCGCGGGTCGCGCCATCGTCGACCTCCTCGACCGCCCCGCCCCGCCCCCGGCGGCCGACAAGCGAGCACCGGCCCCCGCCGCGGTGGTCGAAGAACGAGCACCAGCCCCCACCCCGGCGGTCGAGGAACGAGCACCAGCCCCCACCCCGAGGCCCGAGGAACGGGCACCAGCCCCCACCGCGGTGGTTGAGGAGCGAGCGCAGCGAGCGTCTCGAAACCACCCCACTCCCGCCGCCGTCACCACCGCCGTCCCGACCGACCCCCCGCCCACGACGACGCGCGCCGACGCGGTGAGCGCCGGCCGCGCCGTCTTCGACTTCCTCGCCGCGACGGCCGCTCCACCCACCACCCCGCCACGCGCCGCCACGCCGACCCCGCCCGTCTCGCCGGTCTCGCCGGTCTCGCCGGTCTCGCCGGTCTCGCCGAGTTCACCGAGTTCGCCGAGTTCGCCGAGTTCGCCGACCGAGCGCGAGACCGACCCGGCCTCCGACCGCCGTCGGACGGCGCCTGCCACCAGTGCCTCGGCGGCCCCCCGCCCCGCCAAGCCGGCCAAGCCCGCCAGACCCGCCAGACCCGCCAAGCAGGAGAAGCCTCCGAGGCTCGCCCGGCTCCGGCAGCCGGCCGCGCCGGCACCGGCGGCGGCGCCCACCGGGCCCGCACCCGTCCCCTCCGGTCCCGCCCCCGCGCACGCACCCGCCGCCACCCCGGAGGCAGGCGCGGCACCCCGGCGTACGCCTGCGGCGGCCCGGTCGGTCTTCAGCGACTTCGCCCACCAGACCCGCGGCGAGACGCCGCCGCGGCCGGCCCCGAGCGGCCCCCCACCCCAGGTCGACTTCGCGCCGCGCGCAGCGCTGCGGCGACTGGTGGGCCTGCTGGTGCTGGCCGGGGTCGTGACGAGCGGCTACCTCGCCTGGCAGGCCTGGCAGGTCCGCACCGAGGAGCGCCTGGGCCTCGCCGGGATCGCCCTGCTGTCCACCGCGGTGGTGTGGGCGGTGTGGGCCGGCTCCAGCCCGCCCCGGCTCTCGGTGCGCGGCGGCCAGCTCGAGATCCGGCGCAGCGGCGGTCGTCAGGTCTTCGACCTGGCCAACCGCTACACCGACATCGAGCTGCTCGGCACCCCCGGACGCCGCGGCTGGCGGGTGCTGATCCACCGGCGCGGGATGTCCCCCGTGGAGATCGACTCCTCCATGGTCGACCCCCGTGGCTTCACCGAGGTGCTGCGCTACTACCGACCCGACCTCTGACCCGGCCCCCGGTCCGACGTCCGACGTCCGACCCGACCGTCGGGCGCTCGCCCGCCGAGCGCTCAGGGCACGGCGACCCAGTAGCGGCGCTTGTCGCCCCGCACGTCCTCGCACACCCCGCCGCAGCGCTCGATCGTGCGCGCCGAGGCCACGTTGTCGACGTCGCAGGTCACCAGCACGCGGTCGAGCCCCAGCTCCCCCGCCTCACCCACCGCGAGCGCGAGCGCACGCGAGGCGTGACCCTCACGACGCCGGGCCGGCCGCACCGAGTAGCCGACGTGCCCCCCGGTCTCGAGCAGGTACGGCGTCAGCTCGTGGCGCAGGTCGAGGAAGCCCACGACCTCCTCGCCCCCGCCCGCCGTGTCGACGATCCACCAGAAGGTGGAGTGCACCAGCGGCCCGTGCGGGCCCTCGCCCAGCGCCACCGACCGGTCGGCGTACGGCGTGAGCGCCTCGACCCACGCGTGGCAGCCGGCCGGGGTCAGGTCGCGCCGCAGGGCCGGCGGCAGGAGCCAGACACCGCTGCCGGCGGGGTGCTCGTCGCCGAAGTCGGCGAGGGCCCGCGCCCAGCTCGTCGCGAGGCGGGCGTCGGGGCGGCGCAGCTCGGTCACGGGGCCAGTGGACCGCAGACGCCGACGGGGGCGCCACCGGATTGCTCCGGTGACGCCCCCGTGGTGGCGGTCTGTCTCAGACCCGCTCGCCGGTCTTGACGCCGCGCTGACCGGCGTCGGTGAGGCGGGCCTCCTCGACGGCCTGGGCCTCGAGCTCGGCGCGCCGCGTGGTCTCGAGCAGCTCGCGCGAGGCCTCGTAGGAGCCCGGCGCGGACACCAGGTCGGTCGCGCCCCCTCGCAGTCGCGAGAGCGCGTTGCGCCCGAAGATCTGCTGCTCGGTGGAGGTGCGCTCGGAGCGACCGCGGCCAAGGAACGACACGAACCAGTGCAGCACCGCGGTGACGCGGTTCTTGAAGCCGGTGATGTAGACGAGGTGGACGGCCAGCCACATCAGCCAGGCGATGAAGCCGGTGAGGCGGATCTTGCCGATCATCGCCACGGCCCGGAAGCGGCTGATGGTGGCCATCGAGCCCTTGTCGAAGTACTTGAACGGCTCCTGGGCGGGCTTGCCCTTGACCCGGCCGTCGATCTCCTTGGCGGCGTACTTGGCGCCCTGGATCGCGACCTGGGCGACGCCCGGGAGGTTGTCGAGGGCGATCATGTCGCCGACCACGAACACCTCGGGGTGGCCGGGCAGGGTGAGGTCGGGGTTGACCCCGATGCGCCCGGCGCGGTCGAGCGGGGCGCCGGTCTGCTCCGAGAGCGTCTTGCCCAGCGGGCTGGCCTGCACGCCGGCGGCCCAGATCTTGGTGACGGACTGGATCCGCTCGGTGCGACCGTCCTTGTACTTCACCTCGAGGCCGCGCTCGTCGACGTCGGTGACCATCGCGCCGAGCATGACCTCGACGCCGAGCTTCTCCAGCTCGGTCTTGGTCTTCTCGCCCAGCTTGGCGCCGAAGGGCGGCAGCACCTGGGGCGCGGCGTCGGCGAGGATCACGCGGGCCGAGCGGGTCTCGATGGCCCGGAAGTCGCGGCGCAGGGTGCGGTGGGCCAGCTCGGCGATCTGGCCGGCCATCTCGACACCGGTCGGTCCGGCGCCGACGACCACGAAGGTGAGCAGGTGGTCGACGTTCTCGCCGCGCTGGGCGCCCAGCTCGGCCATCTCGAAGGCGCCGAAGATGCGACCGCGCAGCTCGAGGGCGTCGTCGATGCTCTTCATGCCGGGGGCGAACTCGCTGAAGTGGTCGTTGCCGAAGTACGACTGCCCCGCGCCCGCCGCGATCAGCAGCGAGTCGTAGGCGGTCACCGTCGGGCGGCCCAGGACGTGGGAGGTGACCGTGCGGGCCTCGAGGTCGATGTCGGTGACCTCTCCCAGAAGCACCTGCGCGTTGGACTGGCTGCGCAGGATCTCGCGGGTCGGCGGGGCGATCTCGCCCTCGGAGAGGATGCCGGTCGCCACCTGGTAGAGCAGCGGCTGGAAGAGGTGGTGGGTCGTCTTGGCGATCATCGTCACCTCGACGTCCGAGCGGCGGAGCGCCTTGGTGCCGAAGAGTCCGCCGAAGCCGGAGCCGATCACGACCACGCGGTGCTTGCCCGTCGAGGGGTTGGTCGCGGTCGGTGCGGGGACTGGGCTGGCTGCCATGTCGGGACCTCTCTGGTGGCTGCCGGGACGGAGGCGACGTCTCTCGGTCGGGGCGTCTGCCCCATTCTCCCGCGCAGGGCGTCGCATCTCTAATCTGGGCCACCGTCTGGTCGCTCACAGCACCCTCCCGGGTGGTCGTCGCGGCCGCTCCCGTGGCCCTCGCCACACGCCCCCGACGACGCGGCACTCGGGTGGGAAAACTTTCAACGACGCAGGTTTGCCCGCGCAGGCCCGCGGGTAGTCGGCACGGGACTGGCACCCACCTGCCGCTGTCCTCGTGCGGCACCCGCCGCCGCGGGGCCCCGGCCGCCGGTCGTCCGCCGGACCTCGTGGTCCGGACCCGCCACCCGATCTCTTCGCACCGTTGGAGCCGTCCGTGCCGCTGAACCGGCCCGCCCTCTCCCTGGGCTCCGGTCCCCGGGGCGTGCAGGATGCACGCCGCTGGGTGGTCGAGACGTGCCGCGACATCGGCCGCGACGAGCTCGTCGAGTGCACCGAGCTGGCGGTCTCCGAGCTGGTCACCAACGCCCTGCTGCACGGCTCGCCCCCCATCGAGGTGCGTGTGCGCGGCACCGTGGAGCACCCCCGCGTCGAGGTCCGCGACGGCTCCCCCGAGCGCCCCGTGCTCCCGACCGAGACCGGCGAGACCGACGACGACGACGTCGAGTCGCTGCTGCTCACCTTCGGCCGGGGGCTGAGCATCGTGGCGCGGTGCTCCCGGGCGTGGGGCGCCGAGATCGAGGCCGACGGCAAGACGGTGTGGTTCGAGCCGGCCGCGGAGTTCGCCGAGGACAACGGCGCCGAGGGCGTCGTCACCGGGCTCGAGCAGCCACCCGCCGTGCCGTCCGACCCGGTCGCGGTGTCGGTGCACGGTGTGCCGCTGGACCGCTACGTCGCCTTCCAGCGCCACTTCCGCGAGCTGCGCCGCGAGGTCCGGCTGCTCGCGCTGGCCCACGAGTCGGAGTACCCCCTGGCCAAGGACCTCTCCGACCTCTTCGGCGACCTCGAGCGCCAGCTGCGCGGCGGCTCGGTCGGTCCCGACGTCGACCGCGCGGTCGCGGAGGGTCGCACCCACCTCGACCTCGACCTGCTCGTCTCCCGCGCGGCCTCGGGCAGCATGCAGCAGTTCATCGACCTGCTCGACATGGCCGACGTCTTCTGCCGCGAGCAGCGGCTGCTGTCGCTGGCCCGCACCCCGGAGCAGCGCCGCTTCCAGCAGTGGTACCTCGGCGAGTTCGTGCGCCAGGTCGCCGGCGAGGAGCCGCTCCCGTGGCGCGACCCGGCCCCCGGGCCCGACGACGGCGAGCAGACGCCCGAGGTGCGGCGTACCGTCGTCTCGTGACCGACGCCCCCACGCCGCGGTGAGCCCCGCTCCCCGGCTGCTCGCGCTGGTGGCGCTCGGCGGAGCCCTCGGCGCCGTCGTGCGCTGGGCGCTGCTGGAGGTCTCCCCCGACCCCGCCGGCACCTTCCCCTGGACCACCCTGGCCATCAACGTGGTCGGCTCGGCGCTGCTCGCCGCCGCGGGTCTCCTCGCCGCCATACGCCGCAGCCGCGGCCTCGCGGCGTTCCTCGGGCCGGGGGTCATGGGCGGCTTCACGACGCTGTCGGCGGCCTCCGAGCAGACCCGGGCCCTGCTCGACGCCGGCCGCCCCGGGCCGGCCGCCGCCTACGTCGTGGGCAGCCTGGCCGCCGCGCTGCTCGCCGTCACCGCGGTGCACGCCTGGGCGGCGCGGCGCGAGGACGACCGCACGCCTCGCGGGGAGGGGCCGTGACGACCACCGACACCGTCGACACCGTGGTCCGCGGCCTGCTGGTGGCGCTCGGGGCGGGCGTCGGCGCGCCGCTGCGCTACGCCGTCGCCCAGCGGCTGGACGCCCGCTGGCCGACCGGGACGCTCGCGGTCAACCTGCTGGGCTCCCTCGTGCTCGGCGTGGTCAGCGCGCTGGCGCTCTCGGGCCACCTCTCGCAGGAGTGGGTCGCGCTCCTCGGCACGGGCTTCTGCGGCGGCTTCACGACGTACTCCTCCTTCGTCGTGCAGACCCGGGGCCTGGGCCCGCGCGCCGGGGCCCTCTACGCCGCCGTGTCGTTGCTCGGCGGCCTGGGCCTGTGCGCCGTGGGCTTCCTGCTGGCCGCCTGAGGCCCTCAGGCGTAGCCCAGCTCGTGGAGGCGGTCGTCGTCGATGCCGAAGTGGTGGGCCACCTCGTGGACCACGGTGATCCGGACCTCCTCGACCAGCTCCTCCTCGCTCGCGCACATCCGCAGCAGCGGGCCGCGGAAGACGAAGATCCGGTCGGGCAGCTCGAGGATCGTGGAGAAGTCCCGCTCGGTCAGCGCGACGCCGTCGTAGAGCCCGAGCAGGTCGCGCGGCTCGCCCTCCGGCGGCTCCTCCTCGACCAGCACGACCACGTTGGTCACCAGCTGCGCCAGCTCGTCGGGGATCTCGTCCAGCGCGGCGTCGACGAGGGCGTCGAAGCGGTCGGGGTCCATCGCGACGGGCACACCCGCATCGTGCCACCGCGCGACAACCGACCCACGCGGGTGGACCGCGCCCCAGGGTGCGGCGCCTAGGTTCGCCGGTGTGACCCACTACGACGTCGTCGTCCTCGGAGCCGGCTCCGGCAACACCGTCATCGACAAGTCCTTCGCGGGGCTCTCGGTGGCCATCGTCGAGCGGGGCCCCTTCGGGGGCACCTGCCTCAACCGCGGCTGCATCCCCTCCAAGATGCTCATCCGCCCCGCCGACGTCGTCGACGCCGCCGCCGACGGCCCCCGCCTGGGCGCGCGCACCAGCGCCGACGGCGCCGACTGGGACGCGGTCCGCGACCGGGTCTTCGGGCGCCTCGACGAGGTCTCCGCCGACGGCCGGGCCTACCGTGAGGGCCTGCCGGGCGTCGACCTCCTCTCCGGCACCGCCCGGTTCACCGGCCCGCGCGCCCTCCGCGTCGAGCTCGACGACGGCGCCACGGTCGAGCTCACCGCCGACCAGGTGGTGCTCGCCACCGGCAGTCGGCCGGTCGTGCCCGACATCGAGGGCCTCGACGAGGTCGAGCACCACACCAGCGACGACGTCATGCGCCTGGAGACGTTCCCGCGGCGCATCGGCGTGGTCGGCGGCGGCTACATCGGCGCCGAGCTGGCCCACGTCTTCGCGGCCTACGGCGCCATCGTGACCCAGGTCGAGTCGGGCGAGGCCCTGATCTCCAACCAGGACGACGACATCTCCCAGATCTTCACCCGGATCGTGTCGCAGCGCTGGGACGTGCGGCTCGGCACGTCGCTGGAGCGGGTCTCGCGCGCCGCCGGGGGCACGGTGATGCACCTCGACGACGGCAGCGAGGTGGAGGTCGACGCCCTCCTGCTGGCCATCGGCCGCCGCCCCAACGGCGACCTGCTCGACCTCGACCGCGCGGGCGTCGAGACCGACGACACGGGCCGGATCCTGGTCGACGAGCACCAGCGCACCAGCGCGGAGGGCGTGTGGGCGCTTGGCGACGCCTCCAGCCCCGAGCCGCTCAAGCACGTCGCCAACCAGGACGCCCGGGTGGTGAAGCACAACCTCCTGCACCCCGACGACCTGCGGGTCTCCGACCACCGCTTCGTGCCCAACGCCGTCTTCGCCTCCCCCCAGGTCGCCGCGGTCGGGCTCACCGAGGCCCAGGCCCGCGAGCAGGGTCTCGACCTCGCCGTCGCCCGCCACGAGTACGGCGACACGGCGTTCGGCTGGGCCCTGGAGGCCGACGACCGCCACGGCGAGGCGGCCGGCTACGTCGTCAAGCTGCTCGCCGACCGCGCGACCGGTCGTCTCGTGGGAGCCCACCTGCTGGGTCCGCAGGCCTCGGTGCTGGTGCAGCCGCTCATCCAGGCCATGAGCTTCGGCCAGCCCGTGGCCGACCTCGCCCGGGGCCAGTACTGGATCCACCCCGCGCTGACCGAGGTCGTCGAGAACGCGCTCCTCGCGCTGGCCGGGGAGCTCGCGGGCTGACCTGCGCACGGCCGGCGGTGACGTCGGCCCAGGCCTACCGCCACGGGCCGAGAACGACGACAGCCCCGGACCGTGGTGGTCCGGGGCTGTTCGCGATGGCGACCCCGACGGGACTCGAACCCGCGGCCTCCGCCGTGACAGGGCGGCGCGCTAACCAACTGCGCTACGGGGCCAGGTGCTCCGTCACCGGAGCGATGGAACCATAACCCACTCCTCGCGGGAGCACCGAATCGGAGTGGATCGGGCCCCGCCGGAGCGGGACCGCAGCACCCCCAACGGGATTCGAACCCGTGCTACCGCCGTGAAAGGGCGACGTCCTAGGCCGCTAGACGATGGGGGCCAGGCGCGGAGCAGTCTAGGGGAACCCGCACGCGCCCGGCCCATCGGCGCCCGGCGCCCGTCCGGTGTCGGGCAGGGTCGATTCGTGGGGCCGCCCCCTCCCGTGTAACCTTCGTGTCGCTCGGGCAGGTAGCTCAGTTGGTACGAGCGTCCGCCTGAAAAGTGGAAGGTCGGCGGTTCGACCCCGCCCCTGCCCACGAGCACCGCAGGGCTCAGACCTGCGAGAAGGCCCCCGTCGGTATCCGACGGGGGCCTTCGCCGTTCCCCGCCCCTCACGGGCGTCCTCCCCGAACGCCTGCGGCCGTGGCGCCGCTCGCGATAGAACCACCCCCATGAGCCTCCCCCACGCCCAGACCTCCCTGCCCCCGACCGCTCGCACCGATGCGAGCGCGGGCCAGCGCGTCGGCGCCCTCCTGCTCGACACCCTGCTCGTCATGGCGCCGCTCTTCGTGGTCGCGGGGATCCTCTTCGGCGACAGCCAGGCCGGCGACGGCGGCGCGAGCGTCTCGCTGACCGGAGTGCCGTTCCTGCTCACGCTGCTCGTGGCGGCCGGGTACTTCCTCGTCCTCGAGCTGACGACGGGACAGACCCTCGGCAAGAAGATCGTCGGCATCCGCGTCGTCTCCGACAAGGGCGGCGACGTGACGGCCGTGCAGGCGCTCGTGCGCACCGCGCTCCGCGTGGTCGACGGTTTCGCCTTCTACCTCGTCGCCTTCGTGGCCGTGCTGGCCAGCCCGAGGAACCAGCGCCTCGGCGACATGGCCGCCTCCACCCGGGTCGTCCGCGCGAGGTGACGAGCGCCCGCCGGCACGCGGTGCGGGTCGGACCATCCGGGCACCGGGCAGACTCGCAGGCGTGACCCGCGCCCCGTGGAAGTGGCTGGCCGACCGGATCGAGTCCCTCGACCCGGAGACCGACAGCGACGAGATCATGCGACTGGTCGCCGAGCACCAGCTCAACGACCCGATCGTCAACCTCACGCTCCTGGTCACCACCGCGCAGACCGCCCTGCCCCCGACGGCGTCGGCCACGCTGGTGGGCACGGGCAAGATGCTGCACCGCGGGGAGGAGCGCTTCCACGACGGCAGCGGCTACCTGATGACGTGGTTCACCCAGGGCGCCCGCAGCGAGGCGACGCGAGCCTCGGTGGAGCGGCTCAACCGCTACCACCTGGGGTTGGCCCGACGCTTCCCCGGCGCCTTCGGCGACAACGACGAGTACGTCTACACCCTCTGCGCCGTCGGTGACTTCCTGCCACGCATGCGCGAGACCCTCGGCCTGCCGCCACAGAGCCCGACGCTCGACGTCGCCTGGCACCACTTCCTGCGCGACCTGGCCGAGCTCTTCCGCGGCGAGCACGGTGACGTGACCGGCTTCCCCGACGACATGGCCGGGGTGCGGGCCTTCGCGGCGCGCTTCGAGGCGCGCGACTGGCCCTCGACCCCCGAGGGCCACGAGCTGGCCGAGGGCATGGTGCGTCAGTACGCCGAGCGATTCTTCCCGCCGCCGATGCGGTGGTTCGCCCGCACCCAGGCGCTGCTGCTGATGCCGCCGCGCGTGCGCGAGGTGCACCGCACCGGTGAGCCCGGTCGGGTCGCGGGCGCCGTGGTGCGCCTGACCATGCGGTGGGTGATCCGGGCCCAGGAGTCGTGGTGGCCCGACCGGCGGCGCCGCTACTCCGAGACCCGCGCCGGGCGCCGCGGCCAGGCCCGCGCCCGTCGTCGTACGGCTCGGATGCAGCGGCGCTACGACCGCCGGGTCGCCCGCGGCGAGATCGCGCCGCCGCGACCCGAGCACGCCTAGGCCGTCGGGGCCAGGAGCCCCCGGGCGGACCATGACGCGAGCCCACCCCGGCGGGTGCGGTGGCCGTGCGAGCGCCTTCCTATCGTCGACCCATGGCGATCAGCAAGGGTGACGCGGTCACCTGGAACACCCCCCAGGGAAAGACGAAGGGCACGGCGAAGGAGAAGAGGACCTCGCCCTTCCAGCACGACAAGCAGACGTTCGACGCCAGCGACGACGAGCCCTACTGGATCGTGGAGTCGGAGAAGTCTGGCTCCACGGCGGCCCACAAGGAGTCGTCGCTGTCGAAGGCCTGACGGCAGGCCTCGACCGCGTCGTCGCGGTCCCCCACGCACAGGAGGAGCAGACCATGGCAGAGGGCAGGCACCAGCCGCCGAAGGGTGTGCAGGAGAACGGCGAGCGCGCGGTGCGCTGGATCGAGGAGGGCAAGGCCGGGCGCAACTTCACCGACGTGGGCGACCACCGCGCCCACCAGCTGGCCGCCGGTGAGAAGCTCACCGACGAGCAGGTCAAGAAGATGCAGGCCTACTTCAAGCGCCACAGCGTCGACAAGGACGCCGACGGCTTCACGCACGGCACCGACGGCTTCCCCTCCCCCGGTCGCGTGGCCTGGGACGCCTGGGGCGGCGACGAGGGCGAGCGCTGGGTGGGCGGCATCGAGCTCTAGCCCGGCCCGGTGCTGGGGCTGCCCGACTCAGTCCTCAGCCACCGCCTCCGGACCATCCACGTCCGGCGCGCTGACCGTCAACGGCCACCACGGCGGCAGCAGCCGCCGGTACACCTCGAGGAAGCGGCGTACGTCGAGCGACGGCTCGCGCAGCCACCCCTCGATCGCGCCGACCGTGCCGTCGGCGATGAAACGGGTGGCGACGTCAGCCACCACCGGGTCGGCGACCCCGGGCACACTCACGTCGACCCCGGCGCCCACCAGCCGCTGGAGCAGCCGGCTCGACTCCTGGAAGTGGGCGCTGAGCAGGCCGTGCAGGCTGGCGGCGCCGCTGTCGGGCCCGAGTCCGCGGCGGTAGAGCGCCGCGTGGCGGGCGACGTGCTCGAGCACCCCCTCGGTCACCTCCCCCACGACCCGGGCGACCACGTCGGTCGCGACGGGCGCCGGGCCGGCGTCGGCCAGGTCGTCGCGCAGCCGGGCGCGCAGCAGGTCGAGCTCGGCCAGCAGCGCCGCCTGCAGCAGGTCGACCGGTGAGGAGGCGTGCTCGTAGAAGGTCGAGCGGTGCACCCCGGCCTCCGCGGCCACCGCGGTCGCGGTGAGGTCGCCGACGGGCCGGTCGGCGGCGAGCGCGAGCACCGCGGCGTGGAGCCGGGCCCGGCTGCGCTGCTGGCGGGGGTCCACGGGGTCCTCCTGGGGCGGCGGCGGGAACGATTTCCGACGATCGTAGGTTAGCCAGGTAACCGACATATGTCGGATAGATCCGGCGCCGCCAGGAGCGACGCCCCGCACCCTGGAGGGACCCACCCATGGCCACCTACGACGTCTCCGACCGCTCCGCCATCGTCACCGGAGCCGGCTCCGGCATCGGCCGCGCCGTCGCCACGCTGCTCGCCGCCAACGGCGCCGCCGTCGTCGTCTCCGACCTCGACGCCACCGCCGCCGACGCGGTCACCGCCGAGATCACCGCCGCCGGCGGGCGCGCCACCGCCCTCGTGGGCGACGTGTCCGACCCCGAGGTCGTCGACCGACTCGTCGCCGCCGCGGAGGAGCTCGCCCCGCTGCGCATCGCGGTCAACAACGCCGGCATCGGCGGCCCCGCCGTGCCCGTCGGCGACTACCCGCTCGACGCCTGGCGCAGGGTCATCGAGGTCGACCTCAACGCCGTCTTCTACGCCCTGCGCGCCCAGGTGCCCGCGATGGCGGCCCACGGCGGCGGGGCGATCGTCACCATGGCCTCGGTGCTCGGCTCGGTCGGCATCGCCCACTCCTCGGCCTACGTCACCGCCAAGCACGCGCTGGTCGGGCTGACCAAGACCGCCGCCCTGGAGTACGGCGCGCAGGGCGTGCGCGTGAGCGCCGTCGGCCCCGGCTTCATCTCCACCCCGCTGCTCGAGGCCAACCTCGACGCCGCGACCCAGCAGGCGCTCGCTGACAAGCACGCGACCGGTCGCCTCGGCACCTCCGAGGAGGTCGCCGCCCTCGTCGCCTTCCTGGTCTCCGACGCCGCGACCTTCGTCACCGGCAGCTTCCACCTCGTGGACGGCGGCTACGCCGCCCAGTGACGGCCGCCTGACCAGCGCCTGACGAGCGCCTGAGGACAGGGGCCGCCCGGCAGGAGGGGCGGGCCTCAGGCCCCACCGAGCGAGACGAGCGGCTCGGTGGGGTCCACCTCGAGGCCCATGTCGCGCAGCACACCGTCGAGCACCGCCCAGATCCACCGGGCCAGCAGGTCGACCATGTCCTCCAGCGACACCCCGAGGGGGTCGTCGACCCAGCGACCGGCCGCGGCGTCGACGAAGCCGACCAGACCGAAGGACAGCGGCTGGGTGAGCCCGGGGTCGAGCCCGAGCAGCTCGACGTACTCGTCGAGCAGGCGGATCAGCAGGTCGGAGATGAGGCGCTTGACGTCGTTGACGACGTTCTCGCCGTCGGCGGTCGTGACGGAGTGGCGCACGAGGTAGCGGTAGAGCTCGTGATGGTCGGTCAGCCACCGCAGGTGGGTGGTCACGGCGGTGCGGATGATGCGGTCGGGGCTGTGCGAGGCGTCCCAGGCCGGGGCGAGGCCCTCGAGGATCATCTGCTCGGCGCGGGCCGCGATCGAGCGGTTGAGGTCCTGGGCGCCGGCGAAGTGACGGTAGAGACGCGTGCGCGCGACTCCCGCCCGCGCGGCGATCTGCTCGGTGGACACGTCGGCGCCGTGCTCCTCGATGGCAGCCAGCGCGGCCTCCACGAACTCCTCGCGGCGCCGCTCCTGCTGGCCGGTCCACCGGGTCGCGCGACCGTCGACCTGGTCCGCCCGCCCTTCCGCGTCGGCGGGCTCGTCGGCGGGGTCGGACACCGTCCCGAGGTTACCGGGCTCACACCCGAAGGGGGCTGGGCACGTGGGGGTACACGCTGTACCTTCTATCTAACCGTGACACCGCGTATCACTTAACCCACCCGCTGCGGCGTCACCCCACCCTTCTACGGAGGCCCGGCATGGACACGACCCTCGGCGCGACCCTGGACCCGGCTCGGCGCACCACCCACGACGCCTCGCAGCGTCTGCTCGACTCCTCGGCGGCGCTGTCCTACGACCCGATGACCGAGGTCGACTGGGACGCCCCCCTCGACCCGTCGCACTACGGGCTGAACCCCGAGTGGAGCACCCTCTACGGCACCCGCCTGTGGTCGGAGATGACCGAGCAGCAGCGCGTCACGCTGACCCGCCACGAGGTCGCGTCGATCATGAGCACCGGCATCTGGTTCGAGATGATCCTCCAGCAGATGGTGCTGCGCGACCAGTACTGCGCCGACTACTCCCGGCCCGACTTCCAGTTCGCCCTGACCGAGATCGCCGACGAGTGCCGGCACTCGATCATGTTCGCCCGGGCCTGCCAGAAGATGGGCATCTCGGCCTACTTCCCCACCCAGAGCAGCATCCAGCTCGGCCGCGGCTTCAAGTCGCTGGCCACCGCCGAGGTCGCCTACGGCGGCATCCTCGTCGCCGAGGAGGTGCTCGACGTGATGCAGCGCGACTGGATGCGCGGCGAGCAGGTGCTCCCGATCGTGCGCACCACCAGCAAGATCCACGTGGTCGAGGAGTCGCGCCACATGAAGTTCGCCCGCCAGGAGATGCGCGAGCGCATCGAGGGCGCCGGCCCCCGCCGCCGCCAGACCTCCGCGCTGGTCATCGCGGTGGCCGCCCACGTGATCGTCTCCAACATGGTCAACGAGAAGGTCTACGCCGCCGCCGGGCTCGACCCCGTGCGCGCCCTGGCCGAGGCGAAGGGCAACGAGCACCACAAGACGCTGATGCGCTCCAGCTGCGCCCACCTCATGGAGTTCCTCGACGAGCTCGGTCTGCTGACCCGCCCGGCGCTGGCCTTCTACAAGCGCGTGAGCATGGTCTGACCCATGGCCTTCGCGATCACGCAGTCGTGCTGCAGCGACGCCTCGTGCGTCTCGGTCTGCCCGGTCAACTGCATCCACCCGACGCCGGACGAGCCCGACTTCGGCACCACCGAGATGCTCTACGTCGACCCGCGCAGCTGCATCGACTGCGGGGCGTGCGCCGACGCCTGCCCCGTCGACGCGATCTTCCCGGTCGAGTCGCTCACCGGGCCGCTCGCGGCGTACGCCGAGATCAACCGGGCCCACTTCACCGGCCCGGGCACCGCTCCGGCCGGGCCCGGGGCGGAGCCCGACGAGGAGCGCGGCGAGGAGCCGGCCGCGGCGCGGGTCGCCTCGGCCGCGGAGCGGCCCGACCCGGGCTGGTCCGAGCCCCACTTCCCGGCGAGCCTGACCGCCCGCGCCGCCGGGCTGCGGGTGGCCGTGGTCGGCACCGGGCCGGCCGCCAGCTACACCGCCATGGCGCTGCTGACCACCAGCGCCGAGGTCACCATGCTCGACCGGCTCCCGACGCCCGGCGGCCTGATCCGCTACGGCGTGGCGCCCGACCACCAGAGCACCAAGGCCATCGCCGACCGGTTCGCGACCGTGCTGCGCAACCCCCGGCTCGACCTCGTGCTCAACGTGGAGGTCGGCACCCACCTCTCCCACGCCGACCTGATGGCCCACCACGACGCGGTCGTCTACGCCGTCGGCGCGACCTCCGACCGCACCCTCGGCGTGCCGGGCGAGGACCTGCCCGGCAGCCTCGCCGCCCGCACCTTCGTCGGCTGGTACAACGCCCAGCCCGAGGTGCCCGCCGACGTCGTCGACCTCGGACCCGCCAGCCGCGGCCGCGCCGTGGTGGTCGGCAACGGCAACGTCGCCCTCGACATGGCCCGCGTGCTGCTCGGCGACGCCCGCCGCGGCGGCGACCTCGCCCGCACCGACATCGCCGACCACGCGCTCGCCGCCCTGCGCGGGAGCCACGTCACCGAGGTCGTGCTGGTGGCCCGTCGCGGCCCCGCGGAGGCGGCGTACTCCCTCTCGGAGCTGCGGCCCCTGCTGCTGCGCGAGGACCTCGACGTGGTCGTCGACGCCGGACCCGAGATCGCCACCGCCATCGCCGAGGCCGCCCCCGGCAGCCACGCCGCCGCCCTCCAGGGCGTGCCGGTCGGCCCGGTCGACTACTCCGTGGCTCCTGCGTCCGGCCCCGGCGCCCGCCGCCGGCTCGTGCTGCGCTTCGGCAGCGTCGTCGAGCGCGTCGAGGGCGCCGACCGCGTGGAGCAGGTGCGCCTCGTGCCGACCCCGCTCCCCGGCACCGACCCGGGCTCCGCGGCCGACGCGAAGGAGCCGGGCGTGGCCGCGAGCACGGTGCCCACCGGGCTGCTGCTGCGCTCGGTGGGCTACCGCAGCGAGCCCGTCGCGGGCCTGCCCTTCGACGAGGTGGCCCACACGGTGCCCCACGACCGGGGCCGGGTCGTCGACCCGGTGACCGGCGCCGTGGTGCCCGCGACCTACGTCGTCGGGTGGATCAAGCGCGGCCCACGTGGCGGCATCGGCACCAACCGCGCCGACGCCGCCGAGACGGTCGCCGCGCTGGTCGAGGACGCCAACGCGGGGCGGCTCGACCACCGCGGCCCCGCCGGGGGCCGGGTCGGACGCGGCTCGCGGCGCTCCTTCCGCCGCCTGGTGCGCGCCCGGCGACCGGAGGCGATCGGACGTCGCGAGCACCTGGCCATCGACCGCGGCGAGCGCGAGCGCGGCGAGGCCCAGGGGCGGCCCCGGGTCAAGCTGGCCACCCTCGAGGACCTGCTGGCCACCGCGCGCCGCTGAGCCGCCACACGGGCCGCGCCGACCACGCAATCCGTCCGAGCGCGCCACGCGCGCCCACGCAATTGCGCCGCTTGCGCAGACGGGCCACCTCAGGAGCCGCACGGACCACGCAATCCGTCCGAGCGCGCCACCCGAGCCAACGCACTTGCGCTGCTTGCGCAGACGGGCCACCTCAGGAGCCGCACCGACCACGCAATCCGTCCGAGCGCGCCACCCGAGCCCACGCACTTGCGCTGCTTGCGCACACCGGCCACCCCAGGACCCGCACGGACCACGCAAACCGTCCGAGCGCGCCACCCGAGCCCACGCACTTGCGCCGCTTACGCAGACGGGCCACCCCAGGACCCGCACGAACCACGCAAACCATCCCGGCCAGCCACCCGAGCGCGCCTCCCGGGTCACCGCCAGGGTGTCAGTCCGGCGGCGCTCGGTGGCGCTCAGCCCACCGCGACCTCACGCCAGGCTCCCGCGGCCGGGGTCGCACCGGGGGCGCTCCGCTCGACGCGCTCGAGCGTGCCGCGCACCCACATCCGCTTGCTGGACCCGTAGCGGGGCCAGCAGGTGGTCAGCGTCAGCTGCCGCCCGGGGGTGGGGTCGAGCACCCAGGTGGCGTCGACGGGCACGACCTCGGGGTCGCGGGTGAGCCGGTAGGTCCACCGCACGCTCCCCTGGGTGATCACGACCTCGTCACCCCTCCGCAGGGTGTCGAAGTCCAGGAACGGGTCGCCGTGGCCCGCGCGGTGGCCCGCGAAGGCGCTGTTGCCGCGCGCACCGGGCAGCGGGGTGCCGGTGTAGTGGCCCGGCCCGGTGGCCAGCTGCGCGTCGTCGGTGCCCTCCACCGCGACCCAGGACCAGTCGGCCCCGAGCCGGGGCACGCGGATCTCGGCCAGCGCCCGACCCGTGGCGACCGGGCGGGCCACCGGCACCGGGCCGTGGTCGCCGTCGGCCACGACCCGCGGCCCCGCGGGCAGCTGGCCCGCGAGCCGCTGCTGGGCCGCGGCCGTCTCCCGCCCCGCCTCGACGTACGTCGTGCCCGCGGCCACCAGCACGGCACAGCCCGCGACCAGGAGCAGCCAGGCGAGGAGACGCCGGGGGTGGGGGCGACGGGGCCGGCGCGGGGTCACCGCTCGGCCCGCGGGACGGTGCGCAGCACGGCCAGGCCGAGCGCGAGCAGCGCGAACGCCGCGAGGAACATCCACAGCATGCCGGCGCCGAGGCCGGTCGCGGCCAGCACGCCGCCGCCGCTGATGACTGCAGGGTTGTTGTACATCTCCTTCACCACCTCCTCTCGCGACGCAGGGCCGACTGGGCCATCGCCTGGGCCTGCACGAGCTGCAGGAAGACGTCGTAGACCATCTCGACCACCAGCGGCGCAGCGAGCAGCTGCTGCCGCC
The DNA here is from genome assembly GCF_001422955.1 of Nocardioides sp. Leaf285. Classification (NCBI taxonomy): domain Bacteria; kingdom Bacillati; phylum Actinomycetota; class Actinomycetes; order Propionibacteriales; family Nocardioidaceae; genus Nocardioides; species Nocardioides sp. Leaf285. The sequence goes on along the minus strand of NZ_LMNH01000002.1, from coordinate 500,854 downwards.
AGCCGCGGGCGCGCACGGTGACCACGCGCTCGAGGGCGAAGACCAGCGAGGCGGCCAGCCAGAACGGGTGGAGCGTGATGCCGGCGACCACCCCCCACACCAGGGTGGCGAGGTAGAGCACCGTGGCCAGGACGCCGAGGGCGCTCATCGCCTGCCGGCCCCAGTAGGGCGCGGTGATGCGGGTCAGGCCGTAGTCGACGATGTTCTCCAGGGCGCCGCGCTTCCAGCGGGCCCGCTGCTGGGCCAGGGCGCGCCAGGTCGTCATCACCTCGGTCTCCAGCGTGCAGCCGGCCGGCGCGGCGATGCCGTAGCCCAGGTGCATCAGGGCCAGCGACAGCTCGTTGTCCTCGGTGAGCACGTGGGTGTCGTAGACGCCGCCCGCCCCCGAGCGGTCGGGCAGGACGCCGGCGAGCCGGGCCGCGCGGACCTCGCGCAGCACCCGCACCGGGAAGACCGAGGCCGTGCCGGTGAGCACGAGCGCCTTGCCCTGGAGGCGGCGCACGTCGCGGGCGTAGCGGGCGTACTCGTTGCGCTGGAAGAGGCCGACGAGCCCGCCGCCCGGCCCGCCCTGGAAGGTACCGCCGACGCCGCCGAGCTCCTTGCGGTGCCGGCGCGACAGGGGGCGCGAGCCGTCGAGGGTGGCTCGCGCCACCTCGAGGAAGCGGCTCTCCAGCAGCGAGTCGGCGTCCATGACCAGCACCAGGTCGGTGTCGTCGAGGGTCGGCAGGAGCAGGTCGAGGGCCTGGTTGAGCCCGCCGGCCTTCTTGTGGCGGTTGCCGACCGTGGTGAGCACCTCGGCGCCCAGCTCGCGGGCGACGTCCTCGGTGCGGTCGGTGCAGTTGTCGGCGATCACCACGACCCGGTCGGGCGGGCGGGTCTGCCCGGCCAGCGACCGCAGCGCCGGCGGCAGGCCGACCTCCTCGTCGTGGGCCGGCAGCAGCGCCACGAGGCGGCCGGTCGCGTGCGGGCGCGCCGGGCGCGGCGGCTGCATCTCGACACGGCGGCGACGGTGCCGGCCCCGCCGGCGGCGCTCCGCCTGCTGGTCGGACCGCTGCTCGGACCGTCGCTCGGGATGCTGGTCGGGCTGCTGGTCGGGCTGCTGGTGCCGCGGTGGAGCCTGTGGTGCGGGCGCAGCGTCAGGCCGCGCCACGACGGTGGTCGTCACGTGTGTTCCCCCCAGAACATCCGGCCGTCCCCCCGACGACCGGCACGCGCGGGCCCGAGCCCCGTGCGATCCCCAAAATAGCCGAGCCCCTCGTTCGACCCCAGACGATGACCCGAAGTGACTAGACCGGCTGTGGTCACCCCCGGCCCCCGGGAGCAGCCGGTCGGGCATTTCCGGCCCCCACCGGGGTGGAAGTGGCCCGCGAGGGGTGTGGGTGGGCGCGGTCCGGCCGATGGTCGCGGTGTGAGCGACCGTGACAGGTCCCCCCGGCTGTCGCGCTCACTCGGTCTGGCCCTGGTGTCGCTGGCGCTCCCCCTGGCGCTGACCCCGGCGGTCGCATCGGGTGTCGAGCACCCCGCCGGGACGACCGCCCTCCCCCCGACCCGCGCCACCGCCCCCGCCCCCGCAGCAGACCCCGCAGCAAGCCCCGCAGCAAGCCCCCCAGCAAGCACGGCAGCGAGCCCTGCCATCGGCACCGCGCGCGCGGCCCGGACCGCGCCGCTCGTCGAGCGGGTCGACTTCGGCGCCTTCGTGCCCGGCATGACCACCGACCCCGAGCGGCTCGCCGCCTGGGAGCGCAGCGCCGGCACCGACGCCGCGGTCGCCTCCTACTACTACGGCTACGGCGACGTCTTCCCCGCGGCCACCGAGGAGCGGCTCGCCGACGACGGCGCGCGCGACCTGCTGCTGTCGTGGGACATGGGCCCGACCCGCTTCGCGGAGTGGACCGCGGGCGAGCACGACGCCTACCTCGACCAGATCGCCGCGGCCGCCCGCGCCTACCCCCACGACGTCTACGTCCGGCCCTGGCCGGAGATGAACGGCGACTGGCAGGACTTCCAGCCCACCGCGGCCGGCGAGCGCCGCTTCGGCGGCACCTTCCGCGAGTTCCGGCTCGCCTGGCGCCACGTCGTGACCCACCTGCGCGAGGCCGGGGCCGACAACCTGCGCTGGGTCTTCAACCCGACCGCCGACACCTACGCCGAGACCACGCCCGTGCGGCGGATCTGGCCCGGGGCGGCGTACGTCGACGTGCTGGGGCTCGACGGCTTCAACTGGGGCCGCGACACCGGCTGGGGCCGGTGGCGCTCCTTCGGGCGGATCTTCCGCGCGCAGTACGACCACCTCGTGGCCCTCGCCCCGCGCCTGCCGGTGTGGATCTGCGAGGTGGCCTCCAAGGAGCCGCGCGTCGACGACGGGGCGCCCGTGGACCCCGAGCACAGCAAGGCCGCCTGGGTGCGCAGCATGCTGGCGCACCGCGGGATGCCGGCGCTGACCACCGTCGTGTGGTTCGACGAGCGCAAGGAGCGCGACTGGCGGCTGACCTCCTCGGCGGGCACGACCCGCGCGTGGCGTACCGCCGCACGCATCGCCGCACGCTGAGGGGCCCGGGACGCAGTACGGTGACGGCGCTCACCCCCCTCGGTCTCGGAGGTCCCCCATGTCCACGTCCACCACGTCCCGCCCGTCGGGCCCGGCCCCCCAGCCGAGCCGCGACACGGGCCGGATGACGCCACGCTCGATCGCCGTCTGGGTGGCCGTCGCCCTCGTCGGCGCCGTCTGCTGGACCGTGCTCGCGCTCAGCCGCGGCGAGTCGGTCTCGGCCCTGTGGATCCTCTTCGCGGCGCTGTCGTCCTACCTCATCGCCTACCGCTTCTACTCCCGCTTCATCGCCCGCCGCGTGCTGCGCCTCGACGACACGAGGGCCACGCCCGCGGAGCGGCTGGAGAACGGCAGCGACTTCGAGGTCACCGACCGCCGGGTGCTGTTCGGGCACCACTTCGCGGCCATCGCCGGCGCCGGGCCGCTGGTCGGCCCCGTGCTCGCCGCGCAGATGGGCTACCTGCCCGGCACGGTCTGGATCATCGTCGGCGTCATCTTCGCCGGCGCCGTGCAGGACATGGTGGTGCTCTTCCTGTCCATGCGCCGCGACGGCAAGAGCCTGGGCCAGATGGTGCGCGAGGAGATCGGCGTCGTCGGTGGCATCGCCGCGCTGATCGCGGTCTTCGCGATCATGATCATCATCCTCGCCGTGCTCGCGCTGGTCGTGGTCAACGCGCTGGCCGAGTCGCCGTGGGGCGTGTTCTCGATCGGGCTGACCATCCCGATCGCCCTCTTCATGGGCGTCTACCTGCGCTTCCTGCGCCCGGGCCGCGTGCTCGAGACCACCGCCATCGGCGTCGTGCTCCTGCTGCTGGCCATCGTGGGCGGCGGCTACGTCGAGACCTGGGGCCTGGGCGAGTCGCTGACGCTGTCGAAGGAGACGCTGACCGTCGCGCTGGTCGGCTACGGCTTCGTCGCCTCGATCCTGCCGGTGTGGATGCTGCTCACCCCGCGCGACTACCTGTCGACCTTCATGAAGATCGGCGTCATCCTGCTGCTGGCTGTCGGTCTCGTGCTGGCCCGCCCGGTGCTGCAGAACGACGCCGTCACCTCCTTCGCCACCGAGGGCGACGGGCCGGTCTTCGCCGGCCAGCTCTTCCCGTTCCTCTTCATCACCATCGCCTGCGGCGCCCTCTCGGGCTTCCACGCGCTCATCGCCTCGGGCACGACGCCGAAGATGGTCGCCAAGGAGAGCCAGGTCAGGATGATCGGCTACGGCGGCATGCTGATGGAGTCCTTCGTCGCCATCTCCGCCCTCATCGCCGCCTCGGTCATCGACCAGGGCCTCTACTTCGCCATCAACGCCCCCGCGGGCGTCACCGGCGGCACGATCGACGGCGCCGTGCAGTTCGTCAACGGGCTGGGCATGACCCTCACCCCCGAGCAGCTCCAGGCCGCGACCGACTCGGTCGAGGAGGAGCTGGTCTCGCGCACCGGCGGCGCGCCGACGCTGGCCTTCGGCATCTCGACGATCTTCAGCGACGCCTTCGGTGGCGGGCTGGCGGCCTTCTGGTACCACTTCGCGATCATGTTCGAGGCGCTCTTCATCCTCACCGCCGTCGACGCCGGCACCCGGGTGGGCCGCTTCATGCTCCAGGACACCGTGGGCAACGTGTGGCCGCGCTTCGGCGACACCTCGTGGAAGCCCGCGGCCTGGCTCTCCTCGGCCGCGGTCGTGGCCTGCTGGGGCTACATGCTCTACGTCGGCGTGACCGACCCCCTGGGCGGCATCAACCAGCTCTTCCCGCTCTTCGGCATCGCCAACCAGCTGCTGGCCGCGATCGCGCTCACGCTGTGCGTGACGCTCTTCCTCAAGCACGGCTGGACGAGGTGGGTGTGGGTGCCGGCCGTGCCGCTGGCCTGGGACCTGGTCACGACGATGACGGCGAGCTACCAGAAGGTGTTCTCCGACAACCCCGCCATCGGCTACTTCGCCCAGGCCGACCGCTACCGCACCGCGCGCGACGCCGGCGAGGTCCTGGCCCCGGCGGCCGACCCCTCGCAGATGGACACCGTGGTCTTCAACTCCACCGTCAACGGCGTGCTGCAGGCCAGCTTCGCGCTGCTGGTCATCGTCATCGTGGCCAACGCCGCCCTGATCTGGGTGCGGGCGCTGCGGGCCGGCTCGCTGCCGACCACCGAGGTGCCGGCCGTGCCCTCGCAGCTGGTCGCCCCCGCCGACTTCGTCGCCACCGCCGAGGAGAAGCGGGCCGTCGCGGAGTGGGAGGCCCGGCGCGCGGAGACGGTCGGGAGCGGGCGGTGAGCGCGACGGGCCGGCCGGCCGCCGACCAGCGCCCCGGCGCCGTACGTCGGGCGCTGGCGGGGGTGCGGTGGTACGCCCGCGAGCTCAGCGGCGAGGGCCGGTGGGACGCCTACCTCGCCCGCTGCGAGCGCGAGGGCACCGAGCCGATGAGCCGCCGTGCCTTCGAGCGGCACCGCGACGACCACCGCGAGAGCTCCACCCAGGGCCGCTGCTGCTGAGCGCTGCTGCTGAGCCGCCCGTGACGCCTCCCGAGGGGGCCCGACGCACCGCGTCGGGCCCCCTCGCCGCGTCCGGCGCGGGACCCCGCACGACCCCCATGAGAGGACGCTCATCGGCGTCACAAGAAAGCCTCATGCGGCGTTCCTAGCGTCCTCGTCATGACCACGAACCCCGTCCTCCCCGCCCCCGCCGACCTCACCCCCGCCGGCACTGCCGCCGGCACCGCCGCGACGACCAGCACCCTCGAGCCGCTGCCCGCCGAGCGCCTGGCCCGGGCCAAGAAGGCCTACACCACCCGCTTCCTCGCGGCCGCCCTCGCGGCCGACGGCTCGGGGCACCAGCTGCTCCACGGCCCCGAGGTCGCCCCGCGCAGCGGCGACGTCGTGCTCGCCCGGGTCGAGGAGATCGGCAAGCACACCAGGCTCGAGGGCCCGGGCAGCCGGCGCCAGACCCTCTTCGTCGGCGACGAGGTGCTGGTGGCCTACGGCAACCGCTACGCCCCCGACCAGTTCGAGGCCGTCGTGCCCGACGACCTGGGCCCCACCGACCTCGTCGCGGCCGGCGGCGTCGCCGGCCGGGTCGTGGCCCAGCACGCCGCGCTCGACGACGCCACGCGACTGCGCCCCCTCGGCCTGCTCGCCCGCGACGGCGAGCGGGTGACCCTGGCCGACCACGCGCCGGTCGCCGCCCGCCCCGTGCGCGAGCGCGGTGTGGGACCGCGGGTCGTGGCCGTGCTGGGCACGTCGATGAACTCCGGCAAGTCCACCGCCCTGGCCTGCCTCGTGCGCGGGCTCAGCGCCGACGGCCTCCACGTCAACGCGGGCAAGGTCACCGGCACCGGGGCCGGCGGCGACCCGCGGCTCTTCGCCGACGCGGGCGCCCGACGGGTCCTGGACTTCACCGACGTGGGCCACCCGTCGACGTACCTGCTCTCCCACGCCCGCGTGCGCACGCTGCTCTCCACCCTGGTCGAGGAGCTCGCCGCCGACTCCCCCGACGTCGTGGTGGTCGAGATCGCCGACGGCGTCTACCAGGAGGAGACCGCCCGCCTGCTCGCCGACCCGCTCTTCGCGACGCTGGTCGACGACGTCGTCTTCGCCGCGGGCGACGCGCTCGGAGCGGTGGCCGGGCGGCAGGCCCTCGCCGCCACCAGCGCCCGGGTGCGCGCGGTCAGCGGCGTGCTGACCGCCTCGCCGCTGGCGCACCGCGAGGCCGCCCGCGCCCTCGACCTGCCCGTCGTCGCGACCTACGACCTCTGCGACCCGGCCGTCGCCCGGGAGCTGCTCGCGTGACGCCCGCCCCCCACGCAACCGGCGAGGCCCCGGTGGTCGAGGAGCGAGCGCCGGCGAGCGTCCCGGGACCACCCGCCGACGACCGGCTCCCCCCGCTGCTCGCCGGCGCCCGCCGCACCACCCTGCTCCGCCTGCTCGGCACCGGGGCGGCCCAGGCGGCGCTCGCGGTGCAGACGGTGCTGGTCGTGCCGATGGTGCTCGACGCCCCCACCACGCTGGTGCGGGTGCTCGGGGTGCTGGCGCTGGTCGCCGGCGCGGCGGTGCTCGGCCTGGTGCGGGCCCGCGAGCGGGTCCTGGCCGAGCGGCTCGGCCAGGACTACGTGCAGGAGATCCGCACCGGCCTGGTGGCCTCGGCGCTGACCGGGTCGGGGCCGAGCCTGGGCGTCACCGTCGCCCGCACCACCAACGACCTCACCTCGGTGCGCACCTGGGTCGCCCTCGGCGTCGCGCCGCTCGCGGTCGCCGGTCCGGTCGTGCTCGGTGTGCTGACCGCCCTGGTCGTGGTGCACCCGCTCCTCGGCCTGGCCGTGGCCGTGCCCCTGGTCGGCTTCGCGCTCAGCGTCGTGGTGGTCGCTCCACGGGTGCTGGCGCGTGCCTCCGAGCTGCGCCGTCACCGCGGGGTGCTGGCCGCCCACGTCGCCGACACGGTCGCCGCGGCGCCGGGCATCGTCGCCGCCGGCGGCACCACCCGCGAGCTGCGCCACGTCGAGCGCCGCGGGGCGCGGGTGCGCGACGCCGCGATCGCCCGCGCCGAGGCCAGCGGCGTCCTGCGCGGCAGCGCCGCCGCCACCGGCGCACTGGCCACCGTGGCGGTGCTGGCCGTCGCCGGACCCGCCGGTCTCGGCGCCAGCGGGGTGGCCACCGCGCTGACGGTGGTCGGCATCCTCGTCGCGCCGGTCGCCGACCTCGGCCGCGTGGTGGAGTACCGCCAGTCCTTCCTGGCCGCCCGCCGCATCCTCGGTCCGGCCCTGGCCCCCGGTCGCGCCGCGCGGGCGGCCGAGCTCGCACGGCGTACGACGGGCCGCGCCGACGGGCCGACCGCGTCGGGGCCGCCGGGGGCGCCGGCCGGGCTGGCCGTGCAGGGACTGGTCCTCGACGGCCGGGCGGTGCCCGACCTCGTGGCCACGCCCGGGGAGCGGGTGGTGCTGAGCGGGTCGGACCCCGCGCTGCGACGTGCCGTGCTCGAGGTGCTCGCCGGGGTGCGGGCGCCCGAGCAGGGCACGGTCGTGGTGGGCGGTGAGGACCTCGCCGGACTCGACGCCCGCCGACGCCGTGAGCGCGTCGGCGCCGCGCTGGCCGGGTGGTCCCTCGAGCGGGGCACGGTGGCCCGCGCGGTGGGCTACCGGCTGCCGGACTCCGGGGTGCCCGTCGCCGACGCCCTCGCCGCGGCGGGTCTCGACCGCACCCTGGCGACGCTGCCCGACGGCGACCGCACCCGGCTGCGGCGGGGCGGCGCACCGCTCGACCGGGCCGACCGCGCGCGGGTGCTGCTCGCCCGCGCCGTGCACGGTCGGCCGGCGCTCGTCGTGCTCGACCACCTCGACGACGAGCTCGACGGCGCGGGCCGCGCCTCGCTGGCCGGATGCGTGCGCGAGCAGCCCGGCGTGGTCGTGCTGGCCAGCGAGGCGGCCTGGACGCTGGTGCCGCGGCACCGGGTCTGGGACCTCGACGCCGGCTGAGGTCCGGGTCCGCGGCCCCGGCGGCCACGGGGCCCGGGGCCCGGGACGCTCGCTGCCGCCTCGCTCCTCGACCACCGTGGTCACCACAGCCGGGTGGCCCTCCGACACCGGTCGCGGCGGGGCGGCTAGCGGGCCTCGCGCTCCCGCAGCACCGAGAGCCGGGGCACGCCGCCGAGGGCCCGACGGTGCCGCACGTGGGCGGCGTGGCGGGCCAGGGCGTCCCAGAGCGCGGCGTGGGCCGCCCAGGGCAGGGGCTCGTCGCCGGTGCGCCAGGTGTCGCCGAAGGAGACGAGCACCGGCACCCAGTCGGCCGCCAGGTCCCAGGCCCCGCGGCGCGCCTCGATCATGCGGCGCCGCAGCTGGAAGGCCGCGCGGGGGCCGTCGACGTAGACCGGGGCCGTGGCCACCGGCCACACCCACAGGTCGAGGGCGCCCAGGTCGAGCTCGAGCTCGCGCAGCACGGCCGGGTCGACCAGCACCGTGGCGACGTTCTCGTGGGGCTCGCGCAGCACGACGGCTCCCCTAGACGTGACCCGAGAGCTGGGCCATGCGCGCCTCGAGGGCCTGGAGGTAGCGGTCGCGCTGCTCGGTGGAGACCGCGCCGTCGAGGTCCTCGAGGTGGCTGCAGGCGGGCAGCACGTCGACCGACAGGTTGGCCGCGCCCGCCAGGGAGCGCAGGTCGTCGAGCCGGTCGCCGAAGGGGGTGCCGCTGCCCGGGGAGTAGGAGCGCACGACCTCCTCGACGTCGTCGGCGAAGAGGTCGACCTTGGTCACCACGACCACGAGCCAGGTCGGCCGCGAGCGCCGCACGGCCATGGCGGCGATGCGGTGGGCGGTGACCGTCCAGTCCTCAAGCTCCGCCGCGAGCTGCTGCTCGCGCGTCACCTGCGCGGCGCCGCTGGTGCCGGCCGGGCGGCGACCCGTGGCGTGGCCGTGGGCCACGACGTGCAGGACCCCGTCGACGGGGTCGTCGTGGAAGACCTCGTCGAGGGCTCCGAGGCGGGTGGCGGCGTTGTCGCCGGGCACGACGCGGAACCGGAAGCCGGTGAGCCGTCGCCCGCGGCGCACCCGCCGCTCGAGCACCGCGGAGCCGGCCTCCGGGGTGCCGTCGGCGGAGGGGCGTCCGCAGAGGTGGTCGACCAGCTCGGTCTTGCCGACGCCGGTCATGCCGGTGACCGCGACCGAGGGGAAGCGGTGGCCCAGCACGCCGGTGACGCGCTCGCGCCCACGGCCCAGCGCGCCGCCCAGGCCGCGCACTCCCCCGCGCACCTCACGCGTACGACGATCCAGCACGGGCCCTCCCGGGGGTCGGTGGTCGCGGCGGGCCGGGTGCCCGTCGTGACGTCCCGACCGTAACCGGCGCACGGGGGCGGCGGCGCGGGGAGGGCCCACGGGCGGGCCGGGGCGGTGGCGGCGCCGGCTCCGAGGCCGGGTCCGGCGTCGCGGGAGGCTCAGACGCCGGCGAAGCGCTTGTTGACCCGGCGGGTCAGCCAGGCCGGGGAGAAGCGCGCGCCGAGGGCCATGGCCTTGGTCTGGGTGCCGACCGGGAAGTGCACCTGGTGCACGACGCGTCGCGCCCGCGTGGGGTGCACGGCGTCCCAGATGGCGGTGGCGACGTCGTCGGCGCCCAGGTTGACGCCCAGGGAGTCGGTGGTGCCGGTGTGCACGCCCTGGGTCATGGCGGTCTGCACGAAGAGCGGCCACATCGCGACCACCCGCACCCCGTGGCGGCCCCACTCCAGGTCGAGGGCCTCGGTGATGCCGCGCAGGAAGAACTTGGTGGCGCTGTAGTTGGCCAGCTCGGCCTGGCCGTAGATGGCCGAGGCGGAGGCGAGGTTGACCACGTGGGCCGAGCCGTGGGCCGCGGCCGTCGCGCGCAGCGGCTCGAAGCCGGCGTGCAGGCCGTTGACGACGCCCTTGACGTTGACGTCGATCTCGCGGTGGTGCGCGGCGACGTCGATCTCGGCGAACTGCCCGGCCAGCAGGATGCCGGCGTTGTTGACGAGCACGTCGAGGCGGCCGGTCTCGGCCACGAGCTCGGCCGCGCGCGCGGCGTAGGCCTCGGCGTCGCGGACGTCGAGGGTGCCGCTGACGACCCGGGCCCCGGTGCGCAGGGCCTCGACCTCGCTGGCCAGGGTGGCCAGCCCGGCCTCGTCGATGTCGTAGGCGCCGACGGTCCATCCCTCCCGTGCGAAGCGGAGGGCGGTGGCGCGGCCGATGCCCGCAGCGGCGCCGGTGATCAGGACGGTCGGTGAGGTCATGACCCATGCCTACCAGTCGGTAACACGCCAGCGCGAGGGGCGATCGCGTCACACGGATCCCTCGGGAGGCCGGGGTCGGTCCCGGTGGTCCAGGTGGGTGATGGCCGCGGCCCCCGGGCGGTGGGACGATCTCCCCGCCGCGCACGGCGGCCACGACCTGGGGGGCCCATGGGCACGACGCTGGTGTTCCTCGCCGTGATCTGCGGGCGGTTCCTGCTGCCGCTGGCGATCCCGCGCTGGCCGCTGCCCGCCATCGTGGCCTGCCTCGTGCTCGACGGCGTCGACCAGACCATCTTCCAGCTCTTCGGCCACGACCCGCCGGGCTACCAGTCCTACGACAAGGCGATGGACGTCTACTACCTCGCCATCGCCTACCTCGCGACCCTGCGCAACTGGACCAGCCTGCCGGCCTTCCGGGTCGCGCGCTTCCTCTACTTCTACCGCCTCGTCGGCGTGGTGGCCTTCGAGCTCAGCCACGCCCGCGCGCTGCTGCTGGTCTTCCCCAACACCTTCGAGTACTTCTTCATCGCCTACGAGGCGGTCCGCGCGCGCTGGCGCCCCACCCGCTTCGGCCTGCGCTGGTGGATCACGGCTGCGGCGCTGATCTGGGTGCTGGTCAAGCTGCCCCAGGAGTGGTGGATCCACGTCGCCCGGCTCGATGTGACCGACATGGTGGGCGACCACCCCGTCGGCGGACTGGTGGTCGCCGCGGGCGCCGTCAGCGCCGCCTCGATCGGGTGGCGCCGCTACCACGCGCGGCTGCGCCCGCCCGACCACCCGTCGCGCTTCGCGGCCGACCCGCTGCCCGCCGAGGTCGACACCGCCGAGGAGCGGATGCAGTGGCACTGGGTGCACGGCGCCCTGCTGTCGTGGACGACGGTGGAGAAGGTCGTGCTCGTGGGTCTGCTGGCCGTCGTCTACGCCCAGACCCTCCCCGGGGTGCGGTCGACCCCGCTCCAGCTCTTCCTCGGCGTCGGCGTCGTCGTGGTGGTCAACGCCCTGCTGACCCTCGCCGCCGCCAGCCGGCGCCGGAGCATCGAGTCCTCGCTGATGGCCTTCCTGGCCCGGATGCTCGTCAACGTGGTGCTCGTGCTCGCCGCGGAGCTGCTGCTCGGCGTGACCGGCGGCGACCTCGACATCAGCGCCACGCTCTTCTACCTCGCCCTCATCAGCCTGGTCACGACCCTCCACGACGCCTGGCGACCGGTGCTGGCGCTGCGCCAGCGCGACGAGGCCGCCGCACCGGCCTAGGCCCTCCTACCCAGGAGCGGGAGTACGTCGGCCCTGCCGCGAGCCCCGCGGTCGCGCGAGGCTGCCCGCATGCTGCGCTACGCCGACCCCACCGTGTGCCCCGACTGCCGTGCCCCGCTGCCTCCCGCGCCGGCCGTCTGCCCCCGCTGCGACCTCCCGCTGCGCGGCCCCGTCGCCGCCGACCTGCTGAGCACGCTGACCCGCGCCGACCTGCTGCTCGAGCGCCTGCGCGCCGAGGCGCCCGTGCTCGTCGGCGCCACGGGAGCCAGCGCCGCGGGGGGCGCCGTCGACGGTGGCCGCGCCGGCAGCCCGGCCGGTCGTGCGGCCGGTGCAGCCGGTCGTGCTGGGCTGCTCGACGGCGTCGGACCGCTCCCGCGGGCCGACCGGGCCGACACGGTGCCCGGCGGACCCGACGGGCGGGCCACCGGGCGGACCACCGGGCGGGGGCTGCCCGCGTGGTCGGTGCCGCGGCTGCTGCTCGGCCTCGGTGCGCTGTGCCTGCTGGTGGCGGCCGTGGTGTTCCTCGCCGTGACCTGGTCGGCCCTCGGGGTGGGCGGCCGCACGCTCACCCTGCTCGGCCTCACCGTCGCCGCGGGCGTCACCGCCGACCGGCTGGCGCGACGCGGCCTGCGCGTGGGCGCGGAGTCCCTGACGGTCGTGGCCCTGGGTCTCGTGGTGCTCGACACCGTCGGCGCGCTCTCGGCCGGCTGGCTCGGCGACGTGGGGCCCGCAGGCGCCCTGCTCGCCTGCGGGGCCGCCCTGCTCGCCGGGGGCGCCGTCGTGCTGCTCGCCCGCACCGACCTGGTCGCGGCCCAGCTCGCCGTGCCGGTCGGCCTCGGCCTGGTCGGGGGCGCCCTGCTGGCCGACGGCGGCGACGCACGGCTCGTCGGGGCGCTGCTGGTGCTCGCCCACGCGGCCGTCCGCACCGCCCTCCGGCTGCTCCCGGGCGAGCCCGTGCCCGCCCGGGCGCTGCCCGGCGCGGCGCTGGTCGGCGCCACCGCGTGGTGGGCCCTGCTCCTGCTCGCCTCGCTCGGCGCGGCCGCCGACCACGCCTCCCTCCCCGGGCTGTGGACCACGACCCACGGCCCGGCGCTGCTGGTCACCGCCGCGCTCGCGCTGCTCCCCGTCGTCTGGTCCCCGGCCCGCACCACCGGGGCCTCCACCGGGGCCTCCACCGGGACGCCTCCCGGGTCCGTCGCCGCTCCCGACGTCCCCGCCGGTGGCGTCGCCCCTGACGCGGGCGACACCTCCCGCCGTGGCCACGCAGGCCGCGCCGCCCACCCGGACCACCCGGGCCGCGCGGACCGCGCGGACCACCCGGGCCGCCGACCGACGCGGCTGCACGCCTGCGTCGTGCTGGCGGGCGCCCTGGCCTCCCTGGCCCTCGTCCTGCCGGCCCTCGACGAAGGGCCCACCGGAGTCACCCTGGCCGCCGGCGCGGTCTGCGTCGCGTGGGCCCTGGCAGCGCGGGGCGTGCCGGCCCCGTGGCGGGTCGCGGTCACCGTGCCCGCCGTCGTCGCGGCCGCACCGGTCGCCGTCACCGCCGCGACCCTGGCCGCGGCCGCCGTGGTCAGGGTGCTGGCGGTCGGCGAGCCGCTGAGCCGATCCGCCGGTGTGCGGCTCTCGGGCGAGCTGCCCGCCCCGGCGTGGCTGGTGCTGCCCTCCGCGCTCGCCCTCGGTGTGCTCGCCGCGACGCTGACGCGCCCGGGCACTCGGCCGGACGTCGCCGCCACCCCGACCCGCGCCCTCCGCGACCCGGCCCTCCGGCGCGGTGCGGCCGCGGTCACGCTGATCGCCGCGGTGCTGGTCGCGCTCACGAGCGCCCCGCTGGCGGCCGTGGTGCTCCTCGTCTGCGTCGCCGGCGGCCTGCTCGCCCTCCCCGCCCCCGGAGCCGGCACAGGCACCGGAGCCGGCACCCACGAGACCCGTGGCACCCGCGACACCGACGTGGGTCTGGCGCTGCTCGTCGTGGCCGTCGTGGCGGCCCTCCCCAGCGCCGCCCTCGGCGCCGTGGCCGCCGTCGCGGCCCTCGGCGTCTCCTCGGTCGCGGCCCACCGGCGACCCGCCCCGCCGTCGCTCGTGGTGCTCACGGCCGCCTGCGGGTGGGCGGTGTGGTCGGGCGGTGACGCCGCAGGGCTGGGCGCCACCACGCTGGGCCCCGCCGTCGTGGTGGTCGTCGGGGCGCTCGCCCTGTGGCGGGCCCGGCCCGTGGTCGAGCTGACCGCGCTGGCGACCGCCGTCCTCGCCTCCGCCGCGGCCGTCGACGCCGCGGCCGACGCGGCCGGTCGCGACGGCGCGGGGTCGACGTACGACGCGGCGGCGGCGCTGGCCCTCCACCTCACGCTGGTCGGCGCCCTCGTCGTGGCCGCGGCGCTGCTGCGGGTCGAGCGACGACCGGCCGGGTGGCTGGGCGGCACGCTGCTCACGGCCGCCAGCTGGGTGCGGCTGGCCGACGCCGGGGTGACCCAGCCGGAGGCCTACGCGCTGCCGGCCGCGCTGGCCCTGCTCGTGCTGGGTGCACTCCGGCTGCGGAGCGACCCCGCCGCCTCGACCCGGTCGGCGCTCGGCAGCGGCCTGCTGCTCGCCACCGTGCCCAGCCTGCTGCGGGTAGTGGTCGACGACCCGGTCAGCCCCCGCGCCCTGCTGCTCGGGCTCGCCTGCCTGGGCCTCGTGCTGCTCGGGGCCCGGCTGCGCCTCGCCGCTCCCCTGGTGGTCGGGGTCGTCGTCGGCGGCGTGCTCGTGCTGGCCGAGGCGGCGCCGTGGGCGGCGCAGACCCCGCAGTGGGTGCTGCTCGGCCTCACCGGGACGCTGCTGACCGTGGTCGGCGTGACCTGGGAGCGCCGGCTCGCCCAGGTGCGCGCCGGGTCGGCCTACCTGGCCCGGCTGCGCTGACCCGCCCGCCGGTGGGCCCGGCCCTCCCAGCGTCCCCTCTCAGCCCCCGAGGAGCGCGGCCACCTCGGCGGGCCGCTCCAGCACGGTGAGGTGGCCGGTCGCGGGCAGCACGTGGAGCGACGTCGGGAGGTGGTCGGGCCGCAGCCGCGCCATCTGCGCGGCGCGCTCGGGCGGGGTCTCCCCGTCCTCCTCGCCGAAGAGCAGCACGACCTCGCGGGGGTGGCCGGCCACCACCGCGGACGTGTCGGACCGCCCGGCGACCGCCCTCGCGACCCAGGCGACGCCGTCGGGGTCGGCGCCCAGGATCAGCCCCCGCACCAGGTCGGCGAGCCCGGGCTGCTCGCGGCGGGCGGTCGGGCCGAGCCCTCCCTCGACCGAGTCGAGCAGCGAGGTGGTCGACCGGCTGGTCTCGACCTCCTCGGCCGTCGCCCGCCGCTCGGCGGGCACGTCGGGCTCGATGGGCCACGGGGTCGTGCTGGCGAGCACGAGGCGACCGACCCGCTCGGGTGCGAGGCCGGCCAGGCGCAGGGCGGCGTAGCCCCCGGTCGAGATGCCCAGCACGTCGGCCCGCTCGACCCCGGCGGCGTCGAGCACGGCCAGCAGGGCGGCGGCGACGTGATCCATCGACGCCTCCTCCGTCGGCACGGCGCTGCGTCCCAGCCCCGGCAGGTCGACCACCAGCACCCGCGCGTCCTGCGCGAGCAGGGGGGCCAGCCGCTCGAAGATCCGACCCGACAGCGGGAAGGCGTGCAGCAGCAGCCAGGTGCGCTCGCCCCCGCCCAGGTCGTCGTACGCCGGGAGCGCCCCGGTCGAGGTCGGGGCCGGGGGCGGCGTCGTCGTGTCCACCGCTCGATCATGGCGGGCGCCCGAAACCGGACGGCGCTCGCCAGCCCCGGGTGGGCGACGCCGCAGGCGTCTCGACGTGAAGGTTCTGTGTAGGAGCCTCACGTCGGACTCGGCGGGGCCGACGATGGTCGGGTGACCACGTCCGCTGCTCTCGGACGCCGCGGGCCGTCGGCGCGCGGCGGCAGCCCCGACACCCTGCTGACCCTGCTGGCCCTGGCCGCGACCTTCGCCCTCAGCGTCGCGTCGGTGACCCTGCGTCCCGAGGGCGCGCCGGTGGCGGCGTGGTGGCCCGCCGCCGGGGTCTCGGCCCTCGTGGTGGCCCTCTCGCCGGTGCGCCGGTGGGCGCTGCTGGCCGCGGCCCTCGTGGGCCTGTCCTTCGCGGCCAACCTGGTCGGCGACCGGCCACCGGGGCTGGCGTTGATGTTCGGCGTCACCAACACCGCCGAGTCCCTGGCCGTCGCGCTCCTGCTCGGGGCCCACCGCCGTCGCCCCGTCCTGGCCAGCTTCGAGGACCTGGGTCGACTGTTCCTCGCCGCGGCCGGGGGCGCGGCCGTGGCGGGTCTGCTGGCCGGTCTCGCGGTGGAGCTCTTCGGCACCGGCTCGCTGCTCGTGGTCGCGCGCACCGTGATGGCCACGCACGGCGCGTCGGTGCTGATCGTCGTGCCCCTCGGCCTCCTGATGGCCGGGAGGCTCACCGAGGGTGGGCCGGCGCGCGTCGCATCGTTCGAGGTGCTGGTGCAGTCGCTGGCCGCGGCCGCCACCTTCGGCGTCGTGTTCGGCGCCACCCACGAGTACCCGATCGCGTTCCTCCCGCTCCCGCTGCTGGCCTGGGCCGCCGCACGGTTCCCGGCGCGCGTCGCCTGTGGCCAGATGCTCGCGGCCGGTGTCGCGGTGACCGTGCTGAGCGACCTGGGCCGCGGTCCGTTCGGGGACCTCAGCGGCCCGGCCACCACGCTGGCGGCGCTCCAGCAGAGCTACCTCGTCATCCTCGTCCTGGTCACCCTCCCCCTGGCCATCGCCACCAGCCAGCGCGCCGCCGCCCTCCGGGTGGTCGTCGGCGAGCGCGAGCGCTACCGCCGCGGGATCCGGGAGTCGCTCATCGGCATGGTGCTGCTGCGCCACACCGACGGGGACCTCGTGGTCGTCGAGCTCAACGACGCGGCCGCCGACCTCCTCGGCTCCTCCGACGCCGAGCTGGTGGAGCGGCCCTGGACCCGGGGCCTGGCCGCCTCCCAGCGCGCACTCCTGCGCTCGGCGGTGGGGTCGCTGGAGGCCGGGCACTCCCCGACCTGGGAAAGCGAGCTGTGGCTGGACACCTCTCCGCCACGCTGCGTGCGGCTCGGCCTGTCGGTGGTGCCCGACGCCGCCGAGGGCCGGCTCGTGGTCGCGCAGCTGGTCGACCTCACCGCGGCCCGCACCTCCCAGGCCGAGCTCACCCACGAGCGCGACGTCACCCGCGCCGTGCTCGACAGCGTCGGCTCCCTCGTCGTCGTGCTCGACGCCGGCGGAGGTGTGCTCCAGGTCAACGCCGCCACCGAGTCCAGCACGGGGGCGCGCGCGACGAGCCTCGTCGGGGCGCCGGCGACGGCGGCGCTGGTGTGCCCCGACAGCGCGGCCGCCTTCGAGGCGGCACTCGCGGCGTGCCTGGCCGGGGAGACCGGCGCGGTGCACGAGCTGCTGTGGCGCGGGCGGTCGGCTCGCCGCGAGGTGCTGACCACGCTGGCGCTGCTCCGGCACGACACCGGCGCCCCGCTCGTGGTGATGACCGGGCTCGACGTGACCGACCAGCGCCACACCGCGCACCAGCTGCAGACCGTGCTCGACGCCACCTCGGGCGCGATCATCGTCGGCACCGACGCCGCCGGCCTCATCACCTTCTTCAACCGGGGCGCCCAGGAGAGCCTGGGGTGGAGCGCGGAGGAGGTCGTCGGGCGCATGACCAAGCTGGCGCTCCACGACCCCGAGGAGGTGGCCGGTCACGCCCGCCGTCTCGGCGTCGCTCCCACGTTCGAGGTCTTCACCGCGCTCGCCCAGCAGCCCGACCCGCCCGAGCTGGACTGGACGCTCATCCGCAAGGACGGCGGTCGCCTCACCGTCAGCCTCACCGTCAACCTCCTGCGCGACGCCTCCGGCGCGGTGACCGGCGTGGTCGGCGTGGCCCAGGACGTCACCGAGCGCCGTCGCAGCGAGCAGGCGCTCGAGATCGCCCTCGAGCACGAGCGGCAGGCGGTGAGCCGGCTCTCGGAGCTCGACCGCATCAAGACCGACTTCGTGGCCTCCATCAGCCACGAGCTGCGCACGCCGATGACCAGCGTGCTCGGCTTCACCCAGGTCCTCGACTCCGAGGCGGCCGGGCCCCTCTCCGAGGAGCAGCACGCCCTGCTGGGGCGCGTCGACCGCAACGGTCGCCGCCTGCTGCGCCTGATCGAGAACCTCCTCGACCTCTCCCGCATCGAGTCGGGCGCCATCTCCATGGCCCGCGAGCGCCTCGACGTGCACCGCGTCGTGATCTCGGCGATGGAGGCCTGCTCCGAGCTCGTCCGGGCCCGGTCGATCGAGCTGGTGCACGACCTGGACACCCCGCCCGCCGAGGTCGTCGGCGACTTCGACCAGCTGGAGCGCGCCGTGATGAACCTCGTCGGCAACGCCGTGAAGTTCACCCCCGACGGCGGCCACGTCACGCTCACCGTGACCACCGTCGGGTCAGAGGCCGTCATCGAGGTCAGCGACGACGGCATCGGGATCGACCAGGCCGACCTGCCTCGGGTGTGGGACCGGTTCTACCGCTCGGCCAGCGCCTCCGACGCCGCCATCGAGGGCACCGGGCTGGGCCTGAGCATCGTCCGCTCCATCGTGGAGGCCCACGGCGGGCGCGTCGACCTCGACTCCGCGCCGCGCGCGGGCACGACCGTGCGCCTCGTCCTGCCGCTCGCCTGCTCCCCGAGCGAGCACGGTGCGACGCCTCAGGCCGGTCGACCGTCGGCGACGAGCCGGCCGACCCTCTCCACGAAGTAGCCCACGTCGAAGGGCTTGGCGATGTAGTCGTCGGCGCCGCTGTCGATGCCGGCCCTGACGTCGTCGGCGCGCGCCCGGGCCGTCAGCAGCAGCACCGGCAGGTCGGCGGTGGCCGGGTCGGCGCGCAGCGCCCGGGTCACCGCCAGGCCGTCGAGGTCCCCGGGCATCGCGATGTCGAGCACGGCGACCGCCGGGCGCCGCTCGCGGCAGGCCACGAGGGCGGCGTCGCCCTGGCCCACGCCGACCACCTCGTGCCCGGCCTGGCCGAGGATGAGCGTGACCAGCTCCCGCAGGTCGGGGTCGTCCTCGGCCACCACGATCACCGCCACGACGACCCACCTGCCTCCCCGACCGGCAGGGCGGGCGCGAGCACCCCGGGGTCGCGGACGCAGCGCCCCTCCAGCTCCACCGCATGGGTCGCGACACGGGCCAACAGCTGCTCGAGCCGGTCGAGCAGGTCACCGGGCGCCTGGGCGGCGCCGGCCGGGGCGACCACCGCGCCGCGCAGCAGGTAGACCGTCACCCGCACCGAGCTCAGCAGCGTGCTGAGCTCGTGGACGAGCTCGCGTGCCCCCAGCCGACCGGGTCCGGCCTGCTCGAAGGCCCGGGTGTCGGCGGTGGCGCTCGGCACGGCGATCCAGCGGTAGCCCGTGCCGCTCTCGGTCCGGATGAAGGTCGGCGCGGACGCGTCGTCGCCGAGCTTGGCCCGCAGCGAGCGGATGTGGGCGCGCAGGGCGTCGCGCGTCTCGTCGCCGTGGCTCTCGTCCCAGGCCGAGCGCAGCAGCCCGCGATGGGTGAGCAGGACCCCCGGGCGGGTGGCCAGCGGCTCGAGCAGCCGCCACTCGGTCGGGGTCAGCCGCACCTCGCGACCGTCGCGGCGCACGCTGCGCTCGTGCAGGTCCACGACCAGCGGACCGAAGCGCAGCAGCGGTCCGGTCAGTGCCGCGTCGGGGTCGGGCTCGGCCCCGCACCGCCGCTCCAGGGCCCGCAGCGCCGCCGCGAGCAGCGCGTCGCCGCACCCGAGGTCGCGGACGTCGTCGGCGCCCGCGTCGAGCAGCCGCGCCGCGAGGAGCTCACCGGGCGCCGCGCCGTCGTCGTCACCGTCGGGGTCACCGTCGAGACCACGGTCGAGGTCGGAGTCGCGGTCGAGGTCGGCCAGCACCAGCACGGGCAGCGAGGACCACGCCCGCAGCTCGGCGAGCAGGGGTGTGACCCACCCGCCGTCGGTGCCGTCGGCGACCACCACCACGCACCGCGGACCCGTCGTGGCCACCGCCTCCAGCGCCGAGCCGCGGTCCGCCGTCGCGGCCCGTCGCTCGGCGGACTCGATGCGGGCCGCCACGGCATCGGCGCGGTCCTGCCCACCGGCGACGACGAGGATGTGGGGCATCGAGCCAGGCTAGTGCCCCGCCGGGCGCGGCGGGGGGCTTCGGGCCTGCTCCACACGCCCAACCGGGGGAGCGCAGCCGCCGCCCGCCGACCCTAGGCTGTCCGCGCCGGCACACCGCCGACCCACCGAGCAGATGGAGCGTTGACGATGGAAGTCCCCACCTGGGTCTGGACCCTCACCGTGGTCGGCATCGTCGGCATGCTGCTCTTCGACTTCGTCTTCCATGTGCGCAAGGCCCACGTGCCGACGCTGAGGGAGGCCTCGGTCTGGTCGGCGCTCTACGTCGGCATCGCCGTGCTGTTCGGCCTCGGAGTGCTGTGGTTCGGCGGCGGCACGATGGGCGGGGAGTACTTCGCGGGCTACATCACCGAGAAGGCGCTCAGCGTCGACAACCTGTTCGTCTTCCTCATCATCATGACCAGCTTCCGGGTACCGCGCGAGGACCAGCAGAAGGTGCTGCTCTTCGGCATCGTCTTCGCCCTGATCGCCCGCACCGGCTTCATCTTCCTGGGCGCGGCCCTGATCAACCAGTTCGCCTGGGTCTTCTACTTCTTCGGCCTCATCCTCATCCTGACCGCCGGCAACATGCTCAAGGGCGAGGCCCAGGGCGGCCACGACGAGGACGAGCAGAACTTCGTGGTGAAGCTGGCGCGCCGCTTCATCCGGACCTCCGAGGAGTTCGACGGCGACAAGCTGACCACCGTGGTCGACGGCAAGAAGATGCTCACCCCGATGCTGCTGGTCATGGTGGCCATCGGCGGCACCGACATCCTCTTCGCCCTCGACTCCATCCCGGCGATCTTCGGCCTCACCCAGAACACCTTCATCGTCTTCACCGCCACGGCCTTCTCGCTGCTGGGGCTGCGCCAGCTGTTCTTCCTCATTGAGGGCCTGCTCGAGCGCCTGATCTACCTGTCCTACGGCCTCGCGGCGATCCTGGCCTTCATCGGCGTGAAGCTCATCCTCCACGCGCTGCACGAGAACAACCTCGGCTTCATCAACGGCGGCGAGCACGTCGACGTCACCGAGATCAGCACCGGGGTCTCCCTCAGCGTGATCCTCGGCATCCTCGTCGTCACCGTGGTCGCCTCCCTGGTCAGCAAGAAGGGTCGGGCCAAGACCGCGATCGGCAACGCCCAGCGCCACGTCGACGCCTACCTCGACCTCGACTACACCGCCGACACCGCCGAGCGCGAGCGCATCTTCGGCAAGCTGATCCAGGAGGGCGAGCAGATCAAGGCCCTCGGCCCGAAGTACCGCCGCATGGTGCGCGACGAGCCGGGTCTCATGGCCAAGATCGAGAAGGCCCGCCAGCAGCACGAGGAGACCGTCACCGACGGTCGCCAGCGCAACCCCCTCACCGAGGTCTGAGCGCGGGCCCGCCGGGCCGGAGCGGACCGGCGGGCGGCGCGGAGCGGCGGCACAGCGCGGGCACAGCGGCGTCTCATCGGGTCCTCATCGAGGCGACCTACCCTCGTGCCATGGCACCCGAGCCCACCCCCGGTCCCGCGGCCCCGCGTCGCCGTACGACGGTCGTGCTCAACACCGGCTCCCGCAGCGGCGCCGCGGCGCGCGACCGGCTGCCCGCCCTGCTGGCGCGCCACGACCTCGCCGACGCGCGGGTGCTGAGCGTCACCACCGGCTCCGAGCTCGCCGCCACCCTCGAGCGGGCCCTCGCCGAGGGTCCCGACCTGCTGGTGGTGGGCGGCGGAGACGGCAGCGTCTCGTGCGCCGCCGACCGCGTGGCCGGGTCCGACGTCGTGCTCGGCGTGCTGCCGCTGGGCACCGCCAACGACTTCGCCCGCACCCTGGAGATCCCGTCGGCGCTGGAGCAGGCCGTGGAGCACCTCGCGACGGGCAAGGTCGTCGACGTCGACCTCGGCCGCTGCGACGGGCGCGGCTTCCTCAACGTCGCCTCCCTCGGGCTCTCGGTCGGGGTCACCCAGCGCCTGCGCCCCGGCCTGAAGAAGCGCCTCGGCCCGCTGGCCTACCCCGTGGCGACGCTCGGGGCCTACCGCGGCCACGAGCCCTTCACCGCCCGGCTGGAGTTCCCCGACGGCGACCACGACACCCTCGCGCTGCACGACCTGATGCAGGTCGCGGTCGGCAACGGCCGCCACTACGGCGGCGGCAACGCCGTGGCGCCCAACGCCTCGGTCGACGACCACCTGCTCGACGTCTACGCCATCGAGCGCGGCCGGCTGCGCGACCACGTCTCGATCGCCCGCTTCCTCAAGGACGGGTCGTTCGTGGAGCACGAGAAGGTCCACCACCTCACCACCCGTCGGGTCCGCGTGGTCACCGACGAGCCGCTCCCGGTCAACCTCGACGGCGAGATCGCCGCGACCACGCCCGCGACCTTCGAGGTCCAGCGCAACGCCCTGCGCGTGGTCGTGCCGCAGACCAGCCGCGCCGCCGAGCTCGACGGGCCCCGCGCCGCCGCCGACCAGGGCTGACCGCTGCGACCACGGCTGAGCGCTGCGACCCGGGCCGGGAGCGGGGCCCGTAGGCTGGAGGGGCCATGAGCACACCGACCCCGCCGGCCCCGCGCCGCGCCCGCCACCTCATCGACCCGGCCAACCCGCCGGCACCGCCGTCGAGCCGGTCGCTGACCAACGTGCAGCAGTGGGTCATGTCGGTGCTGGCCGTCACCACGATCATGCACCTGTCGGTGGGGCTGGTGATCTCGGCCTTCTTCCTCGACGACTCCGAGGTCTCCGCCCGGGTCGGCCTCAACGTCATCGGCGCCGCCTTCGGCGTGGTCGCGGTGGCCGCCGGGCTGGCCATCCACCGTCGCTCCCCGCTCAGCCCGTGGCTGCTGCTCGGCACCCTGCCCGGCGTCGTCGGGCTCGTGCTCGTGCTCGCCTGACCCCGTGGGCGGCGCGACGGGCCTGCCCCGCTTCGAGGTGGCGGCCCGGCTGCGACCGGTCGACCTCGTCTCCCCCGGGTCGGTGCTGGTCGACGACGCTGCACCGGGCCCCGCCTCGGCCCACCCCACCCCCCACCCGGCGCCCTACGCCGCCGCGGAGGTCGAGCTGCCCGCGGCGGGGACGGCGCCCGGCCGGGACGCCCCGGTGCGCCTCGCCCTCGCCTCCGGCGACGACGAGCTGGGAGCGCTGTGGGACCCCGCCACCGGGGAGGTCTCCCTCGAGCTGCGCGTCGGCTCCACCACGTCACGTCACCTCAGCCGGCGCCACGGCCGGCCCGAGCAGCGCCCCGTGCGGCTCGGCCTGACCCTCACCGGGGTCCACCTCGCCGTCCACACCCACGACGGGCGGGCCTGGACCACCCGCGCCCGCGTCGACCTCGGCGCCGAGCGCGCCGCCGACCGCGGCGGGGCGGGCCGGGTCGACACGCGCGACGAGCGGTGGCTCGCGGCTCTCGTCACCACCCACTGCGGCCCCGTCGCGCGGGTGCGCGCCGGCGGCTTCGGCCAGCTCGGCCTGCGCGACCTGCGACTGGTCGGCCACGCCGACGGCTCGGCGTACCGACCCGGGGGCGACCTGCTGCTCACCGCCACCAGCGCCGGGCCCGGCTTCTTCGACACCGCCCACACCTCGGTGTGGTCCCTCGACCCCGTCACCCTGGCACTCGCCCACCGCTCCGACCTGTTCTTCCGACGGCCCGACCGGCCCGGGGCCTTCGGCGACCACGCCACCCACCTCGTGCGCGACGGCGAGCGCTGGCTGGTGGCCACGAGCACGTGGGGCGACTTCGACCGGCGCCGCGACGACGCGAGCGTCGCCGTCACCCTCGCCCGCCCGGACGGCGACGTCGACCTGCTCTCGGGCCGCCACCTGCTCGACACCGAGCCGCTGGCCCTCCCGGTCGACGGCCTGCGCGCGGCCGGGGTCCGCTCGGTCGGGGTGTGGAACCCCCACCTCGTGCGCGACGGCGACGACTGGCTGGTGGGCTTCGTCTCGGCCCGGCGCTTCTTCGACTTCCACCCCGCCCTCGCCACCGGGCCCGCCCTCGACGCCCTCACCCTGCGCGCGGTCTCCGCGCGGCGCCGCGCCACCGAGGGCACCACGCTGCTGCGCGTCGACGGCGCGTGGCGGGTGCTGGTCAGCGACGGGCGCGACGGGCGCCGGGGCCAGCGCCAGCAGCACGCCGTGCTCGACCTCGACCTCGCCGAGGTCGGCGTGCTCGACGCGCCCTACCCCACCAACATCCCCTGGCCCACGCTCGTCGACCTGGGCGAGGAGGGCTGGCTGATGGTCGCCTTCGACGGCACGCCGTACGCCGGGCCGCTGCCGGGCTACGGCACCCACGGGCGGGTCGTGGTGGCCCGGTCGGTCGCCCGGACCTGAGCCGCGGGGGCCGCTAGCCTGGGACGTGACCCGCGCCACCCCTGCGGGTCGTCCGTCAGCGCCACACCACCTCGTGGCCCGAGCAGAGAGCGGCCCCACCATGCCGACCAGTCCCACCATGACGACCAGCCCCACCACGACCGGCAGCCCCACCACGACCGGCAGCCCCACCACGACGACGCAGCCCGGCCCGGCGCAGCCGGCGTCGGTGCCCCTCGACGTCTTCGAGGCCGGCGCCGAGCACGAGCAGGTCGTCTTCGCCTCCGACCCCGCCACCGGCCTGCGCGCCGTCGTCGCGATCCACTCCACCGCCCTGGGTCCCGCCCTCGGCGGCACCCGGTTCCACCCCTACGCCTCGACCGCCGACGCCGTCCGCGACGTGCTCGCCCTCTCCCGCGGGATGTCCTACAAGGCGGCGCTGGCCGGGCTCGACCTGGGCGGCGGCAAGGCCGTCATCATCGGCGACCCCGCCACCCTGAAGTCCGAGGCCCTGCTGCGGGCCTACGGCCGCTTCGTGCAGACCCTCGGCGGTCGCTACAACACCGCCTGCGACGTCGGCACCTTCTCCGAGGACATGGACCACGTGGCCCGCGAGTGCGACTTCGTCACCGGCCGCACCCAGGCCCACGGCGGGGCCGGCGACAGCTCGGTGCTGACCGCCTACGGCGTCTTCCGGGGCATGCTCGCCTGTGCCGAGCATGTGTGGGGGTCGGCCACCCTGGCCGGACGCACCGTGGGCGTCGCCGGCGTCGGCAAGGTCGGACGCCACCTCGTGGAGCTGCTCGTGGAGGACGGCGCCGACGTCGTGGTCACCGACGTGCACGGCCCGGCCGTCGACGCAGTGCTGGCCGCGCACCCCGGGGTCCGCGCCGCCGCCTCGACCGCCGAGCTCGTCGCGCTGCCGCTCGACGTCTACGCACCCTGCGCGCTCGGTGGCGCGATCGACGACGACGTGCTCGCCGTGCTGCGCGCGAGCGTGGTGTGCGGCGCCGCCAACAACCAGCTCGCGCACCCCGGGGTCGACAAGGCGATGCTCGACCGAGGAATCGTCTACGCGCCCGACTACTGCGTCAACGCCGGCGGCCTCGTGCAGGTCGCCGACGAGCTCGACCCGCGTGGCTTCTCCTTCGAGCGCGCCCGCGCGCGGGCCCACCTGATCGGCGACACCACCCGCCGGGTGCTGGGACTCGCCGACACCGGCGGGGTCTCCCCCGCCGTCGCCGCCGACCGGCTCGCCGAGGCCCGCATGCGCGACGTGGGTCGCCTGCGAGGCATCTGGGTCGGCTGAGGCCGAGAGCGACACCGGGCACACGCAGACGGCCGCCGGGCAGGGCCCGGCGGTCGTCTGGTGCGTGCGTCAGACGGAGTCAGTCACGACGCGGGTCGGCGTAGTCCGACCACTTCTCGAGCTCTTCGGGCTCGAGCTCGTCGGTGCTGTCCTGGTGGTTCTCGCCATGCAGCTCGTTGGCCAGCGCCCCGAAGTCCGTCTCGTGAGTGCGGTACTTCAGGTCGCGGGCGACCTTCGTCTGCTTGGCCTTAGCTCGGCCGCGCCCCATAGGGTCAGCCCCCTCGCACGCTCGGCCGGGGCCCATGGCTCCCGGGCTGTCTCTCGAATACTCGTGGCGCCAACGCTACCTGCTGCCCGGTCGTTCCCGCACACCAGTCCGGTGTTTCGGACCACCGATCTCGTCGGTCCGCCCCGCCGCGGGGCCGCCGACGGTGGATCGTGTCGCCGAAATCACCGTGGCCGGGCGAGTCGGTCCGTGCCGGTCCGGGCCGGTCCGAGCCCCGGTCCGACCCCGCCCGGAGGCCTCACCAGCCCGGGTGCTGGCCCGTCAGCAGGACGCGTCCGCCGTCGGTGTCGCTGCTGCTCACGTGGCCCGCGACCCAGGCCCGCACGCCGTGGCCGGCGAGCACGCCCACGGCCCGGTCGACCTCGGCGGCCGGCAGCATCGCCACCATGCCGACGCCGCAGTTGAGGGTGGCCTCGAGGTCGGGCTGCGAGACGTCGCCGACGCGCCGCACCAGGTCGAAGATCGGCTGCGGGGTCCAGGTCGCACGGTCGAGCACGGCCACGAGCTCCTCGGGCATGACCCGCTCGAGGTTGGCCGCCAGGCCACCGCCGGTGACGTGCGACATCGCGTGCACCTCGACGCTGTCGGCGAGGTCGAGGCAGGCCTTGGCGTAGATCCGGGTGGGGGTGAGCAGCTCCTCGCCCAGGGTGCGGCCGAGCTCGGGCACGTCGCGGTCCAGCGCCCAGCCGGCGCCGCCGTCGGCGGGGGCGCCGAGCAGCACGTGGCGCACCAGGGAGTAGCCGTTGGAGTGCAGGCCGCTGGCCTCCATGGCCAGCACCACGTCGCCGGGGCGCACCCGGCCCGGGCCGAGGAGGCGGTCGGCCTCGACCACGCCGGTGGTCGCGCCGGCCACGTCGTACTCGTCGGGGGCCAGCAGGCCGGGGTGCTCCGCGGTCTCGCCGCCGATGAGGGCGCAGCCGGCCTCCAGGCAGGCCTCGGCGATGCCCTTGACGATCGCGGCGATGCGCTCGGGCACGACCCGGCCGGTGGCGATGTAGTCGGTCATGAAGAGCGGCTCGGCGCCGCAGACCACGAGGTCGTCGACGACCATGCCGACCAGGTCGAAGCCGATGGTGTCGTGGACGTCCATCGCCTGGGCGATCGCCACCTTGGTGCCGACGCCGTCGGTGGAGGTGGCCAGCAGGGGCCGCTCGTAGCGGGTGAGGGCGGAGGCGTCGAAGAGGCCGGCGAAGCCGCCCAGCCCGCCGATCATCTCCGGGCGCCGGGCCTTGTCGACCCACACCTTCATCAGCTCGATGGCCTTGTCGGCCGCCTCGATGTTGACGCCCGCCTCGGCGTACGCGTTGGACTCGCTCACGGGTGACCTTCCGGGGTGGTGTCAGGGGTTGTTGAGCACGGGCAGCGCCTTGCCCAGGGTCGGCGAGGAGAGGGTGGTCTCCAGCAGGTGCTTGCCCAGCAGGTTCTCGTCGGGCAGCGGCACGGGGTACTCCCCGGTGAAGCAGGCCTGGCAGAGCCGCTCGGCGGGCTGCTTGGTGGACTGGATCATCCCGTCGAGGGAGATGTAGCCCAGGGTGTCGGCGCCGACGCTGGCGGCGATCTCCTCGGGGCTGAGGCCGTTGGCGATCAGCTCGGCGCGGGTGGCGAAGTCGATGCCGTAGAAGCAGGGCCACTTCACCGGCGGTGAGGAGATCCGCACGTGCACCTCGCGGGCGCCGGCCTCGCGCAGCATCCTGACCTGGGCCCGCTGGGTGTTGCCGCGCACGATCGAGTCGTCGACCACGACGATCCGCTTGCCGCGGATCATGTGCTCCAGCGCGTTGAGCTTGAGCCGGATGCCGAGCTGGCGCAGCGTCTGGCTGGGCTGGATGAAGGTGCGCCCGACGTAGGCGTTCTTGACGAAGCCCTGACCGAAGGGGATGCCGCTCTCCTCGGCGTAGCCGGCAGCGGCCGGGGTGCCCGACTCGGGCACCGGGATGACCAGGTCGGCCTCGACGGGGTACTCGCGCGCCAGCTGGCGGCCCATCTCCACGCGCGACTCGTGCACGCTGCGCCCGGAGATGGTGGCGTCGGGGCGGGCGAGGTAGACGTACTCGAAGACGCAGCCCTTGCGGTCGGGCTCGGCGAAGCGGTGCGAGCGCAGGCCGTTCTCGTCGATGACGATCATCTCGCCCGGCTCGACCTCGCGCACGACGGAGGCGCCGATCGTGGCCAGGGCGGCGTCCTCGGAGGCCACGACCCAGCCGCGGTCGAGGCGGCCCAGCACGAGCGGGCGGATGCCCTGGGGGTCACGGGCGGCGTAGAGGGTGTTCTCGTTCATCCACACGAAGCAGAAGGCGCCGCGCAGCAGCGGGAGCACCTCGAGGGCACGCTGCTCCAGGGTGGAGTCGGGGTGGTGGGCCAGCAGCGCCGTCACCAGGCCGGTGTCGTTGGTGGAGTGCTCCACCGGGCGCTGGTGCAGGTCGAGCTCGTCGTCGGGGCCGGGCAGCGCCTCGACCATCTCGCGCAGCTCGTGGGAGTTGATGAGGTTGCCGTTGTGGCCCAGGGCGATGGACCCGTCGACGGTGGGCCGGAAGGTGGGCTGAGCGTTCTGCCACGTGCTGGCCCCGGTGGTGGAGTAGCGGGAGTGGCCGATCGCGAGGTGGCCCTTGAGCGAGTCGAGGGTGGTCTCGTCGAAGACCTGGGAGACCAGGCCCATGTCCTTGTAGACCAGGATCTGGCGGCCGTTGGAGACCGCGATGCCGGCCGACTCCTGCCCGCGGTGCTGGAGGGCGTAGAGACCGAAGTAGGTCAGCTTGGCGACGTCCTCCCCCGGGGCCCAGACGCCGAAGACGCCACACGCGTCCTGCGGTCCTTGGTCCTGCGGGTCGAGGGCCGTCGTGAGCCGGCCGTCCCCACCCCTGCGCGCGCTGCTGATGAAGGGCACGGCCCCCAGTCTAGGGCCCTCCCGGGGCGGCCGCCGATCATCGCCCAGCCCGCGGCGGCCGCGGCGCACGACACCCGGCGCGGCTCGCGCCGAGCCCCCTCCCCAGGTCGGGTGCCGCCCGGACTAGGCCGATCGACCCACCCGGCCCCGGACCGAACGGACAGGAACCGGGCCTGGCCTGGGCCGATCCCGGGTCAGCGCAGCCCCCTCACCCCTACTCTCGGGAGGAGCGCCCCACCGCCGGCGGGCGCTCGGAAGGGGTGCAGGGTGACGACGTGGCGCGCAGCGCTCGACGAGCCGACGCACGCTGCCCGCACGCTCGCGACCCGCCCCGCCGACGCACCCCGCCCCACGCCCAGCCCGGCCGGCGACGGGCTCCAGGTCGTCGCCGAGGGCGTCACCCGCATCGCCGGCTTCGGCGTGGCCGCCCTGTCGCTGGTGCGCGACGTCGACCAGCTCGAGGTGGTGGCGGTGGCCGGCGACGAGGACGCCGCGGGCGCGCTCCTCGGCACCCGCACCACGGTCGCCTCCCTCGAGGCGGAGATGGAGATCGCCGACGCGTGGGGGGCACTGCGCTTCGTGCCCCAGGAGCGCCTCGACCACCTCGACCCCGACCTGACCGTCGACGGCTGGGTGCCCGAGCTCGTGCCGCTCGAGGGCCCCGACGCCTGGCACCCCCTCGACCTGCTGTGCGCCCCGCTGCTCGCCCCCGACGGCCGGCTCATCGGCCTGCTCTCGATGGACCTCCCCCGCGACGGTCGCCGCCCCGGGCCCGCGGCGCGCCGGGTGCTGGAGGAGTACGCCCGTCAGGCCGCCCACGCGGCGCTGCTCACGCTCCAGCGCGAGGAGCTGGCCGAGCAGGTGCGCCTCGCCGGCACCGCCCGCGAGATCGTCCGCAACGCCAGCAGCCACCACGGGCTCGCCCAGATCCTCGAGGAGACCGGCTCGGCGCTGGTGGAGGGCTTCGGCGCCGCCGGCATGTGGATCCAGGTCTTCGACGCCGACGACCGCGGCGCCAGCGTGCTGCTCGCCGTCGACGGCAGCGAGGTGGTGCTGCCCGCGCGCCTGGTGCGCGTCGCCGAGGTCGCCGCCCGCGAGTGCTGGTCGCGCCAGCGGGTCGAGGTCATCGACACCGGTCGGGAGCGCCACGCCGAGCTGCCGGCGGGTGACCACGCCGCCGTCGTGGCCTTCCTCGACTCGATCGGGGTCGGCTCCATCATGTTCGTGCCCATCGGCGCCGGCCCGGAGTGCCTGGGCAACCTCGTGCTCACCCGCGCCGCCACCTGCCCGGAGTGGACCGACGTGCAGGTCGAGGCCGTGCTCGACATCGGCCACGACCTGGGCCGGGTCGTGCTCAACGCCCGCGGCTTCGAGCGCGAGCACCGGCTGGTCAAGGAGCTCCAGGCCCTCGACGTCTACAAGACCCGCCTCATCGCCACCGTCTCCCACGAGCTGAAGAACCCCCTCACCTCCGTGGTCGGCCACCTCGAGCTGCTCACGGTGCTCGACGAGCTGCCTGCCCGGGCCACCGCCTCGCTCGCCGCGATCGGTCGCGGCACGACCAAGCTGGCCCGCGTGGTCGACGACCTGCTGCTGCTCTCGCGCGTCGGCGACCCCGAGCGCCTCGTCGAGGCCGAGCGCGTGGACCTGCTCGGCGTGGTCGCCGAGGCCCACGACCTGGTGCGGGTGGAGGCCCAGCGCCGCGAGGTCGCCCTCGCGCCGCCCCGGGCCGACGGCGCACCGGCGCGGCTGGTGGTCGAGGGCGACGCCGACGAGCTCGAGCGGGCGGTCACCAACCTGCTGGGCAACGCGGTCAAGTACAGCCCCCCGGGCAGCGAGGTGCAGGTGGTCGTGCGCTCGCGGCGTACGGCGGGATCGGCGGAGGTCGTGGTCGACGTCGTCGACCAGGGCATCGGCATCTCGGCCGAGGACCGCGGTCGGCTGTTCGAGGAGTTCTTCCGCTCGACCAACCCCGAGGCGCTCAGCCGCCCGGGCACGGGCCTGGGGCTGGCCATCGTGGCCCGCATCGCCGCCGGGCACGGCGGACGCGTCGAGGTCGCCTCCGAGCTGGGCCGCGGGAGCACGTTCTCGCTGTGCCTGCCCGCGGCCGCGCCCTGAGGCGACCCCGACTGCTGCTCACATGTCGCGGGCGCCCTGCAGGATCGCCTCGCGGATGCGGGTGTAGGTGCCGCACCGGCAGATGTTGCGGATGGTGTCGAGGTCGCGCTCGGTGATGCTGCGACCCTCGCGACGCACCTTGCGCACCAGCGCCACCGCGGCCATGATCTGGCCGGGCTGGCAGTAGCCGCACTGCGCGACGTCGCGGTCGATCCAGGCCTGCTGCATCGGGTGGAGCTTGCCGCCGTCGGCCAGCCCCTCGATGGTGGTGACGCGGTCCTTGGGCTTGAGGTCGCCCACCCGCACCGAGCAGGGGTTGAAGGCGCGGCCGTTGATGTGCGACGTGCACGCCTTGCACACGTTGATGCCGCAGCCGTACTTGGGGCCGGTGACCCCGAGCAGGTCGCGCAGCACCCAGAGCACGCGCACGTCGTCGTTCACGTTCACCGTGACCGGCTTGCCGTTGAGGATGAAGGTCTGCTTCGCCATGTCGGGCTCCTGGTCAGTAGGTGAGCTTGAGCCCGTTGGTGGGCGAGGGGGGCACGGGCGGCACGAACGACTTCGGCTTGAAGGCGATCGGGTCGTCGTGGTTGATCGGGAACCGCTTGGGCAGCGTGCCGGTGGCGCGTGCGTAGGCACAGGCCACCGCGGCCGCCGTCGAGCCCACCGCGGCCTCGCCGACCCCGCCCGGGGTGTCGGAGTCGGTCTCGATGATGTGCACCTCGACCTCGGGCGGCACGTTCCACTGGCGGGTGTAGAAGTAGTTGTCCCAGCTGGCCTCCAGGAAGCGCCCGTTCTTGAAGTGGCAGGAGCTGGTGAGGGTCAGCGCGATGCCGTCCATCACCCCGCCCTGCATCTGGGCCTCGACGCCGCGGGGGTTGATCACCAGGCCGCAGTCGACGGCCACGACGACCTTGGTCACGCGCGGGCCGGTCACGGTCTCGGGACCGAGGTCGCGGTTGACCGTGGAGGGACGGGTGTCGATCTCGACCAGGATGGCCGTGGCGCCCTTGTACTCCTTGTGGATGGCCACGCCCTGGGCCACGCCGGCGGGCAGCGAGCGACCCCAGTTGCCCTCCTTCCCGACCTTGTCGAGGACGGCCTTGACCCGGTCGTTCTTGAGGAACTTCATGCGGAACGCCAGCGGGTCCATCCCCACCTTCTTCGCCAGCTGGTCGATGGTCAGCTCGGCGGCCACGGCGACGTCGGGAGAGTAGATGTTGCGCATGGAGCCGGTCCGGAAGCGCTGGTCGGTCTCGTTGAGCAGCTGCGTCACGACACCGAAGTCGTAGGGCAGCTCCTGGGTCAGGGTGAAGATCGACTGCGAGAAGGTCAGGCCGCCGAGGTAGCGACCGACCTCGGTGGGCAGCTCGTCGGCGGTGGCGGTGAGGATCTCGCCGAGCCCGTGGCTGAAGTCGGTGACGACGCTGGTGTGGCGCTGCTCGAAGCTCAGCACCTGGTCCTCGCCGGTCAGCCCGCCCTTGAGCACCGTGGCGCGCACCCGGGAGGTGGCCATCGGGTGCAGGCGACCCTGGCGCGGCTCGTCGGCGCGGTGCCACATCAGCTTCACGGGCACGCCCATCGCCTTGCTGATCTCGGCCGCCTCCAGGGCGTGGTCGCCGAAGAGCTTGTGACCGAAGGAGCCGCCGCCGGTGATGACGTTGACCTTGACCGCGTCGACCGGCAGGCCGAGCATGATCGCGATGTTCTCCTGGGCCAGGATCGGCACCTTGAGACCGGCCCAGATCTCGGCGCCGTCCTCACGCACGTCGGCGATGGCGGCGTAGGGCTCGAGGGCCGCGCTGCTGCGGAACATGAACTCGAACTCGGTCTCCACCGACTCCGCCAGCACCGGAACGTCGGGCACCACGAGGGGCAGCTCGGCGCGCTTGATGCCGGCCAGGACGGTCTCGTCGGACTCGCCGCTGGCGGTGCCGGGGTTCCAGTCGACCTGCATCTCGCGGATGGCGTCGATGCAGTGGCCGAAGGTCTTGGCCCGCACGGCGATGCCGCTGCTGATCTGCGCGACGTGGGTCACCCCGGGCATCCTCTTGATGGCGGCGAGGTTCTTGAGGCCGTTCTCCTTCGGGGTGCCCTGGTGCTCGGGGGCGCGGCACACCATGGTCGGCAGCGCGCCGGGCACGTCGAGGTCGGTGGTGAAGTCCTTCTTGCCCGTGACCGCCGCGCGGGCGTCGAGCCGGTTCTTCGGGGTGCCGATGACCCGGAAGTCGGACGGGGGCCGCAGCACGACCTCGACGGCCTCCACGACCTGGCTCGCGGCGTCACCGGCGATGTCGCCGTAGGTGACGTTGTTGCCGGCCAGGTCGCTGATCACGCCGCCGGTGGTCGTGAGGCGGTCGGCGGTGGTGCCGAACAGGATGGCCGCCGCCTCGAGCAGCTTCTGCCGGGCCAGCGCTCCCGCGACGCGCACGGGCGTGTAGGTCGAGAAGGTGGTGTTGGAGCCGCCGGTGAGCTGGTTGAAGACCAGCTCGGGACGAGCCGGGGCGAGGGTCACCTTGACCTTGCTCATCGGCAGGTCGAGCTCCTCGGCGAGGATCATCGTGGTCGAGGTGAGGATGCCCTGGCCGACCTCGGTGCGGGGCAGCTCGAACGACGCAGTGCCGTCCTCGTTGATGGTGACGGTGATCAGCTGCGAGGTCGGCAGCGCCGAGTCGGTCTGCAGGTCCTCGAGGTCGTAGAGCTCGGGCAGCTGCGGGCCCGACGGGATCGCGGCCGAGGCACGGTTGCTGCCCGTGGCGAGGTCGGCGCCGACGACGAGGGTCGTGCCGGCGAGGACGTAGCCGATGAAGCTGCGGCGGCCCAGGGCGGCCGGCGGGGCGGCTGACTGGCGGTCGTGGAGCTCGGTCATGCGTGGCCTCCAGGTGGGTGCCGGGCGCTCCCCCATGAAGCGTCCCGAGGATGACAAGACTGACAGGGAGTGCTGTCAGTCACCATGCCCACCGCGCCCACGATGTGACCACTGCCACTGTGCACCCTGCACAGCGGCGCCAGGTCGGGGCCGCGCCGGCTCAGCCGCCCGTGCGCAGCGCGCGCAGCGCGAGGTCCAGCTCGACCGGGGGTGCGCCGGCGAGCACGTCGCGCCCGGTGAGCTCGGCGACGCGGCGCAGCCGGTTGAGCACGGTGTTGCGGTGGCAGTGCACGCGCTCCGCGGTGGAGGTGGCCGAGCCGCCGGTCGCCACCCAGGCCTCGAGGGTGTCCACCAGCGGCACGAGCTCGGCCCGGGGCAGCGCGAGGAGCGGGCCCAGCCACACCGACACCAGCCGGGCCGCGACGTCGGGGGCGCTCATCAGCAGCGCCTCGGGCAGCCGGCTGTCGAAGGTGGCGAGCCCGCCGTCGCGGCCCAGGGTGCGCAGCGCCAGCGAGGCCTGCCGGAAGCCGGCGTCGACCCCGGCGAGGCCGTGGACGACGGCGGAGACGCCGAGCCCGCCCGCCGCGGCCGCGACACGCGCGAGGCGCTGCAGCGCCTCGCGCGGTGAGTCCTCGCGCAGCGCGACCAGGCCCACGACGCCGCCCGTGCGGCGCACCCAGGCCGAGGCGTGGGGCGCCACCACCGACCCGGCCTGGAGCGGGTCGACGCGGCCGCCGATCACGACCAGCACGTCGCCGGAGACCGGCAGGTCGAGGATGCGCGCCGCCTCGAAGGCGAAGGACGCCTCCTGGGCCCGCCCGCTCAGCAGGCCCTCCCACAGCTCCGCGCGCTGCTGCTCGTCGGCGCGCACGACCGCGCGCTCGTGGGCGTGGTAGGCCGCCGCGACCTGGGCGGAGGTCTCGTCGACGACCTCCCACAGCCGGCCGCCGACCTCGCGCAGCTCCACCGAGGTGAGCGCCGACTCGGCGTGGTCGACCAGGTCGTCCCAGATCAGCCGACCCCCCATCCGGAAGGAGCGCAGCACGTCGTCGAGGGGCAGCCCCTGCTCGGCGCGACGGCGGCCGGTCTCGCGCGCCGCGTCGTACGCCGGGTCGTGGGCGGGGCTGCCGGTCGGCTCCTGGCCGAGCAGCTCGAGCACGCGGTCGATGTTGTCGTGGCAGGAGCGGCGCAGGTCCTCGCTCGGCACGACTCGCCGCAGCTGGTAGCCCGGGTTGCTGGCCTCGATCGTCGCGACGAGCCGGTCGGTCAGGGGGGCCAGTCGCTGCGCGCGGTGGTCGCCGAGGAAGGCGAGGGTCTCCGCGTCCATCCGCCCACCGTAGCCCGGCCCTCCCCAGGGGGCCGGCCGTCGGCACGTGCCCCCGCGTCGGCCCGGGTCGGCCCCGTCCCGGCCCGGCGTCGGACCCCGTGTCGGGCCCTGTGTCGGGCATCGCGTCGGGCCCCGTGTCAGGCCCTGCGTCAGGCCCGGCTCACCGCTGGCTCACCGCTGGGCGAGACGCGCCAGCAGCAGCGCCTCGGCCAGCACGACGCGCTCGAACTCCGCGAGGTGGAGGCCCTCGTTGGCGCCGTGGGCGCGGGTGTCGGGGTCCTCCACGCCGGTCACCAGCACGCTGGCCTCGGGGAAGGCCTCCAGGAACTCGGCGATGAAGGGGATCGACCCGCCCACGCCCATGTCGATCGGCTCGGTGCCGTCCCAGGCCTCGGCGAAGGCGGCGCGGGCGGCGTCGTAGGCCGGCCCCGTCGCGTCGATGCGGGTGGGCTCGCCGGTGTCGACGACGGTGAGGGTCAGCTCGGCACCCCAGGGGGTGTGGGCCTCGAGGTGGGCGCGCAGGCAGGCCAGGGCGTTGTCGGCGGTGTCGCCGGGGGCCACCCGCAGGCTGATCTTGGCGCGGGCCGCGGGCACCAGGGTGTTGCTCGCGCCGTCGACCTTGGGCGCGTCGAGGCCGGTGATGCTCAGCGACGGCTTGGTCCACAGCCGCTCGACGGCGGAGCCGGTGCCCATCCAGGTGATGCCGGGCACGGCGCCCGACTCCGCGCGCAGGCGCTCCTCGGGGTAGGTGACGTCGGCGGCGGGCGACGACACCAGCCCGGCGATCGCGACGTCGCCGGCGTCGTCGTGGAGGCTGGCGATGACGCGGCTCAGGGCGATGAGCGCGTCGGGCACGAGCCCGCCCCACATGCCCGAGTGCACCGCGTGGGTCAGGGTGCGCACCTCCACGTCGGCGCGCACGAGGCCGCGCAGGCTGGTGGTGAGCGCGGGCTCGCCGATGTCCCAGTTGCCGGAGTCGGCGATGACGATGACGTCGGCGCGCAGCGCCTCGGCGTGCTCGGCCAGCAGTGCGGGGAGGGTGTCGGAGCCGACCTCCTCCTCGCCCTCGATGAACATCGTGACGCTCACCGGGAGGTCGTCGCCGAAGACGCGCAGCGCGCCGAGGTGGGCGGCGATGCCGGCCTTGTCGTCGGCCGCGCCGCGGGCGTAGAGCCGGCCGTCGCGCTCGGTGGGCTCGAAGGGCGGGGAGTCCCAGTCGGCGTGGTCGTTCTCCGGCTGGACGTCGTGGTGGGCGTAGAGCAGCACCGTGGGCGCACCCTCGGGACCCGCCTTGTGGGCGATCACCGCGGGCGCCCCGCCCTCGGCGCTCACCACGTCGACGGAGTCGAAGCGCTCGGCGCGGAAGAGCTCCGCGACGGCCTCGGCGCTGCGGCGCACCTCGCCGGCGCGCGCCGGGTCGGCGCTGACCGACTCGATGCGCACGAGGTCCTCGAGGTCGCGACGGATGCCCGGCAGGAGCTCGTCGACGCGGGCACGGATGGCGGCGGAGTCGGTCAGGAGGTCGGGCTGGCTCATGCCGGCCAACCTATCGCCGTCGCCCGGCGCCGGGTCGCGCGCGGGTGGCTGCGGTCGCGCGGGGGCGGGGGGCAGGTCAGGATCAGGTCAGGGGCAGGTGGGGCGCGAGGTCGGCGCGCTGCCCGCTGGCGCTCACCCGGCCCGCGGCGTCGGCCTCGCCCCAGGTGAGCGCGCCGGAGGCCAGGGCGATCCACGTCAGGGCGTCGGTCTCCACGACGGCGGGCGGGGTGCCGCGGGTGTGGCGCACCCCCGGGATGACCTGCACGGCGGCGTACGGCGGGACCCGCACCTCGACCGAGTGGCCCGGCGCGCGCTGCTCGAGCACGGCGAGGAAGTGCTTGACCAGCAGCCGGAGGTCGGCGCGGTCGGGCGCCGACCCGGCGGCCCCGGCGACCTCGACGCGGGCGAGGGCGGCGGCCACGTCGGCGGCGGGGGCGACCCGGAGCCGGGCGGGCATCAGCGGCGCCCGCGGGGTCGGCCGGGGCGCGGGCGCGGTCGGTGGATCACCCGGTCAGCCTAGGCGGCCCCGGAACCGGCGCGGCCCGGGCGCGGACCACGGGCGAGCACCACCGGGGAGCCCCGGGGAGTCCCAGGGAGCACAGCGGCTCGCCCCTCCGCCGTGTAGACAGACCCCATGGACCCGAAGACCTCCGGGCGCGTCGCCCGCTCCCTCGAGACCCTGCACGCCCTCTGCTACTTCGCCCCGGAGGTGTCCGACGAGATCACCGCGCTCGGCGTGCGCCCGGGCCGCGCCGCCTACTTCGCCGGGCGCTCGGCGCCGATGGGGCGCGTGGGTGCGGGGCCGGTGGCGGCGACGTTCTACGTCTTCAACCCCGACCTCGTGGCCCACTTCGTGCCGACCTGCTGGGAGGCGGCCGCCCCCGAGGACGTCACCGCCGCGCGCTACCGCGGTGTCGACGCGGCCTACCGCCGCCTGCTGGGCGAGGAGGTCCTGGCCTCCGCCGAGGTGGCCGAGGCCGCCGAGCTGGCCCGCACCGCGGCCGCCGGCTGCTCGGTGGCCGGACGCCCCCTGCACGCCGCCCACGCCGACCTGGCCTGGCCCTCCGAGCCCCACCTCGTGCTCTTCCACGCCCTCACGCTGCTGCGCGAGCACCGCGGCGACGGACACGTCGCCGCCCTGCTCGCCGCGGGCCTGACCGGTGTCGAGGCGCTGGTCAGCCACACCGCGACCGGCCGTGGCTTCACCGTGCCGGCCGCCCAGGCCACCCGCGGCTGGACCCCGGAGCAGTGGCAGGAGACCGTCGAGGCGCTGGCCGCCCGCGGGCTGACGGGCCCCGACGGCGGTCTCACCGAGGAGGGCGCCGCACTGCGCTCGCGCGTCGAGGCCGCCACCGCCGAGATGGCCGCCGCGCCCTGGGACCACCTCGGCGAGACCGGCGCCCTCCGCCTGGCCGAGCTGGGCCAGCCGCTGGTGCGCCGCGCCCTCGACCACGGCGCCTTCCCCGACGGGGTCTTCGCCTGAGCGGCCCGGGGCCCGGGGCGTCCCGGGTCCCCGCCGGACGGGTGTGGTCGCACGCGCGCGCAGCGCGTTGACTCTGACCCGTGCCGGAGGGTGACAGCGTCCACAAGCTCGCACGTCGGCTGGAGCCGACGCTGCTGGGCCGCACGATCGCGCGCAGCGACCTGCGGGTGCCGCGGCTGGCGACCCGTGACCTCGCCGGGCGCGAGGTGCGGGAGCTGGCCACCCACGGCAAGCACCTGCTGACCCGGCTGGGGCCGGGTCGTGACGGCTCCGACGACGGCGTCACGCTCCACTCCCACCTGCTGATGGACGGCGAGTGGGCCACCACCGGGCCCGGCAAGCAGCTGCCGCGGCGGATGATGCCCGAGGTCAGGGTGGTGCTCGAGACCGACCGCGGCACCACGGCCTGGGGCCTGCGCCTGCACCAGCTCGACCTCGTCGCCACCCGCGACGAGCACCGCCTCGTCGGTCACCTCGGCCCCGACCCGCTGCGCGCCGACTTCGACCACGACGAGGCCGTGCGCCGGCTGCGCGCGGAGCCGGCGGTGCCGCTGGTGAGCGGGCTGCTCGACCAGACCAAGCTCGCGGGCCTGGGCAACCTGTGGGCCAACGAGCTGGCCTTCATCACCGGCACCAGCCCCTGGACGCCGGTGGGCGACCTCGACGTCGACCGGCTGGTCACCAACGCCCGGCGCGCGCTTCGCCACTCCGCCCTCGTGCCCGGGGCCTACCAGGTCACCACCGGCAGCAGCCGCCGCGGCGAGGACCACTGGGTCTCGGGCCGCGCCCGCAAGCCCTGCCTGCGCTGCGGCACGACCGTCCTCGTGGTCGCCGACCTGCCCGACGACCCGGCCAACCGCCGCACCTGGTGGTGCCCCCACTGCCAGCCCGGCCCCGGCCCCGAGGCGCGGGTGCCGACCCCGCGCTCGGTCCGGTACGGCGGGGGCGCCAGCGCCTGACGCGGCGCGGGACCCCGACCGGGCCGGCGTCAGGCGCTGGCGTCGCGCAGGGCGCGGCGGGTCACCACGATGGCCAGCGCCATCAGCACGACGCCGCCGGCGGCGGTGAGGCTGCTGCCGTCGACGAAGGCGGCCTGGGCCGAGGCCGTCAGCGCGGCGCCGGTGTCGGCCGGCAGGGTGGGGGCGAGGGCGAGCGCGCCGGCGAGGGTCTCGCGGGCGGCGTCGGCCTGGGCACCGTCGAGACCCGCCGGCACCTCGAGGTGGGAGCGGTAGGTCGCGGCGAGCAGCCCGCCGAGCACGCTCGTGCCGAGCACGGCACCGACCTCGTAGGCGGTCTCGGAGACCGCCGAGGCCGCGCCGGCCTCGGCGGGCGGCACCGCGGCGATGATCAGGTCGTTGGACAGCGTCTCCGCGATGCCCACGCCGGCGGCCAGGGCGGCGAAGGCCACGACGAGCAGGACGACCCCGCCGGAGCCGCCGGCCACCGCGACGCCCGCGTAGGCCGCGGCGGCCAGGCCCAGCCCCGCCGTCATCAGGGTGGCCGGGCGCCAGCGGCGTACGAGGCGCACGACGAGGAGGCTGGCCAGCACCATCGCCACCGTGCCGGGCACGAGCACGAGGGCGGCGTCGAGCGGGCTGAGACCCACGACGAGCTGGAGGTGCTGGGAGAGGAAGTAGAGCAGCCCGACCAGCGCCATCACGCTGAGCAGGTTGACCAGCACCGACCCGGCGAAGGCCGGCACGGTGAAGAGCCGCACGTCGAGCATCGGCCGGGGCCGCGCCAGCATCCGGTGCACGAGGGCGACCCCGGCGGTGACGCCGAGCGCCGCGCAGCCCAGGGCGAGCAGGTCGGGCCCGGCGACGGCGACGTGCTTGATCGCGAAGACGGCCGGCGCGAGCGTGGCCATCGAGAGCACCATGCCGACGGGGTCGAGCGGCCCGGGCGCGGGGTCGCGCGACTCGGTGACCAGCACGGGCGCCAGCACGAGCAGCGGCAGCAGCATCGGCACCGCGATCAGGAACACCGCACCCCAGTCGGCCACCTCGAGCAGGACGCCGCCGACGACCGGCCCGATCGCCGCCCCGGCCGCGAAGCCGGTGGCCCAGACCGCGATGGCCAGGCGGCGCTGGGCGCGGTCCTCGAACATGCCGCGCAGCAGCGAGAGCGTGCACGGCATGAGCGCCGCGCCGAAGACGCCGAGCAGGAGTCGGGCCAGCAAGAGGGCCTCGGCCGAGGTCGCGAAGGCCGCGAGCACCGAGGTGGCCGCGAAGCCGGTGGCACCGACGAGCAGCAGCCGCCGGCGGCCCACCCGGTCGCCGAGGCTGCCCATGGTGACCAGCAGCCCGGCCAGGACGAGGGGGTAGACGTCGACGATCCACAGCTGCACGGCGGCGCTGGGGCGCAGGTCGAGCGCGATCGCGGGCAGGGCGAAGCTCAGCACCGTGTTGTCGATGGAGACCAGGAGCACGGGCAGCATCAGCACGGCGAGGCCGGCCCACTCCCGGCGCCCGGCCCGCCGGGGCGCCGCGGTCACGGGGTGGAGGGTCGTCATGACAGCTACTGTACCGACTGGTCGGTACAGTAGCCAGTCGTAGGCTCCTCCCCATGACCTCTCCCCGGTCCTCCGCCCGCGAGCGGATCCTCGACGCCTACCAGGCCTGCCTCAACGACCTGGGCGAGCGCGCGGCCACCCTCGACGCCGTCGCCGCCGCCGCCGGAGTCTCCAAGGGCGGGCTGATCTACCACTTCGCCTCCAAGGAGGCCCTGGCCGCCGGACTCGTCGAGCGCCTCGAGCGGCTGGGCCGCGACGACGTCGAGGCCATGGGCTCCACCGCCGAGAGCGCCGTGGGCCACTTCATCCGCAGCGCCGCCCACGCCCAGTCGCCCTTCGGCCTGACCGCCCAGGCCGTGCAGACGCTGGCCCGCAGCGGCCACGTCGGCGCCGTGCGCACGATGCACGCCCTCGAGCAGGAGTGGTACGACGTGCTCCTGCGCGCCACCGGCGACCGGGTCGTGGCCCGCATGGCCCAGCTCGTGGGCGACGGCATCTACTACAACGCCGCCCTCGCCGTCACCGAGCCCGCCACGGTCGACCCCGACGAGACCGGGGAGCCCGGGGAGGCCGAGGCGCACCCCGCCCTGCCCTCGCCCGCCGAGCAGGAGGACCTCGTCCGCGCCCTGCTGCGGATGATCGACGACTGAGGGGCGACGACCCTCCCGGGGCGTTCCCGGGGCACGGCCGGACGGCGGCCGGGCGGGTCAGGCGATCGCGTCGAGCACGGCGAGGGTGGCGGTCCAGGCCTCGGAGTCGGGGTCGATGACGACGAAGTGGTCGCCCTCGACGCGCACCAGCTCGGCGCGGGCCCCGGCCGCGACGGCGGCGTCGACGTAGGTCTCGGACTGGCTGACCGGCACGATGGTGTCCTCGGAGCCGTGCACGCACCACACCGGCACGTCGAGCGGCACCTGCGCGAGCGGGTCGACGGGGGCGTCGTCGGGGCCGTAGTCGTGACCGAGGAAGGCCTGCACCGCACCGCCACCGAGGTCCTGCCGCGCGGCGCCGCCGAGGTCGACGACGCCCGCCTGCGAGACGACGTGGGTGACCTCGACGCCGCCGGCCCATGGCTCGAAGCGGCCGCGGGAGGCCGCCCAGGTCGCGAGGTGGCCGCCGGCGGAGTGGCCCAGCGCGACCACCGTGGTGAGGTCGAGGCCGAGGTCGCGCAGCGCGTCGATGCCGGCGGCGACGTCGTCGAGGGTCTCCGGCACGCCCCCGCCCCCGGCCGCCCCGGTGCCGACGCGGCGGTACTCCAGGTTCCAGGCCGCCCAGCCCTGCTCGGCCAGGCTCTCCGCGAGCGGCTGGCCGAGGTCGAGGCCGTACTCCGCGCGCCAGAAGCCGCCGTGGAGCACCACGACGACCCCGCGGGGCTCGCCCTCGGGCAGGTAGAGGTCGCCGAACTGGCTCGGCCCCTCGCCGTACGCCGTCCGGCCCTGGGCCGGCCTGCTCGCCTGCGGGTCCACGGGGTCCAAGCCGTCCTCCTGGTCGGCGCACGCGGTCGCGGCCAGCCCGAGCGCGCCGAGCGCGGGCAGCGACAGGAGCGTACGCCGCCGCAGCGGGCCGCCCCGGCCGGCCGGGGTGGGTGCGGAGGGGTGGCGCGGGGAGCGGGAGGGCACGGGGGGTGTTCGGAGCCGCGCCGCGGGCGGCTCGGGCGGAGGGCTGGTCAGTCCCAGCCGCCGCCGCGCCCCCGCTTGACGTCGCCGCGGCGCTTCTTGGCCGAGAGCCGGCGCTCCTTGGAGCCGCGGGTGGGGCGCGTGGCCCGGCGCGGCGGCGGGGGTGGCGCGGCGGCCCGGCGCACGAGGTCGGCGAGCCGCTCGCGCGCCGCGCGCCGGTTGGCCAGCTGGGTGCGGTGCTCGCTGGCGGCCACGGTAAGCACGCCGTCGACGAGCCGGCCGGCCAGCGCCTCCAGCACCCGGGCCCGGGTGCTGGCCGGCAGCGAGGAGGCGGCGACGTCGTAGCTGAGCTCGACGCGGCTGTCGGCGGTGTTGACGCCCTGCCCGCCGGGCCCCGAGGAGCGCGAGAAGCGCTCGGCCAGCTCGGAGCCCGGGATCACCAGGGTCCTCGTCAGCGGCAGGTCGTCGGGCACGACCCCATCATCGCCGACCCGGGCGCGGGCTCAGCTCCCGGCGGGGGACGGGGCGGGGGCGGGGGCGGGGGCGTAGCGCAGGTGGAGCACGCCGGAGTCGAGCACGGTGGAGCCGATCAGCTCCAGCGGCACCTGGCCGGTGTCCTCGAAGAGCCGCTGCCCGGTGCCGACGGCGAGGGGGTGCACGAGGAGCTCGAGCTCGTCGAGCAGGCCGTGGGCCAGCAGCCAGCGCACGGTGGTGGCGCAGCCCGACATGCCGATGTCGCCCTCGGTCTCCTCCTTGATCCGGGCGACCTGGGCCGCGACCTCGGCGTCGTCGCCGGTGACGAGGTGGCTGTTCTCCCAGTCGGTGTCGAGCGGGTGGGAGGAGAGGACGTACTTGCGGAGGGGGGTGATGAAGGGCCCGAACTCGTCGTCGTCGGGGTGGGCGGTCCAGTGCGCGGCCCACTCGTCGTAGAGCCGCCGGCCCATGAGGTAGGCCCCGCGCGTCTGCATCCCGGCGCCGATCACCTCGCCCATCTGCTCGGTGAAGTAGGGGAAGTGCCACTGGTCGGGGCGCTCGACGACGCCGTCGAGGGAGATGAAGAAGGTGGCGACGATGCGGGCCACGGGGGCCTCCTGGGTCTGGTTCGGGGGTGCGTACGGACGGGCTGACCCGCCCGGTGGCCCGGACTCATCGGCCGCGGGCGGGTCCGCTCGACGTCGGTGCTGGACGTGCTGACGTGCTGGCGTGCTGGCGTGCTGGGGCCTAGGCGAGCGAGGCCTCGGTGACCGGGCCGGCCATGGCGGCGGGCAGGGTGGCCATCCAGGCGCTGCGCAGCTCGAGCAGCGGGGCCTCGAGGTGGCCCTCGACGACGAGGGTGTCGCCGCCGGTCGTGCCGAGGTCGGTCAGCGGCACGCCGTGGCGCTCGGCCAGGGCGCTCAGCCGCTCCAGGTCGCCCTCGGCGACCGTGACCAGCGCGCGCCCGGCGGACTCGGCGAAGAGGGCGACGAAGGCGTCGCCGCCCGCCACGCCGGCGAGGTCGACGCGGGCGCCGACCATGTGGCGCAGCCCGGCCTCGACGAGGGCCTGGGCGAGACCGCCGTCGGAGAGGTCGTGGGCGGAGGTGAGCAGCCCGGCGCGCTGGCCGGAGGCCTCGTGGAGCAGCTCGGCCAGCGCCTTCTCGGCCGCGAGGTCGACCCGCGGCGGCAGCCCGCCGAGGTGTCCGTGCACGACGTGGGCCCACTCCGAGCCCGACAGCTCCTCGCGGGTCTCGCCGAGCAGCACGACGCGCTCGCCGGCGCCGGCGAAGCCGCTGGGGGTGCGGGCGGTGACGTCCTCGACCACGCCGAGCACCGCGACGACCGGCGTGGGCAGGATCGCGGTCTCGCCGGTCTGGTTGTAGAGGCTGACGTTGCCGCCGGTGACGGGGATGCCCAGCTCGAGGCA
Source organism: Nocardioides sp. Leaf285 (assembly GCF_001422955.1). Taxonomy (NCBI): domain Bacteria; kingdom Bacillati; phylum Actinomycetota; class Actinomycetes; order Propionibacteriales; family Nocardioidaceae; genus Nocardioides; species Nocardioides sp. Leaf285. Next base: position 457,067 of record NZ_LMNH01000002.1, on the reverse strand, counting down.
GCCGTCCTTGAGGCCGCGGCAGGCCTCCGCGAACTGCCACATCACGTCGGGGTCCTCGGGAGAGCCGAAGTTCAGGCAGTCGGAGATGGCCAGCGGCACCGCGCCGCCGGTGGCGACGTTGCGGTAGGACTCCGCCAGCGCCAGCCGGGCGCCGGTGTAGGGGTCGAGCTTGGCGAAGCGGCCGTTGCAGTCGGTGGAGACCGCGACGCCGAGGTTGGTCGACTCGTCGACGCGGATCATGCCGGAGTCCGACGGCTGAGCCAGCACGGTGTTGCCGCGCACGTAGCGGTCGTACTGGTCGGTGACCCACGACTTGTCGCAGAGGTTGGGGCTGGCCACGAGACGCAGCAGCGTGTCGTGCAGCTCGGCGCCGCTCGAGGGGCGCGGGAGGGACTCGGCGCCGTCGGCCTGGAGGGCGTCCTGCCACGCCGGTCGGGCGAAGGGGCGCTGGTAGGTCGGACCGTCGTGGGCCACCGAGCGCGGCGGCACGTCGACGACGCGCTGGCCGTGCCAGTCGATCTGGAGCCGGCCGGTGTCGGTGACCTCGCCCACGACGACGGCCTCGACGTCCCACTTCGCGCACACGGCCAGGAAGGCGGCGACGTCGTCGGGCTCGACGACGGCCATCATGCGCTCCTGGCTCTCGCTCATGAGGATCTCCTCGGGAGCCAGGGTCGAGTCGCGCAGCGGCACCCGGTCGAGCTCGACGTGCATGCCGCCGTCGCCGGCCGAGGCCAGCTCGGAGGTCGCGCAGGAGAGCCCGGCACCGCCGAGGTCCTGGATGCCGGCGACCAGGCCCGCGGCGAAGATCTCCAGGGTGCACTCGATGAGCAGCTTCTCCATGAAGGGGTCGCCGACCTGCACGCTGGGCCGCTTGGCGGGCCCGTCGGCGTCGAAGGTCTCGCTGGCGAGCACCGAGACGCCGCCGATCCCGTCGCCGCCGGTGCGCGCGCCGTAGAGGATCACCTGGTTGCCGACGCCGCTGGCCTTGGCCAGGTGGAGGTCCTCGTGGCGCAGCACGCCGACGGAGAGGGCGTTGACGAGCGGGTTGCCGAGGTAGCTCTCGTCGAAGACGACCTCGCCGCCGATGTTGGGCAGCCCCAGGCAGTTGCCGTAGCCGCCGACGCCGGCCACGATCCCGGGCAGCACGCGCTGGGTGTCGGCGGCGTCGAGGGGGCCGAAGCGCAGCGGGTCCATCACCGCGACCGGGCGGGCGCCCATGGCGAGGATGTCGCGCACGATGCCGCCGACGCCGGTGGCCGCGCCCTGGTAGGGCTCGACGTAGGACGGGTGGTTGTGCGACTCGACCTTGAAGGTCACGGCGTAGCCCTGGCCGATGTCGATGACGCCGGCGTTCTCGCCGATCCCGGCGAGCATCGCGCCCACCGGGGTCTCCTGCGGGATCTCGGAGAACTGCTTGAGGTGCACCTTGGAGGACTTGTAGGAGCAGTGCTCGCTCCACATCACGCTGTACATCGCCAGCTCGCTGGAGGTCGGCCGGCGCCCGAGGATCTCGCGGATCCGGGCGTACTCGTCGGCCTTGAGGCCGAGGTCGGACCACGGTTGCTCGCGGGAGGGGTCCCCGCTGGCGACGGCGACGGTGTCGAGGCTGCTGTGGGTCTCTGGCACGGGCGTCAATCTACCGGCGCCCGGACGGGCCCGGGTCGCCGAGGGCGGGGCCGAGACCCGGAGTCCCGCGCGGGGCCGCGGCGGGGCCGGGACCGGGGGCCGGGGCGCACCCCGCGGGCGGTGCGCGCGGGGCGACGTACAGGCCTGTGACCTGCGGAAACGTCGACCCGAACTACAGCGCTGTAGTTCACGCGAACCGCTGTTACGGGTGTGACTCGTGTGGTTAAGGTGACCCGGATCCAGCCCGCTGGGTCGTACGACGAGCTGTCCTTCCCCCAGCCCTGGAGCACCGCCATGACCCGCCCCGCCCCGCTGTCACCCGCCTCGACCACCGCTGCCGGCCGACCCGCGCGCCGGCGCCGCACCCTGGTCTCGAGCGCCCTCACCGGCGTGCTCGCCCTGGGTGCCCTGGCCGCCGTCACCGGGGTCGCCGGGAGCGCCGGCCCGGGCGCCGAGCGCGCCGACGCCGCGAGCCTGACCTCCTCGACCACGGCCGCCGCGGCCCGCCGCGAGGGCGAGGTCGTCGTGCCCGGCGACTTCACCGGCTACGGCTTCGACCAGTGCCTGGCGCCGACGCAGGAGACCATGAACACCTGGTGGCGCACCTCGCCGTTCTCGGCGGTCGGCATCTACATCTCCGGCGACTCCCGCGCCTGCCGCAGCCAGCCGAACCTGACGCCGGCCTGGATCTCCACCCAGGTGCGCAAGGGCTGGCGGCTGCTGCCCATCACGCTCGGGCCGCAGGCCTCGTGCCAACCGCGCTTCCCGCGCTACTCCGACGACCGGACGATCAACCCCTCCCCCGGCACCCAGGGCACCTACGTGCCCGCGCTCAAGATGGGCCGGCAGGAGGCCACCTCCAGCGTCGCCGACGCCGCCGCGCTCGGCATCGGCGCCGGCTCCACGCTCTGGTACGACCTCGAGGGCTACAACTCCGCCGACACCCACTGCCGCGAGTCGGCGCTGTCCTTCCTCTCGGGGTGGACCCAGCGCCTGCACGCCCTCGGCTACGTCTCGGGTGTCTACTCCTCGGCCGGCTCCGGCATCGCCGACCTCGACAAGGCCCGGATCAACCGTCCCGACCGCTTCACGCTGCCCGACCGGATCTGGATCGCCCGCTGGGACGGGGTGGCCGACACCTCCACCAGCTACATCCGCGAGGACGGCTGGCGCCCCGGCGGGAGGGTCAAGCAGTACCGCGGCGGCCACGACGAGGTCTGGGGCGGCGCCCGGATCAACATCGACAGCAACTGGCTCGACCTCGGCAAGGGCTCGACCGCCGCGCCCGAGGAGCACTGCGGCGGCGCGCGGGTGAACTGGCCCGACTACGTGCCGCTCCAGGCCCCGGTCACCAAGAACGGTCGGACCACCACCTCCCCCGCCACCCAGGTCACCGCCCTGCAGTGCCTGCTCAAGGAGGCCGGCGTCTACTCCGGCAAGCTCAACGGCGTCTACAACGACAAGCTCACCGCCGCGGTGCGCACCTGGCAGGGCCGCACCGGCGCCAAGGTCACCGGCAGCTGGTACCGCGACAGCTGGATGACGCTGCACGCCGCCGGCTCGCGCCCGGTGCTCAAGACCGGCTCCGCCGGCCCCGCCGTACGACGGGTGCAGCGAGCCCTCAACGCCGCCAGCCCCGACACCCGCGTCGTCGTCACCGGCGTCTTCGCCGCCCCCACCGAGCGGGCCGTCAAGGCCTGGCAGCAGCGCACCGGTCAGCAGGCCTCCGGCGTCGTCAACGTCGCCACCTGGCGCAAGCTGGCCGCGGGGGCGCGCGGCTGAGGCTGCGGGTTTCACCAGCCGGCTGGCGACACCCGCACCTGTCGGCCCACGCGTCGGCCGACAGGTGCGGGTCCGGGCCGACCGGTGTGACGGCTGGGGCGGGTGGGGCCGACAGGTCCCGGGCTCCGGGCGGGGTACGCCGCTGGCGGGTTTCGCCAGCCGACCGGCGAAACCCGCGCGGTCAGCCGACCGGCGAAACTCGAGCGGTCAGCCGACCGGCGGGCCGGCGACGAGGGCGACGCCGGTGAGGACGACGACGGCCGCGAGGCCGGCGACGAGCCCGCGCAGCGGGTTGCGCAGCAGCCACGCGACGGGGCGCTCGTGGCCGGCCGGGGTCGCGGAGACCAGGCGCCAGGAGGCGCCGAGCTCGCCGCGGCGCTCGGCGGAGCGGTCGAACCACACCGTGAAGAACGGCGGGATCGAGGCCAGCAGGCCCAGCAGCAGCCGCTTGGTGGTCCAGCGCTGGTCGACGCCGACGACCACCGCGGTCAGGCAGTAGGCGATGAACACGATGCCGTGGAGCATGCCGCCGATGCGCACGCCGAGCTCGGTGGTCTCGGTGACGTACTTGAGGAACATGCCGCTGAGCAGCAGCGCCCAGGTGATCGCCTCGGCGACGGCGACGGTGCGGAAGAGGCGCAGCGGGCTCACGCGAAGGTCGCCCCCGCGAGCGCGGCCAGGGAGGTGAAGAAGCCCAGGCCGTCGGTGCCGGTGCCGGTGAGGGCCTCCACCGAGTGCTCGGGGTGGGGCATGAGGCCGACGACGTTGCCGCGCTCGTTGGTGACCCCGGCGATGTCGCGCATCGAGCCGTTGGGGTTGTGCTCGAGGTAGCGCGCGACCACGAGGCCCTCGCCCTCGAGGCGGTCGAGCGTGGCGGCGTCGGCGACGTAGCCGCCCTCGCCGTTCTTCAGCGCGATGGTGATCTCGGCGCCCTCGTCGTAGGCCGACGTCCAGGCGGTGGAGGCGTTCTCGACGCGCAGCCGCTGGTCGCGGCACACGAACGTGCGGTGGTCGTTGCGGATGAGCGCGCCGGGCAGCAGGTGCGACTCGCAGAGGATCTGGAAGCCGTTGCAGATGCCGAGCACCGGCATGCCGCGCTCTGCGGCCGCGATCACCTCGGTCATCACCGGCGAGAAGCGCGAGATCGCACCGCAGCGCAGGTAGTCGCCGTAGGAGAAGCCGCCGGGGAGCACGACGGCGTCCACGCCGCGCAGGTCGTGGTCGCCGTGCCACAGCGCGAAGGCCTCGTGGCCGCCGATGCGCACCGCGCGCTGCGCGTCGACGTCGTCGAGGGAGCCCGGGAAGGTGACGACGCCGACCCTCATGCGGGCTGGCCGTCCTCGACGCGCACGGTGAAGCTCTCGATCACCGGGTTGGACAGCAGCGTCTCGGCCATGCGGTGCACGTCGGCGAGCACGGCGTCGCTCACCTCGGCCACCTCCAGCTCGAAGCGCTTGCCCTGGCGGACGTCGAGGACGCCGCTGAAGCCGAGCCGGGGCAGCGCGCCCTGGACGGCCTTGCCCTGCGGGTCGAGGATCTCGGGCTTGGGCATGACGTCGACGACGACTCGAGGCATGGGTCGATCCTACGGGCGCGGGTCGGCGTCCGGCTCGTCGGTGGGCGTGACGTCCACGACCCGGGCATCACCCCAGGGGCTGCCGACCACCTGCGCCCCGTCGGCGGAGGCCGGGCCCGCGAGCGCCAGGTTGACCGCGATGACGGTGGCCGAGGCGGTCAGCGACGCCGTCGCGAGCACCGTACGCCGCCGCCGCGGCCGCACCGGGGGCCGCGGCCCGGTGGCCCCGGAGTCGAGGGGCCGGTCGTGGGTCGGGTCGTCGGCGGGGTGAGGTGGCTCCATGTCCTCCGAGGATCCCGGCCGGTCCCGGCCGGGGCCTGACACCGGGCTGTGGATCGGCTGAGAACTGGACCCAGGAGGCAGCTCTCACCCCTCCGGCCCTGTGCTCGGCGGCCCCGGGGGCACATGATCGACCCATGAGCATGAACTCCCCCGCCGGCCGCCGCGTCGACCCCACGTCCCCGCTCCGCCTGGAGTTCCCGCAGTCGCTGGCCGTCTACGACGACTACGCCGCCGCGCAGCGCACCGTCGACTACCTGTCGGACCAGAAGTTCCCCGTCGAGCAGGTGCTGATCGTCGGCACCGACCTCAAGCGCATCGAGCGCGTCACCGGGCGTCTCACCACCGGCCGGGTCGCGGCGGGCGGCGTGCTGTCGGGGCTGTGGCTCGGCGTCTTCGTCGGGCTGCTCTTCAGCATCTTCTCTGAGGAGCCGCTGCTGACCACCCTGCTCTCCACCGCGCTGGTCGGGGCGCTCTTCGGCGTGATCTGGGCCCTGGTCGGCTACGCCGCCACCCGGGGTCGCCGCGACTTCTCCTCGGTCACCCAGGTGGTCGCCACCCGCTACGAGGTGCTGGTGGAGCACCGGGTGGCCGCCCAGGCCCGTGAGCTGCTGGCCGGGCTGCCCGGGAGCCTGCCCGACCCGTTCGCCTGAGGCCCGCCCCTCCCGGGGTCGGTCGCCCGGGGTCAGTGGCGCTTCTGGAGCACCACGATGGCCAGGGCGACCCCGAAGCCGGCGAGGATCGGGCCCACGATCGCCCAGGTGTCCTCCCCCGACATGGCGCTGCCGCCGAGGTGGCCCAGACCCTGGAGGGTCCAGACCGCCCCGGCGGCGACCATGAGCACCGCGAGCGCGAGCCCGAGGGCCTTGCGAGCGGTCAGGACAGCTCCCGCTTGAGGATCTTGCCGGTCGCGGTCATCGGCAGGTCGCCGACGATCTCGACCTGGCGGGGGTACTTGTAGCCCGCCATCTGCTCCTTGCCCCAGGCCACCAGCTCCTCGGAGGTGGTGGTGGCGCCGTCGTTGAGGATGACGTAGGCCTTGATCTCCTCGCCGTGGCTCTCGTGGGGCACGCCGATGACCGCCGCCAGCGAGACGTCCTCGTGGGTCATCAGCACCTCCTCGATCTCGCGGGGGTACACGTTGAAGCCACCGCGGATGATCATGTCCTTGGAGCGGTCGACGATGTAGTACCAGCCGTCCTCGTCGCGCCGGCCCAGGTCGCCGGAGCGGAACCAGTCGTCCTGGAGCACCTCGTCGGTGGCGTCGGGGCGGTTGTAGTAGCCCTTCATGATGTTGTGGCCCTTGATGGCGATCTCGCCGACGGCCTCGGGGTCGTCGTCGATCTCCTCCCAGCTCTCGGGCTTGAGCAGCTTCATCTCCACACCGGGGATGGGCAGTCCGATGGACCCGACGCGCACCGGCTCGCCGTACTTGCTGAAGGACGCGACCGGCGAGGTCTCGGAGAGGCCGTAGCCCTCGAGGATCGTGACGCCGAACTTCTTCTCGAACTTCTTGTGCACCTCCACCGGCAGCGCGGAGCCGCCGGCTGCGGCGACGCGGAGGTTCTGGGCGATCGAGGAGATGTCGACGCCCTCCTCGACGGCGCCCAGCAGGCCCCAGTACATCGTCGGCACGCCGGCGAAGAAGGTGACCTCCTCCTTGAGCATCAGGTCGAGCGCGGCCTTGGCCTCGAAGCGCGGGAGCATCACGACCGTGCCACCGAAGGCGAAGGCGCCGTTCTGGATCACGGTCTGGCCGAAGGAGTGGAAGAGCGGCAGCACGCACAGGTAGGTGTCGGGCTTGTCGGCGTCGGCACCGAAGAGGTCGACGCCGGCGAGGGCGTTGTCGCGCATGTTGCGGTGGCGCAGCTCCGCACCCTTGGGCTGACCGGTGGTGCCCGAGGTGTAGAGGATGACCGCGGTGTCGTTCTCGTCGGTGGCCACCGACTCGAAGGTCGGCGGCTGCTGCGACATCGCGCGGCCCATGGTCTCGGTGCCCTCGATCGGCGACTCGGCCGCCGGGTCGGCGGTGATCATGAAGAACTGCTCACCGCCCTCGGCCTGCTCGAAGCCCGCGTGGCCCTCCTTGCCGATGGCCAGCTCGGGGGTGCCCTGGAAGCAGAAGTAGGCCTTGGCCTCGGAGTCGCCGAGGTGGTAGGCCACCTCGCGCGCCTTGAGCAGCACGTTGAGCGGCACGACGGTGCCGCCGGCCTTGAGGATGCCGTAGTAGACGATCGTGAAGTAGGGCAGGTTCGGGCAGCTCAGGGCGACCTTGTCGCCGGGCTGGATGCCGCGGGAGACCAGCAGGTTCGCCACCTGGTTGGCCGCGCCGTCGACCTGGGCGTAGGTGAGCCGGGTGTCGCCGAAGATGATCGCGTCGCGATCGCCGTACTTCTCGGCGCTGGTCTCGAGCAGGCTGGACAGGTTGAACACGTATGGCCTCCGTCACGTCGTGTGGTGGGGGCCAACCTACTGGTGGGTCACGAACGCCGCGACAGGATGTCCGCGGCTCGGCGCAGGTCGGCCCCGACGGCGGGCACGGAGGCCAGCGTGGCGGCCAGCCCGAGGGGGCCGAGGGCGTGGATGCGGAAGCGGTACGCGACCACGCAGGTCTGCGGCGTCGGGGCGGTGAGCTCGAGGGTGAGGTCGGCGCGCACGAAGCGCCACGTGCCCGACTCGCTCCACCGCTCGGGCCGCGCCAGCTCCGTGGTGCGCATCGCGGGCCGCAGGCCCGGCACCGTGACGTCGGTCCAGGTCTGGCCGACGCGGGGCTCGCCGTCGACGCCGTCGACGCGGCGCAGGCTCGACTGCCACTCCGCGCGGTGGTGGGGGTCGACGAGGTAGTCGAAGACGACCTCGCGGGGGGCGGCGACGTCGACGGTGCCGCCGAAGGTCCTCGCGGTCATCTCAGAACCTCTCGCCCGTGAGCAGCTCGTAGGCCTCGACGTAGCGCGCCCGCGTGCGCTCGACGACCTCGGCGGGCAGCGGCGGCGGCGCCTCGCCGGAGGCGCGGTCCCAGCCCGACTCCGGCGAGAGGGCCCAGTTGCGCACGATCTGCTTGTCGTACGACGGCTGGGTGCGGCCGGGCCGCCAGGCGTCGGCGGGCCAGAAGCGGGAGGAGTCGGGGGTGAGCACCTCGTCGCCCAGCACGGTCGTGCCGTCGGCGCGGGCGCCGAACTCCAGCTTGGTGTCGGCCAGCACGATGCCCCGCTCACGGGCCAGCGCCTCGGCGCGGGCGTAGACGGCCAGGGTGAGGTCGCGCAGCTCCTCGGCGGCCGTGTCGCCGATGGTGGCCGCGACGGCGGCGTAGGAGACGTTCTCGTCGTGCTCGCCCAGCTCGGCCTTGGTGGCCGGGGTGAAGACCGGCTCCGGGAGCCGGCTGCCGTCGACCAGGCCGGCCGGGAGCGCGACCCCGCAGACCTCGCCGGTGGCGGTGTAGTCGACCAGGCCGGAGCCGGTGAGGTAGCCCCGCGCGACGCACTCGACCGGCCACATCGCCAGCCGCTCGCAGACCACCGCGCGCCCCGCGACGGCGGCCGGCACGTCGGTGGACAGCACGTGGTGGGGCACGAGGTCGGCGAGCTGGTCGAACCACCACAGCGACATCCGGGTGAGGATCTCGCCCTTGTCGGGGATGGTCGAGTCGAGCACGAAGTCGAAGATCGAGATCCGGTCGCTGGCCACCATGAGCAGCTGCCCGGCGTGCTCGCCCTCCTCGATCTCGTAGAGGTCGCGCACCTTGCCCGAGTGCAGCGGGCGCGCACCCGCGATCGGGGGTGCGGTGGGGATGTTGAGGTCGGCGGCGCTCACGGGCTCAGCCTAGAGGGCGGCGCCCCGCCCGGCGGTGGGCGCTCAGCAGCCGCAGGTGTAGTAGGTGACGTCCCAGTGGTTGCCCTCGTCGGCGTACTCGTTGCCCGAGGCGGCGCGGTAGAGCGCGGCGCCGTCGCTGCGCTGGCCGACGTAGGTGTAGGTGCGCTGCACCCACGAGGTGAGGCAGGAGGTGCGGGAGAAGTCGAGCTTGTAGCCCGCGCTGTGGCTGTAGGTGCCGCCGGCGTGACCGGTCTCGGTGCCACCGGTGATGGTCAGCGCGCAGCCGCTGGCCCGCTTCAAGGTGATCGCACCGTCGACGCTGGTCTGGCGCAGGCCGTCGAAGGAGGTGCAGGTCGACACGGTGCGGTCGGTGCAGCCGCCCGAGGAGGTCCAGGTGATGCCGGCGGCGCGGAACTGCGTCTCCGCGCTCGCCTGGGTCACCGCCGAGGCGGGCGCGGCCAGGGCGAGCGACCCGACGAGGCCGGCCAGCGCGGCCGCCGCGGCGGTCGCGGCGCGGCGCGGCGTACGACGGGGGCGTGCGGGGAGGGCGGTGGTCGAGGAGGTCATGCCCCGAGCCTGCGCGAGGTCGTGCCGCGGGGACAACGCCCCCGGCGCAGGTCAAGGGTTATCCCCGACCGGCTCCCCCGTCGGCCGCACGCCCGGCCCCGCGCCCGGCCCCATGCTCGGCCACCCGGCCGGCCATCCGCTGGGCGAGGTGGTCGGCGGGGCCGGCCACGAGGTCCTCGACGGCCAGGGGCAGCGGGAGGCACCAGTTGGGTCGCTCGGTGGTGCCCGGCACGTTGGGCCGGCGCTCCTCGCCCAGGGCGTCCTCCAGCGAGAGCGACAGCATGAGGCAGGGCGCCTGGGCGAGCCTCTCGTAGGCCGCGGCGACGGCCCGGTCGGGCCCGTCGTCGGGCGCGAGCGCGTCGTGGCGCAGCAGCCGCTCGCGCAGCTCCTCGCGGCCCGCGCGCACGGCGGCGGGGTCCATGTCGCTGCTGGCCAGCTGGTCCTCGACGTCGCTGCCGGTCCACAGCCCGGCCACGGTGGGCAGGTCGTGGGTGGTGACGGTGGCGAGGGCGCTGGTGGGCCAGGTCGCCGGCTCCTCGTCCTCGAACCACAGCACGCGGTACGTGAGCACGTCGCGCTCGGCCAGCGCCTCGCGGACCCCCGGCTCGACGGTGCCGAGGTCCTCGCCGACCACGACGGCGCGGGCGCGGTGGGACTCCAGCGCCACGATGTCGAGCAGGTCGTCGCTGGGGTAGCGCACGTAGGCGCCCTGCGTGGGCTCGGCGCCCTCGGGGATCCACCACAGCCGGAAGAGGCCCATCACGTGGTCGACGCGCAGCCCGCCGGCGCCGGCGAGGGTGGCGCGCACGGCCTCGACGAAGGGCTCGTAGTCGGCCTCCTGCAGGCGCCAGGGCACCAGCGGCGGGGAGCCCCAGTCCTGGCCGCTGGAGTTGAGCGCGTCGGGCGGAGCGCCGACGGTGACGCCGTCGGCGAGCACGCCCTGCCACGACCAGGCGTCGGACCCCCCGCCGGAGACGCCGATCGGCAGGTCCTGCACGACGGTGAGGTCGCCGGAGGCGGCGCGCAGCTGGGCGTCGAGCAGCCACTGCAGCCAGGCGTGGAAGGTGACGTCGTCGGCGCGCTCGCGCGCCAAGTCGGCGACGGCCGGGCCGTCGGGATCGCGCAGGGCCTCGGGCCAGGTGTGCCAGTCGGCGCCGTGGTCACCGGCGACCACGCTCCACAGCGCGAAGCGCTCGAGCCCCTCGCCCTCCGCGCGGCGCCACGCGGCGAAGTCGTCCCCGGCACCCTCGGGTCGCTCCCCCGGGCCGCTGCGGTCGAGCACGGCGCGCAGGGCGCGGGCCTTGAGCGGCCACACGCGGTCCCGGTCGACCAGGTCGGTGGCGCGGGCCGCGGCGAGGTCCTCGACCAGGTCGAGCTCGGCCAGCAGCGCGTCGTCCCAGCCCGGCACGTCCTCGACGCGGAGGTAGAGCGGGTTGCGGAAGCGGCGGGTGGCCGGCAGGTAGGGGCTGGCCTCCTGCGGCACCGACGGGCCCACGGCGTGCAGCGGGTTGACCACGAGCAGCCCGCCGCCCAGGCGCTCGGTCCAGCGGCGCAGCGCGGCGAGGTCGCCCAGGTCGCCGATGCCCCAGCCGGCGCGCGAGCGCGCGGCGTAGAGCTGCACCGCCCAGCCCCAGGTGGGCTGCTCGGGGGTCCAGCAGCGACCGGGCGAGACCACCAGCCGCCGCTCGACGCCCTCGGCGGTGGTGAGGCGGTGGTAGCCCAGCGGGAAGTCGGCGGGCAGCGGGCCGTCGACCTCGTGCCGGCTCCCGTCCTCGCAGACGACCCGCACGGCGCCCAGGCCGAGGTCGCGCCCGGGCCGGGAGACCAGCGGCCCGCGGGCGGCCAGGTCGTCGGGCGGGGTGCCGATGACCTCGCGCAGCGCGGCGACCGTGGCCTCCGGCGCCTCCTGGGGCTCGTCGTCGGCGTCGAGCCAGGTCAGCTGGAGGCCGCGGTCGTCGACGCGCGGCTCGAAGGGGGTCGCGTCGGGCACGCCCCCGACCCTAGGAGCCGCGCGGTCGCCGCGGACCACCCCTCGTGGGGTGCCGTCCTGGCCCGCGGTCAGCACCTGCCGGGCGTGACGGCGGGCGCGCTGCCGCTCACCGGCGCTGGAGCGTCGTGCTGCGCCAGGGCGCGGGGCGGCCGTGGAGCCACCACTCCATCCGCCGGGTCATCCAGGGCAGGGCGAGGTAGGTCATGATCGGCGTCATCACCAGCACGGTGGCCAGCACGCGCAGCGGGAGCACGAGGTCGGCCACGACGTGGCCCGCGACCCAGTTGGCCAGCACGCTGAGCGGGTAGAACACCATGAAGATCACCGAGGCCTGCTTCCACCGCGGCGGCGCCGGCGGGGTCACCCGCAGGTCGCGCACGTCGCGGCTGGTGGGGTCGTCGAACCACCCCTCGATGCCCGTACGCCGCTCGACGCGGGACTCGGTCACCCCGAGCCCGGCCGAGGAGTCGCGCCACCACTGCCGCTCGTGGGAGGTCTCCCAGTGGGCCAGCGCCTCGGCGTCGGCAAAGCGGTAGAGCATGTGCCAGGTCTCCGAGTCGCGCTCGGGGCGCACCCACCCGGCGCCCAGGAAGCCCGGGAAGCGCTGGGCCAGCGCGGTGCCCGCCTGCAGCCAGCTGGCCATCTCGGCCTCGCGCCCGGGGTCGACGTGGCGGGTGATGGAGACGGTCACCGGTGAGCCCATGGCACAAGCGTCGAGCCGCCCGGGCCCCACCGCAAATCTGCTGGCGCCGCCGCACGCCGCCGCACGCCGCCGGGGCGGCCCACCCCTCCGGGTCTTGGGCGGTCGGGGAGGCTGGCGGGTGTGAGCGAGCGCGTGGTCCCGAGGTCGTCGACCGGCGAGGACCACCCCTCCCACCACGACGACGAGGAGCAGTGGGAGCCCGACCCGCGCCGCTGGCGCATCCTCGGGGTGTCGCTGGTGGTCGGCTTCATGTCGCTGCTCGACGTCTCCATCGTCAACGTCGCCGTGCCCTCGATGCAGGCCGGCCTCGACACCTCGGCCGGCACCATCCAGTGGGTCGTGTCCGGCTACGCGCTCACCTTCGGCCTCGTGCTGGTGGCCGGCGGCCGCCTCGGCGACGCCTACGGCCGTCGCCGGCTGATGCTGATCGGGCTCACCGGCTTCGTGCTCTCCAGCGCCGCGGTGGGGCTCGCGCCGACGGCGGAGACGGTGGTCGCGGCGCGGCTCCTCCAGGGCGCCACCGCCGGCCTGCTCACCCCGCAGAACTCCGGTCTGATCCAGCAGCTCTTCCGCGGTCCCGAGCGCGGCCGTGCCTTCGGGCTCTTCGGGTTCACCGTCTCCTCGGCCTCCGCGGCCGGCCCGGTCATCGGCGGGGCGATCATCGCCCTCGCCGGTGAGGAGGACGGCTGGCGCTGGCTCTTCCTCATCAACGTGCCGATCGGCGTCGTCGCGGCGATCGCGGTGGTGCGGATGGTGCCCAAGCGCGTCCGCCGCGAGGACGACGACGACCCACGCATCGACGTGCCCGGCGCGCTGCTGCTCGGCGCCACGGTGCTGTGCCTGCTCTACCCCGTCGTGAGCGTCGAGAGCGGCGCGCGCCTGCCGCTGCTGCTCCTGCTCGGCGTGCCCCTCTTCGCGTGGGGCTTCGTGCGCTGGGAGCGCCGCACCGTGGGCCGCGGGCACCCGCCGCTGCTCGACGTCGCGCTGCTGCGCCGCCTGCCGGGCTACGCCAGCGGCCTCAGCGTCGGCACGCTGTACTTCACCGGCTTCACCGGGCTCCTGCTCGTGCTCTCGGTGCACCTCCAGGAGGGCCTGGGCTGGACCCCGCTGATGGCCGGCCTGCTGCTGGTGCCCTTCGCGCTCGGCTCGGCCACCAGCGCCCCGCTGGTGGGCCGCTGGATCTCGACGGTCGGCCGACGGATCACCGTGGCCGCCCTGGTCACCACCATGGTCGGCGTCGTCGCCGTGGCCCTCGTGGCGCCGGGCCGCGAGGGCACCACGCTGGTCCTGCTCGCGGCGCCCGCCCTGCTGCTGGCCGGCCTCGGCGGCGGCGCGGTCGTCTCCCCCAACATCACCCTCACCCTCGCCGACGTGCCGCCCCGCATGGGTGGCGCGGCCGGTGGGGCACTGCAGACCGGCCAGCGCATCGGCGCCTCGATCGGCGCGGCGCTGCTGATGACCGTCTACCAGGTGGTCGCGGGGTCCTTCTCCCCCGGCGCGGGCCTGCGCGCGGCGCTGCTCACCGGCGTGCTGCTGCTGGGCGTCGCGCTGCTGCTCGCCGTACGCGCGCTGCGCCTGGAGCGGGCCCGCGCCTGAGGCCGGCACCGGCACGGCAGGGGCCCTGCCGTGCCCTGCCCACGGTCGGGTCCGGGGCGAGGCGGGCCTCGGTCAGAGGATGGCGCCGGGCGCGTACGCCGCCGCCGCCGGGTGCCGCTCGACCAGCGCGGCCACCTGCCGGCAGACCTGCTCGACCTGCTCGACCGCGGCGCCGGTGAAGGTGATCGGGTCGGCCACGAGCGCGTCGAGCTGCTCGGTGGTCAGGCCGAGCCGCTCGTCGGCGGCGAGGCGGGCGAAGACGTCGTTGTCGGCCTGGCCGCGGCGCATGTCGAGGGCCACCCCGACCGCGGCCTCCTTGATCGCCTCGTGGGCGCTCTCGCGGCCCACGCCGTTGCGCACGGCGCTCATCAGGACCTTCGTGGTGGCCAGGAAGGGCAGGTAGCGGTCGAGCTCGCGCTGGATCACCGCGGGGAACGCACCGAACTCGTCGAGCACGGTGAGGAAGGTCTGGAAGAGCCCGTCGGCGGCGAAGAAGGCGTCGGGCAGGGCCACCCGGCGCACCACCGAGCAGGAGACGTCGCCCTCGTTCCACTGGTCGCCGGCGAGCTCGCCGACCATCGAGAGGTAGCCGCGGGTGACCACCGCGAGGCCGTTGACCCGCTCGCAGGAGCGGGTGTTCATCTTGTGGGGCATGGCCGAGGAGCCGACCTGGCCCTCCCTGAAGCCCTCGGTGACGATCTCGTTGCCGGCCATCAGCCGGATCGTCGTGGCGAGGTTGGACGGTCCGGCGACCAGCTGCACCACGGCGGAGAGCACGTCGAAGTCGAGCGAGCGGGGGTAGACCTGGCCGACGCTGGTCAGCACCCGGTCGAAGCCGAGGTGGGCGGCCACGCGCTGCTCCAGGGCGGCCAGCTTGGTGGCGTCGCCGTCGAGCAGGTCGAGCATGTCCTGCGCGGTGCCCATCGGGCCCTTGATGCCGCGCAGGGGGTAGCGCGCGAGCAGCTCCTCGACGCGCTCGACGCCGATGAGCATCTCGTCGGCGACGGTCGCGAAGCGCTTGCCCAGCGTGGTGGCCTGGGCGGCGACGTTGTGCGAGCGGCCAGCCATCACGGTGCTCTGGTGCTCGGCGGCCAGGCGGGCCAGACGGGCGACGGTGGCCACGGCCCGGTCGCGCAGCAGCTCCAGCGACTGCTTGAGCTGCAGCTGCTCGACGTTCTCGGTCAGGTCGCGCGAGGTCATGCCCTTGTGCACCTGCTCGTGGCCGGCCAGCGCGCAGAACTCCTCGATGCGCGCCTTCACGTCGTGGCGGGTGACCCGCTCGCGGGCGGCGATCGAGGCCAGGTCGACCTGCTCCACGACCGCCTCGTAGTCCTCGACCACGCCGTCGGGCACCGCGATCCCGAGGTCGCGCTGGGCGCGGAGGACAGCGATCCACAGCCGCCGCTCGAGGACGATCTTGTGCTCGGGCGACCAGATCTCGGCGAGGTCGGCGGCGGCGTAGCGGGTGGCGAGGACGTTGGGCACGGTCACGTACCTCATCCTCCCACGGTCGCGCCGCCCGTTCGCTCCCCGACGGCGGGGCCGGACCTCCTCGCGCCCCTCACCCGGCGCGGGGCGCCCGGACCAGCCGGTTGGCCGACCACCCGGTGCCGAGGAAGACCCAGGAGGGGCCGGGGCCCGCGGGGAGGCGGGTCTCGAGCAGGTCGCTCGCCCACCGCCCGGGCGGCTCGAGCCGGAAGTCGCTGGTGCGGCTCCCGATCCGCACGACGGCGCGGATCTCGGCCGCGACGGCCACGAAGCCGCCGGTGGTGCCGACCAGGGGGAGGAAGCCCTGGCGCCCCACGCGCTCCTTGAGCATCACCGCGCTGAAGGGCGACATGGCCCACTCCCGGCTCAGCCCCGCGGCCTGGTCGTCCCAGGACGCGTCGGCCGGCACGACGCGGCGGGCCAGGAAGAGCCCGAGCGGGTACGCCGCTGCCAGCTCCTCGTCGGTGGGCACGCGCCGCCGCGCGAGGGCGAGCACTCGGTGGGCGTCGAAGAGGTGCGCCGAGCCGGCGCGGTCGGGGCGCCCCGCGAGCCCCGAGGCGAGCACCACCCGGGCCTGGCGCTCGGGCAGCCCGGCCCGGCGCAGGGCCGCCGTGGCCTCCCGCCCGGTCATGAGCGGGCAGGCCCGCCGCTCGGACGCAGCCGGTGAGTCGCCCTCGGTGCCTCCCGCGGGGCCTCCGGGGGCGTCCCCGGGGGAGCCGCCGTCGGAGTGGGACACGGCAGGACGCTACGACGGCGGCGACCCCCGCCGCACGCCGCGCTGCGCGGCCTGTGGACGACGGGGCGAGGGCGCGGTAGGTCACAGGGTCACGGGGACGACCGGAGGGACCCGAGCAGGAAGGAGTCCCTGAGAGGTGGTGCCGGCGTGCTAGGGGGAGGGGCACGGTCGTGCCCCTCCCCCTAGCACGCGGACGAGGCCTCTCGGGGCGCTTGCGACCCGGGCGCCCTCCGCCCGCCTGCCGCAGACCCGCGCACCCCGGGACCTGCAGGTGGCTCGGGGACCCGGGGGCAGCCGGACCCGAGGCAGCCGGGAACCGCGTCAGGGGCCAGACGCCCGGCACGCAGCAGGCGTGCGGCGCCGCGGCGGCCTCGGCGGCGAGGCGGCGAGGGCTCTCACGCCCCGATCGCCGCGAGCCGCCTCGGTCGCAGGCCGGGCGCCACCCCAGGCGCTACCTCAGGCGCTACCCCAGGCGCTACCTCAGGCGCCGCCTCCCGCCGCGGCACCTGCGGCGATGTCGGTGCGGTGCTGCGCGCCGGGGAAGTCGACGGAGGCGACCCCGTCGTAGGCCGCCCGGCGGGCGGCGGCCAGGTCGGCCCCGGTGGCGACGACCGCGAGCACCCGACCGCCGGCGGTCACGAGGTCGCCGTCGCGCAGGGCCGTGCCGGCCTGGACGACGTGCACGTCGGGCAGGGCCTCGGCCGCGTCGATCCCGACGATCACGTCGCCCGACGACGAGGTCTCCGGGTAGCCGCGACTGGCCATCACGACCCCGACGGCCGCGCCCGGGCGCCACGCCGGCGGGGCGACGTCGGCCAAGGTGCCGGTGGCCGCGCCGACCAGCAGCGGCGAGAGCGGCGAGTCGAGCAGCGCCATCAGCGGCTGGGTCTCCGGGTCGCCGAAGCGGGCGTTGAACTCGACCACGCGGGTGCCGCGCGAGGTGAGGGCGAGCCCGGCGTACAGCAGTCCGGCGAAGGGGGTGCCGCGGCGGGCCATCTCGTCGACGGTGGGCTGGAGCACCGTGGCCAGCACCTCCTCGACGAGGTCGTCGGGGGCCCACGGCAGCGGGGTGTAGGCCCCCATGCCGCCGGTGTTGGGCCCGACGTCGCCGTCGCCGATGCGCTTGAAGTCCTGGGCCGGCTGGAGCGGGTAGACCGTCGCGCCGTCGGTGATCGCGAAGAGCGAGACCTCCGGGCCGTCGAGGAACTCCTCGATCACCACGCGTCCGCAGCGTGCGGCGTGCTCGACGGCCTCGTCGCGGTCGAGGGTCACCACGACCCCCTTGCCGGCGGCCAGGCCGTCGTCCTTGACGACGTAGGGCGGGCCGTAGGCGTCGAGGGCGGCCTGCACCTCGACCGCGGAGGTGCACACCCGGGCGGCCGCGGTGGGCACCCCGGCCGCGGCCATGACGTCCTTGGCGAAGGCCTTCGACCCCTCGAGCTCGGCGGCGGCCCGGGTCGGGCCGAAGACCGCGATGCCACGGGCGCGGACGGCGTCGGCGACCCCGGCCACCAGCGGCGCCTCGGGCCCGACGACGACCAGGTCGGCGCCCAGCGACACCGCGAGGTCGGCGACGGCCTCGCCGTCGAGCGCGTCCACGTCGTGCAGCGTGGCGACGGCGGCGATGCCGGGGTTGCCCGGGGCGGCGTGCACCGCGGCGACGCCCGCGTCGTGGGCCAGGGCCCGGGCCAGCGCGTGCTCGCGACCACCGGGGCCCACGACCAGGCAGGTCAGCGGACCGGTCGGCACGGTGCCGGTCACGTGGGGTGCGGGACCGGTCCCGCCGTCGGCGACGTCGCGAGACGCGGCCTGGGGCGGAGCGTGGGTCGGGTCCTGGGGCGAGGGGTCGGTCACGGTGCACCAGGGTAGTGGCCGCCGCCGGCGCCCCGCGCCGCAGCGACCCCGGTGAGCCGGGTGCTCCCGGCGGGGTTCAGGTCGCCTGCGAGGGGGAAGGACGCCCACCATGGCCTCACTCCCCCGCGTCGGTGACCAGTTCGACCGCTACCGCATCGACCACGAGATCGGCCGGGGCGGCATGGGCGTCGTCCTCGGCGCCACCGACCTGTCGCTGCACCGCCAGGTGGCCCTCAAGGTCGTCTCGGCCGAGCTGGGCGACTCCGAGGAGTTCCTGCGCCGCTTCGACCGCGAGGCCACCCTCCTGGCCCGGCTCGACTCCCCCCACGTCATCGAGATCTACGACCACGGCGAGCACGAGGGCTGCCCCTACATCGCGACGCAGTACGTCGCCGGCGGCGACCTCGGCGGCCAGCTGCGCGCCCGCGGCCCCATGCCCCCGCAGCTGGCCGCGACCCTGTGCGCCCAGGTCGCCGACGCCCTCGCCGACGCCCACCGGGCCGGCGTGGTCCACCGCGACATCAAGCCCAGCAACGTGCTGCTGCGCGACGCCACCGCCGCCGACCTCCACGTCTACCTGTGCGACTTCGGCATCGCCCGCGCCGGCGACGAGGCCGACCACCTGACGGCCCCCGGCGCGGTGGCCGGCACCTGGAGCTACCTCTCGCCCGAGTGCGGCGAGGGCCGCGAGGCCACCCCGGCCTCCGACCTCTACTCCCTGGGCTGCCTCTTCTGGGCGGCACTCACCGGCACGGCCCCCTACGTCGGCTCCGACGTCGAGATCGCCATCGCCCACCAGACCTCCCCGGTGCGCCAGCTCACCGGCAGCGACGACTTCACCCGGTGGGCCAACGCCATCCTGGCGCGCAGCATGGCCAAGGACCCCGCCGACCGCTACCCCGACGCCGAGGCCATGCGCCAGGACCTCCTGGCCGCCGCGGCGACCCCGCTCGCTCCCGGCAGCGGCATCACCCCCGTGCCCGTGCCCGCTCCCGCCACGCCCACGGGGGCGTCGGGCCCCTCCGGCTCCGCCGGCTCGGGCTCCAGCGCCGCCGCTGCCGCCGCGGCCGCCGCCGCCGCCACCCCGGGCCGGCGCCGCGCGACGGGGCGGGGCGCCTCGTCGGGCGGGGCCGGCCGGGGCCGGCGTCCGCTCGTGCTGGCCGGCGTCGCCGCCCTCGCCGTGCTCGTCGCCGGCGGCACCGCCCTCGCGGTCACCACGCCGTGGTCCGACGACGGGTCGACCTCCTCCGCCACCGGCGCCGACGGCGACAGCGGCGACAGCGGCGACGGGGCGAGCGGGGCCGAGGCGACCGACCAGGCCAGCGCCGCCCCGGAGCCCCCGGAGGGTCCGATCGCCGGCGACATCGACGCCGACGGCCTGGGCGACGCCGTGTCGATCTACCCCGTCCAGCAGGGCGACATCTACAGCTTCTTCTCCACCAGCCTGCTCTCCGACGGTGAGCAGCTCGAGGCCCAGCCGGAGCGCGACTACGCCGTGGGCGCCCGCACCCTGCGCACCATCACGCTGGCCGACGTCGACGGCAACGGCCTCAGCGAGGTCGTCTCGGTCTACGTGCCGGCCGGGCGGGACCGGCGCATCTACGTCGCCGCCGGGCTCACCGACGGCGGCGAGTTCGGCTTCAACATCGACCGCCCCAGCGACGCCCGCAACGTCACCCCCTGGGCCGGCGACGTGGACGGCGACGGCCTCGACGACCTGCTCCTGCTGGCCTGGGAGCCCGACCGGCCCTACGAGTTCTTCGTCGCCCACGGCCAGGGCGAGGACGGCTTCGGCGAGGCCGAGCCGCTCATGGAGGTCGACGGACCGGGCGAGGACCTCACCCCCACCGTGGAGGCCGGCGACTACGACGGCGACGGCCTGCTCGACGTGGTGGTCTCGACCAGCCCCGACCCGCTGGCCGACGACCCCGAGCAGGTCACCACCCTCTACCTCGGCACCGGCGACGGCTTCGACGAGGGCACGAGCAGCACCGGCGAGGACGGCTTCGACATCGCCACGCTCGCGGGTGACGTCGACGCCGACGGCGACGACGAGCTGGTGAGCGTGTCCGGCACCGGCGAGGACTACTTCGAGGTCTCCGTGCGCGGCCTCGGCGAGGAGGGTCTCGGCGAGCCGGTCGGCGCCGGGGTCATCGACTCCGTCACCGGCGACGGCGGCGACCTCCAGGCCCGCTTCACCCTCAGCGACGTCGACGGCGACGGCCGCGTCGACCTGCTCGCCGTGGGCCCGCAGGACGACCGCACCGCCAAGGTGCTGGTCGTGCGCTCCGACGGCGAGCGCTTCGGCGACACCGAGGAGTGGGCCAGCTGGAGCGCCGACCTCACCTACCGCCTCGAGCAGAGCGTGATGGGACAGACCGTCCCGTGACCGGGCCCGCGGGCGGCGCCGGACCCCTGCGCGTCGGCAGCACCCTGGGCAGCTACCACATCGACGCCGTCGTCGGCGTGGGCGGCATGGGCCAGGTCTTCGCCGCCACCGACACCTCCCTGGGGCGACGCGTCGCGATCAAGGTCGTGCGCGGCGCCCTCGCCGACTCCCCCGCCTTCGCCGCCCGCTTCCAGCGCGAGGCGGCGGTGCTGGCGCGGCTCGACTCCCCGCACGTCATCGCCATCTACGAGCACGGCGAGCACGCCGGGTCGCCGTACCTCGTGACGCGGCTGGCCACCGGCGGCGACCTGGGCCGGCTGCTGGCCGTGCACGGCCCGCTGCGCCCCGAGCTGGCCGCCACCGTCGTCGCGCAGGTCTGCGACGCCCTCGTCGCGGCCCACGCGGTGGGCGTGGTGCACCGCGACGTGAAACCCGCCAACGTGCTCCTGCGCGACGACCGGCTCGACCGGCCCCACGTCTACCTGTGCGACTTCGGTGTCGCGCTCACCGAGTCGAGCGGCCTCACCTCCCCCGGCGCGGTCGCCGGCACCTGGAGCTACCTCGCCCCCGAGCTGACCCGGGGCGCCCCCGCCACCCCCGCCAGCGACGTCTACGCCGTGGGCTGCCTGCTCGTGGAGGCGCTGACCGGACGTCCGCCCTACGCCGGCAGCGACGTGCAGGTCGCGATGGCGCACGTCTCGGCCCCCGTGCCCCAGCTGCCGGAGGGCCACCCGGCCAAGGCCGCCTTCGACCCCGTGCTCGCCCGGGCCCTGGCCAAGGACCCCGCCGACCGCCACCCCGGGGCCGCCGCGCTGCGCGAGGACCTGCGCCGCCTCGGCGGGCACGAGCGCTCGACCGGGTCGGGCGCCTCCCTGCGGCCCCCGCCGCCCGCGGGGCGGTCGCGGCGGGGTCGCCTGGCCGCCGCCGGGCTCGGCCTCGCCGTCGCGTCGGGGGCGGTCGCCGCCGGCCTGCTGCTGTGGCCCGACGACGCGCCGCGCGACACGGCGTCCGGCCCGGCGACCGGTCCCGCCGCAGCCGCGGGCCTGCCGCTCCCCGCGGACCCCGCCCCGGCCCGCGAGGACCCCGCCGCGCGCGGTGACGTCGACGGCGACGGCCTCGGCGACCTGCTGCTGCTCGACCTCGACGGCGGGCAGCTGCAGCGCTCCGACGGCGCGGCCGTCGACGACGCGGAGCGGGTCGCGGAGGTCAACCCCCGCACGGTGCTGGGCGACGTCGACGGCGACGGCGTCCTCGACCGGGTCACCGTCGACGGCGACGGCTCGAGCCTGCGCGTCGCGGTGGCGCCCGGCCCGCTCGACGCGGGTGATCCCGCGCCGCGCCGCAGCTCGCTGATGGTCGTGCCACCCGCCGAGGAGGTCGGCACGTTCGACTACGGCACCGGCACCGCCGCGCTCGGGGACTTCGACGGCGACGGGCGCGACGACCTCGCCGTCGGCACCGCACTCGACGACACCGCCACCGTCACGGTGATGCTCAGCACCGCCGAGGAGGACTGGCAGCGCGAGGCGACCTGGGCCGAGGTCGAGCGGTCACCGGGCGCGAGCACGACCTGGACCGTCGGCGACCTCGACGGCGACGGTCGCGACGACCTCGTGGAGGTCGACACCCTCGGCCGCACCACCGTGCTGCGCGGCCTGGTGTCGCGCGGCGACTCCTTCGAGCAGGTCGGCGAGACGCTGGTGCTCGACGAGCCCGGCTACGGCACCGGCGTCTTCCGGCAGGCCGACCTCGACGGCGACGGCACCGACACCCTCGTGCACGTCGGCACCGACCTCGCGGTGAGCGCCTGGTCGTGGGAGGACGGGCTCGGCGGGGCGAGCGCGCTCGCACCGGCCGACGACGACGCCGGCTACTCCCCGCACGCCGTGGTCTCCGACGTCGACGGCGACGGCGCCGACGAGCTGGTGGCCCTCGTCGGCGTCGAGCGCCCGCGCGCCGTCGTGCTCGACGGCTCCCCCAGCGAGTCCTCCAGCGGGTCCTCCGACGAGTCGTCCCTCACCGCCACGCGGTGGCCCCTGGTCGACCCCGGCGTCGTCCTGGCCGTGGCGGACCGCGTCACCGAGACCGAGCGGCAGTACTAGGCCGCACCGGGCACCGGCACGGGACGGTCGCACCGGGCTCGTCCGGGACCGGTCAGACCAGCGGGTGCACCACGACGGTCGCCTCGCGCGAGGGACCGACGCCGACGACCGAGATGCGCGCGCCCGACATCTTCTCCACCGCGCGCACGTAGGCCTGGGCGTTGGCGGGCAGGTCCTCGAAGGTGCGGCAGGCGCTGAGGTCCTCCCACCAGCCGGGGAGGTACTCGTAGATCGGCACGGCGTGGTGGAAGTCGGTCTGGTTGACCGGCATCTCGTCGTGGCGGACCCCGCCGACGTCGTAGGCCACGCAGACCGGCACCTGCTCCAGACCGGTCAGCACGTCGAGCTTGGTGAGCACGAAGTCGGTGACGCCGTTGACGCGGGCGGCGTAGCGGGCGATGACGGCGTCGTACCAGCCGCAGCGCCGCGGGCGACCGGTCGTGGTGCCGTACTCGGCGCCGACCTTGCGCAGGTGCTCGCCGGCGTCGTCGAAGAGCTCGGTCGGGAAGGGGCCCTCGCCGACGCGCGTGGTGTAGGCCTTCACGATGCCGATCACCTGGTCCATCCGCATCGGCGGGATGCCCGAGCCGGTGCAGGCGCCGCCGGCGGTCGCCGACGACGACGTGACGAAGGGGTAGGTGCCGTGGTCGACGTCGAGCAGGGTGGCCTGGCCGGCCTCGAGCAGCACGGTCTCGCCGCGGTCGAGGGCCTGGTTGAGCAGCAGGCCGGTGTCGCGGACCATCGGGCGCAGCCGGTCGGCGTACTGCAGCAGCTCCTCGAGGGTCTCGTCGACCGAGGGGGCGCGACGGTTGTAGATCTTCGTCAGCACCTGGCCCTTGAGCTCCAGGGCGCCCTCGATCTTCTGGCGCAGGATCTTCTCGTCGAAGATGTCCTGCACCCGGATGCCGATGCGGTTCATCTTGTCGGCGTAGGTCGGGCCGATGCCGCGCCCGGTCGTGCCGAGGCGACGCGAGCCGAGGAAGCGCTCGGTGACCTTGTCGACGGTGCGGTTGTAGTCGGCGATGACGTGCGCGCTGGCGCTGACCACCAGGCCGCTGGTGTCGACGCCGCGGGCCTCGAGGCCCTCGATCTCCTCGAAGAGCACCTTGAGGTCGACGACGACGCCGTTGCCGATCACCGGCGTGCAGCCGGGGGTCAGGATGCCGCTGGGCAGCAGGTGGAGGGCGTACTTCTCCTCGCTGCCGTCGGGCTGGCCGATGACGACGGTGTGGCCGGCGTTGTTGCCGCCGTTGAACTTCACGACGTAGTCGACGCTGGAGCCGAGCAGGTCGGTGGCCTTGCCCTTCCCCTCGTCACCCCACTGGGCACCGATGATGGCGATCGCGGGCATCTGCTCGCTCACTTCCGGTTCTAGGCGTGCTGGACTCCTCCGACCCGGCGCACCTGACGCGCTCGGAGCGGAAACGCGAGAGCCCCGGGCACAAGTGCACCGGAGCTCTTGCGGCCACACGCTACCGCAGGTCGGCGCCCGACCGCCCGCTCCACTACTGTCGCGGTGTGGAGCCCCTTCTCGTCATCACCAACAGCGGCGCCGGCACGTCGGACGAGGAGACCCTCGAGCGGGCCCTCGACATCCTGCGCGCCGAGACCTCCGTCGAGGTGGCCGCCACCTCCGACCCCGGTGAGCTCAACGGCGTCCTGCACCGCGCCGGGTCGCGTCGCATCGTCGTGGCCGGCGGCGACGGCAGCATGCACGCCGTCGTGGCCGCGCTCCACCGCCGCCACGAGCTGGCCGACGCCGTGCTCGGCCTGCTGCCGCTGGGCACCGGCAACGACTTCGCCCGCGGCAACGACATCCCCCTCGACATCGAGGAGGCCGCCCGCGTCCTGCTCACCGGCGAGGTGCGCCGCGTCGACCTCATCGTCGACGAGGTCGGCGAGATCGTCGTCAACAACGTCCACGCCGGCGCCGGCGCGCAGGCCAGCCGCCGCGCCACGCGGTGGAAGGACCGGCTCGGCTCGATCGGCGTCGGCAAGGTCAACCTGGGCAAGCTCGGCTACCCGATCGGTGCGGCGCTCGCGGCGTACAAGCCGCCCTTCGTGCGGCTGCGCGTCGAGGTCGACGGCGAGTGCGTGGTCGACCTCGACCAGCCCGTGCTCATGGTGGCCGTCGGCAACGGCTCCGACGTCGGCGGCGGCACCTCGCTCAACCCCGAGGCCGAGACCACCGACGGGCGCCTCGACGTGATGGTCTCGCGCTCGATCGGCCCCCTGGCGCGCTTCGGGTACGCCGCGGGCCTGCTGCTCGGGCGCCACGAGGAGCGCGACGACGTGATCTCCCTGACCGGTCGCACCGTCTCCATCGCCGGGGAGCCCTTCTACTGCTCCGCCGACGGCGAGATCTACGGTCCCGAGCGCCAGCGCACCTGGCACCTCGAGCCCGGCGCCTACTCGATGGTGCTGCCGCACCGCTGAGGCACCGTCAGAGCCACCCGCGCCGGGCCGCCTCGACCCCGGCCTGGAAGCGCGACTCGGCGCCGAGCTCGATCATGAGGTCGGCGACCCGGCGACGCACGGTGCGCAGGCTGACCCCGAGCCGGCGGGCGATCTGCTCGTCCTGGGAGCCGCTGGCCAGCTGCTGCACCAGGAAGCGCTGCATGTCGCTGCGCGGCTCGGCCTCCCCGGTCAGCGCGCTCACCGGCGCCGCGCGGTCCCACAGCGCCTCGAACCAGTAGGTCAGCGCCTTCACCAGGCCCGGCTGGCGGATCAGGGAGCGCGGCTCGTCGACCTGGCCCAGCGGCTCGGGGAGCACGGCGTGGGTCGTGCCGATGATGAACATGCGGGTCGGGATCGTCGGCAGCACCCGGATCACCTCGCCCTTCTCGACGCGGTGGTTGAGCGTCGCGCGGGCCTCGGTCAGCGCGCGCACGGGATAGATCGCCCGTGAGCTGCGACCCCCGCTCACCAGGCCGCCGATGAAGTCGCCCATCGCGTCCTCCGAGGGGTGGCGCCACTGGTCGGGGCGCAGCCAGAGCAGGTCGCCGCGGCTCTGCACCATGAGCGCGGTGAGCAGCGGGATCGGGTTGCCGCCGCTGCTGATCTCGCCGTCGAGCGGCTGCACGTCGTGCACCTCGCCCTCGGCGGGCCGGGCCCCGCTGCCGGTGAGGAACGGCAGGGCCGCCGCGACGCTCTCGAGCTCGGCCTGCACGACCGCCGCGCTCGCCGCCTGCGCGGCGAGGATGCGGGCGACCACCTCGGGGGCGCTGGCCACGAAGACCCGCGACTCCTCCACCCGCACCACGCCGGCGTCGCACAGCGGCTCGAGGGCGCTCATCAGCTCCTCGGGCGTCTGGAGCAGCGCGGCCGCGACCGAGACGAGCTCGCGCCCGGAATGGCCCAGCAGCTGCTGGTGGAGGCGGTCCACGTGCTTGGGGAAGCCGAGGGCGGCCATCAGCGTGGCGGGGGTCCGGGTGGGCATCCGTGGCATGTTAGTGCCGCTCGTCCCCCACCGCCATGGTTCCTCGTGGCCGGGGCGGGCCAGTGGCGCGGCTCCGGTAGCGTTGGGGCGTCCCACCGCGGGCCCGCGAGACGTCCCGACCGGTCCCACCACGCCGTCCGACGCGCCCCTGCGGGCCGTCACGGACGAGAGCAGGAGCAGCACCCCGATGGCACGAGGCACAGCACGAGACGGGGCCCCCCAGGCTCCCGTCGACTGGGTCACCCGCGCGGCCGACGACGCCGTGCGCCACGCCGAGCAGGGAGGCTGGACCCCGGAGTCGGGGCGGCCGATCACCTGCGCCTCGGGGGCGAGCCCGTCGGGGCCGGTGCACCTGGGCAACCTGCGCGAGTTCCTCACCGTGCACTTCGTCGCCGACGAGCTCGCACGCCGCGGGCTGCCCGTGCGCCACCTGCACAGCTGGGACGACTACGACCGCTTCCGCAAGGTCCCCGCCGGGGTGGACCCGTCGTGGGCCGACCACATCGGGCGCCCGCTCTCGGGCGTGCCCGACCCGTGGGAGTGCCACGACTCGTGGGCCGATCACTTCAAGGAGCCGCTCGTGGCCTCGCTGCGCGCCCTCGGCGTGGAGATGGAGGAGGTCTCCCAGACCGAGCGCTACCGCGCGGGGGCCTACCGCGAGCAGATCCTGCACGCCGTGGCCCAGCGCGACCGCATCGAGACCGTGATGGCGCGCTACCGCACCAAGGCCGCCCCGCTCAGCGAGGCCGCCGAGTCGGCCGAGGAGGCCGCGGCGCTCGCCGACTCGGTCGCCAACGACGGCGACGACGGCAACCCCTCGGGCCTCGGCGCCACCAACGACCTCGCGCGCTTCCCCTACAAGCCCTACTGCCGCGACTGCGGGCGCGACACCACGATCATCACGTCCTACGACGACGACTCCGCCGACCTGGCCTACACCTGCACCTCGTGCCCCTTCGAGGGCGTCACCAACCTGCGCACCCAGGACGAGGGCAAGCTGGTCTGGAAGGTCGACTGGCCGATGCGCTGGGCCGTCGAGGGCGTCGACTTCGAGCCCGGCGGCGTCGACCACGCCAGCCCGGGGTCGTCCTACACCGTGGGCAAGGAGCTGGTGAAGCTCTACGACGGCCGCGCCCCGTCGTTCGTCGGCTACTCCTTCGTCGGCGCCGGCGGGCAGGTCAAGATGTCCTCCTCGCGCGGTGGCGTGCCGACCGCGGCCGACGCCCTGCAGATCCTCGAGGCGCCGGTGCTGCGCTGGCTCTACGTGCGCCGCCAGCCCAAGCAGGCCTTCAACGTCGACTTCGGCCCGGAGGTGGTGCGCCTCTACGACGAGTGGGACGCACTGGGCCGCAAGGCCGCCGACCCCGCCAAGCGCGACGCGCAGGTGCTGGCCTTCGAGCGCGCCAGCGAGACCGCGACGGCCGGCCGCCTGCCGGTGCCCGCGGTCGTGGTGCCCTTCCGCCTGCTCTCGTCGGTGGCCGACGTGACCGCGGGCAGCGCCGACCTCATCAGCCGCATCGTGCGCGAGGTCGGCCACGACCACGACTCCGTCGAGGACCTCGAGCCGCGGCTGGGCCGCGCCATGACCTGGACCGGCGAGTACGTACCCGAGTCGGAGCGCACCACCGTGCGCACCGAGCCCGACGCCGCCCGGCTGGCCCGGCTCGGCGACGACGAGGAGCTGTGGCTGCGCCACCTCCTCGACCGGCTGCCCGACCGTCTCGACCTCGACGAGACCACCACGCTGGTCTACGGCGTGCCGAAGCTGGGTCGGGGCCTGGGTCTCGACGACGCCCCGACCGACCAGGTCAAGGCCGACCAGAAGGCGTTCTTCAAGCTGCTCTACAACCTGCTCGTCGACGCCGACCGCGGCCCGCGCCTGCCCACGCTCTTCCTGGCCCTGGGCTCCGACACCGTCCGGCGGCTGCTCACCCCGCCGACGTAGGGCGGGGTGGGCGCCGCCCGCGTCAGTCGCCGAGGAGCGCGGCGTAGCCGGTGGGGCTGGAGTCGCGCAGGAAGTCGCGGCAGCGCTCCCACTCGTCGGTCTCGCCGATGGCGCGGGCCGACTTGGCCAGCAGCGACAGGCAGACCAGGAAGCCGCGGTTGGGCTCGTGCTCCCACGGCACGGGCCCGTGGCCCTTCCAGCCGTTGCGACGCAGCAGGTCGAGGCTGCGGTGGTAGCCGACCCGGGAGTAGGCGTAGACGACCACGGCGTCGGCGTCGGCCGCGGCGGCCTCGGTGGCGAGCGCCGCCCACGCCGACGGGGACGCCGGGTGGTGGCGTACGACGTCGGTCGGCGACTCGCCCGCGGCGAGCGCGGTCGTGGCGGGGTCGGCGGGCAGGTGGGTGGGCGGCGGACCGGCCATCAGGTCCATGCCGGGGGTCACGGGGCTCATGGGTGCATTGTGTCCCCCGGGCGCGACGCGCGTCCCCGGCGGGGTCTGCGCCCCCCCACGAGGACAGGGTCGCCGGGCACACTGTGGCCCATGGCACGCCCTCCCCTCGATCCCGACCAGATCCCCGACGACGCGAGCGGGCGCGATCTCGCCGGCTACGTCGGCGAGGACGTCGGTCGCCAGCTGGCCCTCCGGGTCGCCGCCTTCGTGGCACTGCTCTGCGCCCTCGGCGGTGCGACCACCGACGCCGACGACACCGTCCGCGCGGGCGGCCTCGTGGCCGGCACGCTCGGCGCCCTCGCGCTCCTGGTGGCCGGGCTGGGCCGCTGGCGCCGCGCCCGGCAGTGGCTGCTGATCGCCGTGGTGCTCCTCGTGTGCGGCGGCCTGCTGGCGGTCATGCTCGGCCAGCACCGCGCCGCGGCCTGAGCGGCCCCACCGGTCCAGACCACGCGACCGCTCCGGCGGCCGGGGCGACGGGCGCGCCGTACGACGCGTTTGCCGTGCCTCGCGCGCGGGCACCGTCGTGCCACCCTCGACCCCCCAGGAGCCAGCCGTGGTGAGAGCCCCCGAGACCACAGGATCGGCCGGAGAGCTGAGAGTGGACCTGCCCGACCTGCGCGGCTATGCCCAGCTCGTCGACGAGATCCGCTTCGACCTCAGCACGATCCACACCCAGGTGGAGACCTACTGCACCGACGCCGACTTCGGCAAGATCGTCGAGGACCTCACCGACGACTACGCCACCCTCCTCCCCCAGCTCAAGGAGCTGCTCGCGGAGAACGCCACGCTGATGGGCAGCTACGCCGTGGCGCTCGACCAGCAGGCGCTCGACTTCGGCCGCACCGACGGAGCGGTGGCCGGCTCCTTCGGCGGAGGCGGTGGCGTCAGCGGCGGCAGCGGCACCAACACGGCCGCCTTCGCGAAGGTCTCACCCCTCAGCTACCTGGAGAACCCCTACCCGAGCGAGAGCGAGCTGCCGGAGGTCTCCTTCGGGTTCATGCTCGACGAGCTGTGCTGGGCGCTCGAGAAGTTCTGCGGGTGGGACCTCAGGGCCGAGGTCACCGACTGGATCGCCGGCGACGTCGTGGGCCTGTCGACCCAGGCCCGCTGCTGGGAGATCGTCTCCGGGCGCCTCGACAGCTGCGAGCAGAACGTCACGGCCGGCTAGATCCGGGTCTTCGAGACCTGGAGCGGACAGGCCGCCAACTCCCACGCCGCCGGCATGTACGGCTGGACGCCCGCCCTGCAGGACCAGAGCACCGGCCTGGCCACGCTCGGGGAGCACCTGAAGGAGGTGGCGGCCCAGGCGGTCAGCACGGCCCAGTTCGTGGTGGACTGCGTCCGACTCGCCGTCGACCTGATCACGAGCGCGTGGGCGCTGCAGTACATCCCCGTCTACGGCCAGGCGAAGTTCATCCAGAAGGCCTGGGACGCCTACAAGACGGCCAGCAAGGCGACGGCCTACCTGCGGATGCTGTTCTCGCTCATCCGGACGGTGAAGAGCTTCATCGAGATGCTCGTCAGCGACCTCACCGTCTCCTCGCTGCCGCCCAAGCCGTTGGCGGTGTGACGTGGACCGCGAGCGCTACGCCGCGATCACCGAGGACCTGCGCCGGGCCTCCGCCGAGCTGACCGAGGCGCTGGCCGCAGGGCGTGCCGAGCTCGACGAGCTGCGCCGTGGGCCCCTCGTCGACGCCGACGACCGGCGGGCGCTGCAGGAGGCCGCCGAGCGAGGCGCGATGGGCCGCGAGATGCAGGACTTCGCCGACGAGGTCCGTCGGGGGCGGGCCGACTGGGAGCAGATGCTGCGCGGTCAGGGCGAGCACGGCTCGCTGCGCGACGCGATGGTCCAGCGCGCCCAGGACGAGCGCGGCGAGGAGCTCGCGCAGGCCTTCGCCGACTCGCCCGCCCCCCGTGACGTCGACGATCCCCGTGGTCCCGACCGGCGGCCGCCGCGACCCGCCGCAGGACCCGACGGGTCCTGAGCCCGGCGCGGCCGGTCGCCGCGAGCGGAGCACGACGCCCCGGCCGGTCGGCCGGGGCGTCGTCGGGCGCCGAACGCGTCAGCGCAGGTCAGCGCAGGTCAGCGCAGGTCAGCGCAGGTCAGGAGACGGCCTTGCCGGAGGAGCGCAGGTGCTCGCAGGCCTCGACGATGCGGGCGGCCATGCCCGCCTCGGCGGCCTTGCCCCATGCACGGGGGTCGTAGGCCTTCTTGTTGCCGACCTCGCCGTCGACCTTGAGCACGCCGTCGTAGTTGCTGAACATGTGGGCGGCGACGGGGCGGGTGAAGGCGTACTGGGTGTCGGTGTCGACGTTCATCTTCACCACGCCGTAGTCGACGGCCGCGCCGATCTCCTCGGCCGAGGAACCGGAGCCGCCGTGGAAGACCAGGTCGAAGGGCTTGGCGTCGGCGGCGAGGCCCAGCTTCTGCGCGACGGCCTCCTGCGCGGCCTTGAGGATCTCGGGGCGCAGCTTGACGTTGCCCGGCTTGTAGACGCCGTGGACGTTGCCGAAGGTCAGGGCGGTCATGTAGCGACCCTTCTCGCCGGCGCCGAGGGCCTCGATCGTGGCGAGGGCGTCCTCGGGCGTGGTGTAGAGCTGCTCGTTGATCTCGTTGGCGACGCCGTCCTCCTCGCCGCCGACGACACCGATCTCGACTTCGAGGATGATGTGGGCCGCGGCGGCCTTGGCGAGCAGCTCCTCGGCGATGACGAGGTTCTCCTCCAGCGGCACGGCGCTGCCGTCCCACATGTGCGACTGGAACAGCGGCAGCTGGCCGCCCTTGACCCGCTCGGCGGAGAGGTCGAGCAGCGGGCGCACGAAGCCGTC
Organism: Nocardioides sp. Leaf285; assembly: GCF_001422955.1. Taxonomy (NCBI): domain Bacteria; kingdom Bacillati; phylum Actinomycetota; class Actinomycetes; order Propionibacteriales; family Nocardioidaceae; genus Nocardioides; species Nocardioides sp. Leaf285. Next base: position 425,902 of record NZ_LMNH01000002.1, on the reverse strand, counting down.
GAGCTTGTCCTTCGGGCAGTGGTCGGTGTGCAGCGCGATGTTGACGGGGTAGGCCTTGGCGACCTCGGCGGCGTAGGCCGCGAAGGCGACCGAGCCGGTCACCATGTTCTTCACCGAGGGGCCCGAGAGGTACTCCGCACCGCCGGTCGAGACCTGGATGATGCCGTCGGACCCGGCGTCGGCGAAGCCCTTGAGCGCGGCGTTGAGCGTCTGCGACGACGACACGTTGATCGCCGGGAAGGCGAAGCCCCGCTCCTTGGCGGTGTCGAGCATCTGGGCGTAGATCTCGGGGGTGGCGATGGGCACGGCGGGTCTCCTCGGGCGGGGTCTGGCTGCGACGCCGCCCACCCTAGACCGTGCGGGTCACCCGTAGCCTCGGTCCCATGCACCGACGGAGCACCCTGCGCACCACCACCCGGGCCAGCGACCTGCCGGTCAGCGCCGAGCACGCCTGGCGCGCGGTCACCGCGGCCGGCGCCGCCGAGCGGTGGTACGTCGACGCCGCTCCCTTCGCCGTCCGCGGGGCGATCGACCGGCTCACCCTGGGCCGGGGCCGCCGCTGGCCGGTGCCCGAGCACCCGCAGCTGCGCGCGGGCGACACGGCCGGCTTCTGGCGCGTGGTCGCCGCCGGCCCGCACGGCTCGGGCGGGACCACCGGCCACCGGCTGGTGCTCGACGCCGCGGTGCGCGCACCGGGTCTGGTCACCTGGCGCACCACCGTCACCCCGCTGACGGGCCCCGACGGGTCGGTGTGCCGGGTGGAGAACGCGGTGACCTTCACCCCCGGCTCGTTCCTCGGCGGGCTCCCCGGCCGCGCCTACCTGCTGACCGACCTCCCGGCCCGCGAGCTGCTCACCGAGCTGGTGCACCACCGCGTCGTCCGCGACGTCACCGCCTGAGCGCTCCTCCTCGACCACGGGGCGCCTAGGCTGAGGCGGTGACCACCACCACCCGCGCGCCCGAGGACGACCCGGTGCGCGAGCTCTTCGCCAGCGGCTCGGTGGCCGAGCACGTCGTGCGCGGCGTGGTCGGGCTGGTGCTGGCCGTCGCCGGGCTGGGCCTCGCGGGCCAGAGCGCGTGGTGGCTGCTGCTCCTGCCGCTGGCCGTGGTGTCGTGGCGCGGGTGCCCGACCTGCTGGACGCTGGGCCTGGCGCAGACGCTGTCGCGCGGACGCGCCGAGCGCGTGTGCGACGACTCGGGCTGCCGGCCCGTGCGGTCCTCGACGCGCTAGCCGCGCCAGGCGTCCTCGGCGGCGAGGTCGGCGTGGGTGCGCACCCACGCGTGCATGGCGATCGCGGCGGCGGCCGAGGCGTTGATGGAGCGGGTGGAGCCGAACTGCGCGATCGAGAACGTGCCGTCGCAGGCCGCCCGCGCACCCTCGGAGAGGCCCGGACCCTCCTGGCCGAAGAGGAAGCAGGCCCGACGCGGCACGGCCGTCGTCTCGAGGTGCTGCGAGCCGGGCAGGTTGTCGATGCCCAGCAGTGGCACCGGACCGCCGGGCAGGCCGGCCAGGTGGGCCGCGAGGTCCTCCGCGGTCGGGTGGTGGCGCAGGTGCTGGTAGCGGTCGGTCACCATCGCGCCGCGGCGGTTCCACCGCCGCTGGCCCACGATGTGCACCTCGGCGGCCAGGAACGCGTTGGCGGTGCGCACGACCGCGCCGATGTTGACGTCGTGCTGCCAGTTCTCGATGGCGACGTGGAAGTCGTGGCGGCGGGTGTCGAGGTCGGCGACGATCGCGGCCACCGACCAGTACCGATAGCGGTCGACGACGTTGCGCCGGTCGCCGGCGGCCAGCAGCTCGGCGTCGTAGACCTCCGACCCGGGGCCCTCGGGCCAGGGCCCCTCCCAGGGGCCGACCCCGACCTCGGCCGGTCCGTGGGGCATGGGGTCGTACGGCGCCCGCCGGTCGGCCTCGTCGGCCCGGTCGGCCCGCTCCCCCGGCTGCTGCTCCACGCGGCGCAGCCTAGGCCCCGCCGCCACCGACCCCGACGCCGCGCCTGAGAGCCCTCCTCACCCGCCGGTCCCACCGGCAGTCCGGCGAGTACGCTCGTCGGGTGACCACCGCCGTGTCGCCGCTGCTCTCGTCGATGCTCTCGTCGGCGCCGTCGCCGCTGCTGTCGGCGCAGTTCCTGGGCATCGACCTCATGGACCCCCAGTGGCTGCTCGCGGAGTTCGGGAGCGCGCTGTTCTGGCTGAGCCTGCTGATCGTCTTCGTCGAGTGCGGGCTGTTCTTCCCGTTCCTGCCCGGCGACAGCCTGCTCTTCGCCACCGGCATCTTCATCGCCACCGGGCAGCTCGACCTCTTCCCCTTCTCCCCGCCCGTGGAGCTGGCGATCGCGCTGGCCCTGCTCACCGCGGCGGCCTGGCTGGGCAACGTCGTGGGCTACGAGATCGGGCGCCGCCTCGGGCCGCCCCTGCGCGAGCACGACGGACGGATCCTCAAGAAGAAGCACCTCGACCACACCGAGATGTTCTTCCACCGCCACGGCAAGAAGGCGCTGGTCGCGGGGCGCTTCGTCGCCTTCGTGCGCACCTACGTCACGGTCGTCGCCGGCATCACGCTGATGTCTCGGGCGACGTTCTACCTGTGGAGCCTCGTCGGCGGTGTCGCGTGGGTGCTCTCGATCACCGTGCTCGGCTACGTCCTCGGCGAGCGGGTGCCGTGGCTGGAGGACAACATCGACCTGGCGATCTTCGCCATCCTGCTCTTCACCGCCGTGCCGATCGCCCTGGAGTGGTGGCGCTCGCGCCGCCACTCGCGCGCCGAGGCCGCCCACGACGCCGGGACGGGGGCCGGGCGCGGGCTCAGCCCGCGCTGACCCGGCGCCCGCGCACCTTGCGGATGACGAACCACGCCACGAGGAGCGCGACCGCCGCGATCACGGCGTACTGCAGGTAGGCCACGACCGGCTCGACCTCCTGCCACTGCTCGCCGAGCTGGAAGCCGGCGACCACGAAGACGGAGTTCCAGATCAGCGACCCGAGCGTGGTCAGCGCCAGGAACTGCCACAGCGGCATCCGCTCGACGCCGGCGGGGATGGAGATGAGGCTGCGGAAGATCGGCACCATGCGCCCGAAGAAGACGGCCTTGCGGCCGTGGCGGCCGAACCACGCCTCGGTGCGCAGGAAGTCGTTCTCGTCGACCAGCGGCAGCATCTTCCACAGCCGGAAGACGCGGTCGCGGCCGAAGACGGCACCCAGGCCGTAGAGCACCAGCGCCCCGAGCACCGAGCCGACGGTGGTCCACACGATCGCCTCGACCAGCCCGAAGTCGCCCCGGCTGGCGGTGAAGCCGGCCAGCGGCAGCACGATCTCGCTCGGCAGCGGCGGGAAGAGGTTCTCCAGCGCGATCAGCGCGCCCGCGCCGACCACCCCCAGCCTCTCCATCACGTCGACGGCCCAGCCGGCGAACCCGGTCAGGTCGGCGCCGGTGGCGTCGGAGGCCGAGAGCACGGCGGTCAGCGGGGTGAGCGGCATGCTCGCAGGGTAGAGGGCGCCCCCGAGGGTCGCCTGTGGGAGGGCCGCGGTCAGCCCGGTGTCAGCCCGGGTCAGCCCCGGGCGGCGTCGAGCTGGGCCTTGGTGAGCACGGGGCGCACCTCGAGGCCGACGTCGGCGAGCGGGTTCTCCCCCGCCGGGCTGCGGTCGATGGCGCACACGACGACCTCGACGACCGCGCCGGCCTCGCGCAGCGCCCGTGTGGCGTCGCGCACGGCGCCCCCGGTGGTGATGACGTCCTCGACCAGCGTCACCCGGCGCCCGGCGACGTCGGGGCCCTCGGCGAGCTTGCAGGTGCCGTACTCCTTTGCCTGCTTGCGCACGAAGAGCGCGCGGTGGCCGGTGAGGCCGGAGAGCGTCGTCGCGATCGGCACGCCGCCGAGCTCGAGTCCGCCGAGCAGCTCGGTGTCGTCGGGCAGCAGGCCGACCATCTGCCGGGCCACGCGGGCCAGCAGCGCGGGGTCGGACTCGAAGAGGTACTTGTCGAAGTACTCCGAGGCCGTCTGGCCCGAGCGCAGCGTGAAGGTGCCGCTGAGGCGGCAGCAGGCGTCGATGTCGGCGGCGAGGGTCGCGTCGGTCTCGTGCGGGGTCTGGCTCACGGGGCCCATTCAACCGTGCCGGGGCCGCGGCTAGCGTGGCGGCCATGGCCCGCACCCGTCTCGCCCGCCGCCTCCACGGGATCGCCCCGACGATCTTCTCCGAGATGTCGGCCCTCGCCGCACGCACGGGATCGGTCAACCTCGGCCAGGGCTTCCCCGACGTCGACGGCCCGCCCGAGGTGATCGCGCGGGCGGTGGAGGCGCTGGGCGCGGGCGCCAACCAGTACGCCCCGGGCCCCGGCGTGCCGGCGCTGCGGCAGGCGGTGGCCCGCCACCAGGCGCGCCACTACGGCATCGAGCTCGACCCCGACACCGAGGTCGTCGTCACCACGGGCGCCACCGAGGGCGTCGCGGCCGCGCTGCTGGGCCTGCTCGACCCGGGCGACGAGGTGGTGCTCCTCGAGCCGTCCTACGACTCCTACGACGCCATGGTGCAGATGGCCGGCGGGGTGCGCCGGGGCGTCACCCTGCGCGCCCCCGACTACCGCCTCGACGCCGACGCGCTGCGGGCCGCGGTCACGCCGCGCACGCGCCTGCTGCTGCTGAACTCCCCGCACAACCCCACCGGCACCGTGCTGACCCGCGCCGAGCTCCAGGTCGTCGCCGACGCGGCGCTCGCGCACGACCTCGTCGTGGTCACCGACGAGGTCTACGAGCACCTCGTCTTCGACGACCACGAGCACGTGCCGCTCGCGACGCTGCCCGGCATGGCCGAGCGGACCCTCACGCTCTCCAGCGCGGGCAAGTCGTGGTCGTTCACCGGGTGGAAGGTCGGTTGGGCCACCGGGCCGGCCGACCTGGTCGGCGCCGTGCTGGCCGCCAAGCAGTGGCTGACCTTCACCTCGGGAGCGCCGCTGCAGCCCGCCGTGGCCCACGCCCTCGACCACGAGCCCGACTTCCCGCGTCGCCTGGCCGCCGATCTCCAGCAGCGCCGCGACCTGCTGTGCGCGGGTCTGCGCGGCCTCGGGCTCGACCCGCGGGTGCCGGAGGGCACCTACTTCGCCCTCACCGACACCGCCCACCTCGGCTGGCGCGACGGCCTCGAGCTCTGCCTGGCGCTGCCCGAGCGGGCCGGGGTCGTCGCGGTGCCCCTCCAGGGCTTCTACGACGACCCCGAGGCCGGGCGGCACCTCGTGCGGTGGGCCTTCTGCAAGACCACCGACGTGGTCACCGAGGGCCTCGCCCGGCTCGGCACCGCCGACCTGACCCGCTGACCCGGGCCGCCGCCGGCGCCGGCGCCGGCGCGGGACTCAGTACTGCGCGGGAGTGGCGCCGCGGCGGGCGAACCAGTCGTTGGCTCCGCCGGTGAAGACCATGACCACGACCGCGATCGAGGCCGCCAGCGTCACCACCGAGACCAGGGAGCCGATCGCGAGCAGGCTGACGACCGCGGTGAGGACCGAGGAGATCACCAGCAGGATCCGGCCGGCCTTGGAGCGGCGCAGCGTCATCACCGCGAACACGATGCCGAGCACCGCCCACACGGCCACGACCAGCGACACGACGAGCACCGCCGTGGCCAGCGCGTCGGGCGAGAGGTCGGCCGCGCCGGGCTGGTTGCGCAGCTCGCGCTCGAGCTCGTCGACGATCTGGTCGCGGGCGGCGGCCACGGCGACGGTCACGAAGCCGAAGACCAGCGCGACGAGCGCCGAGAGCACGAGAGCGATCACGGCGGCGATGGTGACGCGGCCGGGCCGCTTGTCGGGGTCGGTGGTCGAGCCGTAGGGGCCGGCGCCGTAGGGCTGGGTGCCGTAGGGCGTGCTGCCGTAGGCGTCGGGCTGCTGGCCGTAGCCGGGCTGCCCGTAGGGGTTCTGACCCTGCTGGGGCTGCCCGTAGGGGTTCTGGCCCTGCTGGGGCTGCCCGTACGGGTTCTCCGGCGGCTGCGGCTGGCCGTAGGGGCTCTGACCCTGCTGCGGCTGGCCGTAGGGGTTCGGCTGCTGCTGGCCGTAGGGGTCCTGACCGGAGGGGGTGGGTCCGGAGGGCGGGTACTGGTCGCTCATGGCGGCATGCTCCCACGCCGCGCGCCCCGCCGGGCTCACCCGCGAGCGCACCCCGCCGGACCCGCCCGCAGGCTCAGGGCCGGGCACGACCGGCGGTGCGCCGCTCGGCGTACCACCGGCGCACCTCGGGGCGCGACAGCAGGACCACGGTGGCCACGCAGGCCGCCAGCGGCAGCGCCATCACCAGGCTGGTGACCGCGGTGACCAGGAAGAGGCCGGCGGCCAGGGCCGAGGAGACGACCAGCCCGAGGCGTCCGCCGTTGCTGCCGCGGAAGGCGAGCACGGCCACGACGGTCGCGACCACCGCCCACACCACGACGACCCCGGCCATGGCGTAGACCGCCGTGGTGAGGTCGGAGCGGCTGAGGTCGGCGTCGGCGAGGGCGGGGTTCTGCCGGTAGACCTCATCGAAGAGCATGTCGGGCGCGGCCGCGATGACCGCGGCGGTCAGCACCATGCCCAGCGCGACCAGGCCGCTGAAGGCCCAGGTCAGCGAGCACGCCCACACCACCGCCGAGGGCCGTCGCGACGGGCGTCCGGGCGCGGGGTGCCCGACGTAGGGCGTGACCCGCTGGTCGGGCCGGGCCGGCTGGTCGGGGCGCGAGGCCGTCACCGAGCCGAAGCCGGTCCACGGCGCCGGCTGGCCCTGCTCCCCCTCGACCTGCGGCCCGCTCCGGGGGGCGGGCGCGTCCGCCCCCGGACCCGGGGTCCGGCCCGAGGACCGGTCCTGCGGGTCCTGCGGCGAGCCGACGGGCGGGTACGCCGGCGGCCACCCACCGGGCGCGGGCCCGTCGGCTCCGCCCGGCGGCGTCGTGCGACCCGCGGCCCGGTCGGCGGCCCGGTCGGCCGCCGCGCGCTCGTCGTCGCGCTGGCGCGGGGTGACCCCGTCGAACCAGTCGCGCGCCGGCTGGAGCCACAGCAGCAGCGCGGCCACCGCGACCAGGGAGGAGGTGAAGCCCCCGCTGACCAGCCCGCCGAGGAAGAGCGGCACCGCGAGCACGGCCAGCGCGAGGCGCGCTGGCTTGGAGCGCTGGAGCACCGACCAGCCGAGCACCGCGGCGGCCGCCGCGCAGGCTCCGGTGACCATGCCCGTGACGCGCAGCAGCGTGACGACGTCGGTGGTCTCCAGACCCAGCCCGTCGGCGGGAGGCTCGCCGAGGAAGGTCTCGATCGTCTCCCGGGTCTCCAGCGACGTCAGGCGGGTGATCTGGTCGTAGACCGCCAGCACGACGACGACGGAGCCGACGATGATGAGCCAGCCGGCGATCGTCACCTGCCGGGGGCGGGTGGGGGTGGCCTCGCTCATGGCTCCATCCTCCCAGACCGCGCCCAGCGGCCCCGGGCCGGACGGGCCCGGGGCCGGGGACGACCGGGCCGCCCGGCCTAGCCGGTGACCAGCGCCAGCCCGTCGCCGCCGACCTCGACCCGCACCCGGCCGCCGTCGGAGACCTCGCCGCCGATGAGCAGCCGGGCCAGCGGGTCGCCGATCGCGGTCTGGATCAGCCGCCGCAGCGGCCGGGCGCCGTAGGCCGGGTCGTAGCCGGCCTCGGCCAGCCACGTGCGGGCCTCGTCGCTGACCTCGATCGCGATCCTGCGCACGGCCAGACGCTTCTCCAGCAGCACCAGCTGCAGGTCGACGATGTGGGTCAGCTCGTCCTTGGTGAGGGCGTCGAAGAGCACGATCTCGTCGAGCCGGTTGAGGAACTCGGGCTTGAAGGAGGCCCGCACCACCGCGAGCACCGACTCGCGTCGCTTCTCGGGGTCGAGCAGCGGGTCGACCAGGTGCTGCGAGCCCAGGTTGCTGGTGAGGATCAGCAGCGTGTTGCGGAAGTCGACGGTGCGGCCCTGGCCGTCGGTGAGCCGGCCGTCGTCGAGCACCTGGAGCAGGATGTCGAAGACCTCGGGGTGGGCCTTCTCGACCTCGTCGAGCAGCACGACGGAGTAGGGCCGGCGGCGCACCGCCTCGGTGAGCTGGCCGCCCTCGTCGTAGCCGACGTAGCCCGGAGGCGCACCGACCAGCCGCGAGACCGCGTGCTTCTCGGAGTACTCGCTCATGTCGATGCGCACGATCGCGCGCTCGTCGTCGAAGAGGAAGTCGGCCAGCGCCTTGGCGAGCTCGGTCTTGCCGGTGCCGGTGGGGCCGAGGAAGAGGAAGCTGCCGGTGGGCCGGTGGGGGTCGGCGATGCCGGCGCGGGAGCGGCGTACGGCGTCGCTGACCGCGCCGACCGCCTCGCGCTGGCCGATGAGGCGCTCGCCGATGACCGCCTCCATCTCGAGCAGCTTGGCCGTCTCGCCCTGGAGCATGCGGCCGGTGGGGATGCCGGTCCAGGCCTCCACGACGTCGGCGATCTGCTCGGCGCCGACCTCCTCGCCGACCAGGGGCTCCAGCTGCGGGCCCTCGCTGCCGTCGGCGCTGCGCTGGGCGGTGGCGGCCGCCTGGGCCAGCGACTTCTCCAGCGCGGGGATCTGGCCGTAGAGGATCTCGCTGGCCTCGTCGAGACGGCCCTCGCGCATCAGCTTGTCGGCGTGCACCCGCACCGCGTCGAGGCGCCGGCGCAGCTCGCCCTCGTCCTCCAGCGTCGCCTTCTCCTGCTCCCAGCGCGCCTCGAGGCCGCGCAGCTCCTCCTCGTGGTCGGCGAGGTCGGCGCGCAGCCGGGCCAGCCGCTCGACCGAGGCCTCGTCGCTCTCCTTGGCCAGCGCGAACTCCTCCATCTTGAGCCGCTCCACGCGCCGGCGCAGCCGGTCGATCTCCTCCGGGCTGGACTCGATCTCCATGCGCAGCCGCGAGGCGGCCTCGTCGATGAGGTCGATGGCCTTGTCGGGCAGCTGGCGCCCGGTGATGTAGCGGTCGGACAGGGTGGCCGCGGCGACCAGCGCGGCGTCGGTGATGCGCACGCCGTGGTGGGCCTCGTACTTCTCCTGGATGCCGCGCAGGATCTGGATGGTGTCCTCGACGCTGGGCTCGCCCACCAGCACCTGCTGGAAGCGGCGCTCGAGGGCGGGGTCCTTCTCGATCCGCTCGCGGTACTCGTCGAGGGTGGTGGCGCCGATCATGTGCAGCTCGCCGCGCGCCAGCATCGGCTTGAGCATGTTGCCGGCGTCCATGGCCGAGTCGCCGCCGGCGCCCGCGCCGACCACCGTGTGCAGCTCGTCGATGAAGGTGATGACCTGCCCGCCGGCGTCCTTGATCTCCTCGAGCACGGCCTTGAGCCGCTCCTCGAACTCGCCACGGTACTTCGCACCGGCCACCATCGCGGCCAGGTCGAGGCTGAGCACCCGGCGGCCCTTGAGCGAGTCGGGCACGTCGCCCGCGACCACGCGCTGGGCCAGGCCCTCGACCACGGCGGTCTTGCCCACGCCGGGCTCGCCGATGAGCACGGGGTTGTTCTTGGTGCGCCGGCTCAGCACCTGCACGACGCGGCGGATCTCCGCGTCGCGCCCGATGACGGGGTCGAGCCCGCCCTCCTCGGCCAGCGCGGTGAGGTCGACGGAGTACTTCTCCAGCGCCTCGTACGTCGACTCCGCGTCCTGGCTGGTGACCCGGCGGCTGCCGCGCACCGCGCCGAGGCCCTCGCGCAGCCCGGCCTCGCTGAGGCCGGCGTCGAGGAGCACCTTCTGCGCCGGGCTCTCGGTGCCGGCCAGCGCCACCAGCAGGTGCTCGGTGGCGACGTAGTCGTCCTTCATGCCCGCGGCCAGGTCGAGCGCACCGGCCAGCACCCGGGTGAGCGCGGCGGAGGCGGCCGGCTGCTGGACCGTGGCCCCGCTCGCCTTCGGCAGCGCGGCCATCACGCCCTCGGCGGTCGAGGTCAGCGCCGCGGCGTCGACCCCGGCCTTGGTGACCAGGCTGCGGGTCACGCCGTCGCCCTGGCGCAGCAGCGCCACGAGGAGGTGGACCGGCTCGGTGACGCTGTTGCCGGCCGTGGTGGCGGAGAGCTGCGCGGCCTCGATGGCCTCGCGGCTGCGGGTGGTGAACTTGTCGGCGCCGAACTGGCTCATGGGTGTCTCCTGCGGGTGCTGGCGTGGGGTGCGCCTCGCCGACCCCGCGCGGTGCGGGGACGAGGACGTCGACCGACGGCTCCGAGTGTGCCCGTCTCCGGGGTCAACGCACCAGGAGTTTAGTCTGTTCCGCTCAACTTTGTTGATCTGACCGCTGCACGCCCGCGCCGCGTCAGCAGGCAAAGAAACCCGGCCGGCCCTGCCGCCGGGGCCGTCGGCGGGCTTAGCCTCCGAGACGAGAGCGACCAGGCGGGGGACCCGGGCGCGGGAGGAACGCCATGGTGCTGCCACCGGAGGTGGGGTCCGCCTGGCTGCTCCACGCCGCCCACGTCACGCTGCTGCTCGCCGGACTGGCCGGGGTGGCGGCGCTGCTGCTGCCTCGCCGCAGGTCCTCCCCCGGCGCCCCGCGCCCCGCCCACGAGCCCGGCGCTCCGACCGGCGCCGGCCAGCGCGCAGCCCACCGGTCAGCCCCCGGGACCGGCCACGGACGGGGCCACGTCCGGGAGCCCCACAGCGGGCACGACGCCCGGGTCGCGGCCCTGCGCTCCGGCCTGGGGCTGCTCGACCGGGCCGTGCCGACGACCGCTCCCCCGGTCCGGTCGCCCCGGCACAGCCAGCACAGCCAGCAGGGCCAGCACGGCCAGCGCACCCGGCGACTGCTCCTGCCGCTGGCGGTGGTCGCCACGACCACGGCGGCCGGGGTGCACGCCGCCATGGGGCCCGCCCACCTGCGCGAGTCCCTCCTCTTCTGCGCCTTCTTCGCCCTCACCTCCCTGGCCCAGGTCGCATGGTCGGCGCTGGCCCTCACCCGTCCGAGCGCCGCCCTGCTGCGCGTCGGCGCCGCGCTCGGCGCCCTGTGCCTCGCGCTGTGGGCCCTGACCCGGCTGCACGGTCTGCCCTGGGGGCTGATGCCGCGCCCCGAGGCGGTGGGCGCGTGGGACCTCGTGGCGGTGGCCGCGGAGCTGGTCGCGCTGGCCTGCGTCGTGCTGGCGCTGCGCGCCGACGAGCCCCTGGTCGCGCCGCCCGCCTGGTCGGTCTGGCACGTCGTGGCGCAGGCCGGCTGCGTCGCCTGCGTGGCCGTCCTCGCCGCCGTGGCGCTCCTCCCGCTGCTGGCCCCGGCGGGGTCCTGATGGGCTCGTGGACGGGCTGGCGCCCGGAGTCGTGGGTGGTGGGCCTGGCCGCCAACACCGTCATCGCCGTGGCCTACCTGCTCATCGTGCTCGCCATCGTCGTGCCGCTGGCCCGCAGCCGCCAGCTGCGCGCCAACCGGCTGGCGGCGGCGACCGCGGCCATCTTCCTCACCTGCGCCGTCCACCACGGCTCCCACGCCCTGCACATGGCGCTGCCCTCCCTCGGCGTGGACGACCCCAGCGGCCTGGCCATGCGGCAGGCCTGGGACTGGACGCTCTCGGGCTGGGACGTCGTGGGCGCCGTCGTGGCCGTCCACTACTGGTCGCTGCGACGCGGCTTCGGCTCGCTCATGCGCGGCGCCCAGCTCTTCGAGGACCTCCGGGCCCGCGAGCAGCAGGCCCTCGAGCTCAACGACACCGTGCTGCAGCGCATGGTCGTCGCGCAGATGGCCCTCGAGCTCGGCGAGACCGAGCGGGCCCGCGCCGCCGTCGACTCCTCGGTGGCGGCGGCGGGGCGGATCATCACCGACCTGCTCGGCAGCAGCCCGCACCGCCTCGACCTGGTGCGCTCCGCGGCCGCCGGTGACCCCGGTGGCGGCAGCACCGGCAGCGGCACGGTCACCGGCAGCGGCACCGTCGGCGAGGACGAGAAGCGGCGCCCGTGAGCGCCGCGCGCCCTGCGCGCACGGTGATCGTCGACGACACCGCCGACCTGCGCGACATGCTGCGGCTGTGCCTGACCCACCACGGCCACGTCGTCGTCGGCGAGGCCGGCGACGGGAGGTCGGGCATCGCCGTCGTGGAGCAGCAGCAGCCCGACCTCGTGCTCCTCGACCTGTCGATGCCGGTGATGGACGGCCTCGAGGCGCTGCCCCACCTGCGCCGTGGCAGCCCGGCCAGCACGATCGTCGTGCTGTCCGGCTTCGGCGCCGAGCAGGTGGCCGACCGGGCGCTGCGGGCCGGCGCCCACGGCTACGTGCAGAAGGGCACGCCCCTGGTCACGATCCTCTCCCGCATCGACGCGCTGCTGGCGGACGCCGACCCCGGCCCGCCGCGCACCACGCCCGTGCCGCCCGACCCGGCCCCGACCGGCGAGGACCCCGGCGAGGACCCCGGTGAGCACGTCAGGGCGGACCCCGGGGAGGAGGCCGCCCTGCTGCGCCGCGCGATCGCGACCGCGGCCCACGAGATCCGGGGGCCGGTCACCGTGCTGCGCGGCATGGCGGAGGCCTCCGCCGACCCCCGGATCGGCGACGAGCAGCGGCGCCGGATGATGGCCGCCATGGCCCGGCAGGCCTGGCTGCTCGACGCCATCACCGCCGACCTGCTCGCCTGCGCGCAGTCGCGCCGCGGCACCCTCGACCCGATGCTGCAGCACCTCGACCCGGAGCCGCTGCTGCGGGCGCTGGCCGAGGACCAGCAGCACCAGGTCGAGGTGCGGGTGCACGACCCGCGACCGGTGCTCGCCGACCCGCTGCACCTGCAGCAGATGGTGGGCAACCTGCTGCGCAACGCCGCCAAGTACGCCGCCCCGCCGTACGCCGTGGTCGTGCGCCCCTCGCCCCTGCCCGGGCGGGTCTGCGTCGACGTCACCGACCGCGGTCCGGGCGTGCCCGAGGCGTTCCGCCCGCGGCTGTTCGACGAGTTCAGCCGCGCCGGCGGCAGCGCCTCCAGCGGCACCGGACTGGGCCTCGCCGTCGTCCGTGCGCTCGCGCAGGCCCACGGCGGCAGCGTGGAGCACCTCCCCCGGGTCGGCGGCGGGTCGGTCTTCGCCCTCACGCTGTCGGCGGCCGCGGGCCCGGCCACCGACCCCGGGCTCAGCCCTCGGGGGTGACCGCGCGGGGCGTGTCGCCGGCCTCCGACTCCGGCGGCGTGGCGTGGGCGGGGAACTCCACCGCGGCCGACTCCTCGTCGACCAGGCAGGTGCGGCAGAAGTCCTCGCCGAAGGGCGTGAGGTGGATGCTGCGCCGCACGACCTTGGCGAAGCGCACCGAGTGCACCGCCTCGAGCACGTCGGGCTGGGCCTCCAGCACCTGGTAGTCCATCGGGTCGCGCAGGGCCTCCCGGCTGAACCACACCAGCCCGAGGCGGAAGAGGTTGTTGAGGTAGGCCGGCACCTGGTCGAGGTAGCGGCACCCCGCCCGCCCGCCGATCATGGTCAGCCCCGGCGCGATGAGCTGGCTGTTGACCATGCCGATCGGCCCGCCGGTGCGCACGTCGACGCTGGGCTGCGGCCCCCCGCGCAGGAGCAGCAGCAGGATGCGCGCCTCGTCGGGGGCCACCTCGCCGAGGATCCGCCCGTAGGCCGGGTGCGAGGACTCGGTCTCCCACACGTCGCGGGAGCGCTCGAGCAGCCGGGCGCCCTGCTCGCGCAGGCTCAGGGGCGCCGGCGCCTCGTCGCGGCGCGTGGCGTGGCCGCCGTAGGAGACGACCTGGCCGGTGACCACCGGCTCGCTCTCGACGATCTCGCCGAAGGCCTCGGCCGCGTGCGCCAGCGCCTTGCCGATCGGGGTGCCCGACGACACCGAGCGGGTCAGGTCGCTGACCACGGTGGCGGCCTGCGTGGCGTCCTTGGCCAGCGCCGCGGCCTCGTCGGGGTCGCGCACCGCGCGCAGGAAGCGTCGACTCGTGCGCGCCGAGGTGCGCACCCCCCAGCCGGTCGTGTGCCAGGCGGCCGAGGCGGCCACCCGGCCCAGCCCGGGCAGCGCCTCGACGGCCGGCGCCAGGCGACCGGTGAGGCCCTGACCGTCGCGGGCGGCCGGGCCCGGGGCGACGTACGGCGGCAGCGCGGGCGGCTCGCCCGCTGCCCCGCGCCTGTCGCCTGCTCGCCTGTCGGCGGTGTCGCTCACACCCTCACCCCACTCCGAAGATCCACAGGTGCAGGAAGCCGCCTGCCAGCCCCATGATGGCGCCGTGGGCGTAGAGCATCCACTCGTCCTCCTTGATGGCCGCCCGCATCATCTCGACGAAGTCGCGCGGCGGCAGCTCCTTGGTGCGGCGCGCCACCAGCACCCGGATCTTCTCGGCCTGGCGCGCGCTGAAGTCCTTGTCGCGGAAGGGCGTGAGCGTGCGGCCCACGAGGTCCTGGGCCACCGAGTCGCGGATCGTGTCGAAGCGGTCGCTGCCCACCGCGACCCGCACCGCGCCGCGGGCCGGCCCGACCGCGAGGTCGATGGCCGGGCGCAGGGCGGTGGCCAGCATCGCCCGCGTGCGGTCGCCGCGGGGGCCGTCGAGCAGGAAGTCGCCGATGCGCTCGAGGGTGATCACGTCGTCGGCGATGATGCGGGCGTAGACCTCCGCGGCCTCCGGCTGGCGGCGCGGGAAGAGCCCGTGGACCCTGACGCCCAGGATGCGACGCGGCTCCGGGGGCTCGAAGATCAGCCACATGCCCAGCGCGTTGGTGATCCAGCCGACCACGACGCCGAGCACCGGCAGCAGCCACCACAGGCCGAAGATCGAGTCGACCACCGCCACGGGGATGCCGAGCAAGAAGCCGAAGACGAAGCCGAAGGTGACCATGAGGTTGAGCTCGCGCTGGCCGAAGTCGCGGAAGATCCGCACCACCAGCGAGGGGTTGTCGCGGAAGTGGTCGATCACCATGATCTTGGGGTCGAGCAGCTGGTCGATGTGGGTGCCGATCTCGGTGGTCACCCGCCCCACCACGGTCGGCAGCTGGGCGTCGACCCGCTCGACCACCGCACGCCGCACCGGCCCGGGCAGGTCGCGCCACAGGCGCGGGTGCTCGCGGCGCATCACCCCGTCGACGAGCTCGGGCAGCTCGGGGCGAAAGACGGTGACGATGTGCTCGGCGATCTGGTCGGGCTCCAGCTGCTGGTAGAACTCCGCCGGGGTGCCGAGCTTGGCGATGGCCTTGTCGACGGCGATGCTGCCCATCTTGGCCGCACGCGCCGGGATGATCCCCTGCCAGCCCAGGCCGCCCTGGAGCAGCCCCGGCACCTCCTGCACCTTGCGCGGCAGCACCGAGACCAGCTCGCGCATGCCCGGCACGCGCACGCCGTGGAAGCGCACGGGGCTGAAGAGCATCCACAGCCCCGACCAGTTGATGAGCCAGCCGATGACGCCGGTGAAGACCGGGATCGTGAGGAAGTGGACCCACTTGACGTCGTCGGCCCACGCGGCCAGCACGTCGAGCAACCACTGCACCCTGAGCACCCCTTCGTGCCCGGCCGTCCGGCCGGGTGGTGGCCGAAGACTAGCGCCCCGCTCCTGTCGGTGGACGGGTGTTCCGCGTCACGCTCCCGCCTGCGAGCGGCTCAGCCGCGACCGCGGCGCCACACCACGAGCGACTGACCCGGGTCGGGTCGCCGCAGCACCGGCAGCTTGTTGGGCAGCGCGGGGGGCGAGGCGTCGGCCCGCCGCGCGGTGAGCGCCTGCTGGAGCGCGGCCCGGGTGCGGTCGAGCTCATCGGCCAGCTCGGCGTTGCGCGCGGTCAGCGCGGCCACGTGGTTCTCCAGGTCGAGGATCCGGCGCACGCCCTCGATCCCGATGCCGGCCGAGGTGAGCTCGGAGATCACCCGCAGCAGCTCGATGTCGCGGTGGGAGTAACGACGTCCCCCGCCGCCGGTGCGACCCGGCGTGATCAGGCCCAGGCGCTCGTAGGTGCGCAGGGTCTGCGGGTGCAGGCCCGTCAGCTCCGCGGCGACGGAGATGACGTAGACGGCCGCGTCGTAGGACGGCTCGAAGGGGTCGCGCTGGGCCATGGGGTCACCCGGCCTGCTCGAAGAGGTTGGCCCGCAGCGGCCTGCCGGCCGTGGCGGCGCGGTAGGCCTCCACCGCCTCGCGCGCGGTGGCGTCGAGCACGGCCGGCACCTGCACCTCGACGGTGGCCAGCAGGTCGCCCGACGTGCCGTCGCTCTTGCGCGCGCCCTTGCCGCGCACGCGGAAGGTGCGCCCGTTGGGGGTGCCGGCCGGCACCTTGAGGGTGACCGGCGTGCCCGCCAGCGTCGGGATCCGCACGTCGGCGCCGAGGGCGAGCTCGTCGAAGGAGACCGGCACGTCGAGGGTGAGGTTGTCGCCCTTGCGGCCGAAGAGGCGGTGCCCGGAGACCTTGACGGTGACGTAGAGGTCCCCGGCCGGGCCGCCGTGCTCCCCCGCGCCGCCCTTGCCGCGCAGGCGGATGCGCTGGCCGTCCTTGACCCCCGCGGGGATCCGGGCCTGGATGGTGCGCGAGGACTGGCCGCGACCACTGCCGTGGCAGGTCGGGCACGGGTCGTCGTAGAGCAGCTGGCGGCCGTGGCAGGCCGGGCAGGTCTCGTTCATCGAGAAGGCCCCGCCCACCGAGGCCACCACGAAGCCGGCGCCCTCGCACTCGGGGCACACGTGGGGCTTGGTGCCGGACTTGCCGCCCGTGCCGGAGCAGGTCGCGCAGGGCGCGTCGGAGCTGAGCCGCAGCGAGATCGTCACGCCGTCGAGGGCGTCGGTGAAGCTGATGGTGGCGGTGGTCTCGACGTCGCCGCCCTTGGTGGCGCGCACCCGCTGCCGGGTGCGGCCGCCACCGGCGCCGCCGCCGCGGAAGAGGTCGCCGAACATGTCGCCGAGCCCGCCCTGGCCCGGGGCGCCGGCGCGGTCGCGCAGCAGGTCGTCGAGGTTGAAGCCGCCGGCACCGCCGGAGGTGCCTCCCCCACCGAAGCCGCCGCCGAAGCCGCCGCTGCCGTAGAGGGAGCGCATCTCGTCGTACTTCGCCCGCTTCTCGGGGTCGCCGACGACGTCGTAGGCCTCGGCCACCTGCTTGAAGCGGTCGTGCTTGGCGGTGTCACCGGGGTTGGAGTCGGGGTGGTTCTCCCGCGCCAGGCGCCGGTAGGCCTTCTTGATCTGGTCGGCCCCGGCGTCCTTGGTCACGCCGAGCGTGGCGTAGAAGTCCTTCTGCGCCCAGTCGGCGCGGAAGCCGTTGTCACTCACGGGAGAACCTCCCCTCTCTGGTCTCGGTGGTGCTGGTCGTGCCGGTGCTGGTCGTGCCGGTGCTGACCGGGTCTCAGCCGGCCGGGTCGGCCACGAGCACCTGGGCGGCGCGCACGACCCGGTCGCCGATGCGGTAGCCGGCCTTGGCGATCACCTTGCAGGTGGTCACCTCGACCTCGGGGTCCTCGCCGATGTGGGAGAGGGCCTCGTGCAGGCTCGGGTCGAAGGCGTCGCCGGGCTGGCCGAAGCGGATCAGGCCGAGGTTGGCCACGGTCCGCTCGAGCTGCTCGGCCACCGACTTGAAGCCGCCCTCGAGCGGCTCGTGCTCGCGGGCCCGGTCGATGGTGTCGAGCACCTCGGTGATCGGGGCGAGCGCGGCGTAGGTCGCGTTCTCCTTGATCAGCTCGCGGTCGCGCTCGACGCGGCGCTTGTAGTTGAGGAACTCCGCCTGCAGCCGCTGCAGGTCGGAGAGCCGCTCGGCCGACTCCATGCGGGCCAGGGCCAGCTCGTCGTCGGCCGGGTCGCCGCCCACCGCGCCGGTCGGCTCGGTGGGGTCCTGCGAGCTGTCGCCGCTCACGGGCTCCTCCTCGACCTCGGTCTCGTTGGCCATCTCGGCCGCCTCCGCCGGGAACGCCCCCTCGGGGGAGGGAGCCGCAGGCTGCTGCGGCTCCCCCGCCCCGGAGGTGCCCTCGGGGTGCTCGCCGGACGGCTGCTCGCCGGGGGCTGAGGTCACTTGGACTCACCCTCGGTGGAGCCGGTGGTGTCCTCGTCCACGACCTCGGCGTCGACGATGTCGTCGTCGGCCTCGCCCGTGGCGCCGGTCGCCCCGCCGGCGGCGGCGGAGTCGGCCTCGGCCGCGGCGTACATGGCCGCACCCATCTTCTGGCTCGACTCGTTGAGCTTCGTGACGCCGGCGGTGATCTCCTCGCCCGAGGCCTCGGAGTTCTCCAGCGTGGCCTTCAGCGCGTCGACGTCGGCCTGCACCTCGGTCTTGACGTCGTCGGGGATCTTGTCGCCGTTGTCGCCGAGGAACTTCTCGGTGGTGTAGACGAGCTGGTCGGCCTGGTTGCGGACCTCGATGGCCTCGCGACGCTTGGCGTCCTCCTCGGCGTACTGCTCGGCCTCGCGGACCATGCGGTCGATGTCGTCCTTGCCGAGCGCGGAGCCGCCGGAGATCGTCATCGACTGCTCGCGGCCCGAGGCCTGGTCCTTGGCCGAGACGTGCACGATGCCGTTGGCGTCGATGTCGAAGGTGACCTCGATCTTCGGGATGCCGCGCGGCGCCGGCGGGAGACCGGTCAGCTCGAAGTTGCCGAGGGGCTGGTTCTGCGCCCACATCTGGCGCTCGCCCTGGGCGACCTTGATCTCCACCGACGGCTGGTTGTCGTCGGCGGTGGTGAAGATCTCCGAGCGCTTGGTCGGGATGGTGGTGTTGCGCTCGATGAGGTTGGTCATCACGCCGCCCTTGGTCTCGATGCCCAGCGACAGCGGGGTCACGTCGAGGAGCAGGACGTCCTTGACCTCGCCCTTGAGCACGCCGGCCTGGAGCGCGGCGCCGATGGCGACGACCTCGTCGGGGTTGACGCCCTTGTTGGGCTCCTTGCCGCCGAGCAGCTCCTTGACGACGTCGGAGACCGCCGGCATGCGGGTCGAGCCGCCGACGAGCACCACGTGGTCGATCTTGTCGACGGCGACGCCACCGTCCTTGAGCACGTTCTGGAACGGCGTCTTGGTGCGCTCGAGCAGGTCGGCGGTGAGCTTCTGGAACTCCGAGCGCGTCAGGCGCTCCTCGAAGTGCAGCGGGCCCGACTCGCCGTGGGTGATGTAGGGCAGGTGGATCGTGGTCTCGCTGGAGGAGGAGAGCTCGATCTTCGCCTTCTCCGCGGCCTCCTGCAGGCGCTGCTTGGCGATCTTGTCGGCGGCGAGGTCGACGCCGTTGCCGTCCTTGAACTTCTTGACCATCCAGTCGACGACGCGGGCGTCCCAGTCGTCACCACCGAGGTGGTTGTCACCGGAGGTCGCCTTGACCTCGACCACGCCCTCGCCGATCTCGAGCAGCGACACGTCGAAGGTGCCGCCACCGAGGTCGAAGACGAGGATCGTCTGGTCGTCGCCCTTGTCGAGGCCGTAGGCCAGCGCGGCCGCGGTGGGCTCGTTGACGATGCGGCTGACGTTGAGGCCCGCGATCTCGCCGGCCTCCTTGGTGGCCTGACGCTGGGCGTCGGAGAAGTACGCCGGGACCGTGATCACCGCGTCGGTGACGGTCTCACCGAGGTAGGCCTCGGCGTCGCGCTTGAGCTTCTGCAGCACGAAGGCGCTGATCTGCTGCGGCGTGAAGTCCTTGTCGTCGATCTTCTGCTTCCAGTCGGTGCCCATGTGGCGCTTGACCGAGCGGATGGTGCGGTCGACGTTCGTGACGGCCTGGCGCTTGGCGACCTCGCCGACGAGCACCTCGCCGCTCTTGGCGAACGCGACGACCGACGGGGTCGTGCGGGCGCCCTCGGCGTTCGCGATGACGGTGGGCTCGCCGCCCTCCAGGACCGACACGACGCTGTTGGTCGTGCCGAGGTCGATGCCAACGGCTCGTGCCATGGGTGGTACCTCCATCTAGGGATGCTGCGGGTGAGTGGGGCCGTCCGCGCCCCGAGGGGCTGCGTCCGGCGATGACACCATGATGCGTCGCCCGCGCCGCCCAGACAAGTTAGTTGAGTCTCATCGACTCAACTTGGCTCAGCCGTCTCAGCGCAGACCAGCCATCCGCAGCCCGATGTCCACGACCGAGACCCGGTCGAGCCCGCCCACCTCGTGCACCGAGATCCAGCGCGCCTCGTCGGTGCTGCCGTCGCGCTCGTGGGTCAGCTCGCCGCCGACGACGCGGGCGGCGAAGAGAGCGCGCACGGCCTTCATCGGGCGTCCCGAGCCGTTGAGGCGGCGCTCGGGGCCGATGACGTAGGTGTCGACGCCCAGCAGGTCGCCGAGCTCGACGTCGTAGCCGCTCTCCTCCTTGACCTCGCGCACCACGCCCTGCTCGACGCTCTCGTGCAGCTCGACCCCGCCGCCGGGCAGCGTCCACTGGCGACGGCTGCCCTCGTTCCAGAGCGCGAGCAGCACGTGCCCGGCGTCGTCGGTGATCACGGCGTAGGCGGCCAGACGGGTGTCGTAGTCGGTGTAGTGCACGGCTCCCATCCTTCCGGCCGGGTCAACCGCGCACGGTCGGGACGCCCGATCGGGTGAGACCAGGAATGATCCGCGGCGCTCGCTCGCTAGGACCCCCATGACCGTTTCCACGATCGCCCTGAACAACCAGACGACGATCCCGCAGCTCGGCTTCGGCACCTACCAGGTGCCGCCGGAGCAGACGGCCGACACCGTCTCCACCGCGCTCGAGGTGGGCTACCGCCACATCGACACCGCGCAGATGTACCAGAACGAGCAGGAGGTCGGCGAGGCGCTCAAGGCCTCCAGCATCCCGCGCAGCGAGCTCTACGTCACCTCCAAGCTCAACAACGGCTACCACCGGCCCGCCGACGCCGAGCGCGCCTTCGAGGAGACCCTCGACAAGCTCGGCCTCGAGCAGATCGACCTCTTCCTCATCCACTGGCCGCTGCCGACGCTCTACGACGGCGACTACGTCTCGACCTGGAAGACCCTCGCCTCCTTCGTGGCCGACGGCCGGGCCCGCTCCGTCGGCGTCTCGAACTTCCAGCCGGCCCACCTCGACCGCATCGTGGCCGAGACCGGCGTGGTGCCCGCGGTGAACCAGATCGAGGTCCACCCCTACTTCACCAACGAGGACGCCCGCGCCGCGTCGATCCGCCACGGCGTCGAGGTCGAGGCCTGGTCGCCGATCGCGCAGGGCGCGGTGCTCGACGACCCGACCATCGGCGAGATCGCGGCGAAGTACGGCAAGACCGCCTCGCAGGTCACCCTGCGCTGGCACGTCGAGCGCGGCGACATCGTCTTCCCCAAGTCGATGAAGCGCGAGCGCATGGAGGAGAACTTCGCGATCTTCGACTTCGCCCTCACCCCCGACGAGGTCAGCACCATCGCCGGGCTCGACAAGGGCGAGGACGGGCGCACCGGCCCGAACCCGGACACGTTCGACTACGTGCCCGCCTGAGGCACCACCCGCACGCAGCAGCACCCCGGACGCCGAGCGTCCGGGGTGCTGCTGCGTCCGGGGCGCTGCGCGTCGGGAAGCGTCGGGGAGGCGTCAGCCGACGGTGACGCGGACCTCGTTGGAGGCCTTGCCGCTGTCGGGGTCGAGCACCCGGAAGCGGTTGACCCCGGGCGTGCTCGTCTGCACGTAGGTGGCGAAGGTCTGGTTGCTGACCACCGCGGTGACGGGGAAGTCCTCCCACCCGCCGCCGGCGAAGCGCTGCACCTGCAGCACCGCCCCCTCCCCGGTGGGGAAGACGCCGGTGAGGTCGATCTGGCCCATCGGGGCGACGGAGGTCTGCCCGGCGTTGAGGGTGAGGTCGCCGTCGGGCTTCTCGCTCCTCGTCGGCGACGGGCTCTGCGAGGGGGTGGCCGACGCGGTGGCCGAGCCGCCGAGGGTGATCTCGGGGCCGCCGGGGGCGCCGGTGTCCTCGAAGCGCGGGATGTAGAGGGAGCCGGTGTCGCTGGCGCTGCTGGTGGCGCCGGAGTCGCCGACGCCGGCGACGCGGGTCACGGCGAGCGCGACGCCGCCCAGCACGAGGCCGACCGCCAGCCCGACGCCCAGCAGCGCGGCCAGGCCGGTGGCCACCGCGCGACGCACCTCGTGCGACTCCTCCTGGGCCGGCGTCCGGGCGCTGCTGCCGCCGGTGCCGTCGTGGTCGTCGTGCTCGGCCACCGAATCACTCCCCGTCGTCGGCGGGGCCCGTGCCGGCGCCCGCGGGGCCATTCTCGCCGCCGCCGGTCGGCGAGCCAAGCCGGGCGGCGTAGGAGACCACCCCGGCGGGGTCGGGGGTGGCGTCGACCTGCTCGCGCGCGACGAGGAGGTCGAGGTGGGCCTTGGTCTCCATCGCGGCCATGCCCTGGTTGAAGACGTCGAGGCTCGCCCAGGCGTGGTCGTGCCGGGTCCAGGGCAGCACGGCGGCGACGTCGGCGGCGCTGACGGACCCGCCGCGCAGCGCCTCGAGGCACAGCGCGAGCCGGTGCTCGTGGTGGGCCAGCAGGGCGTCGACCCGGGCGTGGGAGGAGGGGGCGACGGGGCCGTGGGCGGGCAGGACCTGCAGGTCGGGCAGCTCGCGCACCCGTGCCAGGGAGGCCATGAAGTCGCCCAGCGGCGAGGCCACGACCGGCACGGTGAAGCCGATCGACGGGGTGATCGTGGGCAGCACGTGGTCGCCCGAGAGCAGCAGGCCGGCGGCCCGGTCGGCGAAGACGTAGTGGCCCGGCGTGTGGCCGGGGGTGTGCACGGCCTCGAGCGTGCGGGTGCCGACCTCGAGACGGTGGTCGCCCTCGAGCCAGGCGTCGGGGTAGGACCAGTGGCCCAGGTCGAACTCCTCCTGGCTGCGGGCGTGCTCCTCCCACCGCTCGGCGACCCCGTGGGCGCCGGCCGTGCGCAGCACGTCGGGGAACGGGCTGCGCCCGGGCCAGGCGTCGCTGTGGAAGAGGTCGAGCGCCGGCTTGTCGCCGATGCCGAGGGACACGTGGGCGCCGGTCTCGCCGGCCAGCTGCGAGGCGAGCGTGTAGTGGTCGCGGTGCACGTGGGTCACCAGGAAGCGGCGCACGTCGCCGACGCCCGCGCCGATCCGGGCCAGCGAGCGCTCGAGCACCGCGCGGGCCGCCGGGAGGGCCCAGCCGCCGTCGACGAGGGTCAACCCGTCGTCGGTCTCGAGGGCGTAGACGTTGACCGCCCGCAGCCCGTCGTTCGGCAGCGGGAGCGGGATCCGGTGGAGCCCGTCGGCCACCGGCCAGGCGCCCTCGGCCGACCAGTGCTCGCCGGAGTCGGGTGAGACCGCGTGGGCCGTCGACGTGCCCGGCCCCGCGGTCCGGCCTGTGGTCCGGCCTGTGGTCCGGCCTGGGGTCTCACCTGGGGTCGGGGCGGGTGTGGGGGGCACGAGGCGGACCCTACGCCGGGACCGCTCGGGCAGGATGGGAGTGTGGACGACCCGCTGGTGCCGCGGCTGCGTGCCGCCGGCTGCGTCTACGCCGAGGAGGAGGCGAGCCTCCTGCGCGCCGCGGCCGAGGGATCCCCCGACCCGGGGACGCTGGAGCGGATGGTCGCCGAGCGGGTGGCGGGCCGGCCGCTGGAGGTCGTGGTCGGCTGGGCCGAGCTCGCCGGCACCCGTGTGGTGGTGACCCCCGGGGTCTTCGTGCCGCGGCGGCGCTCGGCCGCGCTGGTGCGCGCCGCGGAGGCCCGCCTGCGACCGGGGGCCACGGTGGTCGACCTGTGCTGCGGCACCGGCGCCGTCGGCGCCGCGCTCCTCGCGCGCCGCCCCGACCTGGTGGTGCACGCCGCCGACCTCGACCCGGTCGCCGTCGCCTGCGCCCGGCTCAACCTGCCCGCCGGCCCCGAGGGCCCGCGGGTCCACCAGGGCGACCTCTGGGCCGCGGTGCCCGAGCGGCTGCGCGGCGCGGTGGACGTGGCGGTCGCCAACGCGCCCTACGTGCCGACCGCCGCCCTGGCCACCCTCCCGCCCGAGGCCCGGCTCCACGAGCCGCGCGCCGCCCTCGACGGTGGCGACGACGGCCTGGTGCTGCACCGGCGCCTGCTCGCCGAGGCCCACCGGTGGCTGCGCCCGGGCGGCGCCCTCGTGGTCGAGGTGGGCGCGGGCCAGGTCGGGACGGCGCTGGCCCTCGCACGGGGGGCCGGGCTGCGGGCCACTGTGGTGCGCGACGACGACGTCGACGGGATCGCCGTGGTGGCGACCCTCCCGCGCCCCGCCACCGGTCTGGACCAGTCCGGGCCGCAGGTGTAGGTGACGCGTCACCGGGCATGGCCCTGACATCGGCGGCCCTCGATCCGGGGGGCGCGCGCAGGCCCGGTGGGAGGCGCCTGCGAGCGGAGGGCCGTCGATGCCGCACCCCGCCGCACCCCGCGGCACCCCCGTGCCGGACGAGCCCGGTGCCCGACGGGCCCCGGGTCGGGCGCCGTGTGACCGGACGCTCGCCGGGCTGGCTACGGTGACGCGGTGACGACCTCCCCGCCGGCGCCGGCCCTCCGGTCGCGCCAGTGGCTGCTGGTGCGACGCCAGCTGGCGGCGTTCCGCCCCTCGTGGCGCTGGCTGCGCGGGTCGCTGCGGTCCTTCGCCACCTCCTTCCTGGCCCTCACCGCGAGCCTGTGGCTGCTGCCCGGCACCCAGGTGACCCGCGGCGCGGAGTCGGTGGCGGCGCTGGCCGTCGGCGTGCTCGCCGTCGGGGCGCTCGTGCGTCCGCTGATCACCCGCCTCACCGTGCTGACCGGCGTGGTGGGCCTGCTGCTCGCCGGCTTCCTGGCCCAGGCCGTGGTGCTCGGCATCGCCCTGGCCCTGGTGCCGACCGTGGAGCCCTTCAGCGCCGGCCAGGTCGTGCTCGCCGCCTGGGCGGCGGCGGTCGCGGCCGCGGCGGTCAACTGGCTCTTCGACGCCAGCTCCGACGAGGCGTTCCTGGGCCAGCTCCTGGGCCGCGCCGTGCGTCGTACGCGCCGCGCCGGGAGCGAGGGACCGGGCCTGCTCGTGGTGCAGCTCGACGGGGTCAGCGAGCCGCTGCTGCGCCAGGCGATCACCGCGGGGGCGCTGCCCACGGTGTCGCGCTGGCTGCGCTCGGGCAGCCACCGCATGCGCGGCTGGCACACCGGCGTGCCGGCGACCACCCCCGCCGGCCAGGCCGTGCTGCTGCACGGCGACGTGACCGCGGTGCCGGGCTTCCGCTGGTGGGACAAGGGCCGCGGGCGGCTGCTCACGGCCAGCCGCCCCGTCGACGCCGCCGAGGTGGAGGCGGCGATGTCCGACGGCCGCGGCCTGCTCGCCGACGACGGCGCGAGCGTGTCCAACCTCTTCTCCGGCGACGCACCCACCTCGGTGCTGACCATCAGCGACGGCCGCCTGCCCGGCTCCGACCGCGGCGCCGCCTCCTACATGGCGCTGCGCAGCGGCTTCCTGCGCTCGCTGACCCTGCTCGGCGGGCAGGTGGTGACCGAGTGGCACCAGGCCCGCCGCCAGCGCACGCGCGACGTGCGGCCCCGGGTCGGGCGCGGCGGCGCCTTCCTGCTGCTGCGCGGGCTGACCACCGTGGTGCTGCGCGACCTCAACCTCGCCGTCGTCACCGAGCAGCTCACCCGCGGGACCCCGGTGGTGTTCGTCGACTTCGTCGACTACGACGAGGTCGCCCACCACGCCGGGCCCACCCGGCCGGAGTCGATGCGCACCCTGGAGAACCTCGACCGCGTGCTGCAGTTCCTCGACCAGGTCTGCGGCGAGGTCGGCCGGCGCTACGAGCTGGCCGTCGTCTCCGACCACGGGCAGGCCCAGGGCACGACCTTCCTCCAGCTCACCGGCCGGACCCTGGAGGACGTCGTGCTCGAGCTCGCCGACGCGCACGCCGGACAGGGCGCGGCCGCCCCCGACCCCCGCAGCCCCGCCGACCGGGCCACGTGGTCGGAGGAGACGTGGGTGCCGGCGAGCATGCTGCTGGCCGGCGCGACGGGCTCCGGGCGCGCCCTGACCCGGGCGACCCGGTCGGTGGCCGAGCGGCCCCGACGCCGCGCCGGCGGCACCCCCGACGGTGGCGCGGGCGGTGGCGCGGGCGGTGGCGCGGGCGGTGACGCACCTGCCGCCCGCCTGCTGGTCGCCGTCTCCGGTGGCCTCGCCCACGTCTACCGCACCGACCGCCCCGGGCGGCTGACCCACGACGACCTCGCCGCCCTCCACCCGCACCTGGTGACGGGCCTGGCCGCCCACCCGGGCGTCGGTGGCGTCGTGACCCGGCTCTCCGCCCCCGGGCGCCGCGACGGCGACCTGCGCGTCGACGGGCCCGGCGGCTGGTGCGTCCTGCGGCCGGGCCACGGAGTGGTCGACGGCGAGGGCACCGACCCGCTCGCCACCTACGGGCCGCGGGCCGCGGCCGACCTGCTCGACCTCGAGCGCCGCGACCACGTCGGCGACCTCGTCGTGCTCGGCGCCCACGACCCCGCCCTCGGCGAGGTCGTGGCCTTCGAGGAGCTCGTCGGCTCCCACGGCGGGCTCGGCGGCTGGCAAACCGAGGCGCTGCTCCTGCACCCCGCCGACTGGGAGGTGCCCACCACCCCGCTCACCGGTCTCGACGTGCACCGCACGCTGGTCGCGCGCCTCGAGCGGCTCGGGCTGCGCGCCGACTCCCCCACCCGCTCGGCGGGGCCGGCCGGGCCCGTCGGGGGGACCGCATGAGCGCCCCCGCCCCGGGTCCGGTGCGCCTGGGCGTCACCTGGTGGGGCCACGCGTCGACCACGGTCGAGCTGGGCGGGGTCCGCGTGGCGCTCGACCCGCTGCTGGCCGGGCGGCTGGTGCACCTGCGCCGTCGTACGCCGCTCCCGCCCGCCGACGCCGCGCTCGCCGACGTCGTGCTCATCTCCCACCTGCACCTCGACCACTGCCACCTGCCCTCGCTGCGACGCTTCGCCGCCGACGTGCCGGTCGTCGTGCCGCGCGGCGGGGAGCAGCTGCTGGCCGACCTCGGCGACCGGCTGCTGGGCGTCGCCCCCGGCGAGACCCACCGGGTGGGCGGGGTCGACGTCGAGGTGCTGGCGGCCAGCCACGACGGCCGGCGCCACCCGTGGGCGCGGGAGCGGCCGCCGGCGCTGGGCTTCCGCGTGACCGCGCCCGCCACCGGGCCCGCCACCGGGGCCACCTCCGGGACCACCGCCGGGGCCACCGCCCCCGCACCGGCGTCGTTCTGGTTCCCCGGCGACACCGGGCTGCGCGAGGACATGCGCGAGGTGGCGCCGGTCGACCTGGCGCTGCCGCCGGTCGGCGGGTGGGGGCCGAGCCTCGGCGAGGAGCACATGGACCCCGACGAGGCGGCCGAGGCCGTGCGCCGCGTCGGCGCCCGCTGGGCGGTGCCGGTGCACTGGGGCACCTTCTGGCCGGTCGGGCTCGAGCGCGTCGACCGCGCCACCCACCACCGCCTCTTCGTCACCCCGGGCCGGCGCTTCGCCGACGCCCTGGCCCGCGCCGGCAGCGCCCGGCCCGTCCTCGCCTCCCCCGCCGAGCGGATCGTCCTGTGAGGGCGGTCCGGTGAGCGCCGACCACTTCGGCCTGGTGGCGCTGCTGGTGCTCTTCGGCGTGGTCGCCGTCGGCGCGGTCGTGCCCGTGCTCCCCACCGGGGCCGCCGTCAGCGCCACCGCGGTGCTGGCGGCCGACTCGCACCTGTGGGAGGTGCCGCTGGTCGTCGCCGTGGGCGGCGCGGCCGCCTGGGTGGGCGACGTGACGACCTACGCCGTGCTGCGCCGCGCCGGTGAGCCCCTCGCGCGGCGGGTCGGGTGGCTGCGCCCCGACGACCCCGAGACCCGGCTCCACCGGCTGCGCGAGTCGATCGAGGAGCACGAGCTGCGCACCCTGCTGGTCTCGCGGCTGGTGCCCGGCGGGCGGGTGCCCGTGCTGCTGGTGGCCTCGCTGACCGGCTACCCCGCGCGGCGCTTCGCCAGCGCCGCGGTCGGTGCGGCCACCCTGTGGGCGGTCGTCTACGCCGCCATCGGCCTGGCCGGCGGCTCGCTGCTCGCCGACACCACCACGGCCGTCGTCGTCGCCGTGCTCGCCGCGCTGCTGCTCTCGCTCGGCTCGTCGCTGGCCCCGGCGCTGAGGAGGCGGCTGGGATCGTCCGGGGCGCCGTCGCCGGGCTCCGGGCCGGGATCAGCGATGGGATCGGCGCGGCGGCGCCGGCCGCGTGCGGGAGACTGAGCCGCGTGACGACCGACCCGATCCGCGAGGCGCACCGCCAGTGGGTCGCCCACGGGTGGGACGACGCCGCCGACGGCATGGCCCTGGTGACGTCGCTGGTGCGGGTGCAGCAGCTGCTCATGGAGCGCATCGACGCCGTGCTGCGTCCGCTCGACCTCACCTTCGCGCGCTACGAGGTGCTCCAGCTGCTGTCGTTCACCTCCGCGGGACGGCTGCCGATGACCAAGCTGGGCTCGCTGCTCCAGGTGCACCCCACGTCGGTCACCAGCGCGGTCGACCGCCTCGAGCGGCAGGGCTACGTCGAGCGCTCGCGCGGCGAGGGCGACCGCCGCATCGTGCTCGCCACCCTCACCGACGCCGGCCGCGTGATCGCCGCCACCGCCACCGCGGGGCTCAACCGCGACGTCTTCGAGTCCCTCGGGCTGCCGCCCTCCCAGGTCGGTGCGCTCTCGCGCCTGCTGGCCGCCCTGCGCGCCCGCAGCGGCGACCGCGTCGACTGAGCGCACGACCCGGCGCACGCCCTGGTCCGACCGGGGCCGACGCACCCTCGACCGACGGGGTCCGGGCGGCTATCGTGGGCAATTAGTAGGACGTCCAACTATCTTCGGGCGCCGGCCCCGGCCCACGCCGCCCGGTCGCCCCGTGACACCCCGAGGTGACCTCCGTGCCCGAGCTCCACGTCCCGTCCCACCCGGTCCGGCTGGTCACGGCCTCCAGCCTCTTCGACGGCCACGACGCCTCGATCAACATCATGCGGCGCATCTTCCAGAGCCAGGGCTGCGAGGTGATCCACCTCGGCCACAACCGCTCGGTGCAGGAGGTGGTCGACGCCGCGCTCGAGGAGGACGTGCAGGGCGTCGCGGTGTCGTCCTACCAGGGCGGCCACGTGGAGTACTTCGAGTACCTCGTGGAGTCGCTGCGCGCCCAGGGCGCCGGTCACGTCAAGGTCGTGGGCGGCGGCGGGGGCGTCATCGTCCACGACGAGATCCAGCGCCTGCGCGACAGCGGCGTCACGATCTTCTCCCCCGAGGACGGCCAGCGCATGGGCCTGGTCGGCATGATCAACTCCGTCGTCGCCGACTGCGACACCGACCTGTGGGCCGCAGGGCAGGTCACCGCCGACCAGGTCGTCGGCGGCGAGCGCGCTGCGATCGCCCGCGCGATCACCGCCGCCGAGAGCGGCCGGCTGCCCGCCGAGACCCTGGCGGCGCTCCAGCAGGCCGCGAGCGCCCACCGCTCCCCCGTGCTCGGCATCACCGGCACCGGCGGCTCGGGCAAGTCCTCGCTCACCGACGAGCTCGTGCGCCGCTTCCGCGTGGACCAGCAGGACAAGCTGCGCGTGGCCGTCATCGCCGTCGACCCGACCCGCCGCAAGGGCGGCGGCGCCCTGCTGGGCGACCGGATCCGGATGAACTCCCTCGACGGTGACCGCGTCTTCTTCCGCTCCGTCGCGACGCGCGGCGCCCACGAGCTGCCCGACCACCTCGGCGACGTCATCGACGTGGTCAAGGCCGCCGGCTTCGACCTGGTGATCGTGGAGACCCCGGGCATCGGCCAGGGCGACGCCGCGATCGTGCCCTTCGTCGACACCTCGCTCTACGTGATGACGCCGGAGTTCGGCGCCGCCTCGCAGCTGGAGAAGATCGACATGCTCGACTTCGCCGACGTGGTGGCGATCAACAAGTTCGAGCGACGCGGCGCCAAGGACGCGCTGCGCGACGTGGGCCGCCAGCTGGTCCGCAACCGCGAGGCCTTCGGCTCCCAGCCCGACGACATGCCGGTCTTCGGCACCTCGGCGGCCACGTTCAACGACGACGGCGTCACCGCGCTCTACCAGCACCTGCGCGACCTGCTCGGCGGGGCGGGGCTCCCGGTCGGCGAGGGCGTGCTGCCCGCCGTCGACGTGCGCCACTCCTCGGGCATCCGCCAGGTCGTGCCCGGCGAGCGGGTCCGCTACCTCGCCGAGATCACCGAGACCGTCCGCGGCTACCACGCCCGCACCGAGGAGCTGGTGGCCGCGGCCCGCCGCGTGCAGCGGCTCGAGGCGGTCTCCGCCGAGCTCGACTCCCTCGACGGTGGCGACCACGGCGACGTGCCCGGGCTGCTCGAGCGCGCCCGCAAGGCGCTGCCGGCCGAGATCGCCGACCAGGTGGAGGCCTGGCCCGGTGTGGTCGCGGCGTACGCCGGCGACGAGCAGGTCACCCGCGTGCGCGACAAGGAGATCACCACCCGGCTCACGCGCGAGTCGCTCAGCGGCACGAAGGTGCGACGGGTGTCGCTGCCGACCTTCGCGGACCACGGCGAGCTGGTCCGCTTCTGGCGCCGCGAGAACCTCCCGGGCCACTTCCCCTTCACCGCGGGCGTCTTCCCCTTCAAGCGCGACGGGGAGGACCCGGCGCGGATGTTCGCCGGCGAGGGCGACCCCGCGCGCACCAACCGCCGCTTCAAGATCCTCTCCGCCGAGGGCGAGGCCAAGCGGCTGTCCACGGCCTTCGACTCCGTCACCCTCTACGGTCGCGACCCCGACGAGCGCCCCGACATCTACGGCAAGGTCGGCACGTCGGGGGTTAGCGTGGCGACGCTGGACGACATGAAGGTGCTCTACGACGGCTTCGACCTGGTCTCGCCCACGACCAGCGTCTCGATGACGATCAACGGCCCCGCGCCCACCGTGCTCGCCTTCTTCCTCAACACCGTCATCGACCAGCAGGTCGACGCCTTCCGCGAGCGCGAGGGTCGCGAGCCCGGCGAGGAGGAGCGCGCGGCCCTCGCCGCCCACGCGGTGGCCAGCGTGCGCGGCACCGTGCAGGCCGACATCCTCAAGGAGGACCAGGGGCAGAACACCTGCCTGTTCTCCACCGAGTTCAGCCTCCGGATGATGGCCGACATCCAGGAGTGGTTCATCGAGCACCAGGTGCGCAACTTCTACTCGGTCTCGATCTCGGGCTACCACATCGCCGAGGCGGGGGCCAACCCCATCAGCCAGCTCGCCTTCACCCTGGCCAACGGCTTCACCTACGTCGAGGCCTACCTAGCGCGCGGCATGGACATCGACGACTTCGCGCCCAACCTGTCGTTCTTCTTCTCCAACGGCATGGACCCCGAGTACACCGTGATCGGCCGCGTCGCGCGCCGGATCTGGGCGGTGGCGATGAAGGAGAGGTACGGCGCCGGCGAGCGCTCGCAGAAGCTGAAGTACCACGTGCAGACCTCGGGTCGCTCCCTGCACGCGCAGGAGATGGACTTCAACGACATCCGCACGACGCTCCAGGCGCTGATCGCCATCTACGACAACGCCAACAGCCTCCACACCAACGCCTACGACGAGGCCGTCACCACCCCGGGTGAGGAGTCGGTGCGGCGGGCGCTGGCGATCCAGATGATCATCAACCGCGAGTGGGGCCTGGCGATGAACGAGAACCCGCTCCAGGGGGCCTTCGTCGTCGACGAGCTGACCGACCTGGTGGAGGCGGCGGTGCTCGAGGAGTTCGACCGGATCAACGAGCGCGGTGGTGTGCTGGGCGCGATGGAGACCGGCTACCAGCGCGGCCGGATCCAGGACGAGTCGATGCTCTACGAGCACCGCAAGCACGACGGCTCGCTGCCGATCATCGGCGTCAACACCTTCCGCAAGCCCGAGCGCGGCGACGGCACCGACGGCACGCCGGTCCACGTGGAGCTCGCCCGCGCCACCGAGGCCGAGAAGGAGTCGCAGCTCAGCGGCGTGCGTCGCTTCTCCCAGGAGCACTCCCAGGAGGCCGCGGAGGCCATCGCGCGCCTCAAGGCGGCGGCCGTCACCGACGACAACGTCTTCGCCGTGCTGATGGACGCCGCGCGGGTCTGCACGCTCGGACAGGTGACGGAGGCCTTCTTCGAGGTCGGCGGGCAGTATCGTCGCAACGTGTGAGCACCTCTCTGCCTACCTACGACCAGCTCGTCGCCCTCCCGGCCTACACCGAGCAGCCCGTGCCGATTGCGTTCGAGGACGTCAACGGACACCTCAACGTGCGGCACTACCTCGGCATCGCCAGCGAGGGGCTCGACGAGTCCCTGGTGAGCCTCGGCATCCCGCAGAACTGGCCGGCCCACGGCCACGCCTGCTTCTCCGCCGAGCACCACCTCACCTACCTCACCGAGCTGCGCACCGGTGACCGGCTCTCCGCGCGGGTCCGGCTGGTCGGTCGCTCCGAGCGCGCCGCCCACGTCGTGGTCTACCTGCTCGACGACACCGAGCAGCGCGTCAGCTACGTGATGGAGGAGATCTTCCTCCACATCGACATGAGCACCCGCAAGACCAGCCCGTGGCCCGAGGACGTCGCCAAGGCGATGGACGAGCGCATCGCCGAGGACCAGGGCCTCGACTTCGAGCCGGGCCTCTCCGGCTCCCTCGCCCTGCGCTGAGCGCATCCCTCCCCGGGCGCCGCGCCGTCGCGGCCGGCGCCCGGGGCTAGGGTCGGTCGCATGCCCTCCGACCGGCCCTCCGACCGGCCCGACGACCGGCCCGACGGGCCGACCCGCCCCGCCCCGGGCGTCCAGGGCTCGCGCACCCTCGGCTACGTCGTGCCCGGCGCGCTCGCCGTGCCGGTGCTGCTCGTGGCGGCCGTGCTCGTGCTGCCACTGCTGGCCGACGTCGGCGCCGTCGGCCTCGTCGTCTGCGTGGCCCTCTCGGCGTTCCTCGCCCGCCGGTCCTGACCCGTCACCTCCGGCCGCCCTCACCCCTCAGCGCCTGGGGCGGGCGGCGGCCGCGTGCCAGGGTGGAGGGCATGACCCCGACCCCTGATGCCCCGCAGTCCTCCGGCTCGACGCAGGCCCCCGACTCCCCCGTGGTCGTCGTGACCGGCGCCAACGGCCTCGTCGGCGCCCGCGTGTGCGAGGCGCTGGTCGAGCGGGGCGCGCAGGTGCGTGCCGTCGTACGCCGCGCGGGCACGGCCCCCGACCTGGCCGGCGTCGAGGAGCGGGTCGGTGACTTCCCCGACCCCGCCTTCGCCGCGTCGGCGGTCGAGGGCGCCTTCGCCGTGGTGACCACCGTGCACCCGATGGGCAGCGACCGCGCGACCCAGCACGAGATCGGCGTGGAGGGCACCCCCGTGGTGGCCCGCGCGGCCGCCTCGGCCGGGGTCGACCGTCTCGTGCACGTCTCGACCGCCGCCGTCTACGACCGCTCGCCGGGCCGCGGAGACGTCGACGAGTCCTCCGAGCTGGTCGACGACGACGCCGGCGACTACCCCGTCACCAAGCGCGACACCGACGCCGCGCTGGCCGCCACCGACGGGCTGACCCGCGTGCTGGTGCGCCCGCCGGCCATCCTCGGCGAGGGCGACTCCTCGGTGTGGAACTCCCTGCGCCCCGCCGCCGTCCGCGACGACGAGCAGGCGCGCCACGCCGTGGCCGACCAGAGCTTCGCGTGGGTGCACGTCGACGACCTCGCCGCGTTCATCGCCGACGTCGCGACCGGCCGGGTCGCTGCCTCCGACGACCCCGCCACCGGCCCGGTGGCCGGTGGCTGCACCCCGGTCAACGTCGCCGCCGGGCCGGCCACGGTGCGTGACTACCACCAGGCCGTCACCGGGGCCCTCGGCGTCGAGCCGGTCTGGGACGACGAGCCCGCCTGGACCGGCCGGATCCTCGCCGACCGCGCCCACGCCTGGGGCTGGACCCCCGAGGTCGACCTCCACGCCGCCCTCGCCGAGATCGAGGTCGGCCTGCGCGGCTGAGGCCGCACGACTGAGGCCGCACGACTGAGGCCGCACGGCCGCGGGTCAGGGCACCCACACCGCCGCGTCATGGGCGAAGACCACCCGTCGGGGGTCGAAGGCGAGCAGCCGAGCCAGCCACGGACTCGCGGCGGGCAGGGGGTCGGTGTGCCCGCGCGACCGGGCCCGCTCGGCGAGCACGTCGGCCGACCAGGCCGACGCGGTGTCGTGGGCCTGCCCGGCGAGCACGACCGAGCCGTCCTCGCACTCCAGCACGACCGACTGGTGGCCGGCGACGTGGCCGGGCGTCGGCACGACGTGCACCCCGGGCGCGATCTCGGCCTCGCCGTCGAGCAGCTCGTAGCGGGCGCCGGCGAAGTCGACCAGGTCGGCCGCGGTGTAGCCGACCGCGCGGGCCGCGTCGAGCTCGACGCGCTGGCAGTGGATCGGGCGGCCGGCGAAGGCCGGGTTGGCGCCGATGTGGTCGAAGTGCAGGTGGCAGTTGACGACCAGGTCGACGTCGCCGACCTCCAGCCCGACGCGGGCCAGCGCGTCCTCGACCGGCACCCGCCGCGGGCGGTACCACCCCTCGGCCTCGGCCCCGGCGTCGCCGATGCCGGTGTCGAGCAGCAGCACGCCGGCGGGGGTCCGCGCGACGTAGCCGAGCACGTGCTCGACGCGAGGGGCGCCCGTGCCGGTCTCCTCGACCGGGCGCACGAAGGTGCCGAGGTCGAGCCGCACCACGTCGTCCACGCGCATCCCGGCTCCTCCGTGCTCCGTCACCGTCCGTGGTGGCCACTGTCGCACGCGACGGTGCGACCTCCCCGTCGGCGCGGTGTCGTCGTGCTCAGGGGAGGGGCACGGTCGTGCCCCTCCCCTGAGCACGCGGGCGCACGCCCCGAGCGTCCGGCCCCTCGGCGGCCGGGCGCGGGATACTGCCGCCCATGTTCCACGTGATGTTCCTCGAGCCCCGGATCCCGCCCAACACGGGAAACGCGATCCGGATGGTCGCCGGCACGGGGGCGACGCTGCACCTGGTGGAGCCGCTGGGCTTCGAGCTCGACGAGCCGAGGCTCAAGCGGGCCGGTCTCGACTACCACGACCTGGCCTCCGTGGTGGTCCACCCCGACCTCGACACCGCTCTCGGCACCGAGGCCCTGGCCTCCTCGCGGGTCTTCGCCCTCACCGCCCACGCGACCCGCTGGCACACCGACGTCGCCTACCAGCCCGGCGACGTGCTGCTCTTCGGCCCCGAGCCGACCGGGCTGCCCGACGAGGTGCTGGCGCACCCCCGCACGACCGACCGGCTGCGGATCCCGATGGTGCCCGGCCGCCGCTCGCTCAACCTGTCCAACTCCGCCGCCGTGGTCGCCTACGAGGCGTGGCGCCAGCACGGCTTCCCGGGCGCCTCCTGAGCGCGGCGCGGTCGTCGTGGGATCGGCCGACGGTGTCGTGAGACCGGGTGGGGGTGCCGAGGCGTCTCCTCTCACGTAGGCCGATCCACCACCCGAGAGGAGGCACCGTGCGCGGTGCGCGACGAGACGACGCGGCGTTCACGGAGTTCGTGACGCTGCACTCCGACCGGCTCTACCGCTCCGCCTACCTGCTCACCGCCTCCCCGCACGCCGCCGAGGACCTGCTGCAGACCACCCTGGCCAAGGCCTTCGCCGGCTGGCGCCGCCTGCGCACGACCGACGACCCGGTGGCCTACACCCACCGCATCCTGCTCAACGCGTTCCTCTCCGAGCGGCGGCTGCGCCGCAGCGGCGAGCTCCCGGTGGAGGACGTGGCCGGCCGGGCCGCTGACACCGGCACCGCCGCCGCGCTGGCGTCGCCTGACCCCTCCGGCCCGGCCGGTGTCGCCGACCGGGTCACCCTGACCGCGGCCCTGGCCCGGCTGCCCGCCCTCGACCGCGCGGTCGTGGTGCTGCGCTTCTGGCTCGACCTCAGCGTCGCCACCACCGCGGCCGATCTCGACCTCACCGAGTCGGCGGTCAAGAACCGCACCGCACGCGCGCTGCGCGCCCTGCGCGAGCTGCTCGCCGACGACCCCGCCGACCCCTCCGCGGCACCGCCCGCGGCCCAGCCCGCCGGCCTCACCCACGACCTCCCCAGGAGCACCCCGTGACCGACCCCAGCCACCAGACCCCGCACCAGCCCGACCACGACGCCCGCCTGCGCGAGCGCCTGGCCCACGCCGTCGACGGGCTGCGCGCCCCCGACGTCCTGCCCGCAGCCCTGGCCCGCGGCCGGCGCCAGCGCACCCGCCGTCGTCTCGTCCAGGGCACCGGCGGCCTCGCCGTCGCCGCCGCCCTCGCGCTCGCCGCCCCGGCCCTCGCCGACGGCTGGCCGGGAGGGCCCGACCCGTCCGGTCCCCCGGTGGCCGTCGACCCCGCCAGCGGCCCGGGCGCCGGCGCGGGCGAGGGCCGTGGTTCCGACCCCCGGACCCGGCTCGACGAGGCGGGTCCCGCCGCGTGCGACCCCGACGCAGCGGCCACCGGCTGGTGGAGCAGGCCCTCGGAGGAGGTCCGCGACGACCTGGCGGCCCTCCTGCCGCCGGGCACCCGGATCGGCGGCACCGACGACGCCTCGCCCGGGGCCTGGGGCGGTGACCTGGTCACGGGCGAGGGGTCG
The DNA here is from genome assembly GCF_001422955.1 of Nocardioides sp. Leaf285. Taxonomy (NCBI): domain Bacteria; kingdom Bacillati; phylum Actinomycetota; class Actinomycetes; order Propionibacteriales; family Nocardioidaceae; genus Nocardioides; species Nocardioides sp. Leaf285. Next base: position 389,595 of record NZ_LMNH01000002.1, on the reverse strand, counting down.
GGCGAGGACGCCGACTTCGCCAGCGTGACCCTGCTGCCGCCGCCGGGGGTGCCGGGCGGACGCACGAGCCTGGCCGAGCTGAGTGCCGGCGGTCCGTGCTCGGGGGGCGACAACGCGCCGCTGCAGGCCGTGGTGCCGTGCGCGGAGCTCACCGGCCACGAGACCTGCGAGGAGATCCGCACCGACGACGACGCCCTCGTCGGCGTGGTCACCGAGAAGGTCGAGCGGACCGTCGTCGACGGCCGCGAGCAGCCCACCAACCGCTCCTACGTCCTGGCCACCCTCGCCGACCCCTCCGGCGGCCACGTCGAGCTCTACGTCGCCGAGGGCACCCGCACCGACCGCCCCGACACCGTGCACGACCCCGCCGACGTGCCCGCGCTCAGCGTCGAGCAGGCCCGCGAGATCCTCACCGACCCCGTCTGGACCCGCTGACCCTCGGCGGCACCGAGAGCCGCACCACCTTGTGCCAGGCGCTGGCGACCTGACGGTGCAGCGGCGCCGCGTGGTAGGTCAGGCCGTGGCGCTCCATGACCTCCCGCAGCCGGGGCGCGATCTCGGCGTAGCGGTTGCTGGGCAGGTCGGGGAAGACGTGGTGCTCGATCTGGTGCGACAGGTTGCCCGCGAGCACGTGCAGCAGCGGCGGGCCGGTGATGTCGGCGGAGCCGAGCATCTGGCGCAGGTACCACTCCCCCCGCGTCTCGCGCGTCGGCGTCTCGTCGAGCTCGAAGGTCTCCACGCCCTCGGGGAAGTGGCCGCACATGATCACCGAGTGGCTCCACAGGTTGCGGACCAGGTTGGCGGCGAGGTTGGCGCTCAGCGTCGAGCGCCACCCCGGGCCCGAGAGCGCCGGGTGGATGACGAGGTCCTTGAGCAGCTGGCGGCGCGCGCGGCGCAGCACGTCGCCGATGCGCCCCCGCATCTCGGCGTCGGGGCGCCGCCCGGCGCGCAGCGTCTCCCCGACCTCGAGGTCGTAGAGCGCGATGCCGTACTCGAAGAAGACTGCGTTGACGAGGTTCCACAGCGGCTGCACCGCGTGGCGGGGACGCCACGGCTGGGCCTCGTCGACGCGCAGGATGCCGTAGCCGAGGTCGTTGTCGCGGCCGAGCACGTTGGTGTGCACGTGGTGCAGCTCGTTGTGCGAGCGCTTCCACTGCTCCGGCGGGGTGACATGGTCCCAGTCCCAGGTCGCGGAGTGGATCTTCGGGTCGCGCATCCAGTCCCACTGGCCGTGGAGCACGTTGTGGCCGATCTCCATGTTGTCGAGCACCTTGGCGGTGGCCAGGCAGGCCGCGCCCAGCACCCACACCGGCCGACGGCGCGAGCCCACGACGAGCAGCGCGCGACCGCCGAGCTCGAGGCCACGCTGCACCGCGATCACCCGACGGATGTACGCCGCGTCGCGCGCCCCGCGCCCGGCCAGCACCTCGTCGCGCAGGGCGTCGAGCTCGGCCGCGAGCGCCGCGACGTCGTCGGCGCCCAGGTGCGCCGTCACCGGGGAGACGGGCCGCTCGGCCGGGTCTGCCGCGGCCGTGGGGGCGCCGGTCGCAGGAGGGCTGGTCACGGTGGAGGTGGTCACCCTTACTGGTACCCCATCGAGGGGTGCGCAGACACCACCGGGGGCCCGTGAGCCGTCGCGGGACGACCTTTGCTTGGCGCCGCCCGTCACAGTGGAGGCACTCGCACACGGGCGGGGCCGGGCGGACGGGGACCAGATGCGACACCACGGGCGGCGTGGCGAGCGGTGCGGGCGCCGACGCGGCGCGGGTGCGCTCGCCGGTGCCCTGGTCGGCTCGCTCGTGCTCGGGGGGTGCAGCCCCGGCTCCGAGGCGGAGTCCGCGCGCACGTCCGAGGCCCCCGCCTCCGAGGCCGGTCGCGCGGCGTCCGCCGCCCCCGCCGGCCCGACCGCCACCCTCGCCTTCGCCGGCGACGTCCACCTCGAGGGCGCCCTGCGCGGGCTCTCGCAGCGCCCCCGCTCCACCCTCGGGCCGATGTCGCGGGTGCTGCGCGACGCCGACCTCGCGATGGTCAACCTCGAGAGCGCGCTGACCCGCCCCGGCACCGGCGCCCCGGCCGCCAAGGAGCTGGAGGACCCGTCACTGCGCTACTGGTTCCGCAGCCCGCCCTCCGCCCTCGACCTGCTCGACCGCTCCGGCGTCGACGTCGTCTCGGTCGCCAACAACCACGGCGCCGACTACGGCGCGGCCGGCCTCCGCGACACCCTGGCGATCGCCGCCGACAGCCCCGTGGGCGTGGTCGGCGTCGGCGCCGACCCCACCGCGGCCTTCACCCCCCACCGCGTCGAGGTCGAGGGGCTCAGCGTGGGCGTGCTGGCCGCGGACTCCTCCCCCCTCGAGAGCGCCGACCCGACCTGGAGCGTGCGGCAGGGCGCCGGGCCGGGCCTCGCCGCCGCCCGCACCCCCGACGCCCCCCGGCTGGTCGCGGCCGTGCGCGACTCCGCGGCGACCGACGACGTCACGGTCGTCTACCTGCACTGGGGCGAGGAGGGCGCCGCCTGCCCCACCCCGCTCCAGCAGGACCTCGCCGCCTCGCTCGCCGAGGCCGGCGCCGACGTCGTCGTCGGCTCCCACTCCCACCAGCTCCAGGGCGGGGGGCTGCTCGACGACGCCTACGTGGGCTACGGCCTGGGCAACTTCCTCTGGTACCACGGCCGGCAGGCCGAGACCGGCGTGCTCGAGGTCGAGGTCTCCGCCGACGCCGTCGAGGGCGTCGCCTGGCGGCCGGCGCTCATCCCCGAGCTCGGCGGCCAGCCCCAGCCGGTCACCGGCGGGGCCCGTGGCGAGGCCGTCGCCGACTGGCGCCGCCTGCGCGGCTGCACCGGCCTCGAGCCCGGCCCCGGCGCCGCCGCCGAGCCCGGCGGGCAGCCCGACCCGACCCAGCAGCCCGACCCGACCCAGCAGCCCGACCCTCCGGCGACCGAGGCGCTGCCGGCGTACCGCTCCGAGGTGCGCCGGATCGGGCCGGCCGTGCGCCGCAGCATGCTCGGCTCCAGCCACCGCCCCACCTGTCCGGTGCCGCTGACCGACCTGCGCCAGCTGCGGATGTCCTACGTCGGCTTCGACGGAGCGGCCCGCACCGGGGCGATGGTCGTGCACGAGGACGTCGCCGAGGAGGTCACGCAGATCTTCCGCACCCTCTACCGCGAGCGCTTCCCGATCCGCCGGATGCGGCTCGTCGACGCCTACGGCGGCGACGACGACCGCTCGATGGCGGCCAACAACACCTCGGGCTACAACTGCCGCACCGTGGCCGGCACCGACCGCTTCTCCGACCACGCCTTCGGCCGCGCCCTCGACGTCAACCCGGTGCAGAACCCCTACGTCCTGGGGGGCGAGGTGCTGCCGCCGGCCGGTCGCGCGTTCGCCGACGTCGACCGCTCCCCCGGCGCCCGCGCCGTGCCGGGCGTCATCGCTCGCGGCGACGTCGTCTTCCGCGCCTTCGCCTCCCGCGGCTGGGAGTGGGGCGGCGACTACTCCGAGCCCGACTGGCAGCACTGGAGCGCCCCCTGACCCGGCGCGGGCCTGCTCACTCGTCGGGCACCCACCGCAGCAGGTCCCCCGGCTGACAGTCCAGCGCCTCGCAGAGGGCCTCCAGCGTCGCGAAACGCACCGCCTTGGCGCGGCCGTTCTTGAGCACCGCCAGGTTGGCGGGGGTGATGCCGACCCGCTCGGCCAGCACGCCCACCGCCATCTTGCGCCGCGCCAGCATGACGTCGACGTCCACGACGATGGCCACCTCAGAGCACCATCAGATGACCGCGTCGAGCTCGGTCTGCAGGGCCGTCGCCTCCGCGTCGCGGTCGACCGCCCGGACCAGCAGCGCGCGCATCACGAGCACGACGAGCGCCACCCCCGCCGCGAGGACCCCGAGGCCGCCCACGAGCAGCACCACCCCGGGAGCTACCGCCTCCCCCGGGGCGAGCAGCGCCCCGAGCACGAAGCAGAGCAGCGAGGCCGTGGCGATCGCGCCCACGACGACGTCGATCCAGCGGAAGGCCGCCCGGGAGAAGACCGTGCCCCGGCGGGCCATCGTCGCCAGGCGCCAGGTGCAGACCATCGTGACCTGCACGGTCAGCACGCCCAGCACGGCGAGCACGAGCAGCGCCGGGCGCAGCCGCAGCACCTCCGCGCCGGCCCCCGACAGGTCGCGCGCCGCCAGCGGCACCAGCACGACCTGGACGACGAGCGACCCGGCGATCCCCACGGCCAGCACCACCCGCAGCGCGAGCGTCACCACACGACCCATCTCATCGCTCCTCTCGACCAACGATCACAATCTATCGCGATTCGATAGGTCACGCCAGGCGGCCACTGCCCGACCGGGCCTCGCGCACCGCGAGGGCGGCCAGCGCGGTCGTGATCGGCACCGCGGCCATCAGCCCGAAGGTCGCCACGACGCTGCGCACGACCTCCTGGGCGATCACCTGGTCGGTGACGACGTCGCCCAGCGGGTCGTCGGTGGCCACGACGAGGATGAGCAGCGGCAGCGCGGAGCCGGCGTAGGCCAGCACGATGGTGTTGATGACCGAGGCGATGTGGGAGCGCCCGACGCGGGTGGCCGCGCGGTAGAGCTCGCGCGCGCCGTAGCCCGGGTTGGCCCGCGCGATCTCCTCCACCGTCGCGGCCTGGGTGACGGTGACGTCGTCGAGCACGCCGAGCGAGCCGATGACGATGCCCGCGAGCAGCACGCCCTGCACGTTGACGCCGTAGGTCGTGCCGAGCGAGGACGACAGGTCGTCGGAGACCCCGGTCAGCCCCAGCACCGCCACCGAGAGCGCGGAGAGCAGCCCGGTGAGGGTCAGGGCCGCGATCGTGCCGACCACCGCCACGGTGGTCGACAGGCTCGGCCCGTGGGTCAGGTAGAGCACCGTCAGCACGATCGCCGCCGACCCCACGACGGCCACGAGCAGCGGCGACTCCCCCGCCAGGATCGCCGGCACCACGAACCACACCAGCAGCCCGAAGGTCACCCCGAGCCCCAGCAGCGCCGTCAGCCCGCGCAGCCGCCCGAAGGCCACGACCGCCAGCGCGAAGGCCCCCACCAGCACCGCCAGCCCCGTGCCGCGCTGCCGGTCCACGATCGAGTACGACGGGGGCGCCGACTCGTCGACGGAGCCGTCGGGGTCGCGCGCGGCCCCGAGCTCGACCAGCAGCACGTCGTCGCCCTCCCCGACTTCGACGGCGCCCGCGCCGGTCGGCAGCGGCGTCTCCACCTCGAGCCCGTCGTCGGCGCCGCTGGTCAGCCGCACCGTCGCGGTGCCGCAGGTGCTCGCCGCCGTGGCACCGCCGGCGCCGGCAGCCGGGTCGGCGGCGGGGTCGGGCGTGGTGCCGCCCGTGGCCGCGCTCTCGGGACACTGCTCCACGCTGACCGCGGTGACGACACCCTCGACCTGCTCCAGCGAGCCGGGGGTATCGGGCCCGGGCAGCGAGCCCGGCCACAGCCAGACCAGGCAGCCCAGCGTCACGAGCGCCAGCGGCACGACCACCGCGAGGGCCAGTCGTCGCACGCGGGGCGAGGAGGCCTCAGCCGTCCCCGGTGCTGCGTGTCGCGGGTGGTGCGCACCCATCGCGGGGGCCCCCTCTTACTGATCGTTGGACCCACTACCTGACCGTCACAACGGTGTGGAGGTGGTACCAACGGTCAGTAAGTGGCGCCGGCGCCCGGCCCGCCCGAGCCTAGCGGCGGGCCGGCGTCGCCTCAGGGCACCTGGGTGAAGCCGCTGATCGTGCTGGCGTTGTCGCCGTAGTCGAGGACGGTGAGGTCGAGCTGCAGGCGGGTGCCCGACTCCAGGGGCACGAGGTCGTAGGTGAGGGCCTCGAGGTCGGCGTAGAGGCCGACGTCGGAGGTGGGGGTCCAGCGCTCCGAGCCGTCGTTGAGCAGGGTGTAGACCTCCGGCACGATGAGACCGTCGGGCTCGGCGTTGAGCTCGCCGTAGCCCTCGGTCGCGGGGTCGTAGGCGTAGTAGGTCTCGGCCACGATGTCGCCGGAGTCGACGTCGATCTCGATCGAGAGCAGCACGTCCTGGTAGGTCTCGCCGTCGACGTCGCCGGGGGCGTAGTAGGCCATCGGCACGTCGAGGGAGACCACGTCGGCGTCCTCCTCCACCAGCAGCGAGACGTAGGCCCGGGCGGTGTCGATGCCGTCGCTGATCTCCAGCGCCGTGAGGTCGTAGAAGCCGCTGGCCACCGGCGCCCCGTCGGGGTCGATGGCCGCGCTCTCCTCGCCGAGGTAGGTCAGCGAGCCGTCGGGCTCGACGACGGCGTAGGAGATGGTGGCGTCGGTGAGGTTGGCCTGGCCCAGCTCGTCGTACTCCGCGGTGACGTAGACGCCGCCGTCCTCCAGCTCCACCAGCGGGCCGTCGGCCAGGTCGGTGAACTGGGCGGTCTCCTCGGCGGGGATCTGTGCGCCGGCGTCGTAGTAGGCGGTGAGGAAGTCGGCCCAGGGCTCGGCGGAGGCGACGTCGAGATAGGCCCCGTCGGCCAGCTCGGCGGTGGGGGGGAAGTAGATCGACAGGCCGGTGGCGCCCCGGGTGGCGGCCCCGTCGACCTCGGAGACGACGGCGTCGCCGATCGCGCGCACCAGGGCGTCGGCCTCGTCGGAGACGTCGAGGGCCTCGACGCCGATGGTCGTGGCGAGCAGCCCGAGGTCCTTCATGTGGCTGTCCTCGGCCTCGTCGGGGCTGCGGGCGAAGCCCAGCGTCTCCGCCCCCGCGCGGCCCACGACGGGTGCCACCGCGACCGCCCGCTCCGCGAGCGCACCGCTGAAGGCGGCCATCGCGGCGTCGACCTCGTCCATGCGCGTCAGGTCGACCAGCCCGAGGGTGATGCCGTCGGCGGTGCCCTCGGCCTCGGCCTGCGCGACGAAGCCGTCGAGCAGCGCCGCGCCGAGCTGGTCGGCGGTGGCGTCGGGGTCCTCGGCGAGCAGCCGGAGCGCGCCGTAGTCCCAGCCGTGGCCGGGCTCGAGCTCCTGGGAGGCGACCAGCCGGTCGGCCAGCGGAGCGACCGCGCTGGCCACCTCGTAGCTGGCCATCAGGCAGGCGTCGAAGCCGAGCAGGTCGAGCTTGTCGACGCCCGCGCGCTCCAGCCCCTCAGAGATGCCGCGCGTCAGGTCGGCCAGGTCGAGCACCTCGCCGGTGCCGTCGTCGGGCCCGACGCCGGGCCACGAGGCGCCGTGGTCGGAGATGATCAGCGCGTAGTGACCGGCCCGGTGGGCCTCGATGCCCTCGGCCACGAAGTCGGCGAGGGTCGCGGGGTCGGCGGAGTCGACGTCGCCGAGGTCCTCCACCAGCTCGCTCGTGCCCGCGGGGCCCAGGTCGAGCACGCGCGCACCGACCCAGTCGCCCTGGTCGAGCGCCGGGTCGGCGCCGTAGTCGGGCGAGCGGTCCATCAGCTCGCGCACCTGGAGGTTGTCGTTGGAGCCGACCGCGCCGAGCTCGTTGAGGTCGCCGACCATGAAGGGCTCGAGGTCGGTGTCGGCCATCGAGTAGTGCAGCACCGTCCAGCCGTCGCCCTCGCGCCCGGTGTGGGCGGTCGGCACCGGCTCCCCCGCGTCCGCCTCCCCCGGCGACGGCGCGCCCCCGCAGCCGGCGGCGAGCACCAGCAGCGCTGCGGCCACGACGGCTCGGACCGGTCGGCGGTGGGCGGCTCGGGGGCGGCTCGGCGTGCGCACCGCCCGACGCTAGGACGCGGCGGCCCGCGCCGAGGCCCGAACGACCCCGGGCTTTGCCCGGTGGCTAGACCAGCGGGCGGGTAGCGTCGGGCGGGTGGACGACCTCGGCACGGCGTACGACGGACCGCGCCCGGCGCGCCGGGTGGTCTCGCTGGTCCCGTCGCTGACCGAGGCGCTGGCCTCGGTCGACCGCGACGCCGTGGTCGGTGCGACCGACTGGTGCACCCACCCCGCCGACCTCGGCGCCGCCCGGGTGCGCGGCACCAAGAACCCCGACCTCGCCGCGGTGCGCGCGCTGGAGCCCGACGTGGTCGTGGCCAACCAGGAGGAGAACCGCGAGCTCGACGTGAGGCGGCTGCGCGAGAGCGGCGTGCGGGTCTGGGTGACCCGCATCGAGACCGTGCCGGAGGCGGTCGGCTCGATGGAGCGGCTGCTCGACGGTCTCGGGTGGCAGCGCCCGACCTGGCTGGGCGAGGCCCGCAGACTGTGGTGCGGCCCGGTGCCACCGGTGTCGCGACGGGTGGCCATCCCGGTGTGGCGCGACCCGTGGATGGTCGTCGGCGCGCGCACCTTCACCGGCGACCTGGCCCGTCGCCTCGGTCTCGACAACGTCTTCGCCGACCACCCCGACCGCTATCCGGCCGCCTCCCCGGAGCAGGTCGTCGCGGCCGCCCCCGACGTGGTGCTGCTGCCCGACGAGCCCTACCTCTTCACCGCCGACGACGGCCCGGAGGTGTTCGCGGGCGGCCCGGACGGCGCGGGCGGCGCGGGCGGCGTGGCGACCGAGCTGGTCAGCGGTCGGCTGCTGACCTGGTACGGGCCCTCGCTCCTCGAGGCCCACCGCTCCCTGGCCCGCTGAGCCCCGCCGGGGCGCGCGCGGCCACTCGGCGCGGCAGCGCGAAGAGCCAGTCGAGGCCGACCGCGAGCAGCAGCCGGTGCAGGGCCAGGCACACCGCCACGGCGGCGGCGGCCACCACCACCGGCCACGCCAGCGCGAGCAGCGGGCTCCCGGGCGGGGGCAGCAGCGCCGGCGCGTGGGCGAGCAGCGCGAGCAGCGGCGAGTGCAGGACGTAGACCGGCAGCGTCAGCGCCCCGAGGCGCGCCAGCGCGGTCCCGACCCGCGGCCGCTCGGCCAGCGCGACCGCGACGGCCAGCCCGAGCGGCACCCCGACGACGGCGAGCACCAGCAGGTCGGCGCTGCCCGGCAGACCGGCGGCCCGCTGCGCCGCGAGCAGCGCCACGAAGCCGGCCACGAGCAGCAGCACGCGCCCCGGCCGGCCGGCGGCGGGACCGGCGAGCCGGCGTACGTCCTGGGGCCGGTAGGCGGCCCAGGCGAAGAACACGAAGTGGGTCAGCACCGCGGCGCGGTTGAGGTCGTCGACCGGCAGCCACGAGGTCGCCGCGGTGAGCAGGGCCGCGCCCGCGAGGGTCGCCCGCGGCCAGCGCACCAGCAGCCGCGCCAGCACGACGTAGACCACCAGCGCGTAGAGGAACCACAGCCCCGTCGAGGCCCAGACCAGGTCGGCCAGCAGCTCCGCGCCGTCCTGGGTGCGGTTGAGCGGCATCGCCCGCTCCACCGAGAAGTACGCCGCCAGCAGCAGCAGCCACACCGCGTAGACCCACGCGGTCGTGCCCACCCGTCGGCGCAGTGCGGGCCACGGCCGGCGCACGACGCCGGCGGCGAAGAAGCCGCTCACGACGAAGAACAGCGGCATCCGCACCGGCTTGAGGGCCGCCGACAGCTCGTACCAGACCAGCGCCAGGCCGGAGGGGTCGAGCCAGCCGTCGCCGGCGGCGCGGTCGGTGCCCGGCAGCGGCGGCGGGCCGGGCTCGCCCATGAGCGCCGGCACGTAGAGCTTGCCGACGGCGTGGTGGAGCACGACCAGCAGGATGCACGCGCCCTTGGCGACGTCGGCCCAGACCTGACGGTCGGGCTGACGGTCGGGCTGACGGTCGGGCTGACGGTCGGGCTGCCGGTCGGGCTGCCGGGGGGCCGCGGACGCCGCGGTCACGCGAGGTCGGCCGGCACGGCCAGCGTGGTCTCGACGGTCCGGCCCCGCAGGACGGCCCGGCCGTGGCGCCGCCACCGCGCGCCCTCGTCGCCGCCCGCGGCCTCGACGGTCTCCCACGAGGTCAGCAGCCCGCCGTCGACCTCCTTGGCCAGCTCGGTGAGGCGGGCGGCGGCGTTGACCGCGTCACCGATCACCGTGTACTCCAGCCGGTCGGTCGTGCCGACGTTGCCGGCCACCGTCTCGCCGGTGTAGACGCCGATGCCGGCCGCGACGTCGGTCTGCTCCTCGGCCAGCCGCTGCGCCATCGCGCGCCCGGCCGCCAGGGCGCGCGCGGCGTGGTCGGGCAGCTCGACCGGGGCGCCGAAGACGGCCAGCACCGCGTCGCCCATGAACTTGTTGACGAAGCCGCCGTGGGCGCCGACCTCGTCGACGACCACGGAGAAGAAGCGGTTGAGCACGTCGACCACCTCGGCCGGCTCGCGGTCGGCGGCCATGGAGGTCGAGCCGACGAGGTCGACGAAGAGCACGGTGACCACGCGCGAGGCCCCGCCCAGCTCGAGGTCGCCCGCCGCCGCGGCCTCGGCGACGTCGCGCCCGACGTGGCGGCCGAAGACGTCGCGCAGGTGCTCGCGCTCGCGCAGCCCGTCGGCCATCTCGTTGAAGCCGGCCTGGAGCAGGCCCAGCTCGCTGCCGTCGTAGACCGGCACCCGCTGCGACAGGTCGCCGGTGCGGACCTGGGCGATGGCGCGGCGCACCGACTCGATGGGGGCCACCACCGAGCGGGCGTTGAGCACGGTGACCAGCAGGCCGAAGACGAGGACCACCCCGCCCAGCACCAGCACCTCGACGGCCAGCCGGGTGGTGGAGACCCCGTCGGTGAGGGCCAGCACGGCCGCGACCATCAGGCCGACGACCGGGGCGCCGGTGCCGAGCAGCCAGAAGGTGAGCAGCCGGCCGCCGACCCCCAGGCCGCGCGGGCGCCGCGCGGAGGTGTCGCCGGTGAGGGCGCGCGCCGCGATCGGGCGCAGCGTGAACTCGGTGAGCAGGTAGGCCACCGCGCACACCACCAGCCCGGCGATGGCCACGGTCAGGCCCGTGCTCACCGCCCGCGAGGGCTGCAGCAGCGCCGACAGGAGGGTGAAGAGCGCCGCCGCGGCCAGCCAGAGCCCCGCCTGGAGCAGGGTCAGGCGCAGCGGCACCCGCAGCGTGCGGAGCCGGTCGCGCGGGGTGGGCTCCTCGCCGCGGGTGGCCCAGCGCAGGGCCTTGAGGGTGCCGCGGGTGCCCCGGACCGCCCCGAGCACGAGCGCGAGGCCGACGTAGACCGGGATGGCGATGAAGAGCGCCAAGGCCATGTCGGCCTCCGGCGTCTCCTGGGCGAAGACGAAGGTCGACAGGACGACAACCACGCCCGCGCCGATGCTGTGGGTGGTGAGCAGGATGACGGTGAGCAGCAGCTGCATCCGCACCCGCAGCGCCCGCAGGCTCTGGTCGGCCGGGCCCAGCAGCCACGACCCGAACGGGTTGCGGGCGGCCTGGACGGTGCCGGCGGTCCCAGGGCTCACTCCAGCCACCTCCGTCCGGCCTCCGTGGGGGCCGTCGTCGACGGCCGTGCTCGGGCCCAGTGTGCCGCACCCGCGGGGCGCGGCTCAGCCGAACCCGCAGGTCACAGCACCCAGCCCACGCCCGTCAGCTCCTCGGAGACGTCCCACAGCCGTCGGGCCGCGCCGTCGTCGGCCGCCTCCAGCGAGCGCGAGGCCGGTGCGGGGGCGCCGCGGAGCCCGCCGAGCCGCGACGGACCGACGTAGGTGCCGCCGACGAGGTCGTAGGTCGCCGCCATCACCGAGGGGCGGGCCCCCTCCTCGGCACTGGTCGCGACGACGCGGTTGCCCACCGCCATCAGGGTGTTCATCAGCGGCACGGCGTGGTGCGACTGGAGGTTGGTCGCGGCGTAGCCCGGGTGCGCGGCGGTCGCGCGCACCGCGGAGCCGGACGCACCGAGGCGCCGCTGGAGCTCGGCGGTGAAGAGGAGGTTGGCCAGCTTGCTCTGCTGGTAGGCCCGCCCCGGCGAGTAGGAGCGCTCCAGGAAGAGGTCGTCGAAGTCCAGCGGCGGGCCCTTGTGCAGCGCCGAGGACACCGACACCACCCGGTCGGCCACGTGGGGCAGCAGCAGGTTGACCAGCGCGAAGTGGCCCAGGTGGTTGGTGCCGAGCTGGAGCTCGAAGCCGTCGACCGTGCGGCCCTGCGGCACCATCATGATCCCGGCGTTGGCGACCACGCCGTGCAGCGGACGCTCCCAGCCCTCGGCCAGGGCCCGCACCGAGGCCAGGTCGGCCAGGTCGAGCGCGGCGACCTCCACCGACCCCCGGTCGGCCCCGCCGAGGCCGCCGCGGACCTCCTCGGCCGCGGCCCGCCCCTTGGCGGCGTCGCGTGCGGTCATGACCACGTGGGCGCCGGCGGTCGCCAGCATCCGGGAGGTCTCCAGGCCGAGCCCGGAGTTGGCGCCGGTCACCAGCCAGGTGCGGTCGGTCTGATCGGGCACGGGGAAGTCGCTCATGGGTCCCAGCCTAGGAAGCGGGCCCAGGAAGCAGGCCCAGGAAGCAGGCCCAGGAAGCGGCCTACGAAGCGGGCCCGGCGGCGCGCCCGGCGGCCCGCTCGCGCCGCGCCGCGGCGTGGGCCAGCGCGTCGTCCCACGAGCCGCCCCGCATCACCTGGCCGCGGTACTTCATGATCTCCGCCGGCGCGTCGACCGCCAGCGCGCCGATCAGCCGGTCGCCGCGGCGGTAGAGCGCCACCCAGCGTCCGGCCGCGGTCGGGTCGCCGTCGACGACGAGCACCTCGTCGGCCACCGGCGAGCCGATCATCTGGATCCGCACGTCGTACCAGTCGGACCAGAAGAAGGGCACCGTCGCGTACGCCGCCGCGGCGGCCGGGTCGAGCGCGTTGCGCGCGGCCGCGGCCCCCTGGTCGGCGGCCCCGGTCCAGTTCTCCAGCCGCTGGGTCTCCCCCATCGTGGCGTTGGGCCAGCGCACGACGTCGCCCGCGGCCCAGACCCCGGGGGCGCCGGCCCACAGCGTCTCGTCGCAGACGACGCCGTCGTCGAGGCGCAGCCCGGAGCCCTCCAGCCAGCCGGTGGCGGGCACGACACCGATGCCGACGACCACCAGGTCGGCCGGCAGCACCGTGCCGTCGTCGAGCACGACCCGCTCCACCCGGCCCGAGCCGTCGCCCTCGACCGAGGCGACGCCGACGCCGGTGAGCAGGCGGGTGCCGTGGCGCTCGTGGATGGCGGCGACGTGGGCGCCCAGGTCCGCGCCCACGGCCCGCACCAGCGGCGTGGGCCGGGCCTCCACCACGGTGACGTCGAGGCCCCGCCCCCGGGCCGCGGAGGCGACCTCGGAGCCGATGAACCCCGCGCCCACCACGACCGTGCGTGCCCGCGCCTCGAGGGCGCGCCGCACCACGCGCGCGTCGTCGAGGGTGCGCAGCGGGTGCACGCCGTCGAGGTGGTCGGTGCCGGGCAGGCGCCGCGCCGTCGACCCGGTGGCGAGCACGACGGCGTCGTAGGCCACCTCGCGCCCGCCGACGTGGACGACGCGCGCGGCGGTGTCGAGCGCGGTGGCCGGCCGGCCGAGCAGCAGCTCGACCCCGAGCTCCTCGCGCAGGTGGGCCTCCTCGCGCAGGAAGGGTGCTGCGGGCTCCGCCCCGGGGCCGGCCCCGAGGTGCGCCTTGGACAGCGGCGGGCGGTCGTAGGGCAGGTGCTCCTCGGCGCCGACCAGCGTGATCGACCCGGCGAACCCCGCCTTGCGGGCCGCCTCGACCGCGCGCAGCCCGGCGAGCGAGGCGCCGACCACGACCAGTCGGCCGGTGGCGGGGTCCGGCGGCGCGCCGCGGTCGGGCGTCGGCCCCGGAGCGGTCACTGGAGTCGCAGCGCCCCGGTGGGGCAGCTGGCCACGGCCTCCTCGACGTCGGAGACGTCCTCGGGAGCGACCTCGGCCTGGAGCACGGTGAGGTCGCCGTTGTCCTCGAGCTGGAAGTGGTGGGGGGCCAGCGACTCGCACATGCCGATGCCCTCGCAACGGTCGTAGTCGACGGTGATCTTCATGGGCGCACCTCGGGGCTCGGGGTCGTGGGGGGACGGCCGGTCGGGGCGACCGGCCCGCTCGCACGATGGCAGACCGCGCCCGGCCACCGCGGCACCTGTGGCGAAGGTCACGGCACGTGTCGCGGGCGACGTCGGAGTCACCCTTCTGTGGGAGATACCGGCCCGCGCCCCGTGGCACGGTGGAGGAGAGGCCGGACCTTCCGCCTCGCGATCGGAGGACCGATGACCGACCAGGCCAAGACCCCCGCAGGCAACCGGGCACGGTGGCTGGTGCCCGCCGCCGTGCTCGTGCTGCTCGTGGTCGTGGGCGGCGTCATCCTGCTCATCGGGCTGCTGCAGGGCGACGACACCGACCTCGACCCGCCCACGCCCGTCGAGGAGCAGAGCAGCTCGGCGCTCGCCGTCCCGGTGGGCCCCGTCATGGTCGGCTGAGGCCCCGCGGCACGGTCAGCGGTCGCCGCGGGCCAGCCTGGTCGGGAGTTCGGCGCCCCCCGGCGGGCTGCGTGAGCCCCGCCTGACCGACTCGGCCGCCGCGGCGACCGCTGCTCCGAGCATCCCTCGCGCCGCACCCGCACCGTCCCACCCGCGCGGGTGGGAGCGGACCGCGCCGCTGCACGTCGAGCAGCCTCGCGGACCGGTGTCCGCGGGCCCGTTCACCCCCGCGGGTGGACGCTGCGGCGCGCCCGGGAGGGAGAGTCGAGGAGGCCACCCTGGCATCCCACGGAAGGCGGCCCATGGACACCTCCATCACGCTCACCGTCGACGGCAGCGAGCACACGCTCGACGTCGACACCCGCACGACGCTGCTCGACGCCCTGCGCGAGCGGGTCGGCGCGACCGCCCCCAAGAAGGGGTGCGACCACGGCCAGTGCGGCTCGTGCACCGTGCTCCTCGAGGGGCGTCGCCACCTCACCTGCCTGGCCCTCGCGGTGGCCCACGACGGCGACGAGATCGTCACCGCCGCCGGGCTCACCGGCTCCGCGGCCGATCCGGGCTCCCGCGGGGAGGGCGCGCTGCACCCCGTGCAGCAGGCCTTCCTCGACCACGACGGCTACCAGTGCGGCTACTGCACCCCCGGCCAGATCTGCTCCGCCGTCGGCGTGCTCGACGAGGCCGAGCAGGGCCACCCCAGCCACGTGACCGACGACCTCGAGGTCGGCGGCGACGTCGAGCTGACCGACGAGGAGATCCGCGAGCGCATGAGCGGCAACCTGTGCCGCTGCGGCGCCTACGTCGGCATCCTCGACGCCGTGCGCCAGGCCGCGGGCCGGACCGCCGGCCAGGGCGTCGACCCCGCCCGCCACACCCACGACCACGAGACGGAGGGCGTCCGGTGAAGGAGCTCACCTACGTCCGCGCCGACGACGCCGCCTCCGCGGTCGCCACCGTCAGCGCCGACCCCCACGCCCGCTTCCTCGGCGGCGGCACCAACCTGGTCGACCACCTCAAGCTGGGGGTGGCGACCCCCTCGACCCTGGTCGACGTCAGCCGGCTGCCCCTCGACACCGTCGAGGTCCTCGAGGGCGACCGCGGCGGGCTGCGCATCGGCGCCAACGTGCGCAACAGCGACCTCGCCGCCCACCCGGTGGTCCGCAGCACCTTCCCGGCGCTCTCGCGCTCGCTGCTCGCGGGCGCCTCGGGCCAGATCCGCAACCAGGCCACCACGGGCGGCAACCTGCTGCAGCGCACCCGCTGCGTCTACTTCCAGGACGTCACCACGCCGTGCAACAAGCGCGAGCCCGGCTCGGGCTGCTCGGCGCTGGAGGGCTACGGGCGCTACAACGCCATCCTCGGCACGAGCGCCGACTGCGTCGCCACCCACCCCTCCGACATGGCCGTGGGCCTGGCCGCCCTCGACGCCGACGTCGTCGTGCTCGGCCCCGACGGGGAGCGGCGCGTGCCGCTCGCCGACCTGCACCGACTGCCCGGTCACCACCCCGAGGACGACACCACCCTGGCCCACGGGGAGCTGGTCACGGCCGTCGAGCTGCGCGGCAGCGAGCTGACGCGGCACTCGACGTACTACAAGGCGCGCGACCGCGCGTCCTACGCCTTCGCCCTGGTCTCGGTGGCCGGCGCGCTGGAGCTCGACGGCGACGTCGTGCGCGACGTGCGCATCGCCTGGGGCGGCGTGGCCCACAAGCCGTGGCGCGCCACGGTGGCAGAGCAGGCCCTGCGCGGCGAGGTCTACAGCGAGGACGCCGTGCGCGCCGCCGCGGCCGAGGAGCTGCGCGCGGCCGAGACCGGCGACGACAACGCTTTCAAGGTCGCCATGGTCCGCAACGCCACCGCGCTGGTGATGCACCAGCTCGCGTCGAAGCAGCAGGGAGGCACCCGATGACCCAGCAGGCCACCCCCATCGAGGCACGCTCGATGGGCACCCACCTCGACCGCGCCGACGGCCGGGAGAAGGTCACCGGCCACGCCCGCTACGCGATGGAGCACGGCGCCGACGACGGCGTCGAGGCCCCGCTCACCGCCTGGCTCGTGCAGTCGACGATCGCGCGCGGCCGCGTCGTGCGCGTCGACCCCGCCGCCGCGCTCGCCCACCCCGGCGTCGTGAGCGTGCTCGACCACGAGTCGGCGCCGCGCCTGGCCGACACCGAGGACCGTGAGCTGGCGGTCCTCCAGGACGACCGGGTCGGGCTGCGCGGCCAGATCGTCGCGGTCGTGCTCGCCGAGACCCCCGAGGCCGCCCGCGAGGGTGCCCGCCTGGTGCACGTCGCCTACGACGAGGAGCCCCACCGGGCCTCCCTCGAGGGCGCCGAGACCTACGCCCCGGAGTCGGTCAACGCCGGCCACGAGACCGACTGGGCCGACGGCGACGTCGCGGCCGCCTTCGCCGGGGCCGCGGTGGTCGTCGACCAGCGCTACTCCACCCCCCACGAGCACAACAGCCCGATGGAGCCCCACGCCGCCACGGCGCTGTGGGACGGCGAGCGGCTGACGCTGTGGGACTCCACCCAGGCCGTCCACGCGGTCGCCACGACCTTCGCGCCGATGCTCGGCCTCGAGGCCTCGCAGATCACCGTGCGGGCGCCCTACGTCGGCGGCGGCTTCGGGAGCAAGGGCCTGCCCCACGCCCCCGAGATGGCGGCCGTCCTGGCCGCGCTGTCGGTGCCGGGCCGGCCGGTCAAGCTGGCGGTGACCCGCCAGCAGATGTTCGCGCTCACCGGCTACCGCACCGAGACGGTCTCCCACGTGCGCCTGGCCGCCGAGCCCGACGGGCGGCTGCTGGGCATCGAGCAGCACGCGGTGAGCCAGACCTCGGCGATCAAGGAGTTCACCGAGCAGACCGCCACCGCGGCCCGCATGATGTACGCCGCGCCCGCGCGCGCGACGACCCACCGCGTCGCCGCGCTGGACGTGGCGGTGCCGTCCTGGATGCGCGCGCCCGGCGAGATGCCCGGCATGTTCGCCCAGGAGGTCGCCATGGACGAGCTGGCCTTCGCCTGCGAGGTCGACCCGATCGAGCTGCGCGTGCGCAACGAGCCCGACGTCGACCCCGAGACGGGCAACCCGTGGAACAACCGCCGCCTGGTGGAGTGCCTCGAGCGCGGCGCCGAGCGCTTCGGCTGGGCCGGTCGCCCGTCGGCCCCCGGCACCGTGCAGGACGGCGACTGGTGGGTCGGCACCGGCGTGGCCGCGGCGACGTACCCCACGCTGTGGATGCCGGGCAACACCGCCCGCGTGGAGTCGCTCGAGGGGGGCCGCTACGCCGTGTCGATCGGCGCCGTCGACATCGGCACCGGCGCCCGCACGGTGCTGGTGCAGATCGCCGCCGACGCCCTGGGCGTCGACCCCGCCGCGGTCGACCTCCACATCGGTGACACCGACCAGCCCGCGGCCACGGTGGCCGGCGGGTCGGCCGGCACCGGCTCGTGGGGCACCGCGATCGTGCAGACCGTGCAGCAGCTGCGCGCCGACCACGGCGAGCACCCCGACCCCGGGGTGGCCTCCACCGCGACGGCCGAGGCCTACCCCGACATGGACCACTACGCGCTGCACTCCTTCGGCGCGGTCTTCGCCGAGGTGCGCGTCCACCGCTGGACCGGCGAGCTGCGCGCGCCCCGGCTGCTCGGGGTCTACTCCTCGGGCCGGGTGGTCAACCCGATGACCGCCCGCTCGCAGTTCTACGGCGGCCTGGTCATGGGCCTCTCGGGCGCGCTCTTCGAGGAGTCGGTGCGCGACCCGCGCTTCGGCCACGTCGTCACCCAGGACCTCGCGACCTACCACGTGGCCTCGCACGCCGACGTGCACGGCATCGAGGTCGAGTGGCTCGCCGACGACACCGACAACCTCGCCACCCCCTTCGGCGGGCGCGGCATCGGCGAGATCGGCATCGTCGGCACCGCGGCGGCCGTCGCCAACGCCGCCTGGCACGCCACCGGCATCCGCGTGCGCGACCTGCCGGTCACCGCCGACCGCTTCGTGCGCTGAGACGGGCGCCGGGGGTCACCAGCTGGACGTGGTGATCCCCGGCAGCTCGCCGCGGAGGGCCAGCGCCCGGAAGGTGATCCGCGAGACCCCCGCCTTGCGCAGGTAGCCGCGCGGGCGGCCGTCGACCTGGTCGCGGTTGCGCACGCGCACCGGGCTGGAGTCGCGCGGCAGGCGCGAGAGCGCACGCACGGCGTCGGCCAGCTCCGCGGAGCCCGGCTCGGCCCGGCGCACCCGCTCCTTGAGGGCGGCGCGCCTCCCGGCGTACCGCTCGACGGTGCGCCGGCGGCGGGCGTCGGCGGCGATCTTCGCGGTCGTGGCCACCTCAGCGCTCCTCGCGGAAGGCCACGTGGCGGCGCACGCGGGGGTCGTACTTGCTCAGCTCGAGCCGGTCGGGGTCGTTGCGGCGGTTCTTCCGGGTGACGTAGGTGTAGCCGGTGCCGGCGGTGGAGCGGAGCTTCACGACGGGCCGGATGTCGCTGCCGCGCGCCATCAGAGCCTCCCTCCGCGGCGCTGGATGTCGGCGACGACCGACTCGATGCCGCGGACGTCGACGACCTTGATGCCGCGCGCGCTGAGCCGCAGCGTGACGGTGCGCCCCAGGCTCGGCACCCGGTAGCGCTTCTTCTGGACGTTGACGTCGAAGCGCCGGTTGGTGCGCCGGTGCGAGTGCGAGACGTGGTGGCCGAAGCCGGGCTGCCGCCCGGTGACCTGGCAGGTGCGGGACACGGGTCCTCCTCGTGATGGGTTAGAGTGATAACGATTCTCATTCTAAGCACTCCAGGAGGACCCGTTGAGACCCGGCATCCACCCGACCTACGACCTGGTCGCCTTCCGTGACCGCTCCACCGGCGACGTCGTGCTGACGCGCTCGACGCTGGCCGAGCGCGCGGCCGGCGAGGGCGGCACCGTCGAGGTCGACGGCGCGACCTACCCCGTGGTCGACGTCGACGTCAGCAGCGCCAGCCACCCCTTCTGGACCGGCAAGGGGCGCGTGCTCGACAGCGAGGGCCGTGTCGAGGCCTTCCAGCGCCGCTACGGCGCTCGCGCCGGAGGGGGGCGGTCGTCGTGAGGACACCCGTCGTCCTGGTCACGGGCGTCTCCCCCGACGCGATGGACGCGACCCTGGTGAGCCTGCAGTGGGACCTGCCGCAGGCCGTCGCCGTGCGCCACCACATCGACGTCGAGCGGCAGCTGCTGACCCGGGTGGTCAGCGACGTCACCGGCGTGCTCGACCGCGCCGAGGTCGACCTCGAGCACGCCTGCGTGAGCTGCGCGCTGCGCGAGGACGTCGTGCCGACCATCGAGCGGCTGGCCCGCGACGGGCGCTGGGGCACCGTCGTCGCGCACCTGCCGGTCGGTGCCGACGCCGCGCAGGTGTGCCACGTGCTGACCTGGGACGCCCGCCTGGCCCGCCACCTGCGCGTCGCCGGGGTCGTGACCGCCGTCGCCGGCCCCACCGTGGTCGACGACCTGCTCGGCGACGCACTGATGGCCGAGCGCGGCGTCGCGACGTCCCACGAGGACGAGCGCGGCGTCGGCGAGGTCGCCTCGGGCATGGTCGAGCACGCCGACGTCGTCGTGGTCACCGGCGAGCGCGAGCCCGCGGGCCTGGCCCTGCTGCGCACCCTGGCGCGGCCGGGCGCCCGCGTCGTCGCAGGCCCCGAGCTGCTCGACGGCGCGCTGGTCGCCGACGGGCTGCACGACCACGCCGCGACCACCGCCTGGGCCTCGCCCTACCGCACCCAGGACGTGCCCTCCCCCGACGTTCCCGACGTGTGGCAGGTCGACCTGCGCTCCGACCGTGCCTTCCACCCCGACCGACTGCTGGAGGGCCTCGAGGACCTCGGCAGCGGACGCCACCGCTCGCGCGGCTGCTTCTGGCTGCCCACCCGCCCCGGGCGAGCGCTGGAGTGGGACGGCGCCGGCGGCCAGCTCAGCATCGGCGCCGGCGAGTCGTGGGGCCGTCGCCCCGCGCAGACCCGCCTGGTGCTCACCGGCGTCGGCGCGCGGCCCGACCACCTCGAGGAGGCCTTCGAGGCCCTGCTGATGACCACCGCCGAGGAGGCCTCCGGGCAGTCGTGGCAGCGCCCGGTCGACGGCTTCGAGCCGTGGCTGGGCCCCGTGAGGGAGATCGCCTGATGGCCGTGCCGAAGCGCCGCACCTCGCGCAGCAACACCCGTCACCGCCGCTCGCAGTGGAAGGCGACCCCTCCCGCCCTCGTGCCGGTGACGGTCGCCGGCGAGGAGCACCTCGTGCCCCGGCGCCTGCTCCGCGCGGTCGAGCGCGGCCTGGTCGATCCCGCCACCGGCGCCCCCACCCGCGCCCGCGCCCGCACCCCGGGAGGAGGTGACCGATGAAGGTCCGCAACTCGCTGCGCTCGCTGAAGCAGCAGCCCGGGTCGCAGGTCGTCCGCCGCCGCGGCCGCACCTACGTGATCAACAAGCAGAACCCCCGCCTCAAGGCGCGCCAGGGCTGAGCCGCTCCGGCGCCTAGCGACCCTCGAAGGTCGGGCGCTGCTTGGCCAGGAACGACGCCACCGCACCGGCGTGGTCGGCCGTGGCGCCGAGGCGCACCTGCGCGGCCGCCTCGGCCGCGAGGGTCTCGGCCAGCGGTCGGCCCGCGGCGGCGTCGGCGAGCAGCCGCTTGGACTCGGCGTACGCCGCCGTGGGCCCGGCCGCCAGCCGCCGCGCCAGGGCGGTCGCCTCCTCGAGCAGCGCGTCGGGCTCGACGACGCGGCCGCCCAGGCCCCAGGCCACGGCCTCGTCGGGCCCGAAGGGCTGGGCCAGCAGCACGAGCTCGCGGGCGCGCTGCTCGCCGACCGCGCGCACGAGCGTGGTCGACAGGCCCGAGTCGCAGGTCAGGCCGATCCCGGAGAAGGCCGTGCCGAGGCGGGCCGTGGTGCTCCACAGCCGCAGGTCGCAGGCCAGGGCCAGCCCCAGGCCCGCCCCGACGCAGGGGCCGGCCACGGCCGCCACGACCGGCTTGGGCATGGTGGCCAGCGCGGTCACGACCGGGTTGTAGTGCTCGGTGACGGTGTCGAAGGCCGGACCCTCGGCCAGCGCGGCGGCGTGCTCGGCGAGGTCCTGGCCGACGCAGAAGGCCTCCGGGCCACCGGTGAGCACCACGGCCCTGACCCCCTCGTCGGCGGCGACCTCGCCCAGCGCCTCGCGCAGCGCGACCTTGAGCGCGAGGTCGAGGGCGTTGCGCTGGGCGGGCCGGTCGAGCACGACGGTCGCGACGGCGCCGTCGCGCTCCAGGCGCAGGGGGTGCATGGCGGGCTCCTCGGTGGTGGGTCCACGACCGTCCGGTCGGTGGCCGGCGGCCGGCCGACGACGCTGCCACGCCGTACGGCTCGGCGCAACGCGGACCGGCCGCCGACCGGTCGCCGGCCGGTCGCCGGCCGGGCCGTCAATCCGCTGGCGACTGTCGGTGCCGCGCGCGATGATTCTCGGCGTCGACCCGGGTCCACCTCGCGTCGGCACCCGAGGAGAGGACCCCATGGACGAGATGATCCGCGCCACCGGCCTGGTGAAGCGCTACAAGGAGGTCGAGGCCCTGCGCGGGCTCGACCTCTCCGTGCCGGAGGGCACCGTGCTGGCGCTGCTCGGGCCCAACGGCGCCGGCAAGACCACCGCGGTGCGCGTCCTGGCCACGCTGCTCAAGCCCGACGGCGGCAGCGCCCAGATCGCGGGCGTCGACGTGCTCGCAGACCCCGAGGGCGTGCGCTCGCGCATCGGCCTGTCGGGTCAGTACGCCGCGGTCGACGAGCACCTCACGGGCTACGAGAACCTCGAGATGGTCGGCCGGCTCTACGGCCTGGGTCGCGCCCGCGCCCGCACCCGTGCGCGCGAGCTGCTCGAGCGCTTCGACCTCGCCGACGCCGGCGACCGGCCCTCGAAGACCTACTCCGGCGGCATGCGCCGCCGCCTCGACCTGGCCGGCGCCCTCGTGGCCGAGCCGCCCGTGCTGATCCTCGACGAGCCGACCACCGGGCTCGACCCGCGCAGCCGGCAGCAGATGTGGGACGTCATCCGCGAGCTGGTCGCCTCCGGCGCCACCCTGCTGCTGACGACGCAGTACCTCGAGGAGGCCGACCGCCTCGCCGACGACATCGTCGTCATCGACCACGGCAACGCCATCGCCCGCGGCACGGCCGACGAGCTCAAGTCCCAGACCGGCGGGGAGCGGATTGAGATCGTCCTGCGCGACGCCGCCGACCGCGCGACGGCCCAGCGGGTGCTCGAGCGGGTCGCCGTCGGCGGCGTCTCGGTCGGCGACAACGGTCGGGCCCTCACCGCGGCCGTCGACCGCGGCGCGTCCGCGCTGCTGGAGGTGCTGCGCGACTTCGAGGAGCACCGCGTGGAGGTGCTCGACGTCGGGCTGCGCCGGCCCACCCTCGACGACGTCTTCCTGACCCTCACCGGTCACGCCACCTCGGCCACGCCCGGCTCGCCGGCCGCGGCCGACGACTCCCCGACCCACACGGAGGCCCTCCGATGAGCACCATGACCCGCGCCGCCACCGACGGCTGGGTGGTCGCCAAGCGCAACCTGATCAAGATCAAGCGGGTGCCCGAGGTGCTCGTCTTCGTGCTGATCTCGCCGATCATGTTCGTGCTGCTCTTCGCCTACGTCTTCGGCGGCGCCATCTCCCCCGAGGGCGTGGACTACAAGGAGTTCCTGGTGCCGGGCATCTTCGCCCAGACCGTGGTCTTCGGCGCCACGTTCACCGGCGCCGGCCTGGCCGAGGACATGCAGAAGGGCATCATCGACCGCTTCCGCTCGCTGCCGATGTCGTCGTCGGCGGTGCTCGTGGGCCGCACGACCTCCGACGTGGTCTACAACGTGCTGTCGGTGGTCATCATGTCGCTGACCGGCCTGCTCGTCGGCTGGCGGATCCGCGACGGGGTCGTCGACGCGCTGCTCGCCTTCGGCCTGCTGCTGCTCTTCGCCTACGCGATCAGCTGGGTGATGGCCTGGGTCGGCCTGCTCGTGCCGAGCGTCGAGGTCATCAACAACGCCTCGTTCATCGTCATCATGCCGCTGACCTTCGTCTCCAACGCCTTCGTGCCCACCGAGAGCTTCGGCTCGGTGCTGCGCACGGTGGTCGAGTGGAACCCTGTGTCGACCCTGACCCAGGCCGTGCGCGAGCTCTTCGGCAACGTGCCGGCCACCGCCCCGCCCCAGGAGGCCTGGTCGATGCAGCACCCGGCGCTCTACACGCTGCTGTGGGTCCTGCTGATCCTGGTCGTCTTCGTGCCGCTCTCGGTGCGGCAGTACCGCCTCTCGACCAGCAAGTAGCCCCGTCGGGCCGGCCCTCGCGCGCCAGCGTCGCCGTACGATCCGCCGGCCCCAGCCCCACCGGCACCACCCGTCGCACCTGTCGGCCCGGACCCGCACCTGTCGGCCGACGCGCGGGCCGACAGGTGCGGGTTTCGCCAGCCGGCCGGTGAAACCCGCACCGCGGTCAGCCCTTGCTGGCCGCCACCGCGAGCCGGTCGACGAAGTCGTTCATCGGGTGGCCCGAGTGGCCCTTGACCCAGTGGAAGACGACGTCGCCGCGGGCCTCCACCGCGTCGACCAGCGGCTCCCACAGGTCGCGGTTGGCGACGGGCTTGCGGGCGGTGTTGGTCCAGCCGCGCTGGCGCCACCCCTTCCACCAGGCGTCGCGGAAGCAGTGGACGACGTAGGTCGAGTCGCTGACCACGACCAGCGGGCCCTCCAGGGCCAGCACGGCCTCGAGGGCGGCGCGGATCTCCATGCGCTGGTTGGTGCTGGGCCGTTCGGCGCCCGAGGCGTGCACCGCGGTGTCGAGGGCCCAGGCCCACCCGCCGGGTCCGGGGTTGCCCGAGCAGGCCCCGTCGGTGAACACCTGGCGGGCGCCGGGCGGCGCGACCATCGCGGGCTTGGCGGGACGCCGGGCGCGGGCGGAGGACGGGCGGGAGGACGAGCGGGAGGTGGTCGGCACGCCCGACACCCTGACACACCCCCCGGAAATGGTTTCGGGCGGCGGATCCGATGGATCCGCCGCCCGAAGCGCGTCTGTGGGTAGGCACCCCCTGAGCGCTACTCGTCTTGCGTGTCACCCGGTGCTGGTGAGAAGTCACCCGCGGTGGTGAAGATGAAGACAAGAGAAATATAACCCGACATCGGCCTCCGCACGAGCCCTCCCGGCACTTTCACCCCTGGGGGTGAGAGTAAAGGCGCGTGGCCCCTGGGGGCGCGGGCCGCGAGGGGCCCGCGGTGGTCTGGTCCGCCCCGCGGAGGCCGGTCAGGCCACGTGGTCGGGTGAGGTCGAGACCCCGCCCAGACCGTTCTGCATGCCCCAGGCCACCGCCTGGGGCCGCCGGGTGACGTCGATCTTGCGGTAGGCGCCGCGCACGTAGGTCTTCACCGAGTTGATCGAGAGGTAGAGCTTCTTGCCGATCTCGACGTTGGTGTAGCCCTGCACGATCAGGGCGAGGATCTCGGCCTCCCGCGGGGTCAGCGAGAGCGCGGCGGTGGCGCTGTTGCCGCTGAGCGCGCCGTGGGGGGTGCGGTCGACCGGCCGGTGCTGGCCGGCGGCGCCGGGCTGGCCGGGGCGCCCGGGCTGCTGGCGGTGGATGCGCTCGAGACCCGTGACCAGGTCGGCCGCGGGGAGGGCCTTGGAGAGCCGGCCGGGCGAGGCGGCGCCGGCGAGGTGCTGGGCCTGGTCGCGCCAGGTGAAGACCACGGCGCGGGCGCCGCCGACGTGCACGAGGCGCTGCAGGCTCTCGTGGTCGCTCTCGCGCAGGCCGACGGGCTCGTAGAGCACGACGTCGACCGAGCGCGGGTCGGCGAGGGCGTCGGCGAGGTCGACCAGCACGATGCGGTCGGAGTAGGGCTGGAGCAGGTGACGGACGCCCGGGGCGACGACGGCGTAGTCGTCGACGAGGGTGGCGCGGATGGGCGTGGAGACGATCACGGGCTCGAACCTACTGCCTGGAGTTTGCGCAGGTCAGCACCGCCCACGCGGTCCTCACCCATCTGAATGAGGTCCACGATGACACATGGATGACACATCACGCACATCGTGCGTACGCCGTAAGCCTGCGCGACCTCTCCGAACGGACGGGCCCGCCGGTCCATACTGGGCCCGATGAGCGCGGCGGAGCACGAGCAGGCGGTGGCGCGCCGACGGGCGCGCACCCGGGGCCAGCTCGTCACGGCCGGGCGCTCGCTGGTGGCCGAGCGAGGAGTCTCCGGGCTGCGCGTGCAGGAGATCACCGAGCGCGCCGGCGTGGCCCTGGGGTCCTTCTACAACCACTTCGGCTCCAAGGACGACCTCGTCGCCACCATCGCCGCCGAGACGATGGCCGAGCTGGTGGCCTCCGCCGTGCACGGGCCCGACGACCCCGACACCGCCGATCCCGGCACCGCGCGCGAGGACCCTGCGGTCACCGCCGCGCGGGTCGTGCGCCGGGTGGTGCGGCTGCCCCTGGTCGACCCGGGGTTCGCGCGCCTGCTGGTCCACCTCAACCACGCCGACACCCCCGTCAACGGCTCGATGGCGCCCTACGCCCGTCGGCTGCTCGTCCACGGCATCGCGGCCGGCCGCTTCCGCTCACCCGACCCCGAGTCGACCGTCACCCACGTCGTGGGGGGTGCGGTCGCGATGATGCGACGCACCCTGGCCGGCGAGCGCGGCGAGGACGACGCCGTGACCGGGCTCGACCCGGAGGCGCTGCACGTGGCCGTGATGCTCCAGACGCTCGGCCTCGACCTCGACGACGCCCTCGGCGTCGCCGCCGGGGCTCAGCGCGAGGACTGACCCGTGGGGCGCAGCAACGCCTCGGCCAGGGCGGTGCCGGAGAGCCACGCGCCCTCCACCTTCGACTGCGGCCCCCACCCGTCGCCGCAGACGCCGAGCAGACCGCCCGGCACCTCCGCGAGCAGGCACGGCTCGGCCCGCTCCCCGGTCGGCTTGGCCAGAGACCAGCGGTGCACCAGCATCGAGGCCGGCTCCGGGAGGTCGAGCAGTCGGCGCAGCGCAGCGACCAGCACCGGCCCGGCCGCAGCCGGGTCGTCGAGGTGCCGGGCGGCGAGCGCGGGCGTCGAGTGGGCGACCAGCACCGGGGCGTCGTCGCCGCGCCGGCGCCCGTCGTCGGCGATCCAGGCCACGTCGTCGTCGCCGTTGACGAAGGCGCCGTGGAAGGCGCCGCCCGGGGCCGCGGAGTCCCAGGCGCGCTCGGGCCAACGGGCCACCAGCGCGATCACCGGCTCGGAGGGCCGGGTCAGCCGCACTGCCACCGCGCCGTGGTCGCCCCCGAGCAGACGAGCCGCCTGCTCGTCGGGCATGGCCAGCACGACCGCGCCGGCCGGCGCGAGGTCGACCCCGTCGGCCACCACCCGCAGACCGTCGTCGCCCGACTCCACGCGCTCCACGGCGCCGCGGCGTACGTCGAGACCCTCGGCCAGCGCCTCGACCAGGCTGCGCATGCCGCCGGGGGTGCCCCACCGCACCGGCCCCTCCTTGGCGCTCGGGTCGGCGCCGGGCTCGAGCACCGAGAAGGTGTCGGTCCAGCGGTGGGCGAGACCCGCCACGCGCCAGGCCTCCACCACCTCGGCGAAGCGGCGGTCGGAGACGGTGAGGTAGGACGCCCCGGTGTCGACCGGCCGACCCTCCAGGCGTTTGCTCGCCATGCGACCGCCGATGCGGTGACCGCGGTCGACGACCACGACCTCGCGCCCGGCGTCGTGCAGGGCGCGGGCGCAGGCCACACCGGACAGACCGCCCCCCACCACGACGACGGGGCCCGCGACCGGGGTCGGCGGGTCGGTCGGGTGCGTCGCAGCGGTGCTCATCACCCCACCCTGCTCCCCGCCGGCGGCGCGCCCCTCACCCGCGAGGACCCGATCGGGAGGGCGGTCGTGCCAGGGTGGGTCCGTCGCGCACCGCCGCGCGGCACCCGAGCCCAGGAGCCCTCGTGAAGATCCTCGTCGTCCTCGTCG
Organism: Nocardioides sp. Leaf285; assembly: GCF_001422955.1. Taxonomy (NCBI): domain Bacteria; kingdom Bacillati; phylum Actinomycetota; class Actinomycetes; order Propionibacteriales; family Nocardioidaceae; genus Nocardioides; species Nocardioides sp. Leaf285. The sequence continues at coordinate 362,383 of NZ_LMNH01000002.1, read as the reverse complement.
TCATCGCCGCTATCGCGTTCGCCGTGCTGTACCTGCTGCCCCGCATGCGCCGCTGACCCGTCGGGGCCCCTCGCGCCGAAACCCTCGTAAGTCGAGTAATCGAGTAGGGTTGAGGGTGAACGACCTACGAGGAGGCCCCCCATGCCCACCACGATCTCCGTCGTCGGCGGCGGCGCGAGCGGCGCCCTGACCGCCGCCCACCTGCTGCGCCGCGCCACCGACCCCGGCCTGCGGGTCGTGCTCCACGAGCCCGCGCCCGTGCCGGCGCGTGGCGTGGCCTACCGCACCACCGACCGGCGCCACCTCCTCAACGTGCGCAGCCGCGACATGAGCGCGCTGCCCGACGAGCCGGGCCACCTCGTGGCCTGGGCCGAGCGCACCGGCCGGCCGAGCGACCCCGTGGGCTTCCTGCCGCGCGCGACCTGGGCCCACTACCTCACCGACGTGCTCGAGGAGAGCCGCCGCTCCTCGGTGGCCACCCTCGAGGTGCGCCGCGAGAGCGTCGTCGACGTCGCCCCCGCCAGCGGCGGGCGCTTCCTCGTGCGTGGCCGCGACGCCACCACCGAGGCCGACCGGGCGGTGCTGGCCTACGGCAACCTCGAGCCGCGCCCGCTGCGCACCGAGCAGGGCGCGGTGCCCGACGCGCCCTGGCACGTCGGGTCGGCGTGGGACGCCGCCGCCCTCGCCGCGCTGCCCCGGGACGCCACCGTCGTGCTGGTGGGCAGCGGGCTCACCGCGGTCGACGCCGCCCTGAGCCTGCTCGGCGACCACCCGGCGCGCCGGGTGGTGATGCTGAGCCGCACGGGCCTGCTGCCCCACTCCCACCTGCCGTCGCCGTGCTCGACGAGCTGGGCCACCCCGATGCCGAGCGGCCCGCTCACCGCCGACGGCCTGGCCGCCCACGTGGTCGGCCAGATCGCGCGCGCCCGCCACCACGGCGTCTGCTGGCGCTCGGTCGTCGACGGCCTGCGCGGGGCGACCCAGCGCACCTGGACCCGCCTCGAGGGCTCCGAGCGGCGCTGCTTCCTCAGCCGCCACGCCCGGCACTGGGAGGTGCTGCGCCACCGCATGGCGCCCGGTGTGGCCGCGCGCATCAGGGGCTACGTCGACGCCGGGCGGCTGCAGGTCGTCGGCGGCGGGCTGGCCGGTGTCGAGGACCTCGGCACGCGGTGCCGGGTCACGCCCGGGGGTGGCGGCGAGTCCGTGGTCGCCGACGCGGTCGTCAACTGCACCGGCCCCACCACCGACCTCGACGCCACCACCTCGCCTCTGCTGGCGTCGCTGCGGCGGCGAGGTCTGGTCGTGGGCGACCCGCTCGGCCTCGGCGTGCGCTGCACGCCCGAGGGCGCCGTGCTGCGCGCCGACGGCGACCTGGTGCCGGGGCTCCACGTCGTCGGCCCGCCCCGCAAGGGTGCGCTGTGGGAGACCACCGCGGTGCCCGAGATCCGCTCGCAGGCGGCAGAGCTGTCCGACCTGCTCCTGGCCGGCTGAGCGGGGGTCAGGCCCCGGGCACGATCCGCAGGTCGCGCACGGCGCCGTCGCCGAGCGCGGCGAGGGCCTCCTGGTAGGCCGGGGTGTCGTGGGCGGCGACGGCCGCCTCCACCGACTCGAACTCCACGAGCACCGAGCGCTGCTCGCGCCCGGCCTCGTAGACCTTCGCGGGCAGGCCGCGTGCCAGGAAGCGGCCGCCGGCGCCGACGATGGCGGGGCCGGCGAGCTCGGCGTAGGCCGCGAGCTTCTCGGGGTCGGTGATCTCGAGGTAGGTGCTGATCCAGTAGGCAGGCATGACCCCATGGTGGCGCACCGCCCCCGGCGGGCGTGGCCGCCCCTGGCAGGCTGGACGCGTGCGCACCGACTTCGACCCCCGCAGCGACGACACCAACACCTACGCCCTGCTGTCGTCCCTGGTCGTGCCCCGGCCCATCGCCTGGGTCGCCTCCCGCTCCGCCGACGGCGTCGGCAACCTGGCGCCCCACTCCTTCTTCACCGTCGTCTGCGCCGACCCGCCGGTCGTGGCCTTCGCCTCGATCGGCGACAAGGACACCCTGCGCAACGTCGTGGCGACCGGCGAGTTCACCGTCAGCGTGGCCACGCTGCCGCTGATGGACCAGGTCAACGACAGCAGCGCCCGCTTCGCCCCCGACCAGGACGAGGCCGCCGAGCTCGGCGTTGAGATGCGCCCGAGCACCGTCGTCGGCCCGCCCGCCGTCGCGGCCTCGCCCGCGGCGATCGAGTGTCGCCTGCACTCCACCGTCGACCTCGGGTCCTCGACCCTCGTGCTGGGCGAGGTCGTGTGGATCAGCGTCGAGGACGACGTCGTGGTCGACGGCCTGCCGTCCTACGACCGGATGCAGCCGGTCTCGCGCCTCGGCGGCCCCGACTGGGGCCTGCCCGGTCCCACGCGCGCCGTACGCCGCCCGGGCGACCCCTCCGAGATCGCCCGCTGACCCCCGGCCGCTTCCTGCGCCGGCTCAGTCCGAGAGCCGGGAGCAGCCGTGCTCCACGCCCCACAGCACGGCCTGCGACCGGCTGGTCACGCCCATCTTCAGGTAGGCCGACCGGATGTAGGTCTTCACCGAGTTGATGCTGAGGTAGAGCCGCTGACTGATCTCGGAGTTGGACAGACCGTCGCAGATCAGGCAGACGATCTCGTGCTCGCGCCCCGACAGGGCGCCGGGGAGAGGCGCCGGGTCGGCGCCGCCTGACGCCGGCTCCTCGCGGCGCCGCGCCAGCCGCTCGACGGCGGCCACCAGCTCGGCCGGGTCGACCGAGATGGGCAGCACCTCGTCGGCCCCGAGCGAGCGCGCCCGTCGCAGGCCCCAGGGACTGGTGTCGAAGCTCAGCGCGATCGAGGGACAGCTCAGGACCGCATCGGCCGCGCGGTCGTCCAGCGAGGTCGGCTCGAAGATGGCCACGTCGGGTGGGCGGGGCGAGACCACGGCGGTCAGCGCCACCCGGCAGGCGTGGCGGCGCACCACGCTGTCGAGGCCGATCCGCAGCAGTGGGGGCAGCGCGACAGGCGCGAGGAGGACGGGCTTGACCTGCGTTTCGGGGGCCAGGGAAGCCATGGGGGAACTCCGAGAGGGCGGGAGCGGCCGTAGGGGTCGTGGTTGGGCCCCGACCGTCCGCGGCCCACGATAGACCCAGACCGGCCGGAGTCACATCCCCGAACTCGGCGACGCACCACAGCCGTCACCGTCACCCCAGGAGCGCACGACCCGGCCGATGTCGCGGCGTCGCTGCCGGTACTGCGCGACCAGCTCCGCGAGGGCCCACTCGCGGCGCTCGCGACCGACCGAGGCCATCGCGTCCTCCACCAGGACGACCCGCAGGTCGTGGGCGTAGGCGTCGAAAGCCGTGGCCGACAGGCAGGCCTCGGTGCTGACGCCGACCAGCACCACGGTGTCGACCCCGAGCCCGGTGAGGAGCTCGGCGAGGTCGGTGCGGTGGAAGGCGCTGTCACGGATCTTGACCACCCGGTCGGCGCCGGCGACGTCCAGCTCGGGGAGCCGACGGGCGCCCTCGGTGCCCTCGAGCGTCATCCCGCAGCCGTCCTCGAGCATGTTGAGCGCCCAGGTCGACCGGTCGTGGCGGTGCTCGGTGACGACCTCGACCACCGGCACGCCGTGCGTGCGCGCCGCGACGACGAGACGGTTGCACGCCGCGACCACACGGTCCTGGTGCCGGGCCAGCCCGTCATCGCTGAAGTAGTCGACCTGGAGGTCGACGACGAGGACGGCCGGGGTCATCGCTGCCGGGCCAGGACGAGGCCGCCGGCCGGGAGGGTCGGCACACGCGACGCGGCAACCGCGCGACTCGAGACGACCTCGAGGGGGCGCTGCGACGCCGCTCGGAGGGTCGAGGACATCAGGCGGAGAGCGACGTCCTCGCCCGGGCACCGGTGCCCGCGCAGCGGTCCTCCGCCCTGCGGCACCAGGTCGTAGGCGGAGGGTGTGCGCCCCAGGAATCGGGCCGGCCGGAAGAGGTGCGGGTGGGGGTACACCATCGGGTCGCGGTCGATGCCCAACACGTCGAGTACCACCCGGTCCCCCGGCTCGACGGGTACGCCGTCGTGGGAGGCCGCGCGCCGGGCACGGCCTGCCAACAACGGCACGAAGGGGGTGGTGCGGCGCACCTCTTGGGCGAAGGCCAGGCGCTCCTCCTCGCCGGCCGGGTCCGCGAGGCGCTCGCGCCACTCGGGTGCGGCGTCGAGGGCGAGCAGCGCGAAGGCGCCGAGCCAGGCGACTGCCACGGTGGGTCGCAGCACGTTGAGCAGCTCAATCCCGGCGGTGCGGTGGTCGAGGTCGGACCCGGCGAGGACGTCGAGGACACCCCCGCGCGGCGTTCGCGTCCTGCCCGCGCGGGCGTCGCAGACCAGGGCGGCCGCCCACCGGTCGAGCCGCGCCCGCTCCCGGCAGCCCCGGGCGTAGGCGGCCGGTGAGAACCCGAAACCGTCGACCACGGCCGCCATCCGTCGGCTCCAGCGACGCGACTCGTCGGCCGGCAGGTCGATGCCCGCGCTGTGCAGCACAGCTGCGCCGTACGCGGTGGCCAGGGTGTCGAAGACCTCGATCCTCCCCCCGGGCAGCCCGCTGAGACGGGCGGTCACCCGCAGCCGCACGTCCTCGGCCAGCTCGTCGAGGTCGAGCGAGCGCACCGCCGCGACGAGGAGCTCCTTGCGACGAGCGTGGTCCTCGTCGTCGAGCCCGTGCACGGCTCCGCGCCCGAAGAGCAGCCAGGCGAGCGGGGGCGGCACGACCCCCGCTCGCTCGACCGCGCCCTCGTCGTAGAACAGACAGGCCCCCGCGGCGTCCCCGAGCACCACCGCGCGTCGCCCGAGCAGCCTGGACTCGTAGGTGGTGCCACCGCCCCTGCTCGACCGGTCGCGGTCGACCGCGTCGTAGCCGTGACGAAGCAGCTGCAGCGTGAGGTCGCTCATGACCTGCCGGTTCCCCGTCGCCGCCGGCCCATGCCACCGGGATCCTCCCCGTGGCCCACGTCCCCGTCGATTGAGTCGGCGGCCGGTGGGGAACCGGGCCCGGTCACCGCCCCCTACCCCGACCCCAGGACGGAACGACCATGGACCCCAAGGAAGCAGTCAAGAAGGCCGCCGACGCGGTCAAGGACAAGGCGGCCGAGCTCCTCGAGCCTCCGCTGCCCGGCGCGCCCGGCAGCGAGCCCCCCTCGCTCGAGGAGCCGACCGAGCCCCGGGGGCCGTTGCCGCCCAAGGCCGACCAGGCCGCCCCGGCGACGCGCAGCGCCACGGGTCGCGAGACCGGTGCCGCCCCGGACGCGCGGTCCCAGGCCGGGGCCTTCCTCACCACCGCGACCGGCGTGCCGCTGCGCGACACCGACCACTCCCTCAAGGCAGGGCCACGGGGGCCGACGCTGCTCCAGGACCACCACCTGCGCGAGAAGATCATGCACTTCGACCACGAGCGCATCCCCGAGCGCGTGGTCCACGCCCGGGGCGCGGCGGCGCACGGCACCTTCACCGCCTACGGCACGGCGTCGGCGGTCACCCACGCGGCCTTCCTGGCCGAGGGCGTCGCGACGCCGGTCTTCGTGCGGTTCTCCACGGTCCTCGGCTCCCGTGGCTCCGCCGACACCGTGCGCGACACCCGGGGGTTCGCCACGAAGTTCTACACCGAGCAGGGCACCTTCGACCTGGTCGGCAACAACATCCCAGTGTTCTTCATCCAGGACGGCATCAAGTTCCCCGACGTGGTGCACGCCGCCAAGCCGCACCCCGACCGGGAGATCCCGCAGGCCCAGAGCGCCCACGACACGTTCTAGGACTTCGTCTCCCTGCACACCGAGGCGCAGCACCACACCCTGTGGAACATGTCGGACCGGGGCATCCCCCGCTCCTACCGCACCATGGAGGGCTTCGGCGTCCACACGTTCCGCTGCGTCGACGCCGACGGCGTCACCTCGCTGGTGAAGTTCCACTGGAAGCCGCGCCTGGGCGTCCACTCCCTGGTGTGGGAGGAGGCCCAGCTGCTGGCCGGCGTCGATCCCGACTTCCACCGCCGCGACCTGGCCGACGCCATCGAGGCCGGCGCCCACCCCTCCTGGGAGCTCGGTCTCCAGGTGTTCCCCGACACCCCCGAGCAGACGTTCTCGGGGATCGACCTGCTCGACCCCACCAAGCTGGTGCCCGAGGAGCTCGCCCCGGTGCAGCCGGTCGGGCTGCTCACCCTCGACCGCAACCCGACCAACTACTTCGCCGAGACCGAGCAGGTGGCCTTCCACACCGGTCACCTCGTGCCCGGCATCGACGGGACCGACGACCCGCTCCTCCAGGCACGGAACTTCTCCTACCTCGACACCCAGCTCAGCCGTCTCGGCGGCCCCAACTTCGACCAGATCCCGATCAACCGACCCCACGCCCCCGTCAACGACATGCTGCGCGACGGTCTCCACCAGCACGGCGTGCACCAGGGGGTCGCGCCCTACCGGCCGCAGTCACTCGACGGCGGGTGCCCCTTCCACGCCGGCGGCGGCACCGAGTCCTTCGCCGACCTGGCCGTCAGCCTCCCCGCCAGCACCAAGGTGCGGGAAAGCCCGGCGTCCTACGACGACCACTTCAGCCAGGCCCGGTCGTTCTGGGCCAGCATGACGCCGGTGGAGCAGGAGCACATCGTGGCCGCCTACACCTTCGAGCTCGGCAAGGTCTACGAGCAGGCGGTCAAGGAGCGGCAGCTGCGGGCGCTGGCCCGGATCGACCCGGTGCTGTGCCAGGAGGTGGCCACGGGGCTGGGCCTGCCCGCCCCCGAGCCCGAGGCCCCGCTCGCCACGCCCACCCCCAGCCCGGCCTTGTCCCAGCTGGGCGGCACCTGGCCCGTCGACGGGCGCATGGTCGGGATCGTGGTGGACGCCGGGGACGGCCCGGCCGACCAGGCCGTGCTCGACGGGCTCACCGCGGCCCGCCGGGCGGTCCTCGCGGCCGACATGGTGCCGCTGGTCGTCGCCGCCCGCGGCGGCACGCTGCCCGACGGCACCCCGGTGCAGCGCACCTTCGCCACGGTGCGCTCGGTCGAGCTCGACGCCGTGCTGCTGGCCGGCGGCGGCGCCCCGGGCACCGACGCGCTCCCGGCGCGCGACGCGAAGGCCGGGGCCGACTCGGTGGCCGCCGTGGACCCGCGGGTCGCGATGCTGGTGCAGGAGGCCTTCCGGCACGGCAAGGCGATCGGAGGGTGGGGGCGGGGCACGCAGACCCTCGCCGCGCTCGGCCTGGTCGGCGTGTCCGGCGTCGTCACCGGCGACGAGGGGGGCGGGGACGACGAGGCCGCCTCGGCGGTCGACGCCGTCGTGGAGCTGCTCGCCTCCCACCGGGTCTGGGACCGCTTCCCCGCCCGCCTCGGCGGGTGACGTGCGGCCGGCGGCGCTGCACCCCGCGGGGTGCGGTGCCGCCGGCCAGCCCGTCCTTAGCGTGGGCCCGGACCCGCGACCATCCGACCGCGCGACGGAGGACCCCATGACGCTCGTCTCCCCCTGGCAGGACCGCCACCCCCGTCCGGGACCGGACCTGCCCGTCGTACCGCCCGCCGAGACCGACGTCGTCGTCGTGGGTGCGGGCCTCGCCGGCCTGACCACCGCGCTGCTGCTCGGACGCGCCGGGCTCGGCGTCGTGGTCCTCGAGGCCACCCACGTGGGGGCCGGCACGACCGGACGCAGCACCGCCAAGGTCAGCCTGCTCCAGGGCACGCAGCTGTCCCGGGTCTTCCAGCGCCAGGGACCGCGCGCCGTGGACCAGTACGTCACCGCCAACCGGGAGGCCCAGGCCTGGGTCCACCGCTTCTGCGCCGACCACGACCTCGAGGTGCAGGTGCGCGACGCCGTCACCTACGCCCACGGCGAGGCCGGGCGCGCAGCCGTCGAGCAGGAGCTGGCGGTCGCCCGCCGTGCTGGTCTCGAGGTGGTGCTCGACGAGGAGCTGCCGCTGCCCTACGCCACCTCGGGCGGTGTGCGTCTGCCCGACCAGCTCCAGCTCGACCCGATGGCGCTGCTGCTCGCGCTGCGTCGACAGGCCGAGGCGCACGGCGTGGTCGTCCTGGAGGGCACGCGCGTGCGCGGGGTGTCCGGGCGGGCCCCGCTGCGGGTCGCGACCGAGGGCGGCGAGGTCACCGGGACCCACGTCGTGGTCGCCACCGGCATGCCGATCCTCGACCGCGGCGCCTTCTTCGCCCGGGCGACCGCAGCACGCTCCTACGGCCTGGCGTACGCCACGCCGCGCCCGGTGGTCGACGCGATGTACTTGTCGGCCGACCAGCCCTCGCGTTCACTGCGCGACGCCCTCGCTGCCACCGGCCCCGGCGGCTCGCCGGGCTCCGGCGCTGTCCTGCTGGTCGGCGGCGAGGGTCACCCGACCGGACGGGACCGGTCCCCGCGGGCCCGGCTCGACCGGCTGCGGGCCTGGACCGCCGAGCACTTCCCCGAGGCCGAGGAGACCCACGCCTGGTCAGCCCAGGACTACGTCACGACGAGGGGCCTGCCGTACGCCGGTCCCGTGCTGCCCGGCACCGACCACCTCCTGGTCGCGGGCGGGTTCTCCAAGTGGGGCATGACCAACGCGGTGGCAGCGGCGCTGGCCCTCGCCAAGGGGGTGCTGGGCGAGCGACCGGCGTGGGCCGCGGCCTTCGACACCTGGGACCGCCGCGAGCTGGGCGGGCTGCCCGGTGCTGCGCTGGCCAACGCCGAGGTGGGCCTCGAGCTCACCCGGGGCTGGCTGCGCCCCCTGCGCCACCCCGGCCCGGGGGTGGCTCCCGGCGACGACGGCGGCCAGGTGCGCCTCGACCGCGTCGGCCCGCCGACGGCCACCTCCCTCGTCGGCGGCGTGCCACGACGGGTCTCGGCCGTGTGCACCCACCTCGGCGGGGTGGTGGGCTGGAACGACGCGGAGCGCAGCTGGGACTGCCCGCTGCACGGCTCGCGCTTCGACGCGGACGGCTCGGTGCTCGAGGGGCCCGCCACCTGCGGCCTCACCCCGCGCTGACCGAGGACCGCCCGCACACGACCATCGACCGACTCGGCACCGGGTCCCAGGGAGACCCGGGAGGATGCGAAGGAGCACGACACGTGGAACCGTTGGCTGAGACCGCGCAGGCCATCGAGGAGTACGGGCCGTTCCTGCAGGACGGTGACCTGCTGGAGGTCCTCCAGGACCTGGCCGACCAGGTGGTGGCGCTGGTGCCCGACTGCGTCGGGCTGAGCCTGGCCTCCTACGCCGAGGGCGTCACCTTCACCATGGTCGCCACCACAGCCGAGATCGCCGCCCTCGACGCCGTGCAGTACCTCGACACCGGTCCCTGCGTCACGTCGGCCGAGGAGGGTCGGGTCGTCGAGTCGCGCGCCGGCGACCCGCTCGATGAGGAGCGCTGGGGCTCCTTCGTGCGGGCCTCGGCGGTGCTCGGCATCGGGAGCACCCTCACGCTGCCCGTCAGCGTGGCAGACCGCCTCACGGGGACCGTCAACCTCTACGCCCGCTCGGCGCGCGCCTTCGACGGACGCCACGAGCAGATCGCACGGGTCTTCTCCGCGTGGGCGCCGGGCGCGACCACCAACGCTGACCTCGCCTTCACCACCCGCGAAGCGGCCCAGCGCGCCCCGGCCGAGCTGAAGGACTCGCTCCAGGTGCAGATCGCCGCCGGTCTGCTCGCCGCCGAGGGCCACGTCACGCCGGAGCAGGCACGCGAGCGGATCCGTGACGCCGCCCTGCGCAGCGGGCTCACCGAGGGCCAGCTCGCGGCCGCCCTGGTCAAGCTGTTCTCCGCCGACGCCGGCTGAGCACCCCCGGCACGGGGCGCCCCGTGTCCGCGGCCACGCGACGCAGCAGCGCGACCAGGTCGCGGCGGGTCCGTCGTCCCTCCGGCACCGCACGGGTCATCCACACGTGGAACATGGCGCTGACCTCGCGCACGTGCAGCGCCGCGCCCTCGACGCGGGCGCGGCGGGCCAGCTCGTCGACGGCGGGTCGCAGCAGGTCGCGGTCGCCGATCCAGAGGTGCACCGGGGGCAGGTCGGTCAGGCCGCCGCGCAGCGGGTCGACCCGGGGGTCCTCGACGGCGCGGGGCCCGGCCCACCACCGCGCGGCTGCGCGCAGTCCCGACTCCTCCAGCACCGGATCGGAGGGGTCGAGGGCGTCGACCTCGGGGTCGGCGAGCCGGGGGTCGAGCCACGGGCTCAGGGCCACGACGCAGGCCGGTCGCCGGTCGGCGAGCTCGCGGGCCACGACCAGCGCGAGGGCGCCACCCGCCGAGTCACCCGACAGCACCAGCGGCAGAGCGCCCACGGAGGTCCGGGCGGGGGCGTCGGCGGCGAGGCCCGCCAGCCACGGCACGACCTCGTCGGCGTGGTGGTCGGGGGCCAGGGGGTAGGCCGGCACCACCACCTCCGCGGGCACCGAGGCCAGGGCACGCACCAGCCGCCAGTAGTCCACCGTGAGCGGGTGGACGTAGCCGCCGCCGTGCAGGTGCACCACCCGCACGACGGGGCGCCGCCACCGGGGCCTGACCGTCCACACCACGGGGCCCGGCGCCCCGCCGTCACCGAGCGGGAGCCGGCTGGCCGTCACGTCGCGCACCAGGCGGGTCCACCGCGTCGGGGGGTGGTCGCCCGTGCGCTGGCGACGCCGGGCGGCGCGCAGGGTGCGACCCGCCCCGGAGAAGGCGCGGTCGTCGCGACGCCACCACATCGCTCGCACGTAGCCGCGGGTCCACCACGTGGGCGGGCGGTCGTCGACCTCCCACCGCACCGTGTCGATCGGCTGCTGTCGGGCCACGCCGGGCAGCCTCGCACGAGCCGCGGCCGTCGCGGCAGGACCCCTGCGGGTGTGGTCGGCCACCGAGGGCCGGGCGCAGGCTCGGTGGATGAGCACCTCCACCCCCGGGCCCGGACCCGAGCCGGTCGGCTCGCGTCCGAGCCCCCAGCGACCCACCGCCCCCGGGCTCCCCGCCGAGGAGGGCGTCGACCTCGTCGACGCCGAGCGCCGACTCGACGAGGAGCCCGGTGACGCCGTCAACCGCACCGACCGCGACGAGGCCCGTGACGAGGGCTCCGCGTCGCCGTCCTGACCGCCCCGCGAGGAGCCCGATGAGCGACCAGTACACCTTCGACGACCCCCGCACCCGCCACCCGCGCATCTCCCCTCCGGTCCAGCAGCAGGAGGAGCCCGGGTCGCAGCGCGCCATGGAGCCGGTGCCCGACATCGGCGAGTCCTCCTACCGCGGCACCGGCCGTCTGGCCGGACGCCGGGCGCTGGTGACCGGGGCCGACTCCGGCATCGGCGCCGCGGTGGCCGTGGCCTTCGCCCGCGAGGGCGCCGACGTCACCATGGCCTACCTGCCCTCCGAGGAGGAGGACGCCGACCACGTCGCGGCGCTCGTCGAGGCGGCCGGACGCACGGTCACCCGGGTGCCCGGCGACCTGCGCGACGCGGCGTACTGCCGTGACCTGGTGGCGCGGGCGGTGGAGGCCATGGGTGGTCTCGACGCGGTCGTCAACGTCGCGGGCAAGCAGGTCTGGCACGAGCGGGTCGAGGACATCGACGACGAGGAGTTCGAGGAGACCTTCGCGGTCAACGTCACCGCGGCCTTCCGCATCGTCAAGGCCGCACTGCCCCACCTGCCGCCGGGCTCCACCATCGTCAACACCGCCTCGGCGGAGGCCTTCCAGCCCGCCCCCGACCGGCTGCACTACGCCAGCACCAAGGCAGCGGTGGAGAACCTCTCGAAGGGACTGGCCCAGCAGCTGGTCGAGCGCGGCATCCGGGTCAACGTCGTGGCGCCCGGCCCGACGTGGACCGCGCTCCAGGTGACCGGCGGCGTCGACCCGGAGACGCTGCCGGACTTCGGGGCCGCCGAGGCGCCCCTCGGGCGCGCCGGTCAGCCGGTCGAGCAGGCGCCGGCCTACGTGTTCCTGACCTCCGCGGAGTCGAGCTTCGTCGTCGGCGCCACGCTGCACGTCAACGGCGGGATGCCCAGCCCGTGACCGGCCCGTGACCGGCCCCTGACCGGGCCCTGACCGGCCCACCGCGGCGGCCGGAGGACCCGACTGGGACCCTGGTGGGGTGAGCACCGCTGTCGCCGACCCGACCTCCCCGCTGCCCGAGGGCGCCGACGTGCGCCTCGTCGTCGTCGACATGGACGGCACCCTGCTCGACGGCGAGGGCCGGATCCCCGAGGACCTCTGGCCGCTGCTGGACTCGATGCGCGAGCGCGGTGTCGTCTTCTCCCCCGCGAGCGGACGGCAGTACGCCACGCTGGCGCGCCAGTTCGACCGGGCGCGCGAGGGCATGGTCTTCATCGCCGAGAACGGCAGCTACGTCGTGCGCGACGAGGCCGAGATCAGCTCCACCACCCTGGCGCCCGACGTCGTCGCGCGTCTCGTGCGCCGGGGGCGCGACCTCACCGCGCAGGGCCACGACCTGGGCATGGTGGTCTGCGGCAAGCGCGCGGCCTACGTCGAGCGCACCGACCGCGCCTTCCTCGACCACGTCGACCCCTACTACGCCTCCCTCGTCGAGCTCGACGACCTCGACGCCGTCGACGACGACGTGGTGAAGGTGGCCGTCTTCAGCTTCGCCGACCCCCAGGAGGGCACCGCGCCCGCCCTGGCCGACTTCCGCGAGACCCACCAGGTCGTCGTCTCCGGCGCCCACTGGGTCGACGTGATGCACCCCCGGGTCGACAAGGGCGTGGCCGTGCGCCGGCTCCAGGAGGAGCTCGGGGTCTCCGCCGAGCAGACGGTCGCCTTCGGCGACTACCTCAACGACCTGGAGATGCTCGACGCCGCGGGCCTGTCCTTCGCCATGGACAACGCCCACCCCGAGGTGCTGGCCCGGGCGCGCTACCGCGCCCCCTCCCACCTCGACCACGGCGTGATCACCACGCTGCGCCGCCTGCTCGGGCTCTGAGCCGGCGCTGCCGCCGGGCGGGGGCGCCTAGCTGAGCACGTCCTTGCGCTGGAAGAGCACGAAGGCCGCGGTGAGCAGCACCACCGAGTAGCCGATCGACCACAGCGCGCCGCTGGCCATGCCCGACCACTCCACGTCGCGCTGCAGGGCCTCGGCCCAGGCGAACTGCTCGTGGGTCGGCAGCGCCTCGCGCAGCCGCCCGAGCGGGCTGATGGTGTCGAGGATGTTGGAGACGATGGTGATCAGCACGGCACCGCCCACGGCCCCGAGCGGGGCGTCGGTGAGCACCCCGATGAGGACGGCCAGCGAGGAGACGAAGAGCAGGCTGACGAAGAGGTAGCCCACCGCGACCGCCAGGCGCAGCCCCGTCTCGGCCCAGGTCAGCTGCTCACCGGTGGGGCCCTGGTAGGCCTCGGTGCCGTAGGCGACCAGCCCCACCAGCATCGACCAGGCCGGCAGCAGCACGAGCGCGACCAGCGTGGTGGCCAGCGCGACGGTGAGCTTGACCCGCAGCAGCCGCCCCCGCGGCACCGGCGCGGCCAGCAGGTAGCGCAGCGTCGACCAGCTCGCCTCCGACGGCACGGCATCGCCGGCGAAGAGCGCCACCAGCACGACGAGCAGGAAGCCGGCCGAGGCGAACATCGCGAAGACCGCCAGGTTGGCCGGCCCCACCTGGGCCAGGTCGACGAACGACGTGCCGCCCTCGCTGTCGTCGGAGCCCAGCGCGAAGGCGCCCACCAGCAGCAGCGGCAGGACGACCAGGAACCCGAACGACAGCCGCGTACGCCGCCGCCGCAGCTGGCGCCGGACCTCCGCGCGCAGCGGCAGCGGACGGCGCGGGGTGGTCTGGTGGCTCATCGGCGTGCCTCCCCGGCGTCGGCGACCTGGGCGGGCTGGCCCTCGCCGACCAGGCTCATGAAGACCTCCTCGAGGTGGCGGCGCCCGTCGACGGCGGCGACGGGCACCCCGGCCTCCACCAGCCGCGCGACGAGCGCGGGGCGCGGGGCGGTGCCGACGACGCGCACGCGTCCGTCGGGCTCGACGGCGGCCTGCTCGACGCCGCCGGGGCCACCGGGACCCGTGAGCGCCTCGACGGCGCGGGCCGGGTCGCCCTCGACGGTGACGAGGGTGGAGCCCGAGCGGTCGACGAGGTCGGCGACGGCACCCTCGAGCACCACCCGGCCTCGGTGCATGACCACGACGTGGCTGCAGGTCTGCTCGACCTCGGAGAGCAGGTGGCTGGAGACCACGACGGTGCGGCCCCCGGTGGCGTAGCGGGCCAGCACACCGCGCAGGTTGCGGATCTGCGGCGGGTCGAGGCCGTTGGTGGGCTCGTCGAGCAGCAGCAGCTCGGGCAGGCCGAGCATGGCCTGGGCGATGCCCAGGCGCTGGCGCATGCCCTGGCTGTAGGAGCGCACGGGCCGCTCGGCGGCGACCCCGAGGTCGGCGATGGCCAGCGTCTCCTCGAGGTGCGCGGCGGCGGGGTCGTTGCCGGTGGCGGCCCAGTAGGCCAGCAGGTTGTCGCGACCCGAGAGGTGCGGCAGGAAGCCGGGGCCCTCGATGAGGGCGCCGACCCGCGCCAGCACCGGGGCGCCCGCGGTGACGCGGTGGCCGAGCACGTGCACGCTGCCGCCGTCGGCGCGGATCAGGCCGACGAGCATGCGCATGGTGGTGGTCTTGCCGGCGCCGTTGGGCCCCAGCAGGCCGACGACCTGGCCGCGCTCGGCGCGCCAGGAGGTGCCGTCGACGGCACGGAAGCCGTTGCTGTACTGCTTCACCAGCCCGTCGACGGCCAGCGGCACGTCGGCCAGCTCCGCGACCACGGGCGCCTCGCGGCGCCGCCGGCCGGCCAGCAGCGCCAGCGCGGCCGCCCCGAGCAGCAGCAGGCCCACCGCCACCACCAGCGGCGTGGGCGCCAGCCCGCCGGTGCCGGCCGTGCGCTCCGCGTCGACGCTCGGCACGACGACGCCGTCGCCGGCCAGCGACACGACGTAGGTGCGGCGGTCCTGGGGCACGGCGTAGGCCGCGTCGGTGCTGGAGACCACCACGCGCAGCGACTGCCCGGCCTCGACGCGGTAGGCCGACGTCGGCAGGGCCACCTCGACCTCGCGCGGGCGCCCCGGCGTGAGGCCCTCGAGGCGCACGGGCGAGACCAGCTGGCGCGGCAGGGTCGCGGCGCCGTCGGCCGAGACCACCCAGGCCGAGGCGAAGAGGGTGGCGTCGGTGGTCGAGGAGACCACCGAGAGCCGCACCCGCGGGCTGCCCACGACGGTGAGCGGCTCGTCGAGGGCGGGGGTGTCGAAGACCGCCGACTCCCCCGGCAGGGCCCCGAGCGCGTAGCCGGCGCCGGTCGACCCGGCGGCGCCCAGCAGCGGGCCGGTGCCGGGCAGCGAGGTCAGCGCCGCGGGCTCCCCGCCGGGCGGCGACAGCAGCGGCTGCGGGCCGTCGCCACGAGCGCCTGCCAGCGGGAGGGTGGTCGTGGTCTCCTCGCCGTACGCCGGGGCCGTGAGCTGCTCGGCCTCCTCCTCGCCGAAGGGCGAGGCCGGCAGCGAGAGGTCGAAGGCCTCGCCGGGGTCGGGCCCGCCGCGCAGGTGGTGGTCGAACCACGCCAGCGCCGGGTCGACCAGGTCGTCGGCCGACAGCGCCGTGCCGGAGGCGTCGTGGCCGCCGTCGATCCAGCGCACCGCGACCGGCGTGCCCCCGGCGGCGAGGCCGCGGGCGGTGGCGTCGGCCTGGTCGAGGCCGAAGAGGGAGTCCTGGAGGCCCTGCACGAGCAGCGTCGGCGCGCCGATCCGGTCGAGCACCGGCGCCGGGGAGGAGCGGCGCAGCAGCCGCAGGACCGCCTCGTCGGGTCGGCCCGTGGTGGCGGCCTCGTCGTAGAGCCGGCAGACCCGGGGGGCGAAGCGCCCGCACTGCGGGTCGACGCCCGGGGCCGCGGAGGCGGCCGAGGGGTCGAGGCCCGCGGCCAGCCCGGAGGCGAAGAAGAGCGAGGCCCAGCGCTGCTTGAGCACGCCGGGCGCGGGCGCCTCGCCCGCGGCGCTGCCGGAGAGCGCGCGCTGCGGGAAGAGCCCCTGCGAGAGGTCGTGCCAGGTGATCGCGGGCACGATCGCGTCGACGCGGCCGTCGTAGGCCGCGGCCATCAGCGCCAGCGCCCCGCCGTAGGAGCCGCCGGCGATGCCGGCGCGGGCGTCGCCGGCAGCGTCGAGCAGCACGTCGTCGCGCTCGGCGAGCAGGTCGAGCAGCCGCGAGGCGTCGGCGACCTCGTAGTCCGGGGAGTCGAGGTGGATCAGGCCGCCGGAGTCGCCGAAGCCGCGCGCGGTCCAGGTCAGCACGACGTACCCCTCGGCGGCCACGGAGCGGGCCTGGGCGGCCAGGTCGTCCTTGCTCCCGCCGAAGCCGTGGGCCAGCAGCACCGCGGCGCGGCGGCCCTCGTCGTCGGCGCCCGGGGCGCCCTCCTCGGGCGCGAAGACCGACACGTCGAGGGAGACCCGCTCCCCCGAGGGCTCCGGCCCCACCGGCACCTCGAGCTCCTGCTCGTCGACCGCCACGGCGTCCTCGCCGCCCAGCCCGGTCACCGCGGCCGTGCCCGCGCCGGCCACGACGAGCGCGGCAGCGAGGGCCGCGGCGAGGACGGCCCGGCGGGGTCGAGCGGGCCGACGCATGCTGCATTCTTACCGCCACCGGCAAGGCGCGCCGCTAGTCTCCCCGGATGCGCGCCGTGACCTGCACCGACGGCGAGCTCGCCGTCGTCGACCTGCCCGACCCCGAGCCCGGCCCCGGCCAGCTGCTCCTCGACGTGCGGCGCTGCGGCATCTGCGGCTCCGACCTGCACGCGCGCCACCACGGCGACGACCTCGCCGAGGTGCTCGACCTCGTCGGCTACCCCCGCTTCATGCGCTCGGGCCAGGCCGGTGTCTTCGGCCACGAGCTGCTCGGCGAGGTCGCCGACCACGGCTCGCGCACCCGCGGACGGCTGCGGCCCGGCACGCCCGTGGTCGCCGTGCCGCTGCTGCGGCGCGGCCGCGAGGTCGACGGGATCGGCCTGTCGCTCGCCGCCCCGGGCGCCTACGCCGAGCAGGTGGTGGTGCAGGAGTCGCTGGCGCTGCCGGTGCCCAACGGGCTCGACACCGACGTCGCGGCGCTGACCGAGCCGATGGCCGTCGCCTGGCACGCCGTGGCCCGCGGGCAGGTGCGCCGGCGCGACACCGCCGTCGTGCTGGGCTGCGGCCCGGTCGGTCTGGCGGTCGTCACCGTGCTCAAGGCCCGCGGCGTGCGCCACGTGGTGGCCAGCGACCCCTCCCCCGGGCGGCGTGCCCTCGCCACCGCGTGCGGTGCCGACGTCGTGGTCGACCCGGCCGTGGCGTCGCCGTACGACCCGGCGGTGCAGCGCGGCGCCTTCGCGACCCTGCCGGCCGCCTACAACGCAGCGATCGACGCCGTGGAGGGCCTGAGCCGGCTGCCGGTCGGCTGGTGGCACGGCTGGCGCGCGGCCGAGCGGGTCGGCGCCGCTACGCCGAAGGCGCCGGTGGTCTTCGAGTGCGTGGGCGTGCCCGGCATGCTCGACGGCGTGCTCGCCGGGGCGCCGCTCTTCTCCCGGGTGGTCGTGGTCGGGGTCTGCATGGGGCCCGACACCCTGCGCCCCTCGCTGGCGGTCAACAAGGAGCTCGACCTGCGCTTCGTCGTCGGCTACACGCCGCTGGAGTTCCGCGACACCCTGCACGCGCTGGGCGAGGGCGACCTCGACCCCTCGCCCATGCTCACCGGCCGGGTCGGCCTCGACGGCGTCGCCGGGGCCTTCGAGGCGCTGGGCGACCCCGAGCGCCACGCCAAGGTCCTCATCGACCCGTCCCTGGCCGGCACGCAGGTGCACGAGGTGGCCGGGGCGGGCGGCGCGGGCACGGGAGCCTAGGCGCCCGCGGGCTCCGGCTCCCCGGCCTCGGTCGCGCCGCGGCCGAAGCGCGCCTCGTGGTCGGCCACGACCGAGGCGGCGACGTCGCGCAGCTTGGTCTCGGTGCTGGCCGACATGCGGGTCAGGTAGGCGAACGCCGTCGGCTCGTCGATCTCGAGGCGGTGCATGAGCAGTCCCAGCGCGATCCCGATGACCTTCCGGCTGGTCAGGGCGGCGCTGAGGTTGCCGATCCGCTCGGCGTGACCCATCGCCAGCGCCGCGTGGGAGGCGAAGAGCTCGCTCATCTGCACGGTCTCGTCGGAGAGGGTGTCGGAGGAGAAGGAGTAGAGGTTGAGCGCGCCGAAGGTGCGGGCGTCGGAGTTGAGCCGCACCCCGAGCTGCGAGCGCAGCCCGAGCCGCACGGCGCCGGGGATGAAGGCCGGCCAGCGCTGCTCGTGACGGGCGTGCTCGACGCGCACGACGCCGTCGGACTCCAGGGCCTGCAGGCAGGGGCCCTGACCGGTGTCGTACTGGAGCTGGTCGAGCTCCACGACGACCTGGTCGGTCCACGCGCGGGTCTCGATGCGCCCACCACGGTGCGCGACGCTGATGCCCACGTGGTCGATGCCCGGCGTGGACTCGCAGGCCACCTCCGCGATCGTCGCGAGGGCGGCGTCGAGGTCCTGGGGCTGCTTGAGATCGGCGGAGGCCTGGGCGAGGGCTGCGGCGATGTCCATGTGGGCCAGCATGCGGTTCCGTCCGGGCGTGCGCCACCCCGGACGTCGAGATCCGCGTGGGGGCGCAGGGGACGGGGTCGCTGTTGGGCCCCGATCGAGCGAGCCGAATGCTAGCAACCCACCTCGACCGGGGCCCACCGGGTCGCCCTAGGGGTGGAACACCACCTTGACCATGCCGTCGGCCTTATCGCGGAACGAGCGGTACGCCGCCGGCGCCTCCTCCAGCGGCAGGTGGTGCGTGGCGAAGGTGTCCACGCCCAGCGGGTCGTCGTCGACGAGCAGCGGCAGCAGGTCGTCGGTCCAGCGCCTGACGTTGGCCTGGCCCATGCGCAGCTGGATCTGCTTGTCGAAGAGCGTCAGCAGCGGCATCGGGCTGGCGGCCCCGCCGTAGACGCCCGAGATCGAGACGGTGCCACCGCGGCGCACCGCGTCGATGGCGCTGGTGAGCGCGTCGAGCCGGTCGATGCCGACCCGCTTCATCAGCGGCCTGGCGAGCGCGTCGGGGAGCAGCCCCACGCCCTTGATGACCTTCTCGGCCACGGGGTTGCCGTGGGCCTCCATGCCGACCGCGTCGATGACCGCGTCGGCACCACGGCCCGCGGTGCGGTCGCGCACCTCGGTGGCCAGGTCGTCGACCCTGTCGATGTCGATGGTCTCCGCGCCCCGGCCGTGCACGCGCGCCAGCCGCTCGGGCACCCGGTCGGCGACGATCACGCGGTGGCCCTCGTGCAGGGCGATCCGCGCGGCCATGTCGCCGATGGGGCCGGCGCCGACCACGAGCAGCACCCCGTCGGGGGCGAGGTCGGCGTACCGCACGGCCTGGTAGGCGGTGGGCAGCACGTCGGAGAGGAAGAGGAACCGGTCGTCGGCGGGGCCCTGGGGCACCGTGACGGGCAGGAAGTCGGCGAACTGCACGCGCAGGTACTCCGCCTGTCCGCCCGGCACCTGCCCGTAGAGCTTGCTGTAGCCCAGGAAGCTCGCGCCGGTGCCCTGGTCGCGGTTCTGGGTGGTCTCGCACTGGCTGTGCAGGCCCTGGGTGCACATCCAGCAGGTGCCGCAGCAGATGTTGAAGGGCACGACGACACGGTCGCCGACCTTCAGGTCGCGGACCTCGGGGCCGACCTCCTCCACGACGCCCATCGGCTCGTGGCCCACGACGTCGCCGGGGGTCATGAAGGGGGCGAGCGGCTCGTAGAGGTGCAGGTCGGAGCCGCACAGCCCGGTGCTCGTCACCCGGATGACCGCGTCGGTGGGGTCGACGATGGTCGGGTCGGGCACGTCCTCGACGCGCATGTCGCGCACGCCCTGCCAGGTCACGGCCCTCATCGCACGCCTCCCTCGGTGCGGGCGGGTGCGGGGGTGCGGGGGACGGGACTCGTCATGGTGCCTCCTGGGTCGTCCGGTGGAGCGGTCACGACCCGGTTCCCCGTCGCGCCGGACGCATGCGGGGCCGGCCCGTGCAGCCGCGACTCGAGGTCGCGCAGGAAGCCCGCGAAGCCGCCCGGCGTGCGACCCCGGCGCCGCCCCGACGTCGTCACCCGCGGCCCGCCGACGGGCACGACGCCCCCCGCCCGCAGCGCGTCGACGAGCGCGGAGTCCTCGTGCTCGGCGGCGTCGGGGAAGCCCCCGGCGGCGAGGTAGGCGTCGAGGCGCACGCCGAGGTTGGCGCCGTGGACGTGGTCGCCGGGCTCGGGCGAGGTGTGGTGGGCGCGCCAGGCCCGGGCCAGGTGCTCCTCGACGTCGCGGGGGTCGGGCACGACCCGCCCCAGCACGAGCCGGGCGCCGTGCTCGGCCAGCCGCACCTGGGCGGCGAGCCAGTCGGCGGGCACGACCGTGTCGCCGTCCGTCGCGGCGACCCAGGTGGCGGCCGGCGGGGCGCCCAGCAGGGCCGCGCCGTGCCGTACCCCGGCGGCCCGGGCCGCGCCCACCCGGCCGGCGTCGAGGGCGACCGTGCGCACGCCGTGGGACCGTGCCACCTCGGCGGAGGCGTCGGTGCAGCGGTCGAGCACCACCAGCGTCAGCAGGCTCAGGGCCGGACGGGCCACGGCCAGCAGGGCCGAGGCCGCGGCGAGCGCCTCCAGGCAGCCGGGCAGCAGCTCCTCCTCGTCGTGCACCGGCACCACGACCAGGAGCGCGTCGAGCACCGTGCCCGCCTCAGGCACGAGGGTCGGGCAGCAGGTCGGTGGGGCCGATCACGAGGATCTCGACGTCGCGGTCGACCCAGGTGCCGAGCACCTCGCCCAGCCCCGCCGCGGCGACGACGCGATGGACGTCGGGGCCGTCGAGCACCCACCCCTCGACGCGGTGGCGCCAGTGGCACAGCACCAGGACGCCGTCGTCGGTGAGGCAGGCCCGCACCCGCTCGACCAGCCCCTCGAGGTCACGGGGGCTGAGGAAGTAGCCGGTCTCGGAGAGCACGACGAGGTCGAAGTCGCCCTCGGGCCACTCCCCCGGCACGACGGCGGCCTCGAGCCGCACGCCGTCCAGAAGCGCCAGGCGGTCGCGCGCGTGGCCCAGCGCCGCCGGGCTCGCGTCGAGCGCGACGAGCTCGCGGCAGCGCGGGGCCAGCTCGGCGGTGAGCGCCCCGGTCGAGCAGCCCACCTCCAGCCCCCGCAGGAAGGAGGCGCGGGGCAGCGCGGCCAGCAGCAGGGACCGCTTGCGCTGCTCGTACCACCGCCGGTCGGTGCCCCACGGGTCGGCGTCGCGGCGGTGCACCTGCTCGAGCGCCTCGTCGGTGGCGCCGGCCTCCACGAAGAGCTCCTCGGCGCCGGTGAAGTGGGCCAGGAAGCCGGGCGCCAGCAGCGCCTCGTCGCCGGGCGCGGCGGACAGCGGGGCGACCTGGCTGCGGTGGGCGGCCATCGCCCGGGCCTTGGCCTCCCGGGCCACCGGGGAGGGCCGCACGGCCCGCAGGTCGGACCAGGGCGCCAGGTCGGGCCGGCCCCAGTGCCAGAACCACACGGGGTACTCCAGCAGGCGGGCACCGGTGCGCACCACCGCCGCGGCGGCGGCCCGCCCGGCGGCCTCGTGGTCGGGGTGCTGGTCCCCGCGCCACGGGGCGACGACCACCGTGTCGCGGCCGTCGCCGACCAGCCCGACCAGGGCGGCGACCACCTCGTCCTCGTGCGCGGCCACGGCGCCGTCGGGCAGGCCCAGCAGCCACGGGGTCGAGCCCGGCGCCAGAGCGTCGACCGCGGCGCGGACCTCCTCGCGCCGCAGCCCCGCCAGCTCGGCGGGGGTGTGGGTGGGCGAGTCGGGGTGGCTGGCCTCGCCGTCGGTGAGCACGACGACCCGCACCTCCACCCCGCGGGCGTGGGCCTCCGCCACCAGCGCTCCCGCCCCCAGCGTCTCGTCGTCGGGGTGGGCCGCGACGACCACCAGCACCGAGCCCGGTGCCGGGCCGAGCAGGCGGGCCGGGTCGAGCGCGCGCACCTGGCGGCGCCGCGGGTGGCAGCGCCACGACGGCGCCTCGGTGCCGGGGGCGTCGTGGGCGAAGGTCACCACGCCGTCGCCCCGTCCGCGCTCGTGCTCGGGGCCAGCAGCTCCCGGCCGAGGGCGGCCTGGTCGCGCTCGCCGTGGTGCTGGCGCACGTAGAGCCCCAGGTCGGCGACGCGCCGCGCGTGGCGGTGCTCGTGGGCCAGCGGGCCGGGCCCCAGGGCCCGGGCGACCCGCCCCGTCACCTCCTCCACGGCGTCGGCCACCACCTGGCGCGCCCGCAACGCGGCCAGCGCACCGCTCCCACCGGCGGCGCAGCCGGTGTCGACGTCGGTGGCGGCCTCGACGAGCACCGCCCGGGCCGCGGCCAGCGCCGCGTCCACCGCCCCGAGGTGCACCAGCGCCACCTGGTCGGGCTCGCGGCGAGCGCACTGCTCGCGCAGCCGCCGCGCGACCGCGACGGCCCCGCCGTACCAGACCGCGGCGACGCCGATGCCGCCCCAGCCGAAGCCGGCGCGCTCGAGGTACCAGCCCGGCCCGCCGACCTCGCGGGCCGGCACCCCGTCGAGCACGACGGTCGAGGTGACGGCCTCGGCCAGACCGAGCGAGGACCACGGTCCGTCCTCGACGAGCACGCCGGGATCGGCGAGCCGCACCGCGAAGAGCCCGCGGCGCTCCTCGTCGACCCAGGCGGTCACCAGGGCGTGGGAGACCTCGCGCGCCAGGGAGCACCAGGGCTTGCGGCCCGTCAGCCGGACCCCGCCGGTGGCCGGGTCGGGCACCGCCCGCAGCCGCGCTCCTGGTCCCTCGGCGGCCCAGACGCCCCACGAGGGCCTCCCCTCGTCCTCCTCCAGCAGGTCGTCGACGCCCGCGGCGGCCGGGCCGGCCTCGGCCAGCACCGCGACCGCGTCGAGGTGCGGCTCCAGCGCCCGCGCGGCGGTGAGGTCCTGGGCGGCCACCGTGGCCAGCACCTCCCAGCGCCGCAGCGTCTCCCCCGACCCCGGCAGCGGCACGTCGTCCTCGACCTCCAGCGCGAGGCGCACCATCGCCGCGACCCCCGCGTCGGCCACGTCGTACGCCGCGCGCGCCAGGTCGACCAGCGGGCGGGTGCCGGCGGCGTGCCCGCGGCTGAGCAGCACCGGCTCCGGCGCGGGCGACGCCGCGGGCGGGCCCGACCCCGGGAGGACGGACGGGCGCGGGGACAGGTGCCGGACGGGGTGCATGGGCCCCGGTTCCCCCCGCCCGCCCGGTCATGCACCGCACCCCTGCGGGTGGCGTCGCCGCCCGGCCCGCGTGGCTAGCGTCGGTGACCGGGCCCCGCTGGAAACACCGGCGATCCACCCCACACGCCGAAGGACCCGGTCATGCCCCCGACCTCCCTTCCCGACCCGGCCGACCCCACCCGCACCGCCCGCGTGCCCCGCGCCGAGCGCTCGCGGCGCACGGCGGAGCTGGTCGCGCGCAGCGTGGCCGGCGACCCCGAGGCCCGCCGCGAGGCGCTCGACGAGGTCGTCGTGCTCAACCGCGGCGTGGCCGAGGCCGTCGCCGCGCGCTACCGCGGGCGCGGGGTGGCCGACGACGACCTCGTGCAGGTCGCCTACGAGGGCCTGGTCAAGGCCGTGCGCCGCTTCGACCCGGCGGCCTCGGAGGACCTGCTCACCTTCGCGGTGCCGACGATCCGCGGCGAGGTGCTGCGCCACTTCCGCGACCTGGGCTGGGCCGTGCGGCCGCCGCGACGGGTCCAGGACCTGCAGCGCGCCCTCGAGCAGCAGGGCACCGCGCTGGCCCAGCGGCTGGGCCGTGAGCCGAGCACCGCGGAGCTGGCCGCGGCGTGCCGGGCCACGGAGCAGGAGGTCGACGAGGCCAGGGCGGCGCGCGGCTGCTTCCGGCCGACCTCCCTCGACCTGCCCGTCGGTGACGGGGGCGCCGGCGGCGACGGGGGCGCCACGCTGGGCTCGCTCCTGCCCGACGACTCCGACGACGGGCTGGCCGGGGCCGAGGCCCGGGCCGACCTGGGTCCTGTCGTGCGCACCCTCGACGCCCGGGACCGCCGTGTGCTGGCCCTGCGCTTCGTGATGGGCCGCAGCCAGCGGGAGATCGGCGAGGAGCTCGGGGTAAGCCAGGTGCAGGTGTCGCGACAGCTCAGCCGGATCCTCGGCACGCTGCGCCACGACCTCGGCGCGGCCTGAGCGCCGGGCCGGTGGTGCGCGCCCGGTCAGGCCCCACCGGCGAACCCCGAGGCCGCCGTCCAGGTCAGCCCGGTGCCCTCGGGCCCGTCCCACGTCACGAGCGGCCCGTCGGCGGCGGGCTCGATGGTCATGGCCTGCCAGCCGTCGAAGCCGAGGGTGGAGTCGACGTCCCACGTCGTCAGGTCGCCGGTGGCGGCCAGGGCCAGGGAGTCGCTGGGCGGGTCCCCGTCGTAGCAGTAGAGCCCGAAGTCGGCGATGACGGCGACCACGCCGTCCTCCTCGGTGACCTCGATGCCCTGGCAGGGGTCGGGCTCCTCGGAGCGGTGCAGCACCACGGGCGAGGTCCAGGCGCCCTCCCGCGGGGAGTAGTGCTGCTCCAGCAGCCGGTCGCCCGAGGCGGAGTACCACAGCCTGACCTTGCGCCCGTCGGGCAGCGAGACCTGGGCCTCGTAGTCCTCCCGGAAGGCGTCGTCGAAGGTCTCGGTGGACGGGGCGTCGTCGTAGACCGAGGTGTCGCGCGCGGGGTCGTAGGCCGTGGCCGGTCCCTCGGGGTCCCCACCGCCGCCCCCACCAGCCCCGCCTCCGTCGCACCCGGCCAGCGGCAGCAGCAGCACGAGGGCCGCGAGCACGAGCGGCCGACGACCGGTCACGGCTGCCTCCTCCTGGGTGGCTCGGGCACTGCGGGAAGGCTACCCCCGGACCCCGGGTGTGCGATGGTGGCGGATCAGGCCGCGCCCACTCCGGGGCGCACCGACGACCGACCAGGGGGGGCGGGCACCGTGACCTCACCCTGGCCCGACCTCGAGGACCTCTTCGGGCGCCTCGAGCGCTGCGAGGAGCTCGCCGAGGGCGCCGGCGAGGTGGCCCGCTTCGCCCGGGAGCGGCTCGGCACCGACCACGCCGGCCTCTCCCTGCACACCGAGGCGGGCGGCGCCACCCGGCTGGCCCTCACCGATCCCCTGGTGGCCGAGCTCGACGAGCTCCGGCTGCTGCTGCACGGGGGGCCCGGCGGCCGCGCGCTGCCGGAGGGGTCCGCGACGACCATCGCCGACACCCGGCACGACCCGCTGTGGCCCGACTGGAGCACCGCGGCCGCCGGGCTCGACGTGCTGTCGGTGCGCGTCCTGGGCCTGCCCGCGATCCGGGGGCACGCCGTCACCCTCGACCTCTACTCCCACCGGCCGCGGGCCTTCGAGCACGACGGCTGGGCCGACCTCGGCCGCACCGCGCTGCAGGCCGGACGGCTGCTGCGCCAGGTCGACCGGGTGCAGAACCTGCGCGAGGCGCTCACCACCCGCGCGCTCATCGGCCAGGCGCAGGGCATCGTGATGGAGCGCCACGCCCTCACCTCGGAGCAGGCGATGGCCTACCTCCGCCGGATGTCGCAGGAGTCGCAGGTCAAGGTGCGCGACCTCGCCGAGCGGATCGTCTCCGGGACGGAGCCCCGGTGACGCCGGTCGGACGGATCCTCATGTCGCTGATGGACGAGGCGGGCAGCGACCTCACCCTGCCCGAGCTGCTGTGCCGCTCGGCCAAGCGGGAGCTCGACGCCGTGGCGGTCGGGCTCGCCGTGATGGCCCCCGACGCCACCAGCGAGCTCGTCGCCGCCTCCGACCCGGCCGCCCACGAGCTCGAGGTGCTCCAGCTGACCCTCGGGGAGGGGCCCTGCGTGGAGGCCTTCCGCACCGGTCGGCTGGTGCAGCTCACCGAGCTCGGCGCCGGCGAGCAGCGGTGGCCGGCCTACTCCGCCCACCTGCGCGAGCGGGGGGTGGGCGCGGTCTTCGCCTTCCCGCTGCGCATCGGCGGCATCAGGCTCGGCGCCCTCGACGTCTACCGCACCCGCGCCGGGGCGCTCGACGACGACGACCTGTCGCTGGCGCTGCACTTCGTGGACGCCGCCGTCGTGGTGCTGCTCCACCTGCAGGACCCCGCCTCGCAGGGGGCCCTCGACGACCCGCGGCTCGACGACGCCGTCGACGGCTTCACCACGCACCCGGAGGTGCACCAGGCCACCGGCATGGTCTCGGTGCAGGCCGTGGTGAGCCTGCACGACGCGCTCCTGCTGCTGCGCGCTCACGCCTACGTGGCCGACAGGTCCATCATCGAGGTGGCGCGCGACGTCGTGGCCCGCAGGATCGACTTCCGGTGACCCGCCCGCCGAGCCTCCGCACCGACGACCGAGGAGGGACACCCGTGTCTCGTGAGCAACTGCTGGCCACCACGTTCGTCGAGCTCGCCGACACCCTCGGCGACGACTTCGACGTGGTCGACTTCCTCCAGAACCTCGCCGAGCGCAGCGCCGAGATCCTCGGTGCCGACGCCGCCGCCATCGTCCTGGCCGACCAGCGCGGCGCCCTGCGGGTCATCGCCACCACGACCCACGCCGCGCGCGACCTCGGGCTCGAGACCCTGGCCACGGCCGAGGGGCCGTGCCTCGACGCGTTCCGCTCCGGCGACGACGTCGTCAACGTGCCCCGCACCGAGGGCCTGCGACGCTGGCCGCGCTTCGTGCGCACCACCGAGGAGCTCGGCTACCCCTCCGTCCACGCCGTCCCGCTGCGCCTGCGCTCGGAGCGCCTCGGCGCGCTGGCGCTGCTCTACGCCGCGGCCACCGACCTCACCGACGACGACCGCGCCCTCGCCAGGGCGCTCACGGCGGTCGCGACGGTCGGGCTGCTCCAGGAGCGCACCCCCCGGCAGCGCGAGGTGCTGGCCGACCAGCTCCAGGCGGCGCTGAGCCTGCGGGTCGTGGTGGAGCAGGCCAAGGGCGTGGTGGCGGAGTGGGCCGACCTCGAGATCGAGGAGGCCTTCGCCCTGATGCGCGCCTTCGCCCGCGAGCACGCCCGCCCGCTGGGCACGGTCGCCACCGACGTCATCGAGGGACGGCTCGCGGTCGGGGACCTGCTCCCCCCGGAGCGGCCGACGACCTGAGGATCTCGCTGGGTGTCTCGGACCACGGTCCGTTTCCCCGGCGCCCGGAGGCGCGGCGGGGTTAGGATCGGGTCCGCGGTCAGACCGGTGCTGCGATCCCCCCTCCCCACGGAGCACCGCCTGCCATGCCCGGTCCCCGCCCCACCTCTCCCGTCCTCGTCCGCCTCCTCGGCGGCCTCGAGGTCGTGCGGCGCGACGGCACCGTCGTGCCCCCCGCGGCGTGGCGCACCGGCAAGACCATGGACCTCGTCCGGATGCTCGCCCTGGCCGACGGGCGGCCCGTGCGGGCGCGGACCCTCACCGACGCCCTGTGGCCCGCGTCCTCGCCCGAGCACGCCGGCGGGAGCCTGCGCACCGCGGCCAGCCAGATCCGGCGCGCCGTCGAGGCCGACTGCGTCGTGCGCCACCCCGAGGGGCTGGTGCTCGAGGGCGCGTGGGTCGACGTCGCCGTCTACCGCGACCACGCCCGCCACGCCCGGCTGGCCTTCCTCGACGCCCGGCTGGTCGACGTGCTCGACCACACGCGGCGGGCCGAGACCCTGTGGGCCGGCGACCTCAGCGCCTACGACGAGACCGCGGCCTGGGCACGGGCCGAGCGGGCGGCCCTGCGCGGCCTGCGCTCGGTGCTGCTCGCCGACGCGGCGGAGGCCGCCCTGCGCACCGGCGCCCTGCGCGAGGCCGTCGACCTGGCCCAGCAGGCCATCGCCGTCGACCCCGGCGCCGAGGCCGTCCACCGCACCCTCATGACGGCCTACGCCGAGCTGGGCGAGACCGCGGCGGCGCTGCGCACCTTCGAGGGCTACCGTCGCCAGCTCGCCGAGGAGCTCGGCGCCGACCCGTCGCCGCAGACCCG
Source organism: Nocardioides sp. Leaf285 (assembly GCF_001422955.1). Taxonomy (NCBI): domain Bacteria; kingdom Bacillati; phylum Actinomycetota; class Actinomycetes; order Propionibacteriales; family Nocardioidaceae; genus Nocardioides; species Nocardioides sp. Leaf285. The sequence continues at coordinate 334,437 of NZ_LMNH01000002.1, read as the reverse complement.
TGAGCTGCACCTGAGGCTGCTGCGGGGCGCCGGGACCGACTGAGCCCGGGTCAGCCCGGCGGCAGCGACGGCGGCGTGACCGGCGTACGCGTCGCCAGCCAGCCGCGCACGGTGGCGTCGTCGGGGCTGAGCCCGTCGCTGATGGCGTGGGGCACGACCCGGCTGAAGTAGTCGGTGACCATGCCGTCGGACTCGCGCACGATCATGCCGGCGGCCTGCCCGTCGACGACCCAGGAACCGAGCACCACGTAGTTGCCGCCGTAGACCGGCAGCGGGTAGTAGCGCTGGTAGACGAAGCCCTCGGCTCCGTAGGGGCCGGGCTTGGTCTGCTCGTGGCCGTCGGCCAGGTGCACGGTGACGTTGTCGCCCTCGCGGCCGTGCAGCGGCTTGGCCACCCACTCCTCGAGGTCGCGGGGCTCGTCGAAGTAGGCCGGCAGCAGCAGCCGGTGGCCCGGGTTGCGCTCCCACAGCACGGGCAGGATCGCCTTGGTGCTCAGCAGCACCTTCCACGCCGGCTCGAACCAGCGCACCGGGGTCGTCTCGGCCTCGTCGAGCAGCAGCCGGCCGAACTCCTCGCCCAGCATGTCCTCCCACGGATACAGCTTGAAGGCGTTGCGGATCGGGCGGTCGTGCACGTCGCGGAAGTCGCGGGTGTCGGGGTTCCAGCCGACCTCGCCGATGGGGTGGGCCATCACGGTCCAGCCGGCCTGCACGGCGCAGTCCATGAGGTAGTGGACGGTCATCTCCATCTCGCCGCCGTCGTACTCCCCCTCCCCGCCGAGGTCGTAGAGGAAGTGCAGGTGGTCGCCCTCGAGCTCACCGGAGACGAGCAGGTCGCGCCAGCGGGCCACCAGCCGGTCGTGGACGGAGTTCCACTGGTCGATGTCGGTCATGACGTCCTCGATCCAGCGCCACTGCACGACGCCGGTCTCGACCAGGCCGGTGGGGGTGTCGCCGTTGATCTCGAGCATCTTCACCGACCCTTCGGCGCCGTAGGCGAGGTCGAAGCGGGCGTAGACCGCGGGGTCGCCGCGCTCGATGGAGCGGCGCACGAGCGCGAGGCTGCCGGGCGGCAGGCCGAGGCGCTCGTCGGTCATCGTCGCGGCCATGTGGCCGGCCGCGTCGACGCACATCGCCCACAGCTCCTCGGTGGCGGCCTCGAGCAGCTCGACCTCGTCGAGGGTCACCTCGTACCACGCCGACTCGTTCCAGTAGGGCACCGTGCGGCCCTCGGGGGTCGGGGTGACGGGGAAGATCAGCCCCTGCTCGGTGACGATGCGCTCCCACTCCGGGCGCGGGCGCGACGCGTGGCGCCACATCAGGCGATGCTGGCGCAGACGATGAGCGCCACCGAGATCGCCGACGCAGCCGCGACGTAGGCCAGCGGGCGCACCGGGCCGGGCTCGCACACGATGGTGCGCAGGTCACCGGGGGTCAGCGCCTCGACGACGAAGAACATCACCGCGTTGAGGGCCACGCCGAGCAGGCCGAAGCACAGCGTCCAGACCAGGGCCCAGCCCAGCGACGTCTCGCCGTTGGTCCAGATCGCGGTGAAGAGCACCAGGGCGTTGGAGACCAGCCAGGAGGCGGTGACCAGCCCGGCCGAGCGCGAGGCGGCGTGCACCGACTCCGCGCCGGTCTCGTCGATGCCGCGCAGGTGGCTGCCGAGGTGGCCCGGGGTGACGAGGTCGAGCACGTAGTAGGCGACGACGAGCAGCACGCCCGCGGCCAGGGCGTAGACGATCGCGTGCCCGAGGGCGACGAGCAGGGCTTCCAGCATGAGTTCTTCCTAGGGGTTCGGTACGACGAGCAGGGCGGGTGCGTGGCGGGGCCGGGCGGGTCGGGCCGGGCGGGTCGGGCCGGGCGGGTCGGGCCGGGCGGGTCGGGCCGGGCGGGTCGGGCCGGGCGGGTCAGGAGGAGATGCCGCGGCTGACGCCGCCGAAGCCCCCGGTCTTGGTGACGCTCTTGACCGACGTGCCGCCGCTGCTGGGCAGGCCGCCGCGCTGGACGTTGCCGCTGAGCGAGGAGCCGTTGAAGGTGCCGCCGGAGACGGGGCTGCCGACACCCGGCACGCGGGAGCTGGCGCCGAGGTAGTACCAGAAGAAGCCCGACCCGGTGCCGTTGTAGTCGGAGTCGTCGTCGCACTCGTCGTCGTCGACGCGCTCCTGGGTGTCGGGGTCGACGCACACCGCGGCGTAGTCGGCGGAGGTCGAGCAGCCGGTGAGGCCGGCGGCCATGAGCGCGGTGACGCCGATCGAGACGCCGGCCGAGCGCATGCGGCGGGTGGTGGTGCCGGGGCGGGAGGTCATGGGCGGTCCTTCGTGCGAGAGGTGGCGGGCGCCGAGGTGGTGGCCGCGGAGGTGGCGGGCGTGCCGTGGAAGGTGGCGAGCATGCGGTCGTCGACGTCGTGGTGGGCGCTCTCGCGGGAGGCGGCCTCCCGCAGGTGCTCCTCGACCCAGGCGCTCCCGTGGACGTCGGTGAGGCTGGCCCGCAGCAGGTGCTCGAGGGTCTCGACGCGGTCGTGGAGCGACTCGACGGTCTCGGCCAGCGCGACCTGCTCGTCGTGGGAGAACTGGTCGCGGTCGACGACGAGGCCGGCGATGACGTGGCCGATCGCGATCGGCACCAGCAGGAGCATGGTGACGATGAGGACGCTGGCCACGCCGCGCCCGGCCGTGGAGGAGGGGTAGGAGTCGCCGTAGCCGACCGTCGACCCGGTGACGATGCCCCACCACAGCGACTCGACGGGGCCGCGGTCCTCCAGCACCGCGTAGGCCATCGAGCAGCCGACCCAGACGACGACGATGGCGACGACGAGGGCGAGGGGGGCGTTGACCAGCCGGCGCACGGGGGCGGTGACCCGCCGCGGGGTCTCGGTGACGGGCGTCATAGGCCACCTCCTGCCACCGGCGGGGGCACCTCAAACCCGCCGCTCACGCGCGCAGCCGCTCCAGCGCGGTGGCGCCGTGGTAGACGACGAGGGCGGCGACGGTGCCGAGCGCGATGCCGGTGACGAGCACGTCCTCGCCGCCGAGGGTGAGGTTCCCGATGCCGATCACCAGCGCGACGGCCGCGGTGAGCTGGTTGACCGGGCGGGAGAAGTCCACACGGTTGTCGATCCAGATCTTCACGCCGATGACGCCGATGAGGCCGTAGAGCGCCACGGTGACGCCGCCCAGCACGCCGGCGGGGATGGTGTTGACCAGCGCGCCGAACTTCGGCGACAGGCTGAGCACGAGCGCGACGACGCCGGCGACCCAGTAGGCCGCGGTGGAGTAGACCCGGGTGGCGGCCATGACGCCGATGTTCTCGCCGTAGGTCGTGGTGCCCGAGCCGCCCGCGGAGCCGGCCAGCGTGGTGGCGATCCCATCGGCGAGCAGGGCGCGGCCGGTGAGCCGGTTGAGCGACTCGTCGCCGGTGAGGTGGGCCACGGTGCGCACGTGGCCGACGTTCTCCGCCACGAGCACCAGCACGACGGGCAGGAAGGCCGGCAGCACGCTCCAGCTCGGCTCCGGGGCGAAGAAGTCGGGCAGGCCCACCCAGGCCGCGTCGCGCACCGGGCCGAGGTCGACGGCGCCGGCCAGCGCGGCCACGACGTAGCCGACGGCCACCCCGAGCAGCACCGAGAGGCGCGCGGCGAGCCCGCGCAGGCCGACGGCGACGACGATGACGGCGGCCAGCGTGATCATGGCCGTCCACGGCGCGAGCTGGACGTTCGCCGTGGCGGCGCCGGAGAGGTTGAGGCCGATGAGGGCCACGATCGCGCCCGTGACCACCGGCGGCATGAGCGCCTCGATCCAGCGGGTGCCGGTGACGAGCACGACCACGCCGACCAGGGCGAGGGTGAGCCCGACGGCCAGCACGCCGAAGAGGGCGTTGCCCAGGGTGCCGGTGGCCGTGGCGGCCTGGATCGGCGCGATGAAGGCGAAGGACGAGCCGAGGTAGCTCGGCAGCCGGTTGGCCGTGACGAGGAGGAAGAGCAGCGTGCCGACGCCGGAGAAGAACAAGGTGGTGGTGGGCGGGAAGCCCGTCAGCAGCGGCACCAGGAAGGTCGCCCCGAACATCGCGACGACGTGCTGGGCGCCCAGACCGATCGTGAGCGGCCAGGCCAGCCGCTCCTCGGGCCGCACGATCTCGTCGTCGGCGACGGTGCGGCCGTCGCGGTGCAGGGTCCAGGAGAGGCGCATGGGGTCATCGTCGCGTGTCGAGGACCCGCCGTGCCGACCGGGGCACCACGTGGACCGGGGCCGGCCGCCGCGGTGGTCGCGGCGACCGGCCCCGGGCCGGTGGAGCTGGTGGAGCGCTCAGTCCTCGAGCGCGGCGTCGAGGGTGATCTCGACACCGGTGAGGGCCTTGCTGACCGGGCAGCCGGCCTTGGCCGCGTCGGCGGCCTTCGCGAAGCCGGCGGCGTCGAGGCCGTCGACCTCGCCGCGCACGGTCAGGGTGATGCCGGTGAGCTTGAAGCCGCCGTTGGCGGAGTCGGGGCCGAGCGAGACGTCGGCCTTGACGTCGAGGGCCTGCGGGGTGCCGCCGGCCTCGGCGATGAAGGCCGAGAGCTGCATGGCGTAGCAGGCGGAGTGCGCGGCGGCGATGAGCTCCTCGGGGCTGGTGGTGCCCCCGGCCTCGTCAGCGGCGCGCTTGGGGAAGGAGACCTCGTAGGTGCCGACCTTGGAGCTGGAGAGCTCGACCTGGCCGGAGCCGTCCTCGAGGGTGCCGTTCCAGGCGGTGCGAGCGGTGCGCGTGGGCATGTGCTGTTCCTTTCGGTCGACGAGGATGTCTTGCACACAAGATACCTGCCCACGAGTAAGATGCAAGCATGTCCTCCACCACGTTCGGCACCACGTCCGGCACCACGTCGGGCACGACTTCCGGGACCGTCGCGGTCGGGCACGAGCTCGACGCCCTGCTCTGCTTCGACCTCTACGCCGCCTCGCGGGCGGTGACGGCCGCCTACCGACCGATCCTCGAGGACCTCGGGGTCACCTACCCGCAGTACCTCGTGCTCGTCGTGCTCTGGGGCCGCGACGAGTGCGCGGTCAAGGACCTGGCCGCCACCCTGCGCCTCGACCACGCCACACTGACGCCCCTGCTGCGCCGCATGGAGCAGGCCGGCCTGGTCACCCGCCGCCGCAGCACCGCCGACGAGCGGGTGGTGCTGGTCGCCCTCACCGCCGCCGGGGAGGCGATGCGACCGGAGGCCGAGCGGGTGCAGTGCCGGGTCGCGGAGGCGCTGGGGGTCACCGCCGAGCAGGCCGTGGCCCTGCGCGACCTGCTGCGCGGCGTCACCGCGTCGGCCGGCCGCTCCCTGGAGGGCTGACCCGGGTCCGGACGGGTCAGGGCACGACGGGTCAGGGCACCTCGACGAGCGCGCGCTCGACGACGGGGTCGAGGTCGAGACCGGGCGGCAGCGTGCCGAGCGCCCCACCCCAGTCGCGCCCCAGGCGCGAGGCGCAGAAGGCGTCGGCGACGGCCGCGGGGGCGTGCCGCACGAGCAGCGAGCCCTGGAGCACCAGCGCCAGCTGCTCCACCACGCGCCGCGCACGCACCTCGAGGTCGTCGAAGGAGGTCAGCTCCTTCTTCAGCCGGGCCAGGGCGTCGTCGAAGCGGCGGTCGGCGCCCGCGGCCAGCTCCACCTCGCCGAGGAACGCGTCGAGGGTGTGCGGCTCGCGCCCCAGGGCGCGCAGCGCGTCGAGGGCGGCGACGTTGCCCGAGCCCTCCCAGATCGAGAGCAGCGGCATCTCGCGGTAGAGCCGCGGCAGGTCGGAGTCCTCGATGTAGCCGTTGCCGCCGAGGCACTCCAGCGCCTCCCCCACCGCGACGGGCGCGCGCTTGCACACGTAGTACTTCGTCACGGCCAGGCCGATGCGGCGCAGCGCCGCCTCGCCCTCGTCGCCGCGCACGGCGCGGTCGTTGGCTCCGGCCAGGCGCAGCATCGTCGTCGTCGCAGCCTCCGACTCCACCGCCAGGTCGGCCAGCACGTTGCGCATCAGCGGCTGCTGCAGCAGCGGGCGACCGAAGGCCGCGCGGTGGCGGGCGTGGTGGGCGGCCTGCACCAGGCCCGCGCGCATGCCGGCCGCGGAGCCGATGACGCAGTCGAGACGGGTCATGTTGACCATCTCCACGATGGTGCGCACGCCGCGCCCCTCCTCGCCCACGAGCCAGCCGACGGCTCCGTCGTACTCGATCTCGCTGGAGGCGTTGGAGCGGTTGCCGAGCTTGTCCTTGAGCCGCACGAGGCGCAGCGGGTTGCGTGCGCCGCCCGGCAGGACCCGCGGCACGAGGAAGCACGACAGACCGCCCGGCGCCTGGGCGAGGGTGAGGAAGACGTCGGACATGGGTGCGCTGGTGAACCACTTGTGGCCGACCAGCAGGTGGGTGCCGTCGCTCTGCGGTGTGGCCGTGGTGGTGTTGGCGCGGACGTCGGAGCCGCCCTGCTTCTCGGTCATCGACATGCCCGCGATGAGCCCGCGCTTGGTGTCGGGGTCGCGCAGGACGGGGTCGTAGTCGCGCCCGGTGAGCAGCGGCTCGAGGCGCGCCGAGAGGTCGGCGTGCGCGCGCAGGGCGGGCACGACGGCGTAGGTCATGGAGATCGGGCAGGTGTGGCCGGCGTCGACGTTCCACACCATGAAGCGGCCCGCGCGCGCGACGTGGGCGCCCGGGCGGTCGTCGGCCCAGGCGGCGCCGTGCAGCCCGTGCGCGACGGCGGTGCGCATCAGCTCGTGGTAGGCCGGGTCGTAGACGACCTCGTCGATGCGGTGGCCGTAGCGGTCGTGGGTGTGCAGCACCGGGCGGTGGCGCTCGGCGAGGCGGCCGAGCTCCTGCGCCTCGGCGCTCCCGGCCAGACGGCCCAGGGCGGAGACCTCGCCGAGCGCCCACCCGGCCCCCTCGCGCTCCAGGCCCTCGCGCAGGGCGGCGTCGTCGCTGGTGTCGTGCCCGACCAGCGGCGGCACCTGGTTGAGCACCTCGTGGGTCGTGGTCATGGGCCCTCCTGGGATCGACGCGTCGGGCGACTGACATTACGTCTGGCGTGACAGGCGTGTCCAGAGGCGTAATGCTCCTGTGGTTGACTCGACCGGTGCCCGAGGTCAAGCCGCTCCCCGCCCGCTCGGTGGTGCTGAGCCTCCTGCTCGGGGCCCACCCGCGACCGCTGACCGGGGCCGAGCTCGTCGGGGCCGGCGAGCACCTGGGGATCGCGCCCGCCACGGTGCGCGTCGCCCTGAGCCGTGCGGTCGCCGCCGGCGACGTCACCCGCGAGGGCGCCGAGCACCGTCTGGGCCGCCGCCTGGTCGAGCGCCGCGAGCGCCAGGAGCACACCGCGCGCGCCGCAGCGTGGGACGGCGACTGGGAGATGGTCGTGGTCACCGTGGCCGGACGCCCCGGCACCGAGCGCTCCGCCCTGCGCTCCCGGATGGCCGCCGCCCGTCTCGCCGAGCTCCGGGAGGGGGTCTGGACCCGGCCCGCCAACCTCGAGCGCCCCACCCCCGCCGACCCGACCACCACCCTCTTCCGCGCCCGCCCCGACGACGACCCCGCAGCGCTCGCCGCCCGCCTGTGGGACCTCCGGGGCTGGGCGGAGGAGGCGGAGCGGACGACGGCCGCCCTCGCGGAGGCGGCCACGCCGGCGACCCGGCTCGCCCTCGCCGCGCGGCTGGTGCGCCACCTCGCCGCCGACCCCCTGCTCCCCGCCTCGCTCGAGCCGCACGCCTGGCCGGCCGCGCGGGCGCGTGCGGCCTACGACGACTACCAGCGCGACCTCGTGGCCGAGGTGCTCGGCGGGACCGTGGCCTCCTCGAGCCCTTGACGGGGGCGGGAGCGCCCCGTAGAACGCTGTGACGGGCACCACCTCGCCCGTCCCCCCGTCGACGGAGAACCGATGCGCCCACGCACGCCCGCCCGCCCTGCCGTCCTGGCACCCGTCCTGGCCGCGGTCCTCGCGCTGGCCGCGACCCTGCTCGTGACTCCCGCCACCGCCTCCGTCACCGGCTCGGTCACGGACCGCGACGGCCGGCGCGACCTGCGCGGCGCCCTGGTCGACGGGGGGCGCTACGTCGCCCTCGGCGACTCCTACAGCGCCGCCTCGGGCGTCCTGCCGCCCGACCCGACGGCGCCGCCCCAGTGCCTGCGCTCCACGCTCAACTACCCCCACCTCATCGCCGAGCGCACCGGTGCGCGCCTGGTCGACGTGACCTGCGGCGGCGCGGAGACCGGCGACTACGCCGAGGGCCAGTACCCCGGCGTCGCACCGCAGCTCGACGCGCTCAACCGGCGCACCCGCCTGGTCACGATGACCATCGGCGGCAACGACAGCGGCGTCTTCATCGGCTCGATCCTGTCCTGCGGCGCGCTCGGGGTGCTGTCGCTGGGCCAGGGCAGCCCGTGCAAGGACCAGTTCGGCTCGAGCTACGAGGACACGATCCGCGACACGACCTACCCCGCGATCGTGAAGGTGCTGCGCCAGGTCGCACGTCGCGCGCCCCGCGCCGAGGTCGCGATCCTCGGCTACCCGTGGATCCTGCCGCGCACCGGCGGGTGCTTCGACCAGATGCCGGTCGCCGAAGGCGACGTGCCCTACCTGCGCAGCCTCCAGGCCACGCTCAACGACGCCGTGCGCCGCGCGGCGGCGGCCACCGGCTCGACGTACGTCAACCTCAACCGGGTCTCCGAGGGCCACGACGCCTGCCAGGAGGCCGGCGTGCGCTGGATCGAGCCGGTGCTCCAGGGCACCAACCCGGTCATCGTGCACCCCAACGCGATCGGCGAGGCCCGCATGGCCGCGCGGGCCATGCGGGTCCTCGACCTGGTGCCGTAGCGGTCAGCCCTGGGAGATGCGCAGCATCTCCTCGCGCGGGACGACCTTGATCCGCTCGCGACCCGAGGCCTCGCCCAGCGAGACCTCGTGGGCGTCGAGACGCTCCCAGCCCTCCCAGGTGGTGACGGCGACGCCGCGGTCGAGCAGGAGCTCGACGATGCCCTCGGGATCGCTCACCTCGGGGGCGGGGGTCTTCTCGAGGTCGGAGAGCAGGTGGCGCACGGTCTCGCTGGCGTCGGACTTGGTGTGGCCGATGAGACCGACCGGCCCGCGCTTGACCCAGCCCGTGACGTAGAGCCCGGTGAGCTGGATGCCGTCCTCGTCGACGACCCGTCCGCCGTCGTGGCGCACCACGCCACGGACGTCGTCGAAGGGCACGTCGGCCAGGCTGGAGGAGCGGTAGCCGATCGCGCGGTAGACCGCCTGGACCGGGGTGTCGACGAACTCGCCGGTGCCGCGGGCGTTGCCGGTGCCGTCCATCTCGGTCTTCTCGGTGCGGATCGCGACGACCTTGCCGTCCTCGCCGAGGATCTCGACCGGGGCGTGGCACATGTGGATGTGGATGCGGTGCTGGGCGCCGGTCGGCTCGGCCTCGAGGTACTTGAGCAGGGTGTCGACCACGAGGCGGACGCCCTTGTTGCTGCTGATGCGCGACTGGCCGTCGTCGTCGATCTGGAAGCCCTCCTCCTCCACGAGCACGTCGATGCTCGGGGAGTGGGAGAGCTCGCGCAGCTCCATGGGGGAGAACTTGATCTCCGCGGGGCCGCGGCGCGCGAAGACGTGCACGTCGGTGGCCTGGTTGGCCTTGAGGCCCTGGTAGACGTTGTCGGCGATCTCGGTGGTCAGCTGCTCGTCGGCGGGCTTGGCCAGCATGCGGGCGACGTCGAGCGCGACGTTGCCAGCGCCGATGACGGCCACCGAGCGGGCGTCGAGCGGCCACTCGGAGGGCACGTCGGGGTGCCCGGCGTACCAGCTGACGAAGTCGGCCGCGCCGTGGCTGCCCTCGAGGTCGACACCGGGGATGTCGAGGGAGCGGTCCGACATGGCGCCGGTGGAGAAGATCACCGCGTCGTAGTGGCGCTTGAGCTCGTCGAGGGTGACGTCGCGGCCGTACTCGACGTTGCCGAGGAAGCGGATGGAGTCGCGGTCGAGCACGCGCCGCAGCGCCTTGACGATCTCCTTGATCCGCGGGTGGTCCGGCGCCACGCCGTAGCGGACCAGGCCGTACGGCGCGGGCAGCCGCTCGACCACGTCGACGCTCGCGCCTTCGTGCTCCTTGGTCAGGATGTCGGCCGCGTAGATGCCCGCGGGACCGGCACCGACCACGGCGACCCGGAACTTCCTCATGACTGCTCACTCCTGATGCGAGAGGGACGGCGCGCAGGTCGCGCACCGAGGACGGGCGCACCTGCGCCCTGCACCAGCATCACGGGCCCCGCCAAGCCGCAGTAGGGACCGATCCGCTGTGAGGTCACAGGATACGGCTGTGACCTAGGTCGCTCCCCCGGATCCGACTGTGACGTCGACCGTCACACCGCCGCGCGACGGTCGCCCGGGCGGCCCCACGACCCCGGTGGTCGAGAAGGGAGCCCGTCGAGACGCTCGCTGCGCTCGCTCCTCAGGAACCACGCCGGCGACCGTCGCTCCTCTGGACCGTCGCGTCGTGACCCGTCGGTGTCCGAGTGGTCGGTAGGGGTCTCGGGCACCCGGCCCCGGACGGTCGGTCGCCGCGAGCGCTGCAGACCCGCCACGCGCGGCTGCCTCCGGTCCCCGGCCGGCCAGCCCGAGAAGTGGCGGCGTACGACGGGTCGAGGGCTGCCGCAGGTGTCGTCTCCCGCCACTACGCACGCTCGGTCACCGCGAGCGCCCGCCAGCACCGGCCGGCCCCGCGGGGCTGCCCCCGGTCCCCGGCCGGCCAGCCCGAGAAGTGGCGGCGAACGACGGGTCGAGGGCCGCCGCAGGTGTCGTCTCCCGCCACTTCCCCGCACTCGGTCGCCGCGAGCGCCGCCGACCCGCCACGCGGGGCTGCCTCCGGTCGCCGGCCGGCCCGCCCGAGAACTGGCGGCATACGACTGGTCGAGGGCCGCCGCAGGTGCCGTCTCCCGCCACTACGCACGCTCGGTCACCGCGAGCGCCCGCCAGCACCGGCCGGCCCCGCGGGGCCGCCTCGCGTCGCCGGCCGGCCCGCCCGAGAAGTGGCTGCGTACGACCGGTCGAGGTCTTCGTGAGACCGGTGACCGACTCGACCCCACCACCGCCGGAGCCGTCGACCGCCCCACCTGGACCAGCCCCCACGGCTGGACCACGCCGGTCCGCACCGGCTGAGCCGAGCGGTCCAGGGAGGGTGAGGCAGGCTTGCCCCATGACGTGCCCCCTGACTGGTGAGGCCCGATGACGGGCGACGAGAGCCCGGCGGAGACCAGCGAGCGCCTCGCGGCCTGGCTGGAGCGGCTGGGGCTGGCCGACCAGCTGGGGGCGGCCGGACTGCCGACGCTCCACCGCGACGGCGACGGCCACGCGCGGTGGACCGACCCGCGCACCGGGGAGCCGCTGGGAGCCGACCAGCTCGCCGACCTCGACAGGCTGCTGCACGCCGAGGGCGACGAGCCCGAGCACGCCGTGCCGGTGCCGCTGGTGCAGCTGGCCCAGCAGGCGCGGGTGCGGGCCGAGCTGGTGGCGAGCCCGTGGCACGACTACGCGTCGCTGGCGGCCCTGCGAGGGGCGACGCTGGAGGCCACCCGCTTCGACGTGCACAAGGCGGCGGGTGCCCACCGCCTGCTCGTCGTCAGCCGGGAGCAGGCGATGGTGCCGGCCTTCCAGCTCGACGCGGCGGGGAGGGTGCGCGACGAGCTCGCCGCGGTGCTGACCACGTTGCTCGAGGCCGGCACCGACCCGTGGCGCGCCTGGGCGTGGCTGACCCGTCCCGCCGCCCTGCTCGGCGGCCTCGTGCCCGAGCAGGCCGCCGCCGACCCCGAGACCACCGACCTGGTGCACCACGTCGCCGTACGGCTCGCCGAGCGCGCCACCGCGACGGGCTAGCGGGCGGCGACCCCGGTGTGGGTCCGCACCACGTCGAGCAGGGAGGCGAGGCTGACCGGCTTGGTCAGGTAGCCGACCGCGCCGGCTGCGAGCATGCGGTCGCGGTCGGCAGGGAGGACGTTGGCGCTGAGTGCGACCACGGGCAGGCCGGGGTGCTCGAGGGCGACGACCTGGGTCGCCTCCATCCCGTCCATGACCGGCATCTGCATGTCCATGAGGACGAGGTCGAAGGGCTCGCCCCGGCCCGCGGCCGACCGCACCGCCTCCACCGCGGCGAGACCGTCGGGCACGACGACGGCGTCGAGGTCGCAGCGCCGCAGCATCGCCGTGATCACCTTCTGGTTGATCGGGTCGTCCTCGGCGACCAGCACCCGCAGCGCGGCTCCGACGTCGGCGGTGAGGGCGGCACCGACCGGGGGCGCCGCGGTCTCGGCGGCACCGACGGGCGCCAGGGGGAGCCGCACGGTGACGGTGGTGCCCTCCCCCAGCACCGAGGTCAGCGACATGTCGCCGCCCATCGCCCGGGCGAGACCGCGCGAGATGGCGAGGCCGAGCCCGGTGCCGCCGTGGCGCCGGGTGGCGGACACGTCGCCCCGGGTGAAGGGCTGGAAGAGCGAGGGGATGCGCCACTGCGGCACGCCGATCCCCGTGTCACGGACCTCGAGGACGACGGCGCCCTCGCTGTCGCGCGACACCTCGACGGCCACGCTCCCGGTGTCGGTGAACTTCACGGCGTTGCCCACCAGGTTGACCAGCACCTGGCGCAGGTGGACGACGTCACCGCGCACGCGGTCGGGCGCCGAGGAGGTACGCCGCACCTGCAGCTCCAGCCCCTTGCCCTGCGCCTCGCTGGCGAACATCGCCGCCACGTCGTCCACGGTCTCGACCAGCGACAGCTCCGCCTCCGAGGAGGTCACCCCGCCGGCGTCGAGCGCGGAGAAGTCGAGGATGTCGTTGACCAGGCTCAGCAGGTGCCGCCCGCTGCGCTGGGCGGTGAGGGCGAAGTCGCGCTGCTCGGGGTCGAGCTCGCCCGCGGCCAGGAGCTCGGTCAGGCCGAGCACCGCGTTGAGCGGGGTCCGGATCTCGTGCGACATCGTGGCCAGGAAGGCGGCCCGGTCGGCGGCTGTCGCCTCGGCCTCGCGGCGGGCGACCTCCAGCAGCGCCGACGCCTCGCGGCGCTCGGTGACGTCGGACTGCACGGCCACGAACCCGGTGAGCGCGCCGTCTCCCTGCGCGGCCTCCTCCCGCAGGGGGGTCACGTCGAGCGCGACCCACATCTCGTGCCCGTCGCGGTGGTAGTTGAGCACCTCGGCGGTGAAGCGCTCCCCGCGCCGCAGCCGCTCCCCCATCTCCCGCACCGTGGCGGGGTCCGTGCCCGGCCCCTGCAGGAAGTCACCCGGCGAGCGTCCCACCACCTCGGCCAGCGCCCAGCCCGTCTCGGCCTCGAAGGCGGGGTTGACCCAGATGATGCGCCCGCGCACGTCGGTCCAGACGACCATGGTCGAGGTGGCGTGCACGATGTGGGCGTAGCGCTCGAGGTCCTGGTTCAGCGTCACCAGGGCCTCGCGGTCGGCCTCGCGCTGCCGCGAGGCGCGCCGCGCCACGACCAGGCCGAGGACCAGCGCGAGCAGGCCGAGGGCGAAGGTCGCGAAGAGACCGCCGACCATGAGCCGCGCCCCCGACAGCAGACGCTCGGCGTCGTCGTTGGCCAGCCCCGCCTGGGCCTTGCGGTTGTTCTCGCCGTCGGAGACGAGCTGGTTGTAGGACCTCTCCAGCTCCATGACGTCCTGCCGCAGCGCCCGCACCGCCGGTCCCTCGGCGCCGGGGCGGTCCGCGACGTTGCCCAGGGCCTCGAGCCTGGGGAGGAGGTCGTCGTCCCAGCGCCGCTGGTCGGCGCGGGCGAGGGCCAGCAGGTCCTCGGCGCGCAGGGTCTGCTCCTGGTAGGACAGCGAGCCCTCCTGCACCCGCTGGCTCACCAGCTGCCCCTGGAGGTCGAGCTCGTCGGCGCTCGCGCCGTCGGCGAGCATGGTGTCGAGCAGCAGGAGCTCGCGCTGCACCTGGGTCAGGGTCCTGACGTTGGCGTCGACGATGGCCTGGGTGTCGCCGACGCGTCCCGAGAGCAGCCCGACCTGGCGCAGGGTCGCCACCGAGAGCACCAGGGTCACCACGAGCATCGACAGCGCCAGGGCCAGGAGCACCGCGCCGGGCACGCTCGGCGCCCTCCGGCTCCGGCGGCCGCGTGCAGGCGCTCCACCCGCGAGCGGCCGGGGGTTCATCGCAGGGTGATCCGGTCGAGCTGCCACACCCACCGGGCGTCGTACTCGGGGCTGTCGAGCTCGGGCGCGCCCTCGGTCGGGTAGACGAAGCGCGTCGGCCCGTAGCCCGCCACGTCCATGGGCTCACCGTCGGTGCGGGTCGCCAGCATGAGCGGGTACGCCGACGCGTCGGAGACCGGGACGTCGGCGGTGTAGTCGTTGATCGCGTGGGTCGCCATGACCGTCGCGTCACCGGCTCCGGACACCTCCAGCAGCGTGGCCACCAGCGGGCCGGAGAAGGTGCGGCGGCCACCGGTGGCCTGGTCGTCGTCGGCCTCGTAGGACACCGAGCCCAGCCGGTCGAGCAGGGCCCGGTCGAGCTCGAGCCGGTCGCCCACGTTGTGCACCGAACCGCCCGTGATGGTGAGCACCACGGGCCCGGTGGGCGCGGGCACCTCGTCGCCCGGCTCCAGCGTGGCCGGGGCCAGCGTCGTCACCTCGGCCACGGGCGGGGCACCGGCCGCGGAGCCCGGGGCGTCAGGTGCCTGCGAGCAGGCCGAGCCGAGCGCGAGCAGCAGCACCAGCGGAGCGGCCGCCCGGACCGTGGCGCGGGCGGTGCGGGAGAGTCGGGTCGTGAGGTCGTCCACGGGCCCATGATCGGCAGGCCGCACCACGCGCAGCAGCACATGCGGGCTCAAGAATTCGTCAAATTCCGCTCCACGACGCCGCCGTCGTGATGACCTTCTCCCATGCACCCTCCGTGCCCGTCGAGCGACGCCGACGCCGAGCCCCTGCTGGCCGCCGGCGACCTCGTCGAGGCCGTGGGCGCACCGCTCGCGCGGGAGGTGCTGGGCGACCTGGTCGCCGGCCTCGGCGCCCGCGTCGCGGCCGTGCACGACGCCGCGTCCGCGGGCCAGGAGGAGGAGCTGCGCAGGGCGTGCCACGCCCTGCGCTCGGCGGCCGCCCAGGTCGGCGCCCGGCGCCTGGCCGCGACGACGACCGCCCTGGAGCGGTCGGGGGCCGGCGCCGCGCTCCAGCGCCTCGACGAGGTGGCGGCCTCGACCGCGCAGGCGATCGGCTCCTGGCTGACCCGGTCCTCCTCCGACGCGCCGACCCGTGGCTGACACTGCGGCGCCGACCGGGCACGACGCGCTCCGTCGCCGCCTGGAGGCGGCCCGCGCCGACGGTCCGGTGAGCCGCGAGGGTCTCGGTGCGGTGGCCGCGGAGTGGCTGCGCGGCGCCCTGGGCACCGACTCGGCGTGGTTCCAGCAGCCGGGGGGCGGCTCGGACCCGGTCGCGGCCTGGGCCGAGCTGGGCGCCGAGCCCACCGACGACCGGCGCACCACGACGGCCAACCCCACGCTCCACGACCACCGCGGCCGGCCGCGTGCGATGGGCGCCCTCGGCGCCGTGTCCGTGCAGGGGGCAGGGGCAGCCGACCTGGGCCACCTGGTGACCTGGTCGCGGGCCCCACGGGCCTGGACGGCGGCCGACCGTCGACTGCTCCGCCGGGCCGCCGACGGCCTGGCCGTGGCGCTCGACGGGGTCACCGCCCCCTCCGAGGCCGAGCGGGCGGCCGAGGACCTCGACGCCCGCACGACCGCTGCGGTGACCCTGCTGTCACACGAGCTACGCACGCCCCTGACCGTGCTGATGGTGGCCGTGGAGATGCTCCTGGACGGACGCCCCGGTCCGCTGACCCCGCAGCAGCAGCGCGTCCTGGAGCGCATGCAGGCCGCCACGGAGCGTCTCGGGCGCGTCGCCACCGACGCGGTCGCCCTCGTCAGCGCGGGCACCGAGGCCGGTGACGCCGGCGCGCCCGACGGTCGCGGCGTCCGGCCCTCCTCCGACCTCGACGGCGTCCTCGACCTGGTGGCGCAGACCGCCTCGGGGCGCACCTACCGCCACGGGCACCGCATCGCCGTGCGCCGCGCCCCCACGCCCCCCGGCCTCCTCGTGCTGGCACCGGCGGCGGAGCTCCGCGAGGTGCTCGAGCGGGTGGTCGACAACGCGGCCAAGTTCTCCGCCGCGGGCACCGACGTCTTCGTGGCCGCGTGGCTCGCCGACGAGAGCACGGTGGAGATCATCGTCTCCGACAGCGGCCAGGGCATCCCGCCCCAGGACGTGGCCGCCCTCGGCCGGCCCTTCGCGAAGTCGTCGCTCTCGCTGCACCGGGAGGACCAGGGGCTGGGCCTGGGGCTCGCGGCGGCGCAGCGCATGGCCGAGGCCTGGGGCGGCTCGATCGAGCTCGACGCCCGGCCGGGCGAGGGCGTCACGGTCGTGGTGCGGATGCCGGGAGGCGTCCTGGCCGCGCCGCGGGGCTGAGCCGGTCGGCTCAGGCGGTCACGGCGTGGTCGGCGACCATGCCGCGGTGCATGACGCGGTCGCCGACGACGCCGGAGTGGTCGGCGCGGTGCAGCACGCAGGCGTTGTCCCAGATGACCACGTCGTGGGGGGCCCAGGTGTGGTCGAGGGTGTTCTCGGGGCGCGTGGAGTGCTCGTAGAGCCGCGCCACCAGCGATGCCGACTCCTCCTCGTCGAGCCCGCTGACCGCGGCGCACCGCGACAGCGTGGTGAGGTAGAGCGAGGGCCGACCGGTGACGGGGTGGGGCCGCACGACGGGGTGCTCGGCCGCGGACTCGTCGTCCTCCTCCAGCTCCACACCGGTGACGACGTGGGTGATCGTGCGGCCCTCGACCCGCTCGCGCAGGTCGGGGTCGAGCGACTCCAGCGCGAGGTACTGGTTGGTGAACTGCGTGGCCCCGCCCCGCTCGGGGATGCTCACGGCGCGCAGCGCGGTGTACGCCGGGGGCCGCGCGACGTAGCTGGTGTCGACGTGGAAGGTGCTGCGCGGCGGGGTCTCGCGCCCCACGTTGCTGATGAGGTTGAGGTCGGGGTGGCCCTCGACGGGCGTCTCGCCCCGGGTGAAGGTCAGCTCGCCCAGCGAGCGCAGGAACGCGAGGAACTCCTCGTTGCCCACCTCCTGGCCCGGCAGCACCACCACCCCGTGCTCGGCCAGCAGACCCGGCAGCGCGGCGCGCAGGCCGGGGTCGTCGAGGGCGACGTCGCTGACGCGGGCGCCGACGGGGTGCAGGATCTGGGTCTCCACGGGGTTCTCCTCGGGGTCGGGCGGTCGGTCGGGTCGGGCGGTCGGGTCGGGCGGTCGGGTCAGGCCGTCGGGTCAGGGGTGGGCGAGGGCGTCGTCGGCGGCGAGGCGGAAGAGCTGCGGCAGGTCGATGCCGGCCGCCCGCGCCATCACCGCGACCACGCTGGTGCGGGCGTAGGAGCAGTAGAGGCCGGCCTCCAGGAACCACGGCTCGCCGTCGGGGTCGATGCGGAAGTCGAAGAGGCCGTAGTGGCGGCAGCCGAGCGCGCGGTAGGCCCGCCGCGCGGCAGCCCAGACCCGCTCGCAGACCGGGTCCTCGGGGTCGACGATCCAGGCGTGCTCGGCGTCCTTGGCCACCAGGGCGAGGTCGCCGTCGTCGGCGCGGCGCAGCTTGTCGGCCTGGTCGCGCACGGGCTTGGTGTCGGTGTCGACGGCGTACTCCTCCAGCGGCAGGCACACCAGCTCGCCGTCGACCTCGACCACGCCGCAGCGCACCTCGCGCCCCAGCGGCACGTAGGTCTCGACCAGCGCGCGCCCGCCGTGCTCGCGGGCGGCCCCGACCGCCGCGGCGAGGTCGGCCGGGTCGTGGACCAGGGTGACCCCGACCGAGTTGTCGGCCGCGACGGGCTTCACCACGACCGGCAGGGCCAGGTCGGCCGCCCCGGCCTCGGGGCCGCCGGGCACGACGTAGGCCTCGGGCACCCTGACGCCGGCGGCGGCGACCACCGCGCGGGCCAGCGCCTTGTCGGCGCCCAGCGCCATCACGGCCGGCCGGTTGCCGACGTACGGCAGGCCGAGCAGCTCCAGCAGCGCGCGGTGGTGGGTCATGCCCGAGAGGCAGAACATCTGCGGCACGACCAGGTCGACGCCCAGCCCGGCGACCACGCCGACGGCCTCGGCGAAGGGCACCGGGTCGGCGGCGGCCAGCGCGGCCGGCGACAGGTCGGCCGGGAAGCGCCACGACCCGTCGGGGCTGACGTGGGCGACGAGCGCGACGTAGCGCTCGGGGTCGGCGACGGCGGTGAGGCAGTCGCGGGCGTAGAGCAGGGAGACGTCGGCGAGGAAGTCGTCCTCGGCGGAGCCGGCCAGGTGGAGCACCCGCAAGGGTCCGGTGCTGTGCTCTGCCATGTCAGTCGCCTCCCGGCTCGACGAGCTTGCCGATGTTGAGGTCGACCTTGGTCCACGGCCGCAGCCGGCGCAGGTTCTGCAGCAGCAGCGACGGCACGTGCACGTGGTGGAGCATGAGGAAGGGCAGCGGGTCGGCGGGGTCGAGCACGGCGTCGCGGCCCCGCGCGAGGGTGCGCAGCCGGCCCGGCAGGGTGCGCGGGTGGCGCAGCCCCTGCCACAGCTCGTGGTAGGTCCAGTGGGTGGGTCGACCGCCCCGGGGCGGCTCGACGGCGGGGGCGTCGTCGTCGAGGTAGGCCGCCGCGACGCCGGGGTGACCGTGCAGCAGGGTGATCGCGGAGTGGGTGCGCGGGTTGCACTCGATGGCGCGCACGACGCCCTCGGCGTCCTCGATGAAGTCGAAGGACAGCTGCCCGGTGAGGCCGTGGGCCGCGACGTAGGTCTCGACCCACTCCCGGATGGCGGGCTTGTCGACCATCTCGTAGGTCAGCTGCCAGGCCGAGGAGCGGCAGCAGATGTAGACCTGGAGCCGACCGTCGCGCACGGTGCCGTGGGTGCAGTACTCCTCGCCCTCCACGAACTCCTGGAGGATGAAGGGGTGCCCCGGCGAGATCGGGAGCCGCGCCAGGTGGGCGGCCGTCTCCTCGCGGGTCGCCAACGGCAGGCGGGTGAGGTCGAGGCGCCGCACGGGGTCGTAGGGGATCGACTTGAGGATGTAGGGCCGCGCGGAGCGCGAGAAGTCGAAGTCGAGCACCTGCTGCGGGTCGGTGATCCGGTGGGTGTCGGGCACCGCGAGGCCGAGCGCGGCGGCCGACTCGGCGAAGAGGTGCTTGTCGTCGACGCGGCGCAGGTCGTCGGGGTCGAGGTGGACCACCTCGCAGTGCGGCTCCAGGACCCGCTTGGCCTCGGCGTCGGCGATGCTCGCGGCCGGCGAGCAGACCGGCACGTAGACGTCGACGCCCTCCTGCCGCACCACGCGCAGCAGCGCCGCGGCGTAGTCGGGCGAGGAGATGTCGGGCACGACGTGGAAGGCGTCGACGGCGCGCGAGAAGCGGTGGCCGGTGAGCCGGTAGCGCCGGGTCTCGACCATGACGACCCGGTGCCCCGCGAGGTGCATCAGCCGCGCGATTTCCAGCGCCTTGGTCATCTTCCCCCCGCTGACCAGCACCGTACGTCGCTCCGCCGCGGCCGCGCCGGGGTCGGGTCGGGCGCCGCGGGCGGCCCGCCCGCGCGCGGCGGCGACGCCGGTGACGACCAGGTCGACCGGCAGCGTGGCCTGCAGCAGGGCCAGCGCGCCCATGGTCTTGGCGAGGGTCACCGCGCCGGTCGCGGCGCTCGAGAGGGCGGCCACGGCTCAGACCCGCCGGGCCAGCGTCAGGCCGTCGCGCAGCGGCACGAGCACCTGCTGCACCCGGTGGTCGGCGGCGAGCGCTGCGTTGAGGTCGGCCACGGCGCGGCCGTTGGCGCTCGTGGCGCCGTCGGGGCCGCCGGCCCAGGGCTCGCCCTGCAGCAGGGTGTTGTCGAGGGCCAGCAGACCGTCCTCGGCGAGCAGGCCGGTGTCGAGGAGGAGGTCGACGTAGTCGGCGTAGCCGGTCTTGTCGGCGTCGACGAAGACCAGGTCGAAGACCTCGCCCGCGTCGGCCAGGCGGCGCAGCGTGTCGAGCGCCGGGCCCACCTCGACCCGGATGCGGCCGCCGGCCGGGGAGGCCGCGAAGCACTCGGCGGCCAGGGCGGCGACGGCGGCGTCGAGCTCGCACGCCACCACCTCGCCGCCCTCGGGCAGCGCCTCGGCCATGGCGAGCGCGGAGTAGCCGGTGAACATGCCCACCTCGAGCACCCGGCGGGCGCCGCCGGTGCGCACGAGCAGCTGGAGCAGCGCACCCTCGACGTGGCCGGAGAGCATCTCCTGCTCCAGGTACACGCCCCCGCTGCGCCCGCTCCAGTCCTCGGCTCGGGTGCGCGCGGTCAGCGCGGCCAGGGCAGGTGACTCGGGGCTGGTGCCGGCCTCGAGGTAGGGCTCCAGGCCCCCGGCGACCGCCCGGGCCCGGGCGAGGTCGGCCCGCACGTCGTCGGGCACTCCCGCGACGTCGGCCAGGCCGGCCTCGACCCGCTCGAGCAGCGCGGCGACGATGCCGACCGGCGTCACCGGCCGCGGGCCGGGCACCCGCTCAGGCACCGGCCGGGGTCTCGGCGCGGGTGTACTGGTCGACGCCCTCGCCGCCGCGCGGCAGCGACGCGCAGACCCGCTTGTGCTCGGCGAGGATCTCGACGAGCTCGGGCACGTCGAGGTCGTTGACGAAGTAGCAGGTGCCGATCGGGCGCGGCACGGCCGCGCGCAGCAGGCCGTCGCGGGTCTGCAGGATCGAGGCCGTCGCCCTCTCCAGCACCTCGGGGGTGAAGAGCGGGCTGTCGACGGCCAGACCGAGGCCGCTGAAGAGGGCCAGCACCCGGTCACGCTGGTCGGCGCCGATGTAGCCGCGCTGCTCGGCGATCGTGGCCGAGAAGGCCATGTCGATGCTGATCGCGTGGCCGTGGAAGAAGGGCGGCGAGGGGGTCAGCTCGAGGGTCGGGCTCCAGGTGTGGCCGTAGGCGATGACCCGGTCGAGGTCGAGCTCGTGGAGGTTGGGCACCTCGAGCTCGAGCATGGTGCGGATGGCGTCGTAGGTGATCCGGTCGGAGACCTCGCGCAGGTGCTCGCCGTCGGCGGCGTGGCCGAAGGCGGTGTGCAGCAGGTCCTCGCCGTACTTCTCCAGCGCCTCGAAGGTGTCGAGGTGGGCCACGGTGGCGATCTTGATGATCTCCGCGATGCCGTTGCGCACCTGGTCGACGGGCAGGGTCTCCAGCAGCGAGAAGTCGAGGAGCACCTTCTTTGAGGCGTGGTAGGCGCCGAGCCGGTTCTTGTGCTTGCCGTGGTTGGCGCCGACCTTGATCGAGACGCTCGCGTCGATGAGGCCGATCAGCGTCGTCGGGATGCGCACGTAGTCGGTGGAGCGCTTGTAGGAGGCGCACGCGAAGCCGGCCACGTCGGTGGTCAGTCCGCCGCCGACGACCAGCACCTGCTCCTTGCGCATCAGCCCGAAGTCGGCGAAGGCGTCGACGATGCGCTCCAGCGTGCGCAGCGACTTCGCGGTCTCCGCGATCCGCACCGGCACGGTGGTGAGGGCGATGTCGTGGTGGGCGAAGTACGCCGCCATCCGCTCGCCGTGCAGGCGCTCGACGGCCTCGTCGACGACGGCCAGGCAGCGGCCGAAGTCGCGGAAGGTGTCGGCGAGCTCGGCGTTGGCCGGGTCGAAGACGCCCGGCACGATCACCAGGGAGTAGTCGATCTTCTCGTAGGCCTCCACGTGGAAGGCGGTCTCGGTGGCCTCGAGCCGGGCCAGCGGGGCGCCGGGCTCCTGCGCCGGCACGGGGGTGGGCACGTCGGTGGTCTGGGTCATCTCGGCTCCTCTGGTCGCCGGGGTCAGGCGGTCTGGGTGAAGGACTGGAGGTCGGCCAGCTCGAGGCGGTCGCGGCGGGCGGTCGCGCGCTCGAAGTCGTGGCCGGCGGTGTTGGCGTTGGGGAAGGCCACGACGCTGAGGCCGGCGCGGGCGGCCGCCTCGACGCCGCCGAGGTTGTCCTCGACCGCCACGCAGGAGCCGGCCGGCTCGCCCAGGGCGGCCAGCGCGAAGGTGTAGGCCTCGCCGTCGGGCTTGGGCTGCTCGACCTGGGTGCGGTCGACGACGAGGTCGAGGTCGTCGAAGGAGATCCGGTCGGCCACGGCGCGGCCCAGGGCCATGACGTTCTCACGCGACGTCGTGGTCACCAGCGCGACCTTGTGGCCGGCCTCGCGCGCCGCGGTGATGGTCTCGACCACGCCGTCGCGGGGGGTCAGGTCGGCCTCGCCCAGCAGCTGCTGGAAGATCTCCGACTTCGTCTGGTGCACCGCGTCGGCGTCGACGTCGGCGCCGGTGCTGCGCGCGTGCTCGGCGATCCGGTCGCGGCCCCCGCTGGTGGCCAGCATCTCGGCGTACTCCTCCTGGCCCCACTGCCAGTCGAGGCCGTGGGAGGCGAAGGCCCGGTTGAAGGCCTCGCGCTGCAGCTCGGAGGTGTCGGCGATGGTGCTGATGGAGCCGAAGAGGATGGCGGTCATCGTGGGTGTCCGATCTGTGGCGGGGGTCTGCTGGGTGGTGCGGATCCCTTCGATCGTCGGCGGGCCCCGGGGGGCCCGGGCTCCCCCCTTCGGGCGCGCTTGCCTGGCTCCCCCACCCCTTCGGGCAGGGCAGGGCAGGGTCGACGGTCCGGGCCGACCATCTGCGCCGACCATCTGGACCGACCATCTGGACCGACCATCTGGGCCGACCATCTGGGCCGAGGCTCTGTGCCGAGGGGTGGGGCGGTCGGTGAGAGACGTGCCTAGCCTCGGGGCATGGCCACCTCGACCTCGCACCCCCGCACCTCCGGCGGCTCGGCCGCCCCGACCTCCGCGCGCCGCGGCCCGGCCGGCTCGCGCGGCCTGGCCTGGGCCGTGCTGGCCGGCGCCGTGCTGCAGGTCGTGGCGCCCGTGGTGCAGTCGCTGGGCCTGGGCTCCTCCCCCGGCGAGGGCGCAGGGGCCGACCTGCTCATCACCCCCGTGGGCTGGGCGTTCTCGATCTGGGGGGTCATCTACACCCTGGCCCTGGCCCAGGCCGTCGCCGTGCTCGTGCGGGGTGCCGACTCCGTGCCGCGCGCGCTCCAGGTCGCGCAGGTCGTGCTCTACCTCGGCGGCACGGTGTGGATCGTCTGTGCCGCGGTCGACAGCAGCGTCGCCACCGCCGTCGCGCTGCTGGTCATGGCCGTCGCCGGGGTCGCCGGCGCCCTCGTGGCCGCGCCTGGCGCCCTTCCCGCCGGGTGGTTCGGCGCGCTGACCCGCGCCGCCGCCGGGCTCTACGGCGGCTGGGTCACCGCCGCCCTCTTCCTCAACCTCTCGACGGCCGCGGTGGCGCTCGACCTCGCCGACGTGGCCGACCTCGGCTGGCAGCTCGGCGCCCTCGCCGTCGCCGCGGCGACCCTCGTCGTCGTCACCCTGGCCACCCGCGGCCTGGTCGCCTATGCCGTCGCCGGCGGCTGGGCCCTCGTCGGCATCGCGGTCACCGGCTCCGCCGACGGCACCACCGCCGTCGTCGTCACCGCCCTGGTCGCCCTCGCCGTCCTCGCGGGTGCCACGCTCCTCGCCCGGCGCCGCGCGTCGCGCTGAGGCCCTCCTGGCCCTCTCACCCCCTCCGGTGGTCCGCTCGCGGCGGTGACGGGCGCAGGGTGGGCACCATGCGATCCCTCGTCCGCGGTCTCGTCGCCGGCGCTGCCGGCACGACCGTCCTCAACGCCACGACCTACCTCGACATGGCCCTCACCGGCCGCTCGGCGAGCAGCGCGCCCGCCGACACCGTCACCGCCGCCGCCGACCTGGTGCACCTCGACCTGCCCACCGCCGGCAGCCGCGAGGAGGCGTACGGCGCCCTGGCCGGGCTCGGCGTCGGGGTCGGCGTGGGTGCGGTCGCCGCGCTCGTCCGCTCGGCCGGGGTGCGGCTGCCGTGGCTGGCCGAGTCGGCCGTCATCGGCTTCGGCGCGATGGCCGCCACCGACGGTCCGATGGCGGTGCTCCAGGTCACCGACCTCACCACGTGGTCGGCCACCGACTGGGGTCGCGACGTCGTGCCTCACCTGGTCTACGGCGCCGCGGTCGCGTGCGCCCTGCGGGTCACCGAGCCCGACGACGAGCGCGACGACGAGGGCCCGGCGCGCCCGGGACGGCTGCTGCTGCGCAGCCTCGCCATCGGCCTGGCCACCGGCGCGCGCAGCTCCTGGGGTCTCGTGCCGCCGGGCCTGGTCGCCGGGAAGGCGCCGCTGGCGCTCGCGGGTGGCCTGGTGGGCACCGAGCTGGTCTTCGACAAGCTGCCCTCGACCCCGTCGCGCGTGGGCGGGCCGACCGTGGCGCGGGTGCTGAGCGCGGCCGGCGGCGCGGGGGTGCTGGCCCGTCACGAGGGCGCGGCCGGCGTGTGGCCGGCCGTGGCCGCGGGCGCCGTCGGCGCCGTGGCCGGCACGGTCCTCGGCTCGGTGTGGCGCGACCTGTGCGCCGACCGGTCCTGGGAGGCCGCGGGGGCCGTCGTCGAGGACGCCGTCTCGGCCGCGCTCACCGCCTACGCCGTGGCCACCTGACCGCGGCCCGACCGCGGCGGGTCGTGAGACGCTGGCGCCATGGCCGGCCCCCCACCTGACGCTCCCGTGCGGCGGGGTCGTCCCGGATACGACCAGGCGACCGTGCTGCGGCGTGCGATCGAGCTCTTCAACCGGCAGGGCTACGACGGCACCTCCATGGGCGACATCGCCCAGGAGCTCGGCCTGACCAAGTCGGCGATCTACCACCACGTGCCCAGCAAGGAGCACCTGCTCAGCGCCGCGCTCGACGAGGCGCTGGGCGAGCTCACCGCGGCGATCGAGGAGGCCGCCGACGCGAGCGCCGGCACCACGGCCACCCAGCGCCTCCACGACGTGGTGCACCGCTCGGTGCGCATCCTCGTCGACCACCTGCCCGCCGTGACCCTGCTGCTGCGGGTCCGGGGCAACAGCGAGGTCGAGCAGGCCGCCCTCGCCCACCGCCGCGTGCTCGACGACCGGCTGGCCGGGCTCGTGGCCGCGGCCGCCGAGGAGGGCTCGGTGCGCGCCGACCTCCCTCCCGAGCTGCTGAGCCGGCTGCTCTTCGGGCTCGTCAACTCCCTGGTGGAGTGGTATCGCCCCGGCGGTCCGCTCGACACCGACGCCCTGGCCCGTGCCGTCGGCGCCATCGCCTTCGACGGGCTGCGCGGCCCCGCGTCGCCCCCGCCGGAGGGGCCCGCGGGTCAGGCGTCGAAGTCGACCGTGACCGCGTCGCCCACCGGGTAGCCCTGGCAGGTGAGCACGTAGCCGCGGGCCAGCTCGTCGTCGTCGAGGGCGTAGTTGCGGCGCAGGTCCACCTCACCGGCGGCCACGTGGGCCCGGCACGTGCCGCACACCCCGCCCTTGCACGCGAAGGGCAGGTCGCTGCGGGTGGCGGCAGCGCCGTCGAGGATGCTCTGGCCGCGTCGCTGGGGGGCGGTGGTGGTGCGCCCGTCGAGCACGAGGGTGACCTCGCTGGTCTCCCCGTCGGCGGCCGGCCCGGCCTCCTCGCGCACGACCTCGGGCGGCGCCTCGTCGACGTGGAAGAGCTCCACGTGCACCCGGTCGGCGCCGACGCCGAGCTCGGCGAGCACCGCGCGGGCGTCGGTGACCAGCCCGAAGGGACCGCACAGCCAGACGTGGTCGAGCGCCTCCACCGGCACCAGCGCCCGCAGCAGCCTCCGGAGCCGGTCGGCGTCGAGCCGCCCCGAGAGCAGCTCCACCTCGCGGGGCTCGCGGCTGAGCACGTGGACGACGTCGAGGCGTGCGGCGTACCGGTCCTTGAGGTCGGCGAGCTCCTCGGCGAACATCACGGTGCTCGCGCGGCGGTTGGCGTAGACCAGGGTGACGCGCGCGTCGGGGTCGGCGAGCACGGTCGCGGCGATCGAGAGCATCGGGGTGATGCCCGAGCCGGCCGCGACGCACAGGTGCCGGGCCGGGCGGGCGGGGTCGGCGCGCAGGGCGCCGGTGGGGGTCTGCACCTCGACGACGTCGCCGACCGCGACCTCGCGCACCAGCCAGGTGGAGAAGAGCCCGCCGGGGATCTCGCGCACGCCCACCCGCGGCGCCGCCCCCGCCGGCGCGCAGATCGAGTAGCTGCGGCGGTGCTCCTCGCCGTCGATCGTGCGGCGCAGCGTGAGCGCCTGCCCCGCCGCGAAGTCGTACGCCGTGCGCAGCGGCTCGGGCACGGCGAAGGTGATGGCCGCGGAGTCGTCGGTCAGCGGGTCGACGGCGGCGACCCTCAGCTCGTGGAAGCGGGCCCGCGCCATCAGATCTCCTTCACGTGGTCGAAGGGCTCGAGGCACCCCTCGCAGCGGTACATCGCCTTGCAGGCCGTCGCCCCGAACTCCGAGGTCAGCGCCGTGCGCCCCGACCCGCAGCGGGGGCACACCACCTGCCGGCGCGTCGGCAGCAGCCGCAGCACGGTGGGGCCCTCGGTGGCCGGGGCCGCGCCGGGCGGGGAGATCCCGTGCGCGCGCAGCGCGGCGCGACCGCGCTCGGTGATCCAGTCGCTGGTCCAGGCCGGGGCCAGCCGCACCCGCACGTCGACGTCGGCGAAGCCGTGCTCGCGCAGGCGGTGCACCAGGTCGTCGCGCATGGTGGCCAGGGCCGGGCAGCCGGAGTAGGTCGGGGTCACGGTGAGCACCACCGTCCCGCCCTCGACCGCGACCTCGCGCAGCACACCGAGGTCGGCGAGCGTGAGCATCGGCATCTCGGGGTCGGTGACCTCCTCCGCGGCCCGGCGGGCGAGCGTCGCGGCGCCTGCGTCGACCACGGCGCTCACCAGCGCCCCGCGGGGTGGGCCCGGGCGACGACCTGCATCTCGGCGAGCATCCGGCCGAGAGCCTCGGTGTGGCGCCCGTCGCGGCCGGCGCCGCGCCCCAGCGGACCGGTCGGGGGCACGGTGGGCCGGTCGAGCCCGCCCACCGACAGCACCTGCTCGAGCAGCACGTCGACGCCGGTGGCCAGCCCGGCGGGGTCGACCCCGAAGCCCTGCTCGGCCGCGGTCGCCTCCACCGGGTGGGTGCGGAAGAGCTCATGGTGCAGCGGCCAGACCACGTCGAGGCCGGCGCGCATCCGTCGGCGCGACTCCTCGGTGCCGCGGGCCAGCGTGACGCACCAGCGGGCGGCGTGGTCGCGGTGGTAGGCGACCTCCTTGACCCCCTTCGCGGCGATCGCGGCGAGCACGGGGTCGATGCTGTCGCGCAGCTGCTCGAGCAGCGCCAGGCGGTGGGTCGCGAAGAGCAGCAGGCGGGCGGCGGTGACCGCGAAGTCGCCGTTCTCCCCCTCGACCAGGCGCACGTTGCGGAAGTCCGCGTCGTCGCGGAAGAAGGCGAGTGCGTCCTCGGGCGGCACCGGCGACCCCGCGGGCAGCGTCGGCACCACCGACGGGTCGGCGGCCGCCGCTCGCGCCAGCAGCAGGCGCGCCTGGCCGAGGAGGTCGAGGGCGATGTTGGCCAGCGCGATGTCCTCCTCCAGGTCGGGGGCGTTGCTGGCCCACTGCGAGAGCCGGTGTGAGTAGACGAGCGCGTCGTCGCCGAGCATCAGGCAGTAGGCCGCGAGCGCTGCACCGTCGACGCCGGCGGCCGGCGTGGTGTCGACGCCCGCGAGCGGGTCCTCGAAGTCCTGGCCGAACGCCCACTGCGCGCTGTCGTCGCCGAGCAGCCCGTCGTAGGCGCTGGCGTGGTCGCTGGCGTGGTCGCTGGCGTGGTCGCTGGCGTGGTCGCTGGCGTGGTCGCTGGCGTGGTCGGTCATGGGGGCCGCCTCCTACATGTGGGGGACGTCGTCGGGGATGTCGTAGAAGGTCGGGTGGCGGTAGACCTTGTCGCCGGCGGGGGCGAAGAGCGGGTCCTTCTCGTCCGGGCTCGACGCGGTGATCGCGTCGGCGCGCACGACCCAGATGCTCACGCCCTCGTTGCGGCGGGTGTAGACGTCGCGGGCGTTGTGCACGGCCATCTGGTCGTCGGCGGCGTGCAGCGAGCCGACGTGCACGTGGTTGAGGCCGCGCTTGCCGCGCACGAACACCTCGTAGAGCGGCCACTCCCCCTGCGGCGCCCCGCTCACGAGACCGCCTCCTGCTGCTCCTGCTCCTGCTCCTGCTGCTGGCGCCCGGCGAAGGCGCTCGCGGCCTCGCGGACCCAGGCGCCGTCCTCGTGGGCACGGCGGCGGTGGGCCAGGCGCTGGGCGTTGCACGGCCCCGACCCGCTGACGACGTCGCGGAACTCCGCCCAGTCGGGCTGGGTGAAGTCGTGGCCGCCCTTCTCGTCGTTCCAGACCAGGTCGGGGTCGGGCAGGGTGACGCCGAGGGCCCGCGCCTGCGGCACGGTCATGTCGACGAACTTCTGGCGCAGCTCGTCGTTGGTGTCGCGCTTGATGCCCCAGGCCATGGACTGCGCGGTGTGGGACGAGTCGGCGTCGGGCGGGCCGAACATCATGAGCGCCGGCCACCAGAAGCGGTCGACCGACTCCTGCACCATCGCGCGTTGCTCGTCGGTGCCGCGCATCATCGTGGCCAGCAGCTCGAAGCCCTGACGCTGGTGGAAGGACTCCTCCTTGCACACGCGGATCATCGCGCGGCCGTAGGGGCCGTAGGAGGTGCGGCACAGCGGCACCTGGTTGCAGATGGCCGCGCCGTCGACCAGCCAGCCGATGGTGCCGACGTCGGCGTAGGACAGCGTGGGGTAGTTGAAGATCGAGGAGTACTTCTGCCTGCCCTCGATCAGCTTCTCCGTCAGCTCCAGACGGGAGACGCCGAGGGTCTCGCAGGCGGAGTAGAGGTAGAGCCCGTGGCCGGCCTCGTCCTGCACCTTGGCCAGCAGGATCGCCTTGCGCCGCAGCGAGGGGGCGCGGGTGATCCAGGCGCCCTCGGGCTGCATGCCGATGATCTCGGAGTGCGCGTGCTGCGCGATCTGGCGCACGAGCGTGGCGCGGTAGCGCTCGGGCATCCAGTCGCGCGGCTCGATGCGGTCGTGGCGCGCGAGGGTCGCCTCGAAGGAGGCCTGCTCGGCCTGCGCGGGTGCCGTCGTCATGGGACCTCCTGGTTGACAGACCGGCTGATTTACAGACCGACCGGTCAGGAATAGTCTGTCACGCAGCCCGACGCCGTGCAACGGGCCCGACCGCACCCCCGGACCCGCACCCCGACCCGCAGGAGAGCGCATGTACCGCGTGACCATCCAGTACGCCGTGCCCGAGGACCCCGAGGCCTTCGACCGCCGCTACGCCGAGGGCCACGTGCCGCTCGTGCTGCCCGTGCCGGGCCTGCGCTCCTTCACGTGGTCGAAGGTCCGACCGATGGGCGGCGACCCGGCCGCCGGGCCCTACCTGGTGGCCCAGCTCGACTTCGACGACCGCGAGGCGATGACGGCGGCACTGTCGTCGCCCGAGATGGCCGCCGCGGGCGCCGACGCCGACGAGATCGGCGTGCCGCGCACGATGTTCGCCGGCGAGGTCGTCCCCGAGCTCGGCTGACCCGCCCCTCCTCAGCGGACGGGGCGGCGGTCGACCAGGCGCCGCATCTTGCCCACCGAGCGCTCCACGCTCCCGGGGTCGACGACGTTGACCTCGACGCTCACCCCGATCCGGCTCTTCACCAGGTGCTCGACGCGGCGGCCGGCCTCGGTCGCCGCGGCCGGGTCGGCCGCCTCGCGCCGCTCCACGACCACCCGCATCGTGTCGAGGGTGCCGGTGCGCTCGAGCACGCACTGGAAGTGCGGTGAGAGCTCCGTGGTGGTGAGCACCAGCTCCTCCACCTGGGTCGGGAAGAGGTTGACGCCGCGCAGGATGATCATGTCGTCGGTGCGTCCGGTGACCTTCTCCATGCGCCGCATGGTGCGCGCGGTGCCGGGCAGGAGCCGGGTCAGGTCGCGGGTGCGGTAGCGCAGCACCGGCATGGCCTGCTTGGTCAGCGAGGTGAGCACGAGCTCGCCCTTCTCGCCGTCGGGCAGCACGTCCCCGGTCACGGGGTCGATCACCTCGGGGTAGAAGTGGTCCTCCCAGACCGTCAGACCGTCCTTGGTCTCGACGCACTCGCTGGCCACGCCGGGCCCGATCACCTCCGAGAGCCCGTAGATGTCGACGGCGTGCATGTCGAGACGCTCCTCGATCTCGCGGCGCATGTCGTCGGTCCACGGCTCGGCGCCGAAGATGCCGACCCGCAACGAGGTCGACCGGGGGTCGACGCCCTGGCGCTCCATCTCCTCGACGATGGCGAGCATGTAGGAGGGGGTGACCATGATGAGGTCGGGGCGGAAGTCGACGATCAGCTGCACCTGGCGCTCGGTCATCCCGCCCGAGACCGGCACGACGGTGCACCCCAGCCGCTCGGCGCCGTAGTGGGCACCGAGGCCGCCGGTGAAGAGGCCGTAGCCGTAGGCGTTGTGCAGCACGTGGCCCGGTCGGCCGCCCGCGGCGCGGATGCTGCGCGCCATCACCGCGGCCCAGGTGTCGACGTCGTCGCGGGTGTAGCCGACCACCGTGGGTCTGCCGGTCGTGCCGGAGGAGGCGTGCACCCGCACCACCTGCTCGCGCGGCACCGCGAACATCCCCCACGGGTAGTTCTCGCGCAGGTCGGCCTTGGTGGTGAAGGGCAGCCGGGCGAGGTCGCCGAGGTCGCAAACGTCGTCGGGGTGGACGCCGGCGCCGTCGAGTGCGGCGCGGTAGTGCGGCACGTGGGTCCAGGCGTGGCGCACGCTGCGGCGCAGCCGCTCGGTCTGCAGGGCGCGCAACTCGTCGAGCGAGGCCGTCTCGATCGGGTCGAGGTCGTCAGGGCGGGCGATGGGCTCCGGCATGGGTCCACAGTGCGTCGACCGCACCCGCCCGGTCCACCCGTCACGGGGTCGAGGTTTGGTCCGGGTCTCCACGGGAACGGTGTGCGTATCACGGACATTTCACGTTTCCTTGACTGCCGCCCCCGCGGCGCACGACCCCGATCGGCGCCGACGTCCCCCCGTTGGGCGTCCGGTCGGGAGGCGCTCCCGCGGTGCACGCGCCGCGGGAGCGCCGGTCGTGCGGCACGCCCCACCCGCCCAGGAGACGTCGCATCGAGATCCACGCCACCGCCGGTCCGCTCGGAGCGGACCGGCCCGCTGACTGCTACGTCCTCGTCGGCGACGACTACGCCTCGGTGCTGACCGACCTCATGGCGGCGGTGCCGAGCGGCTGGGTGCTCCTGTCGGTCGACGTCGTGCCCGACCCGGGCGAGTCTCAGAACCGGTAGGCGAAGCGCTCGAGGTCCTCGGCGTGGGCCGTCTCGACCAGGTGGCGGGTGGTCACGTCGTAGGAGCGCCAGTAGGCGCGCTCACGGTCGGTGACGTTGGTGGGCGGCACCGCCAGCTCGAGGCCCACCAGCTCGCGCAGATCGCGCTCGAGGTGCTCCATACGCAGCACGACGTCGGCCTCGCGCACGTGGCCCTCGTTGATCCGGCGGGGCGTCGCGTCCCGCCCGATCGCCGCGGTGACCCAGGCGCCGAAGTCCGTGGTGACCGCGTCGACGATGCGGTCCACCGCGCCGGGGGTCTGGTGCACCCACGACGTGGGGTCGCGCAGCTCGTGGACCCAGCGGGTGCGGGTGCGCTCGTGCTCCGCGACGTAGAAGTCGAAGGGGTTGCGGGTCGTGGTGACCACCCGCAGGCCGTGGTCGGCGGGCAGCAGCCCGGCGGCGACGAGCTCGCCGACCGTGCCGTGCTTGACGTCGACGCCGTGCCGGCGCACCTCCCCGGCCGCCGGCACCTCCTCGACCCCGGGCCGGGCGAGGAGGGCCTCGCGCAGGGCCGTGCTCCCGGTGCCGGGGGCGGCGGTCACGAGCAGGCGGGCCGTGCGGTCGACCAGGGCCATCAGGGACCGACGCTGTGGGGGCTCATGGCGCCAGCCAACCGCAGCGCCCACGTCACCGCCTCACCCCGGGACCCGAGGCCGGGGCGAGTCAGGGAGCGATGTCCAGCCGGGCGATGAGGTCGCCCGACAGCAGGAAGCGGTAGCGCAGGTCGGCGACGCCGCCGGGGAAGTCGCCCTCCAGCCGCACCAGGACCACCCAGCGCCCCGCGTCGTGGCGCTCCGCGCCGCGCACCCGGGTGGTGTAGGTGAACTCCGAGCCGGCCCCCTCCAGGAAGCCGCGGACGCGCTCGGCGCCGGTGAAGACCTCGTCCTGGTCGGTCACCTCGGCGTCGGGTGCGAAGGTGCGGGCGGCGGCGTCGACCTCGCCGGAGGTGTGCGCGGCGAGGTAGGTCCGGATCACGGCGGGCAGGGTGCTCGGGGTCGTCGTCATGGGGCCCACCCTGAGCGCTCCGCCCGGGAGAGGGGCAAGGGCTGGCACCTCCCCCAGGGGGAGGGGGCACACTGCCGGGGTGCTGACGATCGGTGAGTTCTCGCGCCTGACGCACCTGAGCGTGCGCACCCTGCGGCGCTACCACGAGGCGGGGCTGCTGCTGCCCGACTCGGTCGACACGACGACCGGTCACCGCCGCTACACCGCCGAGCAGATCCCGACCGCGCAGGTCATCCACCGGCTGCGCGAGCTCGACGTACCGCTCGCCGACGTCCAGCGCATCGTGGCCTGCCCCGACCCCGGCGACCGTGCCACCCTCGTCGGCGACCACCTCCGCCGCCTCGAGGCCGAGCTGTCCCGCACGCGTGCCGCCGTCGTGTCGCTGCGGCGGCTGCTGCGCCCCGACCCCGCCCCGGTGGCGGTGGAGCTGCGCTCGGTCAGCCCCACCGTCGTCGCCGCCGTCGCGGCCGAGGTCGGGCTCGACGACGTCCTGGCGTGGTACGCCGGCGCCGCGGCCGAGCTCGCCGCCGCGGTGCGCGAGCCGACCGGCCCGCCCGGCGGGCTCTACGACAACGCGCTGTTCGAGACCGGCCGGGGGCGCGCCCTGGTCCACCGGCCGACGGCGCGACCCCCGACGGTCGGGCGCGTGCGTCCGGCGACGCTGCCGGCCGTCGAGCTCGCCGTCGCCACCCACGTCGGCCCGCACGACGACATCGACGTCACCTACGGCGAGGTGGGCGCCTGGCTGGTCGCCAACGCCCTCACGGTCGCGGGCCCGGTCCGCGAGACCTACCTCGTCGGCCCCGCCGACAGCTCGGACCCCACCGCCTGGCGCACCGAGATCGGCTGGCCCGTCTTCCGGGTCGGGGCGGGCTGAGCGCGGCGGTCCGTGCGCGGGTCGCGGGAGGCCTCCAGCGCCCGGTCGGTCCCAGGTCGTCCGCCGGCGTCCGCGCGCCCGCCGTGGGGCCGCAGGGTGCAGCGCATGACCTGGGTCCCCCGGTGCACGTCCTACGACGGTGTCGCGGTCGCCCCCGCCGGGCCTGGATGGGCACATGGACCGCACCAGGACGAGCCGGGGACCGGGCACCCTGGAGGCGGGGGCACCCGGTCGCACCCTCGCCGTCGACGTCGTACGGGTGTCGGCGCTGCTGAGCCTGGCCGCGGGGCGGCCCGGGCCGGCTGCGATCTCAGCCTGCGCTCGACGAGGCGTCGGCGGGCGGCGTACCGCCGTCGCCCGGGGGCGTCCCTCCCATGTCTCCGCCGCCCGTGCCGCTCGCGGCCTGCTGGGTGACGCTGCCGGCGTAGTCGTCGGTGGGGTCGCGGTAGATGGTGTGCACGTGGCCCCACCCGGAGGTGCTGACGCCCTCGACGTCGGCGCCGGCCGAGCCCTGCTGGGCCTGGAAGGCGACGTAGACGTCGGGTCCGGAGATGGAGAAGTTGATGCCGTCACCGGTGGACATGTCGTAGGTCGTCTCGCCGGACCACGCGATCACGGTGTCGTCGAGCGTGGCCTCGATCTCGGCGAGCTCGGTGGTGGTGGTCTGCTCGTCGGCCATGCCGGCCCAGTTGGCGATGAGGTCGAGCAGCAGGTCCTTCTGCTCCTCGGTCAGGTCGGCGCCGGTGAGACCCTCGCCCGTGGCGAAGTCGCAGGTGTCGCCGGGCGCGCACATGCTGACGTCCCCGGAGGTCAGGGTGGCCTGCTGCTCGTCGGTGAGGCTGTCGAAGAACGCGAAGGCATCGGTGTAGATGCCGTCGAAGGGCTGGACCTCGTCGCCGTCCTCGTCGGTGTAGACCGCAGGCTGCACCCCGAGGTGGGTGGGGGCGAAGGTGATGGCGCCCGTGCCGTCGTCGGCGGCCCCGTCGAGGGTGGCGTTGATGCCGAGGTGGTGACCACCGAACTGCACCTCGAAGGCGCTGGTGTCGGAGGGGTCGCCGAAGAACGCGATGTAGTACTGCCCCAAGGACGCCTCGGTCGAGGAGCTGTTCTCGTGGAGGTAGACGTCACCGTTCATGATGCCGGTGACCGTCTCGTAGGCCTCGTCGCTGAGCAGGCTCTCGAGCACCTCCAGCGCGGCGGCCTGCTGCTCGTCGGTGAGGTCGGCGAGGTCGAGCCCGGCGCGCTGGACGAAGGTGACCGGGAAGTTCGACCACGACGTCGTCTTGGTCTCGTCGTCGTAGGCGTACAGGACCGCGTCCTGCTGCTCCTCGCTCAGGGTGTCGAGGAACGCCTGGGCGGCGGCCGCAGTGTCGGAGATCGTGCCGGCGGTCGTGGTGGCGTCCTGGGTGGTGCTCGCCGTGGAGACCGGGCTGACCGACCCCGAAGAAGCGCTGGCGGACGTCGAGGTGGAGGAGGCGGAGTCGGCGGCTGTGGAGTCGGTGGAGGTCGCGCACCCACCGAGCGCCAACACGCTGACCAGCGCCATCGAGGCGATGCCGGCGAGCCGGCGACGGCGGGGGGACGTGGAGGTCGAGATCGTCATGACGCGAGTCTCGGCTCCCCGCCTGTGGCGATCTTGTGTCCTCTCTGTGCCGTCTCGACGACTCGCGAGCGGCACCGCGAGTCGGCAGCGGTGGTCGCCGCGGGGGGCGACCACCGCTGCCGTGCTGTGTCAGGCGACCATGCCGTGCGGGTCGATGACGTACTTCTTGGCCGACCCGGCGTCGAACTCCTGGTAGCCCCGGGGGGCGTCGTCGAGGCTGATCGTGGTGGCGTTGACCGCCTTCGCGATGTGGGCCTTGTCGGCCAGGATCATGTTCATCAACTGGCGGTTGTACTTCTTCACCGGGCACTGACCGGTGACGAAGGCGTGGGACTTCGCCCAGCCCAGCCCGAGCTTCACCCCGATCTGGCCCTCCTTGGCGGCGTCGTCGACGGCGCCGGGGTCACCGGTGACGTAGAGGCCCGGGATGCCCAGCGAGGCGCCCGCCCGCGAGACGGTCATGATGTCGTTGAGCACCGTGGCCGGCGCCTCGGCCGCTCCCTCGCCGTGGCCGCGGGCCTCGAAGCCGACGGCGTCGACGGCGGCGTCGACCTCGCGCTCGCCCAGCACCTGCTCGATCAGGTCGGCCAGGTCGTCGCCCTTGCTCAGGTCGACGGTCTCGCAGCCGAAGCTCGCCGCCTGAGCGAGGCGGTCGGCGTTCATGTCGCCGACGATCACCGCGGAGGCACCGAGCAGCTGCGCGGAGAAGGCGGCCGCGAGCCCGACGGGTCCGGCGCCCGCGACGTACACGGTGGAGCCGGTGGTGACACCGGCGGTGTAGGCGCCGTGGTAGCCGGTGGGGAAGATGTCGGACAGCATCGTGAGATCGAGGATCTTCTCCAGCGCGGCGTCCCGGTCGGGGAACTTCAGCAGGTTGAAGTCGGCGAACGGGATCATGACGTACTCCGCCTGGCCGCCGTGCCACCCGCCCATGTCGACATAGCCGTACGCCGCTCCGGCGCGGGCCGGGTTGACGTTGAGGCAGATGCCGGTCTTGCCCTCGTTGCACATGCGGCAGCGGCCGCAGGCGATGTTGAAGGGCACCGAGCAGATGTCGCCCTCCTTGACGAAGAGGACGTCGTCGCCGACCTCGACGACCTCGCCGGTGATCTCGTGACCGAGGGTCTGGCCCACGGGGGCCGTCGTGCGGCCGCGGACCATGTGCTGGTCACTGCCGCAGATGTTGGTGGTCACGAGCTTCAGGATCACCGCGTGCGGTGCCCGCTGCTTGATCCCCATGGACTTCGAGACCTCTCCCGGGATCTCGAGCTTGGGGTAGTCGATCGACTCGACGGCGACCTCTCCGGGACCCTTGTAGACGACGATCCTGTTTCCGGACATCTTCACTCCTCACCTGGTGCACGGCGCGGCCCCACACGGACATGTCCTGTAACGCACGTCACGGCCGTCCCTCCACACAACCACCCCGACCCTGACGTGCACCAGGCCGATCGGGGTGAGCCGGCTCGACGGCGGGGTCGCGCTCCCGTCGCACGACTGCGAGCCGGTCCCGCCGAGACCGGGAACGACGAAGCCCCCGACCGCATCACTGCAGGTCAGGGGCTTGTGGTGGAGCCGCCTGTCGGAATCGAACCGACGACCTTCTCATTACGAGTGAGACGCTCTACCGACTGAGCTAAGGCGGCGCGCTGCCGGATCGGTCAAGGACCGGGGCCGGACAACCCGCCGAAGTATACGGACGGACCCGGCAGGCGCCGAAATCGCCTCAGGCGGCGAGGACCTTCTCGCCGCGCGCACGGCTCGGCACGAGGTCGAGCGGGGCGGTCTGCTCGGCGCCGCACCAGCAGGTGAAGGTGGCCAGGACGCCGTGGTCGGAGTCGGCGACCGCGGTGATCTGGGAGGGGAAGATGAGCTGGCGCTTGTCGCAGGCGCTGCAGAGGTGGGTGAGCACGGCGGGTCCTTCCTGAGGCATCGGGTGGGGTGGTGTCTTGATTCTCCGTCGCACCGGGCCATAGGGGTAGGACCACCTCCCGTCAGATGCCATAGGCTGCACCTTGTGCTCAGTGTGCACCAGCTCACATGCTTCCTGGCCGCCTACGAGGAGGGCTCGCTGACCCGCGCCGCCGAGCGCCTTGGCTACGCGCAGCCGTCGGTCTCCGAGCAGATCCGCACCCTGGAGAGATCGCTGGGCGTGCAGCTGTTCCGGCGCGTCGGACGCGGCGTCGTGCCCACGACCGTGGCCGACGAGATGCGACCCCACGCCGAGCGCGTGCTCGCCGCCCTCGACGAGACCCAGAAGGCCGTGCAGGGGGTGAAGTCCTTCGAGACCGGCACCATCCGCTTCGGCATGTTCGGCATCGCCCGCCTCTACGCCGGGGCCGGCCTGGTCGCCGACGTCCTGGCCCGCTACCCCGGGGTGCGCGTCGAGCTCATCGGGCAGAACTCCACCGAGGTGCAGGAGGACCTGCGCCGCGGCCGGCTGGAGGCCGCGATGCTCGCGGTGCACAACGTCTCCAGCGAGGGCATGAGCGTGACGCCCGTGGCGCGCGAGGAGCTCGTCTACGTCAGCGCCGACCCCGAGCGGCTCACCACCCCGGTCACGGCCCACCGCCTGTCGCAGGCCTCCCTGGTCATGCCCGAGACGACCTACCGCGCCGTCGACTCCACCCGTCAGACCCTGCGCCAGATGCTGCACGAGACCGGCCGCAACCCGCAGACCCGCATCGAGGTCGAGGACATCGAGACCGCCGTCGAGCTGGTCGGGATGGGCCTGGCCGACACCGTCATCCCGCGCGGTGCCGCCGAGCAGCTGCTCCCCCGCCTCGCGCCCGACGCCGGGTGGGTCTCGTTGCGCCCGCGCCAGTTCGACACCTTCGCCGTGGTGCACCGCGCCGACGCCGTGCTGTCACCGGCCGCGCGACTGATGATCGAGCTGGCCACGGCGCGCATCCGCGCCGTGGCCGAGCCGATCCACCGCCGCTGAGGTCAGCGGGACTGCCTCAGCACTCGAGCCCGTCGTCGGGCACGGTCCCCTCGACCAGGTAGTCCTCGACCGCGGTGTCGACGCACTCGTTGCCGGAGTTGTAGCCGGTGTGACCGTCGCCGTCGCGGGTGACGAGCACCCCCGAGTCGAGCTGCTCGGCCAGCGCCTGCGCCCACTCGTAGGGCGTCGCCGGGTCACGGGTCGTGCCGACGACCACGATGGGCGCCGCGCCCGCCCCGTCGATCTGCGGGGCGGGCTCGGAGGCCTCGACCTCGATGCCCGCGCAGCCCACCAGGCCCCACGCGAAGACCCGCCCGAAGGTCGGCGAGGCCTCCTCGAAGTCGGCGTACTGCGCCGGGACGTCCTCGGGGGCGAGGGCGGTGGGGTCGTCGAGGCAGTTGATGGCGTAGATGGCCTCGGCGGAGTTGTTGAGGTAGTCGCCGCTGAAGGAGTCGCGCGAGGCGTAGGCGTCGGCGAGCAGCATCAGCGTCGTGCCGTCGCCGTCGAGGGCCTGCTCGAGGCCCTGGGTCAGCAGCGGCCAGTAGTCGCGCACGTAGAGCGGGGTCACGACGCCGTAGAAGGCGCTGCCGACGGTGAGCTCGCGGTCGTCGGAGGTCGGCAGCGGCTGGGCGTCGATGTCGTCGAGCAGGTCGGTGA
Source organism: Nocardioides sp. Leaf285 (assembly GCF_001422955.1). Taxonomy (NCBI): domain Bacteria; kingdom Bacillati; phylum Actinomycetota; class Actinomycetes; order Propionibacteriales; family Nocardioidaceae; genus Nocardioides; species Nocardioides sp. Leaf285. Next base: position 296,110 of record NZ_LMNH01000002.1, on the reverse strand, counting down.
TCGTGGTGAGGCCCTCCTCGACCGAGCCGCCGAGCGGGCAGTCGTCGCCGGACACGCAGTCCTCGACGTAGGCGCGCAGGGCGGTCTCGAAGCCGCGCGCCTGGCCCAGCGACGACTCCCGGGTGCTCAGCGAGACGTCGACGGCGCCGTCGAGCAGCAGGCGGCCCACCCGCTGGGGGAAGAGCTCGGCGTAGGTCGCACCGAGCTTGGTGCCGTAGGAGGCGCCGAGGTAGGTCAGCGTGGTCTCGCCCAGCGCGGCGCGCAGCACGTCCATGTCGCGCGCGGCCTCGACGGTCGTCACGTGGCCCACCAGGGCGTCGGAGCGCTCGACGCAGCCGGCGAAGAAGCCGTCGAGGTCCTCGACCAGCGCCTGCTCCTCGGCCGCGTCGTCGGGGTCGGGGTCGGCGGCGAGGAAGGCGTCGAGCTCCTCGTCGGAGAGGCAGTCGACCGGGTCGGAGCCGCCGGTGCCGCGCGGGTCGAAGCCGACGATGTCGAAGGCGTCGAGCAGCGGCTGGCGGAAGGCCTGGGTGCCGGCCGCGGCGTAGGAGGTGCCGGGCGAGCCGGGTCCGCCGGGGTTGACCACGAGCGAGCCGACCCGCTGGCCGGGCTCGTCGGCGGGGTCGCGCAGCAGCCGCAGGTCGATGGTCTCGCCGTCGGGCTCGGCGTAGTCGACGGGCACGGTGAGCGTGGCGCACTCCATGTCGTCGTCGTCCTCGCAGGCCGCCCAGTCGATGCTCTGCCCGTAGTACGCCGCGAGCGCGGGGTCGGGCGGCTCGGTGGCGTCGGCCGACGGCGTCGACGTGGGCGCGGGGCCCGTGCGCTCGGGCCCGTCGGCGGAGTCGCCGCCGTCGCGGGCCGAGAGGCCGTAGCCGATCGCGACGCCGGCCGCGCCCAGCACGAGCACCACCGCCAGCACGATCGCGACGATGCGGGTGGTGGACGGGCTCATCGACTGCTCCCCTCGGGCGCCTGCAGGGCGACCATCATGGCTTCCAGCGCCAAGGCCGGTGGCACGTTGAACTCCAGCATCTGCTCGCGCGCCTCGAAGATCGCGGCGATCCGGCGCAGGTTGTGCTCGGGGCTGGAGGTGCGCACGATCTCCTCCACGTCGGCGCGGATGTCCTCGTTGACCAGGTCGCCGGGCGCGCCCGAGGCGAGCGCGATCGCGTCGCGGTAGACCGAGACGAGGTCCATGAGGCCCCGGTCGACGACGTCGAGGTGGCGCCGCTTGGCCCGGGTCTTCTGCCCCTTCTCCAGCGCGGCGAGGGCGGGTCCGTACTCCCGCGGGCGGCGGCCGCGCTCGACCACGCCGTAGGAGGCGTCGAGGTCGCTGCGCTCGCGGGCGTCGAGGTCGCCGGTCTGCACCTCCGCCTCGTCCTTGGCGACCTGGGCGAGCTCTCCGGCGGCCCGCATGGCCGCGCCCAGCGACGTGACCCGGCGCGCCAGGGAGACCACCTCGTGGCGGCGGGCGCGGGTGCCCTCGTCGCGCGCCAGCGCCCGGGCCCGGCCGATGTGACCCTGGCTGGCGCGGGCGGCGTAGGCCGCGAGGTCGGGGGCCACGCCGTCGGTGCGCTCGAGGAAGGCCGCGACGTCGCGGGCCGTCGGGGTGGTGAGGGTCAGCAGCCGGCAGCGCGAGCGGATGGTCGGCAGCACGTCGTCGACGGTGGGGGCGCACAGCATCCACACCGTGCGGTCGGTGGGCTCCTCGATCGCCTTGAGCAGGGCGTTGCACGCCTGGTCGGTGAGGCGGTCGGCGTCCTCGACCACCAGGATCTGCCAGCGCCGGCCCACCGGGGACAGCGCGGCCCGGCGCACCAGGTCGCGGACCTCGTCGACACCGATCGAGAGCTTCTGGGTGCGGATGACCGCCACGTCGGCGTGCGACCCGGCCAGCACCGTGTGGCACTGGTGGCACTGACCGCAGCCGGCCTGCTCCGGGGCGCGGTCGCACTGCAGGGCCGCGGCGAAGGCGACGGCGGCGTTGGAGCGACCCGACCCCGGCGGACCGGTGAACAGCCAGGCGTGGCTCATGCCGTGGCCCGCGGCCGCGGTCTGCAGGGCCTCGACCGCACGGGACTGGCCGACCAGCTGCTCCCAGACGGTCATGCCCGCACCGCCTGCGCCAGCAGCGGCTCGACGCGGCGGCGCACCGCGGCGGCGATCTCGTCGCGGTCGGCGCGCGCGTCGAGGACGAGATAGTGCTCGGGGTCGGCCGCGGCCATCGTCGTGAAGGCCGCGCGCACCCGCTCGTGGAAGTCCAGCGACTCGCCCTCGATGCGGTCGCGCCCCTCGAAGCGGCCCAGCCCCGCGGCCGGCTCGAGGTCGAGCACCACGGTCAGGTGGGGCCGCAGGTCGCCGGTGGCCCACCGCGCGACCCGCTCCACCTCCGCGACCGGCAGGGTGCGCCCCGCACCCTGGTAGGCCAGCGTGGAGTCGACGTACCGGTCGGTGACGACCACCTCGCCGCGCTCGAGGGCCGGCAGCACCACGGTGTCGACGTGCTCGGCCTTGTCGGCGGCGTAGAGCAGGGCCTCGGTGCGGTCGGAGAGGGCGCCGGTCTCGGGGCTGAGCACGATGCGGCGCAGCTCGCGCCCGACCGGGGTGTCACCGGGCTCGAACGTCGACACCACGGTGTGGCCGGCCTCCTCCAGCCAGGCCCGCAGGAGCGCCGACTGGGTCGACTTGCCCGACCCCTCGCCGCCCTCGAGGCAGACGAAGACGCCGCGCGGGGAGAAGACGCCGGGAGAGCTCACGCGAGGAACCTACGTGGCCGGGCCGACAGCCGCCGACGCCGGTCCACGCCGATCAGGCCTTCTCGGCCGTCGCCTTCGTCGCCGCCTTCTTCGCGGTGGTCGTCGTGGTCGACGTCGTGGCCTTCTTGGCGGCGGTCTTGGTCGCGGTCTTCTTTGCGGCGGTCTTGGTCGCGGTCTTCTTGGCCGTCGTCTTCTTGGCGGCGGTCTTGGCCGCCGTCTTCTTCGCCGGGGCCTTCTTCGCGCCCTTCTTGGCCGCCTTCTTGGCCGGCCCCCGCTCGCGGCGCTCGGCCAGCAGCTCGGCGGCGCGCTCGAGGGTGATGGCCTCCACCGAGTCGTCCTTGCGCAGGGTGGCGTTGTACTCCCCGTCGGTGACGTACTCCCCGAAGCGGCCCGACTTCACCACGACCGGCTGGCCCGAGACCGGGTCGTCGCCGAGCTCCTTGAGCGGCGGGGCCGCGGCGGCACGTCCGCGCTGCTTGGGCTGGGCGTAGATCTTCAGCGCCTCGTCGAGGGTGACGGTGAAGAGCTGCTCCTCCGCGGTCAGCGAGCGCGAGTCGCTGCCCTTCTTCAGGTAGGGCCCGTAGCGGCCGTTCTGCGCCGTGATCTCCTCGCCGTCCTCGCCCACGCCCACCACGCGGGGCAGCGAGAGCAGGCGCACGGCGTCGTCGAGGGTGATCGTGTCGAGCGACATGGTCTTGAACAGCGAGCCCGTGCGGGGCTTGGCGCTCTTCTTGGCGTCCTCGGGCAGCGCCTCGGTGACGTAGGGGCCGAAGCGGCCGTTCTTGGCCACGACCTGCAGACCGGTCTCGGGGTGCACGCCGAGCTGGATCTCCTCGCCCGCGGGGTTGGCGAAGAGCTCGGTGGCCTTCTCCAGCGTCAGCTCGTCGGGCGGGAGGTCGTCGGGCACGTTGGCGCGCTTGCCGACCGGGTTGCCCTCGTCGTCGGGGCCCTCGAGGTAGGGCCCGTAGCGGCCCACGCGCAGGTGGATGCCGGAGTCGGGCCCGCCCACGGGGAAGGTCGCGAGCTCGCGGGCGTCGATGTCGCCGAGCTCGTCGACCAGTCGCTTGAGACCGACCACGTCGCCGCTGCCGTAGTAGAACTCGCCGAGCTCGGTGTTGCGGTCCTTGCGGCCCGCCGCGATCTCATCGAGCACGTCCTCCATCTCGGCGGTGAACTCGTAGGAGATCTGGCGCGGGAAGTGCTCCACGAGCAGTCGCACGACCGAGAAGGCCAGCCACGCCGGCACGAGCGCGGTGCCCTTCTTGTAGACGTAGCCACGGTCGGTGATGGTCTTGATGATCGCGGCGTAGGTCGAGGGACGCCCGATCTCGCGCTCCTCCAGCTCCTTGACCAGCGTGGCCTCGGTGTAGCGGGCCGGGGGCTTGGTCTCGTGTCCGGAGGCGGAGAGCGAGGCGGCGCTGAGCGCGTCGCCCTCGCTGAGGTTGGGCAGGCGGGTCTCGGCGTCGTCCTTGGCCGCGCCCTCGTCGGTGCCCTCGACGTAGGCCTTGAGGAAGCCGTGGAAGGTGATGGTGCGGCCGGAGGCGGAGAAGACCACGTCCTGGCCGGTGTCGGCCGCGCCGCCCAGGCGCACCGTGACGGTGTTGCCGACGGCGTCCTTCATCTGCGAGGCGACGGTGCGCATCCAGATCAGCTCGTAGAGGCGGAACTGGTCGCCGGTCAGCCCGGTCTGCGCCGGGGTGCGGAAGGTGTCGCCCGCCGGGCGGATCGCCTCGTGGGCCTCCTGGGCGTTCTTCACCTTGCCGGCGTAGACCCGGGGGGCGTCGGGGAGGTAGTCGGTGCCGTAGAGCTCGCGCACCTGGGCCCGCGCCGCGTCGATCGCCCCGCCCGAGAGGGTCGAGGAGTCGGTGCGCATGTAGGTGATGAAGCCGTTCTCGTAGAGCCGCTGGGCCACCGACATCGTCGAGGAGGCGCTGAAGCCGAGCTTGCGGCTGGCCTCCTGCTGCAGCGTCGTGGTGCGGAAGGGCGCGTAGGGAGAGCGACGGTAGGGCTTGGACTCGACCGAGCGGACCTCGAAGGGGGTCTCCTGCAGCGCCGAGGACAGGGCCTCGGCGGCGGCGCGGTCGAGGTGGACGACCTTGCCCTGGGCGCTCGACTTCAGCACGCCGTCCTGCCCGAAGTCGGAGCCGCGGGCCACCCGGGAGCCGTCGACGGAGTGCACCTTGGCCGGGAACATCCGCTGCTCGTGCTTGCTGCCGGCGTCGAAGGTGCCCTCGAGGTCCCAGTAGGACGCGACGCGGAAGGCCATCCGCTCGCGCTCCTTGTCGACGACCAGCCGGGTCGCCACCGACTGCACCCGCCCGGCCGACAGGCCCGACATGACCTTCTTCCACAGCACCGGCGAGACCTCGTAGCCGTAGAGGCGGTCGAGGATGCGGCGGGCCTCCTGCGCCTCGACGAGGTCCATGTCGAGGTCGCGGGGGTTCTCGGCGGCCGCGAGGATGGCCGGCTCGGTGATCTCGTGGAAGACCATGCGCTTGACGGGGATGTTCTTCGGCTTCAGCTCGTCGAGCAGGTGCCACGCGATGGCCTCGCCCTCGCGGTCCTCATCGGTGGCGAGGTAGAGCTCGTCGGCCTCCTTGAGCAGGCCCTTGAGCTTGCGCACCTGCTCGCGCTGGCGCTGCGGCACGACGTAGTGCGGCTCGAAGCCGTTCTCGACGTCGACGGCGAGACGGCCCCAGGGCTTGTCCTTGATCTTCGCCGGGGTGTCGGCGGCGCTCTGGGGCAGGTCGCGGATGTGACCGACCGAGGACTCCACGACGTAGCCCCGGCCGAGGAAGCCACCAATCTTCTGGGCCTTCGCCGGGGACTCGACGATCACCAACTTGTGTGCCACGCGACCAGCCGTTCTGAGCTCGGGGGATGCACGAGGGCCACCAGACGGGGCCCACGGCGGCTCACGGTAGCGCGTGACCCCCACGATCCCCGCCGCGGTCCGCACGAGGCCCCGCCGGCCCGCGGCTGCGCCGCGCCCTCCTCCACAGCTCCCGGCCCCGTACGCCGGGGCCCTGTGGACGAGCGCTGCGGAGGGTCGGCGCGGCGTGCCAGCGTGGTCCCTCCGACACCGACGACAGCCTGGGAGGACCCCGTGCAGGACCCCGACATCTGGGAGAGCGACCGACGGCAGGGCTGGTTCGAGCCGTCCGCGGCGCCGCGCCACCCGCGGCCCGGAGGGGTCGGTGAGCACCGCCTGACCCACCTGGTGCTCGTCGACGGCCGCCTGGTCGACGCCTGGAGCGAGCCGGTGGAGCACACCGACTGGGAGCACGTCGCGCGGCGGCACGACCAGGAGCGGCGGCCCCTGCCGCCACCGCCTCCCCCACCCCCGCCGGCGCACGAGCAGGTGCAGGCCTGGCTGGAGCGGGTCTGCGGGGGGCGCGAGGCCCTGGAGGCCCTCGACGACCTCCCGCTGGACGACGACGGCACCGACCTGCCCGACACCCTCGAGGACCTGCCCCTCCGGCGCCGCGCCGAGGGAGTCGGGGAGCTCCTCGACGCCGTGGCCGCCGCGCACCTCGACGTCGAGTCGTCCTACGCCCTGCGACGGGCCCTGGTGGCGCTGAGCGTCCTGGAGCCGGAGGTCGTCACGGGCGCGCGGTCGGCCGCGCACCTCGCCGGGGGGCTGTGCTGGGCCGTGGGCCGGGCCAACGGGTGGTTCCACCCCCACGGGTCGCTGCGCCTGACGATGGTCCAGGACGCCCTCGCCCTGCCCGGCTCGCCCGCTGCGGTCGGCGGGCTGGTCCGGCGGGCCCTCGTGGGCCTGCGGTGGGGCGACCTGGAGGGGCGCGAACGACCGCGGGAGGCGCCCGACCTGCTGCCGCTGGGCAGGCCCGACCTGCTCACGGCCGCGACCCGGGTCCGTCTGACGCGGCTGCGCGAGCGGGCTCGCGAGGCGCGCGAGGCCGCCTGACCGGGCGCTCAGGCGACGAGGAACCCCTCGCGGACGAGCTCGGCGACCACGGGGAGGTACTGCGCGCGCAGGTCGGCCGCGTCGCGGTCGAGCAGGTCGGCGACCGCGTCGAGGATCTGGCCGATGCTCAGCTCGCCGTCGCAGGCTCCCGCCAGGGCGGCCTCGACGGTGTCGACCTTCCGCGCGCGACGCAGCCCGCGCTGCTGGCGCAGCACGATGGTCTCGGGATCCTCCGCGCCCGGCGCGCCGACGGTCTCCTGGAGCACGTCGACGCGCAGCACGAGTCGGCTGCCGGCCCCGACGACGACGTCGGCGGCCCGGCCCCAGTCGCGCACGGCGGGCGCCACCGGCTGCTCGACCTCGTAGGGCCAGTCCAGCAGCGTCCGCGCGGCGGTGTCCGGCGCGGCCGACGCCCCGCGGCGCAGGTTGATCCAGCCGAAGCCGACGGCCTCGACCCCCTGCTCGTCGAACCACGACAGCCAGGTGTCGTAACGACGCCGGTAGTCCTCGGCGCTCGCGCCGCCGGTGCTCGGGTGCTGCCCGGCGTCCTTGAGCCACAGCTCGACGTAGGCCGCGGGGTCGAGGACCTCGCGCTGCACCACCAGCGCGTCGCAGTCGTCGGCCACCCAGCCGGCGAGGCGCTCGTCCCACGGCGTGTCGCGGGCGATGACCCAGTTGGCCAGCACCTGGCACCAGCCACCCTCGGTGAGGTGGTCGGGGGCGGCCCGCACGATGTCCTCCACCACCCGGTCACCGGGCAGACCGGAGTCGCGGTAGACCAGCCGCTCGCCGGTGGCGGGGCTGATGACGAAGGGCGGGTTGGTGGCGATCAGGTCGAAGCGCTCCCCCGCGACGGGCTCGAAGAAGGACCCGTCGCGCACGTCGACGCGGTCGGCGACGTCGTTGAGCGCGGCGTTGAAGCGAGTCAGGCGCAGGGCCTTGGCGTTGACGTCGGTGGCGACGACGCGGCCGCTGTGGCGCGCGAGGTGCAGCGCCTGCACCCCGCACCCGGTGCCGAGGTCGAGGCTGCGGTCGACCTCCTCGCGCAGGGTGAGCTGGGCCAGGGAGGTCGAGGCCGGGCTGATCCCGAGCACGTGGTCGCCGCCGACGCGCTGCGGCAGGCCGTCGAGACCCGGCGTGAGGTCGCTGACGACCCACAGGTGCGCGGTCTCGTCGGCGTGGTCGGTGGCGTAGGGGCGCACGTCGAGGCGCGCCGCGACCTCGCCCACCGACTGCTCGACCAGACCCTGCGCGGCCATCGCGTCGAGCAGCCCCGGCAGCGCGCGCTCCGCGGCGTCGCGCGAGACGGCGGTCTGGAGCAGGAAGAGGCGCACCAGGGTCGCCAGCGGCGAGCCGTCGCCCGTCGCGAGCAGCCCCGGGGTCGTCTCGTTGCGGGCCAGGGCGTCGTGGGCCTGGCGACCCAGCAGGCCGGCCACGGCGTCGTAGGTGAAGTCGGCCCTGACGAGGGCCTCGCGCAGGAGGTGGGGAAGGTCGCTCACGCAGGCGAGCGTAGGCCCCGACGAGAGCGACCCGCCCGGTCGGGGACCGGGCGGGTCGGTGCTCACAGCTCGCGCTGGACGGTGGGCGTCGGGTCGACGTAGCCGTCGGTCGGGGGCGGCGGTGGCGCGCTCGGCGGCGCCGGCTCGTCGCCCATCGCGGTCTCGCGCTGCTTGGAGATGTAGACCGCGACCGCGATGACGACGACGGCGGCGACCGCGATGGCGACGCGCAGGACGTCGTTCTGGTCCTTGCCCACGCTGAGGGAGACCACCGCGCTGGCGATGAGCAGGGAGACGAGGTTCATCACCTTGATCAGCGGGTTGATCGCCGGGCCGGCGGTGTCCTTGAAGGGGTCGCCGACGGTGTCGCCGATGACGGTGGCGGCGTGGGCCTCGGAGCCCTTGCCGCCGTGGTGGCCGTCCTCGACCAGCTTCTTGGCGTTGTCCCAGGCCCCGCCGGCGTTGGCCAGGAAGACCGCCATCAGCGTGCCCGTGCCGATGGCGCCCGCGAGGAAGCCGGCCAGGGCGGTCGCGCCCAGCCCGAAGCCGACGGCGATCGGGGCCAGCACCGCGAGGATGCCCGGTGTGACGAGCTCGCGCAGGGAGTCCTTGGTGACGATGTCGACGACCTTGCCGTACTCCGGGCGTCCGGTGCCCTCCATGATCCCGGGGATGTCGCGGAACTGGCGGCGCACCTCGTAGACGACCGCGCCGGCCGCACGGGCGACCGCGTTGATGGCCAGGCCGGAGAAGAGGAAGACCACCGCGGCGCCGAGCAGCACACCGACGAGGACGGCGGGGTTGAAGACGCTGAAGTCGAGGAGGTTGGCCTCCTCCAGGCTCGGGTCGGCGTCGGCCAGGGACTCGAAGACCGAGGTGGCGTAGGACCCGAAGAGCGCGGTCGCGGCGAGCACGGCCGTGGCGATCGCGATGCCCTTGGTGATGGCCTTCGTGGTGTTGCCGACCGCGTCGAGCTCGGTGAGGATCTGCGCCCCCTCCTCGCTGACGTCGCCGGACATCTCCGCGATGCCCTGGGCGTTGTCGGAGACCGGGCCGAAGGTGTCCATGGCGACGATGACGCCGACCGTGGTCAGCAGGCCCGTGCCGGCCAGCGCCACCGCGAAGAGCGACACCGTGAGCGCGGCTCCGCCGAGCAGGTAGGCCCCGAAGACCGCCGCCCCGATGACCAGCGTGGTGTAGACGGCCGACTCGAAGCCGACCGAGAGGCCCGAGAGGATGACGGTAGCCGCGCCCGTGAGCGAGGTCTTGCCGACGTCCTTGACCGGGCGGAACTCGGTGCCGGTGTAGTAGCCGGTGAGGGCCAGGATGCCGGCCGACATCACGATGCCGATGACGACGGCGGCCGAGGCGATGAAGCGCGGGTCGCCGTCGGCCTGGGCCAGGTCGGGGGCGATGTTGGCGAACTCCGAGAAGCTGCCGGGTAGGTAGACGTAGGAGAGCAGCACGCTGGCCACGGCGGCGATGCCCGAGGAGAGGTAGAAGGACCGGTTGATGGTGGTGAGGCCGTTCTCGCCGGCCTTGGGGCGGGTGAGGTAGACCCCCGCCACTGCGGTGAGGGCCCCGATGGCCGGGATGAGCAGCGGGTAGACCAGCCCCTGGTCGCCGAAGGCCTGCGAGCCCAGGATGAGGGCCGCCACGAGCGTCACGGCGTAGGACTCGAAGAGGTCGGCGGCCATGCCGGCGCAGTCGCCCACGTTGTCGCCGACGTTGTCGGCGATGGTGGCGGCGTTGCGCGGGTCGTCCTCGGGGATGTTGTTCTCGACCTTGCCCACCAGGTCGGCGCCGACGTCGGCGGCCTTGGTGAAGATGCCGCCGCCCACGCGCATGAACATCGCGAGCAGGGCGGCGCCGAAGCCGAAGCCCTCCAGCACGTCGGGGGCCTCGTCCTGGAAGAAGAGCACCACCAGGCTCGCGCCCAGCAGGCCCAGGCCGACGGTCAGCATGCCGACCATGGCCCCGGTGCGCAGCCCGATCGTCATCGCCGGCTCGCGGCCCGAGGTCTCGGCCGCGGCGGCGACGCGCAGGTTGGCCCGCACCGCGAGGTTCATGCCCAGGTAGCCGACGGTGGCGGAGAAGCCGGCTCCCACGACGAAGAAGACCGAGCGGAAGATCCGCACCACGGTGTCGTCCGCGGGCAGCAGCAGCAGGGCGAAGAAGGCGACGGCGGCGAAGATCGCCAACGTCCGGAACTGTCGGGTGAGGTAGGCGTTGGCGCCCTCCTGCACGGCTTGGGCGATGGTCTGCATGCTGGCGGTGCCCTCACCGGCGGCGAGGACCTCCCGGCGGAACATCGCCGCCATCGCCAGCGCACCGAGCGCGACGAGGGCAACGATGACGACCAGGACGAGGTTGCCGCCGGAGAGCTCCACGACCAAGGGTCGGATCCCCGTCATCTGATTCCTCCTACGTGCTGGGTGAGCGAGCGGTGGAGTGAACGATCAGGCGCAGGAACGTGATCTGCGTCTCACGGACGAGCCGGAGTCTACGCACGCCGACGCCCTTCACCGCACGACTGTGTGTCGTGGGTCACACGTGTCGGCCCGGGGCGCGGGTCGCGGCCGGGCCCCACGGTGGTCGGGTCCGGTGCTCCTCAGCGAGGAGGGGAGGGGCCGGCGGCCGGTCCTGAGGACCGGTCAGCTGGCGGCCAGCGCGTCGTCGGCGCTGTCGTGGATCATGAAGACCTTGGCCAGCCCGGTGATCCGGAAGATCTTCAGCAGACGGTCCTGGGTGCACACGAGGTGCAGCGACCCGTCGTGGGCCCGGACCTTCTTCAGCCCGCCGACGAGCACGCCGAGGCCCGTGGAGTCGAGGAACTCGACGGCCTCCATGTCGACCACGAGGTCGTAGGTGCCGGCGGCGACCAGTTCGGTGATCTTGTCGCGCAGCTTGGGGGCGGTGTAGACGTCGATCTCGCCACCGACGGCAACGATGGTCTTCCCATCGACGTCGCGCGTCGCAAGAGTGAGGTCCACGTCTACTCCCATGTCGGCCTGCGGAATCCGTGCCAGTCGATCTGGCGGACCTCGTGAGGGCGGGCGACGCCATGACACTCGGCCAGCCATATGAAACCACGCTCGCGGCCCCGGCGCACAAAAAGGGTAAAGGTCGGACCCCCGCGCCGCGCTGCGCCCCGACGCAGCGCCCTGGCCGCTCCCGGACAGTGGCACGAAGGCCCCCGCGCCGGCCGCCAGCGGCCCGCACCGCCCGGCCCTGCGGGGCTGTCGGTGGACCCTGGGACACTCGGATCCATGACCGCCGCCCTCCCCCTGCGCCCACGAGCCGGTCTGGTCGACCGCCTCGCCGCGGTGCCGGGCCGCGAGGACCGCCTGACCCACGTCGAGGAGCTCGCCGCGCGCGATCCGCGCCACGCCCCGTGGCCGACCTGGGTCGCGTCCGACGTGCGGGGCGCGCTCGAGGCCCGCGGGGTCGAGCGGCTGTGGAGCCACCAGGTCGAGGCCGCCGAGGCGGTGCGGGCCGGGCAGCACGTGGTGGTCGCCACCGGCACGGCGTCGGGCAAGTCGCTGGCCTACCAGCTGCCGGCGCTGACCGCGGTGCGCGAGTCGCGGGGCAGCCGGGGACAGCGCGGCGCGGGGGTGCTCTACGTCGCCCCGACCAAGGCGCTCGCCCAGGACCAGCTGACCTCGCTGCGCTCGCTGGGGCTCGACGTGCGCGCCACGACCCACGACGGCGACAGCGGTCGCGACCAGCGCGACTGGGCCCGCGAGCACGGGGAGTACCTCCTCACCAACCCTGACATGCTGCACCGCTCGATGCTCCCGGGCCACGCCCGCTGGGCCGGATTCCTCGGCTCGCTGCGCTACGTCGTGGTCGACGAGTGCCACCACTACCGCGGCGTGTTCGGCGCGCACGTGTCGCACGTGCTGCGCCGGCTGCGACGCGTGTGCGCCCTGCACGGCGCCGACCCGACCTTCGTGCTGGCCTCGGCCACGGTGGCCGACCCGGCGGCCGCCGCCCACCGCCTCACCGGGCTCGACGTGGAGCCGGTCACCGACGACGGGTCGCCGCGGGGTCGGGTGTCGGTGGCGCTGTGGGAGCCGCCGTTGACCTCCCACACCGGCGAGAACGGCGCCCCGGTGCGCCGCGCCGCCTCCTCGGAGGTCGCCGACCTGCTCGCCGACCTGGTGGTCGACGACGTGCGCACGCTGGCCTTCGTGCGGTCGCGACGGGGGTCGGAGCAGGTGGCGATGACCGCGGCCGCCCTGGTCGCCGAGGTCGAGCCGTCCCTGGCCCGCCGGGTCGCGGCCTACCGCGGCGGCTACCTTCCCGAGGAGCGCCGCGCCATCGAGACCGCGCTGCGCGACGGGTCGCTGTGCGGACTGGCCGCCACCAACGCCCTCGAGCTCGGCATCGACGTCAGCGGCCTCGACGCGGTGCTGATGGCCGGCTTCCCCGGCACCCGCGCCGCCCTGTGGCAGCAGGTGGGCCGGGCCGGGCGCGGCGCCCAGGACGCCGTCGGGGTACTCGTCGCCCGCGACGACCCGCTCGACACCTACCTCGTGCACCACCCCGACGCCCTCTTCGGGGCCCCCGTCGAGGCCAGCGTCTTCGACCCGGGCAACCCCTACGTCCTGGCCCCCCACCTGTGCGCCGCCGCCCAGGAGGCTCCGCTCACCGCCGACGAGCTGGACCTCTTCGGCCCCACCACGCGCGGCGTGCTCGACCAGCTGGTCGCCGGCGGGCTGCTGCGTCGCCGCCCCCGCGGCTGGTACTGGACCGACGCGCGCCGCGCGGCCGACCTGGCCGACATCCGCTCCACCGGCGGCGCGCCGGTCTCGCTCGTCGAGGCCAGCACCGGTCGCGTCGTCGGCACGGTCGACGCCTCCAGCGCCCACGGCACGGCCCACCCCGGAGCGGTCTACGTGCACCGCGGCGAGACCTGGCTGGTCGACTCCCTCGACCTCGAGGAGCACGTCGCCGTCATCCACCGCGCCGACCCCGACTACTCCACCTCCGCGCGCGAGGTCACCGACATCTCGATCGTCGCCGAGCGGGGTCACCGCACCTGGGGGCCGTGCCGGCTCAGCGTGGGCGAGGTCGACGTGTCGCAGCAGGTGGTCTCCTTCCTCAAGCGACGCCAACCCGGGGGCGACGTCGTCGGGGAGGAGCTGCTCGACCTGCCCGAGCGGGCGCTGCGCACCACCGCGGTGTGGTGGACCGTGCCCGCCACGACCCTGGCCGCGGCGGGCCTGGCCGCCGACGACCTGCCCGGGGCCGCCCACGCCGCCGAGCACTGCTCGATCGGCCTGCTGCCGCTCTTCGCGACGTGCGACCGCTGGGACATCGGCGGTGTGTCGACCGCGATGCACCCCGACACCGGCGAGCTGACGGTCTTCGTGCACGACGGCCACCCGGGCGGGGCCGGCTTCGCCGAGCGGGGCTTCCACGCCGCCCGGGCGTGGCTGACCGCGACCCGCGAGACCATCGCGACCTGCGAGTGCGCCGACGGCTGCCCCTCCTGCGTGCAGTCGCCCAAGTGCGGCAACCAGAACAACCCGCTCGACAAGGCCGCCGCGGGCCGGCTGCTCGACCTGCTGCTCACCGGCGCCGACCCCGACGGGTCCGCCGCCGGGGCCTGAGACCGGCCACGACCGCAGCGCCCGCGTCAGGCCGGGCCCGCGCGGGCGACACCCACGGGGTCGGCGGACCGGCCCAGCCACCGCGGCCCGCGCACCAGCGCCTCGACCTCCACCTCGGAGCCCGTGACCGTGCACCGCACGGCCTCGGCGCCGTTGTCGCCCGCCACCCGGGCGGCCGCGGAGCAGGCGTCCGCGCCCTGCTGCAGGGCGCCGGCCCCGGCGAGCGCAGCGAGGTCGGCGGCGGCCTGGGCCGAGCGGTGCGCGGCGAACACCGCCCCCACCGTGCCCAGCGCCGCCGCCACCAGGAGCAGCACCCCGAGCAGGGCGACGCCGAGCACCGTGGCCGCACCGCGCTGACCGCGCTCCCCCCGCTCCACCCGCTCCCCCCGCTCGGGCGCGGCCGGCCCGCCGGCGGGCCTCGTGACCGGGACGGTCACACGCCCACCTCCACCGCGGCGACCGCATCGGCGGCCACCTCCGCACCCGGCAGCGACCCGACGACTCCCCCCGGGCCGTCGAGTCGCGCGGTGACAGTGACGGTGACGGTGTCACCCGAGCGGACCACCGAGACGGTGGCGCCGCTGGGAGCCACCCGGCGCGCCGCTGCCACCGCGGCCGCCTCGCCGTCGCCCCGCGCCGCCACCCGCGCCCCCTCCCGGGCCGCGTCGACCACGCGGACCTGGCCCAGCACCAGCGAGAGCACCCACACGAGGGCCGCGGTCACGGCCACCATGGCCGGCAGGACCATCGCGGCCTCGGCGGTCACGGCGCCGCGCTCGCCGCGTCGGGGCGACGGCTCCCGGCTCATCCGATGCCCAGCAGCCCGAGCACGTGGTCGAAGAGCCGGGTGAGCAGCTGGTCGCCGAAGCCACCGGTCAGCATCTTGTAGAGCAGCCCGGCCAGGCCGGCGCCCGCAGCGGTGCCGACGGCGTACTCCGCGGTGGTGATGCCCGCCTCGGGGGCCGTAGCGCGGGTGTCGGCCGGGGATCCCGCCGGGGACGCTGCCGGGGACGCTGCCGGGGACGCTGACAGGGACGCGGGAGCCGGACGGGTGCCGGGCACGGCGTAGAGCGCCGGCCGACGACGGCGGCCGGTCCGCGAGACCGGCCACGGGCCGGGGCGGTCGACGCCCGGACGCGCCAGGCGGAGGGCCCGGGGCGGGCGAGGCGCCGGGGCGGGGGTGCCAGAGGCAGTGGCGTTGCCGGCGGCGTTGCCGGCTGCGGTGCCGGCTGCGGTGCCGACTGCGGTGCCGACTGCGGTGCCGGCTGCGGTGCTGGCGGCGGTGTCGGGGCCGGGGACGGGGCCGACAGGGGCCGTGTGGTGCTCGGCGGTCGTGGTCATCTCTCTCCTCGCGTCGTGGCGCCGCGGGCGCGGCGCCGTGTCTCGACCCTGGCGCCGCCGAGGCCTGGCGGTGCGGCCCGCGGGCGAGCCTGTGGAGGGCCCGGCCACAGGGTGGGCGTGTGCACGGTTGGTGGTCAGGTCGCTCACCACGCGAGGCTCTCGAGCAGGCCCGCGACCACCGGCACGATCCCGACGAGGAGGAAGGCCGGCAGCAGGCACAGCCCCAGCGGGGCAGCCGCCCGGACGCCGACGGCCCGGGCGCGGTCCTCCACGTCGGCCCGGGCGGAGCGCGCCAGCTCCTCCGCGAGCCGCTCGACGGCGGCGACCACCGGGGCGCCCGTCTCGTGGGCCCGGCCCAGGGCCCGGCCCAGAGGGGCCAGGTCGGCGTCGGCGGTGACGAGGCGCCAGACCTCGCCCGGGTCGAGGCCCAGGCGCAGGCGGTGCACCGCCGGCTCCAGACGCTCGGCGGCGGGCCCCGGGAGCGCAGCGGTCGCGAGCTCCACGGCGGCCCCCGGAGAGGCCCCGGCCCCCAGCGCGGAGCCCACGAGCGCCACGAGGTGGGGCAGCTCGCGCCTCACCGCCTCCCGCTCGCGTCGGGCGGGCGCCGGCTCGGCGCGCCCGATGCCGACCCACACCGCCGCGCCCACGGCCGGGGCCAGCACCGCGCCGGCCGTGCCGGACACGAAGGCCCAGGCCCCGACGGCGCCGAGGAGCGACCAGAGCAGACGGTGACGGTGCAGCCAGCCCACGCCCGACGCGCCGCCGGCGGCCGCAGCGGTCCCCGCGGGGCCGCCCCACGCGTCGCCGGGGCACGGGTCGGGAGGCCGCGCCGGGCTCGGCAGCAGCAGCGCCACCGCCGCCGCTGCGGCGAGGGCCGCGAGGAGCCCGGGCGTCACCGGCCCTGCTCCACCGACCGGGCGATGGCCTCGACCCAGGCCACACCGGCCAGGGCGCAGGTCACGCCGGCGGCCAGGCAGGCCAGGCCGACCGGCTCGCCGAGCAGGAAGCCCCAGGGGTCGCCGCCGGCACCCGACCCCATGGCGAGCGCGAGGAGCGGCAGTGCGGCGACGAGCTTGACGGTGGCCCGCACCGAGGCGAGCTCGCCGCGGACCACCCGCTCGGTGGAGCGCACGGCGCGCAGTTCGACCGCGACCCGGTCGACCGCGGCGGCCAGACCCACACCGGTGCGGTGGGCGACCTGCCACGCCGCGGCCAGCAGGCGCAGGTCACCGGCGCCCGGCTGCCGCGCGACCGTGCGCCACGCCTCGGCGACGTCGGTGCCCAGGCGCAGGCTCTCGGCGACCGGGGAGAGGGCCGCCCACTCCTGGGCGGCGTGGCCGAGGGCCAGCACCGGCGGCCGCCCGGCCGCGAGCTCGGCGGCGAGCCGCTCGCACGTCTCCAGGACCCGGGTGGAGGTGCGGTGCGCCTCGCGGGCGGCGCGACGGGCGGCCCAGAGCCGGGCCGTGGCGCCCGCGGCGCCGGCGAGCACCACGGCCAGCGCGACGGCCTCGGGCCCCAGCGAGGCGGCGAGGAGGAGCAGTGCCACGACGCCGACCCCGGTCGGCACGACCCGACCGGGCGTCGCCCGCCCCGCCCCGCCCCGCGCGGTCGCGACCCGGGGCCGCGGAGGCAGCAGGAGGGCGACGGCGAGCGCGGCGGACACGGCGGCGAGGCACGCCACCGCGGCCGCCGGCGCACCGTGCGCCACCCAGGTGGCGGGGCCGGAGCTCGTCACGGCCGCGACCCGGGCGCCGATCCCGCGCCGGGGTCGGCGTCGGGGTCGGCGAGCAGGGCGGCGAGACGGTCGGCCGCAGGACCCTCCACCAGGTCGCGGTCGCCGTGCGGCGCAGGTGGCCCCAGCCGGGCCGCGACCTGCATCCGCACGATGCCGTCGGCGCCGCGGTCGGGCACCGCCACCTCGACCAGCCGGCGCACCCCGTCGCCGCCGCGGCGCAGGTGGAGGACCAGGTCGATGCCCGAGGCCAGCTGGCTGTGGGCCGCCGCCCGGCCGAGCCCGGCCGCGAGGGCCAGCGCCTCGACCCGCGCCGGCACGTCGGTCGCGGAGTTGGCGTGCAGCGTGCCGCAGCCGCCCTCGTGGCCGGTGTTGAGCGCCGCCAGGAGGTCGACGACCTCGGCGCCGCGGACCTCGCCGACCACCAGCCGGTCGGGGCGCATGCGCAGGGCCTGACGGACCAGCTCGCGCACCTCGATGCCGCCGACGCCCTCGATGTTGGGGGTGCGCGCCTCGAGACCCACGACGTGGGGGTGGTCGGGACGCAGCTCGGAGGAGTCCTCGACCACGAGCAGCCGCTCGGCGGGGTCCACGAGGGCCAGCAGGGCGGCCAGGAGCGTGGTCTTGCCCGAGCCGGTGCCGCCGGTGACCAGGAAGGCCCGCCGCGAGGCCACGACGGCGCGCAGCAGGTGCGCGGCGTCGGGGCCGACCGCACCGGCGGCCCGCAGCGCGTCGAGGTCGAGGGCCCGACGGGAGGGCACGCGCAGGGAGATGGTGGTGCCGGGGCGGGCCACCGGGGAGAGGACGGCGTGGAAGCGGGTGCCGTCGAGCAGCCGCAGGTCGGCGCAGGGGCTGGCGTCGTCGAGGCGGCGACCGGCCAGCGCGGCCAGGCGCTGGGCGAGGCGTCGCACGGCCTGGTCGTCGGGGAAGCGCACCCCGGCGGGCTCGAGACCGGCCCCGCGGTCGAGGAACACCTGGTCGGGGCCGTTGACCAGCACGTCGGTGACGCCCGGGACGCGCAGCAGGGGCTCGAGCGGCCCGGCACCGACGACGTCGCGGCGCAGCGCGTCGTGCACGGCGAGGACCGTGGCGTCGCCGACCGGGCGCCCCGTGGCCCGCAGCGCCTGGGCCACGCGGTGCGGGGTCAGCTCGCCGGGCTCGGCGGCCAGCCGCTCGCGCACCGCCTCCACCGTCTCGGCCGGTGGCGCGCCCACCTGCGGGGCCTGGAGCCCGGTCACTCCGGTCGTGCCGGTCATGCCGCGGCCCTCGTCCGCACCGGAGCGGGCACCGCGCCGAGGACCTCCCCCATCGGCCGGGACAGCGGGCTGCGCCGCCCGTGGACCGGCCCCAGGCCCAGGTCGCACCACTCGCGCAGCCGGCGCACCTCGGGCACCACGGCGAGCACGGGCAGGCCCGTCGCGCGGGTCACCTCCGACGCCGTCAGGGCCCGGCCCCGCACGACCAGGGCGACCCCGCCGGCCTCGCCCGGCGCACCCCCACCGCCGGCCTCCGCGGCCAACCGGTCGCACAGCCGCGCCGCGGCGGTGACCCCGGGCACGGTGGCGCTCACGACCACCACGACGAGGTCGCTGCGGGCCCTGACCTCGCCGGTGGTGGCGTCGAGGACGCGCGGCAGGTCGACGACGACCGTGTCGTGCCCGCGGCGCGCCGCCGAGACCACCTCGCGCACCGCGCCGGGATCGAGCGACTCGGCCCGGCCGGCGGCCCAGCCGAGCACCCCGAGGCCCGCGCGGCGCGGGAGCGCCTCGCGCAGCGCACGCGAGCTCAGCCGGCCCGTGGTCTCGGCCACGGAGCCCCAGCGGACCCCGGCCGCCCGCTCGAGGCCCAGCACCCGGTCGGCGCCGGGACCCAGCGGGTCGAGGTCGACCACGAGCGACGTGCCGGCCGCGGCCGCCACCTGACCCAGGGCGCAGGCCACCGTCGTGGCGCCCGCCCCACCGGATCCGCCGACCACCGCGATCGTGCGCCCCGGCGAGGCCCGCCCCTCCCCCAGGTCGGTCAGCACCTCGGTGAGCCGCCCCGGGGCGGCACCGACCGGGAGCACCGACTCCGCCCCCAGCTCGAGGGCGGTGCGCAGACCGGCAGGTCCGACGTCGTCGAGGGCGACCACGTGCACCTGCCCCCGCCGGTCGGGCCCGAGCCGGGCCAGCTGCGGCGCGAGGTCGACGCCCACCAGCACGACCGGGGCGGTCGACCAGGCCCGCAGGGCGCCGGCCACGTCGTCGGTCGCGTGGGGCCGGGCGCCCGCCGCGGCCGCGAGCCGGGCGACCTCGTCGAGCAGCAGCGGGTCGCGGGTGAGCAGCAGGGGTGCGTCCATGCCGGCGAGCCTCACCCGCCGTCACGCCGTACGCCGCGCCTGCGGCCACCGCTGTGGACAGGGCCGCGCGCCGGCCGCCCTGGGGACGACTCGTGGTCACCCGTGGCACTCGCCCGCGCGCCGCCCGCGGGGTCCCTATGCTGGAGACATGCCGGGAGCGGCCTTCTTCGACCTCGACAAGACGATCATCGCCAAGTCGAGCGCCATGGCCTTCACCAAGCCCTTCCAGGCCGGGGGCCTGATCTCCCGGCGCGCCGTCGTGCGCTCGGCCTACGGCCAGTTCGTCTACCTGACCGGCGGCGCCGACCACGACCAGATGGAGAAGATGCGGCACTTCATGTCGCAGCTGGTCGCGGGGTGGGACGTCGCCACGGTGCGCGAGATCGTCGCGGAGACCCTCCACACCATCGTCGACCCGCTGGTCTACGAGGAGGCGGTCGGCCTCATCGAGGAGCACCACGCCGCCGGGCGCGACGTCGTCATCGTCTCCACCTCCGGCAGCGAGGTGGTCGAGCCGATCGGGGCCATGCTGGGCGCCGACCTCGTGGTGGCGACCCGGCTGGAGGAGGTCGACGGCCGCTACACCGGCGAGATCGCCTACTACGCCTACGCCGAGGAGAAGGCCGCCGCCATCCGCGCGCTGGCCGCGGAGCGCGGCTACGACCTCGCGGCCAGCTACGCCTACAGCGATTCGGTCACCGACACCGCGATGCTCGAGGCCGTGGGCCACCCGCACGCCGTCAACCCCGACAAGGACCTGCGCCGCATCGCGGTCGCCCGCGACTGGCCCGTGCTCGTCTTCACCCGGCCCGTGGCCCTGCGCTCGCGTCTGCCCGGCGGTCGCTCGACGCTCGCCGCGCTGGCCGTCACCGGCGTCGTCGCGGTGGGCGGCGCGGTCTGGGCCGGCACACGCCGTCGGCGACCTACCGCCGGGTAGGTCTTGTGCTCCAGGTCACACCGGCGTACACATGGAGTCACGAGGCCAGCAGGAGCGGGAAGGCCTCACCGGCCCGGTAGGACGGGGTCGGGACACCTCAACAGAGACGTACACGCGGTCCGGGGTACCCACGCGGCGATCCACCCTTCTTATGGGCGCATGCCAGCGGGACACTCCCGCAGCAGCAGTAGTGATGCACGCCTGGTAGCCGGCGGCTCGCGTGTCAGCGGTGGCACCCAGGTCGATCGATGGCCCGGGTGCCACCTGCATGTCCGGGCCCCGACGGGCACGTCTCGGATCGCCTCGCGGCGCTCCCCCTCAGGTCGCCTCAGGTCGCCTCGCGGCGCAGCGGGCTCGCCTCGGCGCCGGCGGCGTAGGCCTCGGCGGCGTAGAGCAGCCAGGAGTGGACGCCGGCCTCGCCGCCGTCGCGGTAGCCGCGCAGGTTGGACTCGTAGGCCTCGCGCAGGGCGAGGTGGCCGGCCTCGGGCACGACCAGCGACTTCTCGTCGACCCCGCGCGCCACCAGCACCAGCCGCTCGGCCGCCCGCGCCACGACCCCGTTGTGGGAGGCGAAGGGCGCGGAGGTCGCCAGGTCGGCGTGCACCACCGCGGCCACGACGAGCGCCGGGGCCGCGGTCTCGGCGGTGAGCAGCGTCGCCAGCGCCCGCAGCCGCTCGGCGGCCGCGGCGTCGCGCGGGCGGCCCCGCTCGTCCTCGGGCAGCGAGCCGGCGGAGGCCAGCGCGTGCACCCGGGCCAGGGCCTGCAGCGGCGCGCGGCCCAGCGCGGGCACGAGCGCGAGCAGCTCGGAGGAGACCCGCACCGCGTCGGCGGCCACCGCGTCGCCCTCCCCCGCACGCACCTCGGCGAGCGAGGAGCCCGAGCCCTCCAGCACCGCGCTGGCGTGGGCGCCGCGCAGCAGCGACTCCGCCGTCGTCTCCGGGGACGTACGCCGCAGCCCGCGGTCGCGCAGCATCACGTCGATGCCGTCGCGGGCGGCGACGAACGCGCTGGGCACGCCCTCGAGCGAGGTCAGCCAGGCCAGCGGGTCGTCGGTCACGGGCGCGAGGCTACCGGCCCGCGCGTGCCCGCCCGCGCCGCAGGGGACGGCGGCGGGGGCCACCAGGGGCCGGCAGGGGATATCGTCGCTGCGATGGCCGACCACCCCGCAGCCCCGCACCCGGACCGCACGCCCGCCCGGGCCTTCGGCACGGTCGCCGACGCCTACGACCGCGGCCGGCCCGGCTACCCCCGCGAGGCCGCCGCGTGGCTCACCGACCTGGGCGCCGGCGACCCGGTGACCGTGCTCGAGGTCGGCGCCGGCACCGGCAAGCTCACCGAGCAGCTGGTCGCGCTCGGTCACGACGTGCTGGCCACCGACCCCGACCCGGAGATGCTCGCCGTGCTGGGGCGGCGCCTGCCCGACGTGCGCACCGCCGTCGCCCCGGCCGAGGACCTCCCCCTGCCCGACGCCTCGGTCGACGTCGTGGTGTGCGCCCAGGCCTTCCACTGGCTCGACCCCGACGTCGCCCTGCCCGAGATCGCCCGGGTGCTGCGCCCCGGCGGCCACCTGGCCCTGGTGTGGAACGAGCGCGACGAGCGCATCCCGTGGGTGCGCCGGCTGGGCCGCCTGCTCGGCGGCGGGCAGCGCGGGGAGTCCCACCGGGCGCTCGTGCACTCCCCGCTCTTCGGCTTCGTCGAGGACCGCGCCTTCCGCTCCTGGCAGACCCTCAACCGCAGCACGGTGCAGGACCTCGCCCTCTCCCGCTCCCACGTCGCCACCCGCGACGACGTCGGGCGCGAGGAGCTGCGCGCGCAGGTGCTCGCCTTCTACGACGACTACGGCCGCGGCATGGACGGCATGCAGCTGCCCTACGTCGTGCAGTGCTTCCGCGCCGGCGTCCTCGAGCGCCGGGTCGTCGTCGCCGACGAGCCCGCCCACGCCGCGTCCCCGACCGGCGACCACGGCACCGCCGGCCCCGACGCCGCCGCCGGCGGGCCCGCCGAGCCCGACGCCACCCACCACGCCACCCACCACGCCACCGCCGATGCCACCCCCGACGCCACGGGGAGCCACCTCGTGGTCACCACCGGGAGCTTCCCGGCCGTGACCGACGTGACCAAGGCGCCCGACTCGGCCGTCACGGTCGACGAAGACACCGTGCTCCTCTTCGACTTCCGGTGAGGCTGCGACGCCGGCGCCACCTCGGCACCGACGCCGACCGCACGACCTTCCGCACCCTGCACACCGCGTCGCTGGCCGGCCCCGCCCTGCGCGAGGGGCTGCACCGCGCCAGCGCCGAGCGCAGCATCCGCCACCTGCACGCGCTGCTCGGCGCTCCCGCCCTCGCGCTCACCGACTCCGGCGTGCCCGCCGAGGTCCTGGCCTGGGAGGGCAGCGGCGCCCACCACCAGGGCCAGCTGCCGGCCCTGGTGGCCGAGACCGTCGAGCGGGTCGCCACCCGGGTCTTCGAGCGCTCCGACCTGCCCTGCGACCAGCCCGGCTGCCCGGTGCGCAACGCGGTGGTCAGCCCGCTGCTGGTCGAGGAGCGGGTGGTCGGCACGCTGGCGACGTTCACGGCGTACCCCACCGCCGGGCTGGCCCGGGCCACCGACGAGGTCGCCCGCTGGGTCTCGGGGCAGCTGGAGCTGGCCGAGCTCGACGCCTCGCGCACCCGGCTGATGGAGGCCGAGGTGCGCGCGCTGCGGGCCCAGATCAGCCCCCACTTCATCTACAACTCCCTCGGTGCGATCGCCAGCTTCGTGCGCACCGACCCCGACCGGGCGCGCGAGCTGCTGCTGGAGTTCGCCGACTTCACCCGCTACTCCTTCCGCCGCCACGGGGAGTTCACGACGCTGGCCGAGGAGCTGCGCTCGGTCGAGCGCTACCTGCTGCTCGAGCAGGCCCGCTTCGGCGACCGGCTGCGCGTGACCCTGCGCATCGCGCCCGAGGTGCTGCCGGTGGCCGTGCCGTTCCTGTGCATCCAGCCGCTGGTCGAGAACGCCGTGCGTCACGGCCTCGAGGGCCGCGAGGGCGGCGGTCACATCAGCATCGTGGCCCTCGACCGCGGCCAGGAGTGCGTCATCGAGGTGGAGGACGACGGCGTCGGCGAGGACCCCGCCCGGGTGCGGCGGGCCCTGGCCGGCGACGGCAGCCTCGACTCGGTGGGCCTGGGCAACGTCGACGGCCGGCTGCGCGCGGTCTACGGCGACGACCACGGCCTGGTCGTCGAGACCGCCGCCGGCGCCGGCACCAAGGTCACCGTGCGGGTGCCGAAGTTCGCCCCCGGGGTGCACGTCCGGTGACCGGCCAGGTCACGGGCCAGGGCACCGCCCCGGTGCTGGCACGGGTGCTGGTGGTCGACGACGAGCGGCCCGCGCTCGACGAGCTGCGCTACCTCCTCGAGCGCGACCCCCGCGTCGGGGAGGTGCTGACCCGCGACTCCGCCACCGCCGGGCTGAAGGTGCTGCAGGAGACCGAGGTCGACGCGGTCTTCCTCGACATCCAGATGCCCGGCCTCACCGGCCTGGAGCTCGCGCAGGTGCTCGGCCGCTTCCGCACCCCACCGCCCGTCGTCTTCGTCACCGCCCACGAGGCCCACGCCGTCGACGCCTTCGACCTGCGCGCGGTCGACTACGTGCTCAAGCCCGTGCGCGCCGAGCGCCTCGCCGAGGCCGTGCGCCGCGTCGTGGACGGCGCCGACCGCACCGGGGCCGTCGCCGACCTGCAGGTGCCGGTCGAGCTGGGCGGGGTCACCCGCTTCGTGGCCCGCTCCGAGATCACCCACGTCGAGGCCCAGGGCGACTACGCACGCCTGCACACCACCGCGGGCGGCTCCCACCTCGTGCGGACCCCGCTGTCGACGCTGGAGGAGGAGTGGGCCGAGGCCGGCTTCGTGCGCATCCACCGCTCGCTGCTGGTGGCGCTGGCCCACGTGGCCGAGGTCCGCACCGAGGCCGGCCGCTGCACCGTGCGGGTCGGCCCCGCCGACGGTGGCGCCGAGGGTCCCGAGCTGGTGGTCAGCCGGCGCCACACCCGCGAGCTGCGCGACCTGCTGCTGCGACGGGCCGGCTCGTGAGCGAGGCCCGCCCGCCGCGGGTGCGGGTCACCGGGCCGCCGCGGCGGCGTACGACGGGCGGGGCGGAGCGCGCCCGCCGCGACCCCGGGCCCGACGAGCGGCTGGCCGGGCTGTACCTCCGCTCGCTGCTGCGCGAGCAGCTGTGGCTGGCCGCGCGCACCCTGCTGGTGCTCGTCGGGGTGCTCGGGTCGCTGCCGCTGCTCTTCCACCTGGCGCCCTCGCTGGGCCACCGCAGCTGGCTGGGCGTGCCCCTGCCGTGGTTGCTGCTCGGCGTGGCGGCCTACCCGTTCCTCGTGGGGCTCGCCTGGCTCTACGTGCGCCGCGCCGAGCGCAACGAGGTGGCCTACGGCGACCTCGTGCGCGGCACCGCGTCGCCCGACCCGGCCCGGGACGGGCCCGAGGGGGGCCCGCGGTGAACGCCGCACCCGGCATCGTCGCGATCGTCCTGGTGACGGTGGCGACCCTGGCCATCGGCACCTGGGGGCTGCGCTTCTCCCGCACGACCAGCGACTTCTTCGTGGCCTCGCGCACCGTGCGCCCGGGGCTCAACGCCTCGGCCATCGGCGGGGAGTACCTCTCGGCCGCCTCCTTCCTGGGGGTGGCCGGGCTGCTGCTGACCTTCGGCGCCGACATGCTCTGGTACCCCGTCGGCTGGACCGCGGGCTACCTGGTGCTGCTCGTGCTCGTCGCCGCCCCCCTGCGCCGCTCGGGGGCCTACACGCTGCCCGACTTCGCCGAGGCCCGGCTCGGCTCGCGGCGGGTGCGCTCGACCTGCTCGCTGCTGGTGGTCGTGATCGGCTGGCTCTACCTGCTGCCGCAGTTCCAGGGCGCCGGGCTCACGCTGACCTCCGCGGTCGGCGCCCCGGGCTGGGTGGGCCCGGTCATCGTCGGCGCGGTCGTGCTGGTCAACGTCTCCTCGGGCGGCATGCGCTCGATCACCTTCGTGCAGGCCTTCCAGTACTGGCTCAAGCTCACCGCCCTGCTCGTGCCCGCGGCCGTGCTCGTCGTGGTGTGGCTCGGCGACGGCCGGCCCACGGGCGGCTCCTCCGGCGGTGCCGCCGGGGCGGACGCCGGGGCGGGCCCGGCCTTCCCCGACCTGGTGTCGTGGTCGCAGCCGCTGGCCGAGGGCGGCGGGCAGGGCCTCTACGTCACCTACTCCCTCATCGTGGCCACCTTCCTCGGCACGATGGGCCTGCCCCACGTGGTGGTGCGCTTCTACACCAACCCCGACGGCCGCGCCGCGCGCCGCACGACGCTGGTCGTGCTCGTGCTGCTCAGCGCCTTCTACCTCGTCCCGCCGGTGTACGGCGCCCTGGGCCGGGCCTACGCCCCGGCGCTGGCCGCCGCGGGCCGCTCCGACGCGCTGGTGCTCGAGCTGCCGCGGATCGTGCTGCCGGGCCTCGGCGGCGACGTGCTGACCGGCCTGGTGGTGGCGGGGGCGTTCGCGGCCTTCCTGTCCACCTCGTCGGGGCTGTCGATCGCGGTGGCCGGCGTGCTCAGCCAGGACGTCACCGGACGGGCCTGGGGCGGGCGCCGCCTCGACGGGGTCACCGCCTTCCGGGTGGCGGCCGTCGTCGCCGTCACCGTGCCCTGCGCCGTGGCCCTGCTCGGCCCCGAGGTCGGCGTCGCCTCCACCGTGGGCCTGGCCTTCGCGGTGGCCGCCTCGACCTTCTGCCCGCTGCTCGTGCTCGGCATCTGGTGGCCCGGCCTCACCGCCGCGGGCGCCGTCGCCGGTCTGGTCGTCGGCGGCCTCGGCTCCGGCACCGCCGCGCTGGTGACGCTGCTCGTCGACGTCGACCCCGGCTGGCGGGCGGTGCTGCTCGAGCAACCGGCCGCCTGGTCGGTGCCGCTGGCGGTGGGCGTCATGGTCGGCACCAGCCTGCTCACCCGGGCCTCGCGCCCCGCCCACGCCGGCGCCTTCCTCGTGCGGCTGCACACGCCCGAGGAGTCGGCGTACCCCCGGGGCTGAGGGGGTCGGGCTAGGCGGGCTGCTCGATGCGGGCCAGGGCGCGGGCGCGCCGGGCCACCAGCTCGACGAGCCGCGGGTGGGGTCCGATGACGTCGGCGACCAGCGCGGCTCCGGCCTCGCGGCACTCCCGGGCGGCCCGGTCGGCGAAGAACCCCGGTGAGAGCAGGTACGGCGACACCACGTCGCCGGGCCGCACGACCTCGGCCGGGCGACGGCCCAGCGCGGTGAGGGTGGCGACCTCGACCTCCACGGGCGAGGTCGCCCCGGCCGCGCCGGCCGCCTCGGACCAGGCCTCGCCGAGCAGCTCGGCGGCCCGGGTCAGGTCGCGGGTGGCCAGCGGGTCCGAGGAGCCCGCGGCGACGAGCACGAGCCGCCCGACCTGCCGCTCCTCCGGCCGCGCGCCCGCCTCACGCAGCCGCTCCAGCTGCGCGGCCGCGACCAGCCGGTGCGGGCCGAAGGGGCGACCGAGCACCAGCGAACCGCCGGCGGCGCGGGCCATGCGGGGCAGGTCCTGGCGCAGGTGGAAGCCGGTCGACAGCAGCAGCGGCACGACCAGCGTCGGGGTGGCCGAGGCCGCCACGACGTCCTCGAAGAGCGGCTCGCACAGCTCGACGTAGGAGCAGACGGCCTCGAGGCCGAGCTCCTCGCCGGCGGCGTCGGTCAGCAGGCGGGCGATCTCGTTGCCGCCGCCCTTGCGGGTGCCGTGGGCGACGGTCACGAGGCGGGCGTCCATGCCGCTCATGGTGCCACCCGCCTCGCAGCCGGGACGCTCCTGTGGATCGTCGAGTCGTGACCCGTCGGTGTGCGAGCAGTCGGTGGGGGTCTCGGGCGCACCCGGCCCCGGACGGTCGGTCACCACGAGCCCTGCCGACCCGCCACGCGGGGCCGCGTCACGTCCCCGGCCGGCTCGGCCGAGAAGTGGCGGCACACGACCGGTCGGGGACCGCCGCAGCTGTCGTCTCCCGCCACTTCCGCACGACGATCGGTCAACGCGAGCGCTGCCGACCCGCCACGCGGGGCCGCGTCACGTCCCGGCCGGCCCGCCCGAGAAGTGGCGGCGAACGACAGGTCGAGGACCGCCGCAGGTGTCGTCTCCCGCCACTTGCCGCCGCGCCCGGGTCCACCGCCTGCTGCGCGTGCCCGCACGATCGATCACCGCGAGCGCTGCCGACCCGCCACGCGGGGCCGCGTCACGTCCCGGCCGGCCCGCCCGAGAAGTGGCGGCGTATGACCAGTCGAGGACCCCCGCAGCTGTCGTCTCCCGCCACTTGCCGCCGCGCCCGGGTCCACCGCCTGCTGCGCGTGCCCACACGATCGATCACCGCGAGCCCTGCCGACCCGCCACGCGGGGCCGCGTCACGTCCCCGGCCAGCCCGCCCGAGAAGTGGCGGCGAACGACCGGTCGAGGACCGCCGCAGGTGTCGTCTCCCGCCACTCACCGACGCCGACCACCGGGCCGACCCACGGGCTGGTCGGCGGGCCGGTCAGCAGGTCGATCCCCCGGCCGGTCACCGCGCCGGTCACGCGCCGATCGCCGGGCCAGCCAGCGGGCCGGGGACCCCGGAGCGCCGGCGTCCCCTGACAGCGCCTCCCGCGCGTCTCGGACCGCCTCGAGCAGGTCGGGCTCGGCGCCACGACGACGCGTGGCGCGTCCGGGACGGTCCAGCTGATCACGGCCTCGTCGCGGCGATCGACGTGTCGCGTCAGGCCGGCACCATGACCGCCGCTGCCCAGCACCCTCAGGCGGCGAGAGGAGGCCTCGCAGTCAGCCCACGGCCAGCCGGTAGCCGCGCTTGACCACGGTCTGCACGGCCTTGGTGCCGATGCCGGCGCGCAGGCGGGCCACGGCCATCTCCACGGCGTGCTCGGAGCCGGCGGTGCCGCTGGGCAGCATGGCCAGCAGCGCCTGGCGCGAGACGACGTTGCCGGGGTTGGCGACCAGGGCCTGCAGCACCGCGGTCGGCGCCGGCGAGAGCCTGACCTCGACCCCGTCGAGGAGCACGCCGTCGCCGTGCAGCAGCAGCTGGCGCCCGCCGACCAGGTCGACGGCCAGGCCCGAGGAGCGCGAGGGCAGCTCGGTCTCGAGCTGCTTGACCATCGCAACCAGCCGCGAGCGCTCGGGGAAGAGCGTCGGCACGCCCCACATCTCGAAGGCGGCGGAGGTGACCGGGCCGACGCAGGAGGCCACGACGTCGGCCTGAAAGGCGGTGACGACCTCGTCGCGCCGGCCCACGACGCCCGCGGCCTCCATGAGCGCGGCCACGGCGGGCGCGGAGGTGAAGGTGACGGCGTCGAGGGCGCGGTCGGCGATGAGGTCGACCATCTTGAACATCGGGCCGGGGTCGTCGGCGGCCAGCACGCGGTAGACGGTCACGGTGGTGACGTCGGCGCCCTGGCGACGCAGCGCGTGGGCGACCATCGACAGCGACTGGCCGTGCTCCTGCACCACGATGCGGCGCCCGGCAAGGTCGCGCCCGCGCAGGTGCTCGAGCACGTCCTCGAAGCACTCCGACTCCGGGGCCCACAGCTCGCGCAGCCCGCGGCGCCGCAGCGCGCCCACGCTCTTGGGGCCGCGGGCGAGGATCTCGGAGGACCCCAGGGCGGCGAGCAGCTCGTCGAGCAGGCCCCAGCCCTCGGCGGCCTCGAACCACGCCTTCATGCCGATGCCGGTGGTGGCCAGGAAGACGTCGACGGGGCGGGAGAGCACCTCGGCGGTCTGGGCCCGCAGCTCGGCGTCGTCGACCTGGTTGGGCTCCAGCGAGAGCGCCGGGGCCCACTCCACGCGGGCGCCGCGACGCTCCAGCAGCGCGACCTGCTCGTCGACCTTGCGGGCGGCGGTCACGCCGATCCGGTAGCCGGCCAGCGGCGCGGCCGGCTCCGGTGGCTCGGGTGTCTCGGGCAGCTCGGGTGTCACGGACCCTCCCTCTGCGGGCCGACCAGCACCACGCCGCGGTCGACCCTGACGTCGTACGTCGGGACCCGGACGGCCGCGTCGTCGAGGCACTGCCCGGTGCGCAGGTCGTAGGCCTGCTTGTGCAGCGGCGACGCGACGCACGGGACCTCCCCCCGCGTGCCGACGATGCCGCGGGCGAGCACGGAGGCCCGCCCGAGGGGATCGTAGTTGCCCAGCGCGTGCACCGTGTCGTCGTGGGTGCGGAAGACCGCGACCGCCGCGCCCCCGACCAGCGCCGCCACGCCGCCCTCGACCTCGATCTGGTCCAGGCGGCAGACCGCCGTCCAGGTCGCCTCCGGCGCGTTCACCGGCCGGCCCCGACCGTCTCGGGGCTGCCCGGGCCGCCCGGGCCGCCCGGACCCACGGGGATGCTCGCGCCGAGCAGCACCGGGCCCTCGCTGTCGGCCGGGGCGACCTGGTCGCGCTCGCTGCGGAAGGTGATGTGGGGGTCGGGGGTGTCGGGGGCGTTGACGAAGGAGACGAAGCGGGCCAGCTTGTCGGGGTCCTCAAGGGTGGCGCGCCACTCGTCGGAATAGCCCTCGACGTGGGTGGCCATCGCCGCCTCGAGCTCGCTGCCGAGCCCGAGCACGTCGTCGACGACGACCTCGCGCACCCGGTCGAGGCCGCCGTCGAGGGCGTCGACCCAGGGGGCGGTGCGCTGGAGCCGGTCGGCGGTGCGGATGTAGTACATGAGGAAGCGGTCGAGGTAGCGCACCAGCGTCTCGGTGTCGAGGTCGCCCGCGAGCAGCCGGGCGTGCACGGGGGTGGCGCCGCCGTTGCCGGCGACGTAGAGGTTCCACCCCTTCTCGGTGGCGATGACGCCGAAGTCCTTCGACCGGGCCTCGGCGCACTCGCGGGCGCAGCCGCTCACCCCGCCCTTGAGCTTGTGCGGGGAGCGCAGGCCCCGGTAGCGCTCCTCGAGCATGATGGCCAGCGTCGTGGAGTCCTGCACGCCGTAGCGGCACCAGGTCGAGCCCACGCAGGACTTCACGGTCCGCAGCGACTTGCCGTAGGCGTGCCCGGACTCGAAGCCGGCGTCGACCAGGCGGGTCCAGATCGCCGGCAGCTGCTCCATGCGCGCGCCGAAGAGGTCGATGCGCTGGCCCCCGGTGATCTTGGTGTAGAGCCCGAAGTCGCGGGCGACCTCCCCGATCACGATGAGCTTCTCCGGGGTGATCTCGCCACCGGGGATGCGGGGCACGACGGAGTAGGTGCCGTTGCGCTGGATGTTGGCGAGGTAGGCGTCGTTGGTGTCCTGCAGCGTGCGGCGCTCCGCGCCGAGCACGTGGTCGCCGAGCAGGCTGGCCAGGATCGAGGCCACCGTGGGCTTGCAGACGTCGCAGCCGCGGCCCGTGCCGTGGGCGGCGACGACGTCGTCGAAGCGGGTGTGCCCGTGCACGGCGATCACCTCGAAGAGCTCCTGGCGCGAGAGCGGGAAGTGCTCGCACAGGCTGCGGTCGACGCTGCGGCCCCGGGCTGCGAAGAAGTCCTCCACGACCTTCTTGACCAGCGGCTTGCACGACCCGCAGGTCGCGCCGGCGCGGGTGCAGGCGGTGACGCACGACGGGCTGTCGCACGAGCCGCCCTCGCCGACCGCCTCCTCGATCTGCGCGCGGGTGACGTCGTTGCAGGAGCAGACCTGCGCCTGGGGCGGCAGCCCGATCTCGGCGCCGCCGCGGCCGCTGGGAAGGATCAGGTCCTCGGGGTTGTCGGGCAGCGCGATGCCCGGGTTGGTGGCGGTGGCCACCATCGGGCGCAGCACGCCGTAGGCGCTGGCGTCGCCCACGAGCACCCCGCCGAGCAGGCGCCGGCCGTCCTCGGAGACGACGAGCTTCTTGTAGACCCCGGCCACGGCGTCGGCGTAGACCAGCTCGAGGGCGCCCTCGGTGGTCGCGAAGGCGTCGCCGAAGGAGGCCACGTCGACGCCCATCAGCTTGAGCTTGGTCGACATGTCGGCGCCGGTGAAGGCGCCCGGGCCGCCCAGCAGGGCGTCGACGACGACCTCGGCCATCGCGTAGCCGGGCGCGACCAGGCCGTACATCCGTCCCGCCGGGGCCGCGCACTCCCCCACCGCCCACACGTGGGGGTCGGAGGTGCGGCACCGCTCGTCGACCAGCACGCCGCCGCGCTCGGCGACGTCGAGACCGGCCGCACGGGCCAGGGCGTCGCGCGGGCGGATCCCGGCCGAGAAGACCACGACCTCGGCCGGCAGCGGCTCGCGGTCGCGCAGCCCGAGGCCGACCACACGGCCGTCCTGGCCGAGCACCTCGGTGGTCGTCGCGCCGGTGTGCACGCCCAGCCCCAGGCCCTCGACGTGGCGGGTCAGTACCGCGCCACCGGCGTCGTCGACCTGCACGGCCATGAGCCGCGGCGCCATCTCCACCACGTGGGTCTCCAGGCCCAGCTGCGCCAGGGCGTTGGCCGCCTCCAGCCCGAGCAGCCCGCCGCCGACGACCGCGCCCACGCGGGCGGTGGCGGCCGCGTCACGGATCGCCTCGAGGTCCTCGATGGTGCGGTAGACGAAGACGCCGTCGAGGTCGGTGCCGGGGATCGGCGGCACGAAGGGGGCGGCGCCGGTGGCGAGCACCAGCTCGTCGTAGGCCAGCTCCCCGCCCGCGGCGGCACCGCCGAGCACGAGCGTGCGGGCACCGGTGTCGACCGACTCGACGGTGGTGCCGAGCAGCAGCCGCACCCGGGGGTCGTCGTACTCCCCGGTCGGGAGCAGCGAGAGCTCCTCGGCGCCGCGCTCGAAGAAGGAGGTCAGCGCGACGCGGTCGTAGGCGGCGCGCAGCTCCTCCCCGACCACGACCACGTCGTGGGTCTCGGTGAGGCCCCGCTCGACGGCGGCCTGCACGAAGCGGTGGCCGACCATGCCGTGGCCGACGACCACGAGGGTCCTGCGGTGGTGAGCCATCATGCTCGGGTTCCTTCCAGGGTGGTGCTGGGTCGGGTGGCGAGGAGCTGTCGCACGGCGGGCGCGCAGCCGCCGCAGCCGGTGGTGGCGCGGGTGGTGTCGCGGACCTGCTCGAGGGAGCCGCAGGCGCGCACGCGCCCGGCGCTGACGCCGGCGCACGCGCACACCTCGGCGTCGTCGGGCAGGGAGGCCGCGCTCGGGGTCGCACCCGCGCCGGGTCGCTCGCCGCGCAGCAGCGCGCCGGGCTCGCCCGGCGAGAGCACCGTGCCGCGGTCGTAGTACTGCGTGAGCAGGCCGATCCGGCTCAGGTCGCCGACGAGGGTCGCGGCCACGAGCACCCCGTCGCGCACGACGAGGCGGCGGTGCGAGCCCGCCACGGGGTTGGTCAGCTCCACGACCTCGCCCTCGGCGGTCTCGGGCTCGCCGAGCACCGCGACGTCGAGGTCGGTCGCGCGCAGCCGCGCCACCGTCCGCGACCCCTCGTACGCCGGGAGCGTGCGGCCCGGGCGGGGGTCGGCTCCCCCGGCCACGTCACCGGCCAGCTCGTGGGCCAGCACCTCGGCCAGCACGCCGGCCTGCTCCCAGGCGGGGGCGACGAAGCCGGTGGTGCGATCGCCACGCTGGGCGCAGTCGCCGATCGCGTGCACGCGGGGGTCGCTGGTCCGCAGCCGCGCGTCGACGACCACCCCGCGTCGCACCGCGAGGCCGGCCGACCGGGCCAGCGCGACCGAGGGACGGCCGCCGGCGGTGAGCACGACGAGGTCGGTGCCGAGGGTGTAGCCGTGGTCGAGCACGAGCCCCGCGGGGGTCAGCCGCACGGCGCGGGTGCCGGTGTAGACCGCCGTGCCGAGCCGGCGCAGGTCGCGGGCCAGGATCGCGCCCGCCGGTGCGCCGACCTGGCTGCGAAGCAGGTGGTCACCGCCCTCGACCACCTCGACGTCGAGGCCGCGCACGCCCAGGGCCCGGGCCACCTGGAGGCCGAGCAGCCCGCCGCCGACCACGACCGCGCGCCGCGCCGACGCCGCGGCGCGACTCAGCCGCAGGGCGTCGTCGAGGCTGCGGAAGGCGTGCACGCGCTCGTCGAGGCGTCCGTCCATGCCGACCAGCCCGCGCACCGGCGGCAGCGTGGGGATGCTGCCCGTGGCCAGCACCAGCCGGTCGTAGCCGAGGCGGGTGCCGTCGACGAGGCCGACCTCGCGGGCGTCGCGGTCGACCTCGAGCACCCGCGCGCCCGTGCGGAGGTCGACGCCCCGGTCGGCGTACCACTCCAGGCCGCGCAGGGTGAGCGCGTCGGCGCGGTGGATGCCCTCGAGCAGCGCGGAGAGCAGGATCCGGTTGTAGGGCGCGTGGGGCTCGTCGCCGAGCACGGTGATCCGCGCGCCGGTGTCGCGGGCGAGCAGCTCCTCGACCAGCCGGGTCGCGGCCATGCCCGACCCGACCACCACGACGCGGGCGCTCATGCGGGCACCCCCGCGGCGGCGACCTGCTCCCGCGCGGGCGCCTGGGCGGACGAGAGGTCCGGCGTGGGGTCCGGTGACGCGGCGAGCCCCACCGCTGCGGCGCACGCCTTGAACTCCGGCATCCGGCTGGAGGGGTCGAGCGCGTCGTGGGTGAGCCGGTTGGCGCCGACCCAGTGGAAGGGCACGAAGACGGTGTCGGGGCGGATGGAGTCGACCACGCGCGCCGGCGCGCGCAGCGACCCGCGACGGGTGGTGACCACGACCGGCTCGCCGTCGGCGGCACCGATCCGGGCGGCCAGCAGGGGGTGCAGCTCGACGAAGGGCCCGGTGTCGGGCAGGTCGCGGATCCGGCGGGTCTGGGCGCCGGACTGGTACTGCGCGAGCACCCGCCCGGTGGTCAGGTGCAGCGGGAAGGCGGCGTCGGGCTGCTCGACGGGGCCGCGGTGCTCCACGACGCGACAGCGCGCGCGGCCGTCGGGGGTGGCGAAGCGCTCGGCGAACAGGCGCGGCGTGCCCGGGTGGGGCGCACGACCCTCGGGCACGGCGGGGCAGGGCCAGAAGACGCCGTGCTCGGCGCGGACCCGCTCGTGGGTGATCCCGGAGTAGTCGGCGCGACCGCCGGCCGAGGCGCGGCCGAGCTCGGCGAAGACCTCGGCGGCGCCGGTGCCGAAGGGCACCGGGGAGCCCAGGCGGGCCGCGAGGTCGGCGAGCAGCTCCAGCTCGTCGCGCACCCCGGCGGGCGGGGCCACCGCGCGCTGGCGCAGCACGACCCGGCCCTCGAGGTTGGTCATGGTGCCGGTCTCCTCGGCCCACTGGGCCACGGGCAGCACGACGTCGGCGCGGGCCGCGGTCTCCGAGAGCACGAGGTCGAACACCACCAGCAGGTCGAGGGCGTCGAGGCGCTCGGTCACGTGGTCGGCGTTCGGCGCCGAGACGACCGGATTGCTGCCGGTGACCAGCAGCGCCCGCGGGCCGCCCTCGGTGCCCAGCGCCTCCAGCAGCTCGTACGCCGAGCGCCCCGGCCCGGGCAGGGTCTCGGGCGGCACGCCCCAGACGCCGGCGACGTGGGCGCGGGCCGCGGGGTCGTCGATCATCCGGTAGCCGGGCAGCTGGTCGGCCTTCTGGCCGTGCTCGCGCCCGCCCTGGCCGTTGCCCTGGCCGGTGAGGCAGCCCCAGCCCGAGGCGTCGCGCCCGGGCAGCCCGAGGGCGAGGGCGACGTTGATCCAGGCCAGCACGGTGTCGGTGCCCTGGGCGTGCTGCTCGGCGCCCCGGGCGGTGAGCACGACGGCCCGCTCGGCGTCGGCGAGCAGCCCGGCCAGCGCGCGCAGGTCCTCGGCGGCGACGCCGGAGACCCGCTCGACGCGCTCGGGCCACCAGCCGGCGACCGAGCGGCGGACGTCCTCGAAGCCGGTGGTGCGGGTCGCGACGTACTCCTCGTCGACCGCGCCGGCGCCGTCGAGCAGGTGGAGCAGGCCCAGCGCGACGGCCAGGTCGGTGCCCGGCAGCGGCTGGAGCACGAGGTCGGCGCGCTGCGCGGTGGCGGTGCGGCGCGGGTCGAGCACGACGACGCGGCCGCCGCGCTCGCGCAGCCGGTCGAGGTGGCGGGCGGCCGGGGGCATGGTCTCGGCGAGGTTGGAGCCCACGAGCACGACCAGGTCGGTGCGCTCGAGGTCGGCCAGCGGGAAGGGCAGCCCGCGGTCGAGCCCGAGGGCCTGGTTGGCCGCGGAGGCCGCGGAGCTCATGCACCAGCGGCCGTTGTAGTCGATCTGGCTGGTGCCGAGCGCCACCCGGGCCAGCTTGCCCAGCTGGTAGGCCTTCTCGTTGGTGAGCCCCCCGCCGCCGAAGACCGCGACCGCGTCGGGCCCGCTCTCGGCCTGGAGCGCCCGCATCCGGGTCGCGACCAGGTCGAGCGCCTCGTCCCACGACGCGGTGCGCAGCTCGCCGGTGGCACCGTCGCGCACGAGCGGGCTGGTCAGCCGCTCGCGGTGGCCGCGCAGCCCGGTCGCGGTCCAGCCCTTGCGGCACAGCGCGCCCTCGTTGACCGGGAAGTCGGTCCACGGCTGCACCTGCAGGGTGCGACCGGAGCGCTCCAGGGTCATGCCGCACTGCAGGGAGCAGTAGGGGCAGTGGGTGCGGGTGCCCGTGGCCGGGCCGGCGGGAGGGGTGCTCACGTCAGATGCCCGCGCCCGCCATGGTGCCGGGCCTGGCGGCGGCGGCCGCGGAGGGCCGGCGCAGGTAGACCGCCCAGGTGACCAGGGCGCACACGGCGTAGAAGGCGGTGAAGGCGACGAAGGCGCCCTTCGTGGCCGAGAGCGGGTCCCCGACCCACGGCGAGCT
Source organism: Nocardioides sp. Leaf285 (assembly GCF_001422955.1). Classification (NCBI taxonomy): domain Bacteria; kingdom Bacillati; phylum Actinomycetota; class Actinomycetes; order Propionibacteriales; family Nocardioidaceae; genus Nocardioides; species Nocardioides sp. Leaf285. The sequence goes on along the minus strand of NZ_LMNH01000002.1, from coordinate 260,255 downwards.
GAAGGCGATCGGGATGAGGAAGCCGCCGATCGCGCCCACCGCGCCGATGACGCCGATGGCGGCCGAGGCCTGCTTGGTGGCCAGCAGCAGCGCGGCGCTGCGGGCGGGGGTGCCGGCCTCGCTGGTGCGCTCGGCCTCGGTGCGCCAGATGGCGGGGATCATCTTGTAGGTCGAGCCGTTGCCGATGCCGGTGGCGGCGAAGACGCAGAGGAAGAAGCCGAGGAAGAAGGGGAACCACGACTGGTTGTCGGTGGCGATCGCCGGGTCGGCGGTTGGGTTGGGGGTCAGCCGCGTGAGGGTCCACAGCACCGCCAGGGTGGAGACGATCATGGCGCCGAAGGCGGCCAGGGTGACCCGGGCGCCGCCGAAGCGGTCGGCCAGCCACCCGCCGAGCGGGCGGGTCGCGGAGCCCACCAGGGCGCCGAGGAAGGCGAAGTAGGCGAAGTAGATGCCCGTGCCGAGCGGGGTCGGCTCCGGCACCCAGAAGGTGAGCTTGATGAGCAGCGGCATGGCCGCGGAGTAGCCGATGAAGGAGCCGAAGGTGCCGATGTAGAGGAAGGCCATGATCCACGTGTGCGGCTTGCGCACGACCTGCATTTGCTCGCGCGGGCGGGAGGTCGCGGTGGCCAGGTTGTCCATCCAGCGCCAGGCCGCGAACGTCGCCACCACGGCGAGCCCGGCGTAGACCCAGGCGGCGCGCTCGAGGTGGATGCCGCCTTCGCTGGCCTTGACCAGGCCGAAGATGCCGGCGCCGCCGACGATCACGGGCAGGAAGAGCTGGATCAGCGAGACGCCGAGGTTGCCGCCGGCGGCGTTGAGGCCGAGCGCCGCGCCCTTCTTGGCCGCGGGGTAGAAGAAGTTGATGTTGGCCATCGAGCTGGCGAAGTTGCCGCCCCCGAGACCGGCGGTCGCGGCGATGAGGCAGAAGGCCCAGTAGGGCGTGCCCGGGTCCTGCACCGCCCAGGCGAAGAGCAGCGTCGGCACCAGCAGCAGCGCCGCGCTCACCATCGTCCAGTTACGCCCGCCGAACCTCGGCACCGCGAAGGTGTAGGGCAGGCGCAGCAGCGAGCCGACGAGGTTGGGCAGCGCCACCAGCACGAAGAGCTGCTGCGGGGTGAAGGAGAAGCCCTGGGCCACCAGGAAGGCCGAGCTGACGCTCCAGATCAGCCACACCGAGAAGCCGAGGTGCTCGGCGAAGATCGACCACAGCAGGTTGCGCCGGGCCACGGGACGACCGGTCTCCTCCCAGAACGCCTCCTCCTCGGGGCGCCAGTCCTCGATCCAGCGTCCGGTGCGGCGCGCGGGCACCGACCCGGCGGCGGCGTCGCTGCGCGGGTTGCTGCGCGAGTGGCTGGTCATGGTCATGGCGCTGCTCCTGAGGGGCTCGTCGGTGGCTCCACCCTCGGCGCGCGAGGTTTCGCCCCTGTCGACCCCGGGTGACCGTCGAGGTCAACTTCTCCTCACGTCCTCACACCCCTCACGACCTCACCGCCCGCCCCACCGCCCGCCCTCGCCACGCCGCACCACCACCCCCACCCGGCCGCTCACCGCGCCCGACCGACCGCTCACCGACTCCGAGGCGCCGCTCGCCGACGACCCGGGCGTCGGCCCTGCCGGGGTGAGCGCCGTCACTCCTACGGTGACCGCGATCACACCTGCGGCCGGCGCGGCCGCATCCGCACGAGAGGGGACACCGCCGTGGGCACCCACGAGAGCCAGCCCGGAGCCGGGGAGCAGCCGCAGGCCGCCACCCAGGCCTCCCGGCACGACCCGGTCTACGACCGGCTGCACGACTCACCCGACTTCGCCGCGCTGCGCAAGGCCTACCGGGGCTTCGTCATCCCCGCCACGGTGGCCTTCCTGGCGTGGTACCTGCTCTACATCCTGATGTCGAACTACGCCGGCGGCTTCATGAACACCAAGCTGGTCGGCAACATCAACGTCGCGCTGGTCTTCGGCCTGCTGCAGTTCGCCACCACCTTCGGGCTGGCCTTCGCCTACGCCCGCTTCTCCGAGAGCCGCCTCGACCCGCTGGCGCGCTCCCTCAACGACGAGTACGACGCGACCGTGGCCGGCACCGACGGGAAGAGGCACTGACATGGACCACCAGGTGCTCACCACGATCCTGTTCCTCAGCGTCGTCGCGCTGACGATCGGGATCACCTTCTGGGCCAGCCGGCAGACCTCCGGCACGGCCGACTTCTACGCCGGCGGCCGCTCGTTCTCCCCAGTGCAGAACGGCCTGGCCATCGGCGGCGACTACATGTCGGCGGCGTCCTTCCTCGGCATCTCCGGGGCCATCGCGCTCTCGGGCTACGACGGCTTCCTGTACTCCATCGGCTTCCTCGTGGCCTGGCTGGTCGCGCTGCTGCTCGTGGCCGAGATGCTGCGCAACTCGGGGCGCTACACGATGGCCGACCAGCTGGCCTTCCGCATGCGCCAGCGCCCGGTGCGCATGGCCGCGGCGACCTCCACCGTGGTGGTGTCGATCTTCTACCTGCTGGCCCAGATGGTCGGCGCAGGCGCCCTGGTGGCGCTGCTGCTGGGCGTCGACGACCAGGCGGTCAAGAACATCGTCATCCTCGGCGTCGGCGCGCTCATGATCTTCTACGTCACCGTCGGCGGCATGAAGGGCACGACCTGGGTGCAGATCGTCAAGGCCGTGCTGCTCATGACCGGCTCGGCGCTGATCGTGGTGCTCGTGCTCGCGAAGTTCGACTTCAACCTCTCCGAGCTGCTCGGCACGGCCGCCAGCAACTCCGGTGCCGGCTCGGCCTTCCTCGAGCCCGGCCTGAAGTACGGCGCCACCGCGACCAGCAAGATCGACTTCATCAGCCTCGGCATCGCGCTCGTGCTCGGCACGGCCGGCCTGCCCCACATCCTCATCCGCTTCTACACCGTGCCGACCTCGCGCGACGCGCGGAAGTCGGTGCTGTGGGCCATCGGCCTCATCGGGGTGTTCTACCTCTTCACCCTCGTGCTCGGCTTCGGTGCCGCCGCCCTGCTGGACATCCCCGGCCTGCGCGAGTCCGGTGAGCTGGACGCCTCGGGCAACCTGGCCGCCCCGCTGCTGGCCGAGGCCGTCGGCGGCGGAGCCGGCTCCACGGGCGGTGCGGTGCTGCTGGCCATCATCGCGGCCGTCGCCTTCGCCACCATCCTGGCCGTCGTGGCCGGCCTGACGCTGACCTCGTCGGCGTCGGTGGCCCACGACATCTACAACAGCGTGATCAAGAAGGGCACCGCCAGCGAGGACCAGGAGATCAAGGTGACCCGCTGGGCCGCCGCCGGCATCGGCCTGGTGTCGATCCTGCTGGCCATCCCCGCCCAGAGCCTCAACATCGCGTTCCTGGTGGCCCTGGCCTTCGCCGTGGCGGCGTCGGCCAACCTGCCGACGATCATCTACAACATGTTCTGGAAGCGCTTCAACACCCGTGGCGCGCTCTGGAGCATCTACGGCGGCCTGATCTCGGCCGTCGGCCTGGTGGTCTTCTCCCCGGTCGTCTCCGGCAAGGGGCTCGACCCGACGGGCAAGAACCTGTCGCTGCTGCCGACCAGCATCGACATCTCGTGGTTCCCCCTGGAGAACCCGGGCATCGTCTCCATCCCGCTCGGCTTCCTGCTCGGCTACATCGGCACCATCACCTCCAAGGAGCCCACCGCGGAGGAGCGCTACACCGAGCTCGAGGTGCGCGCCCTCACCGGCGCCGGCTCGGAGAAGGCGATCTCGCACTGACCGCACCACCGCTCCGCCGGGCGCCGCGAGGCGCCCGGCGGGGCGGCACGACCCGCGGGCAACCGCGGGGCAACCGGCCCTCGCCACCCTGGGACCCGCGTCCTAGTGTGGCCAGCGCCACCCCGTCGACCCGGAGGAAACCGTGAGCGAAGAGACCCTGTCCAACCTGTCCCGTGAGGACCGCTCCTTCGAGCCCCCGGCCGAGCTGGCCGCCGCGGCGAACGTGGGGGCCGAGGCCTACGGGCGCGCCGCGGCCGACCCCGAGGCGTTCTGGGCCGAGCAGGCCGGCCGCCTCTCCTGGGAGCGCGAGTGGGACCAGGTGCTCGACTGGAGCAACCCGCCCTTCGCGAAGTGGTTCGTCGGCGGTCGCCTCAACGCCGCCTACAACTGCGTCGACCGCCACGTCGAGGCCGGCCGCGGCGACACCGTCGCGCTGCACTGGGTCGGCGAGCCCGAGGACGACACCCGCGACCTCACCTACGCCCAGCTCCAGGACGAGGTCAACCAGGCCGCCAACGCCCTGACCGCACTCGGCGTCGGCAGCGGCGACCGCGTCGCCATCTACATGCCGATGATCCCCGAGGCCGTCGTGGCCATGCTGGCCTGCGCCCGCCTCGGCGCTCCCCACACCGTGGTCTTCGGCGGCTTCTCCTCCGACGCCCTGGCCTCGCGCCTGGTCGACTGCGGCGCCAAGGTCGTCGTCACCTCCGACGGCGGCTTCCGCCGCGGCGCGCCCTCGGCCCTCAAGCCGGCCGTCGACGAGGCCCGCGCCAAGGCCGCCGAGCAGGACTTCGAGGTCGAGCACGTGCTCGTCGTGCGCCGCACCGGCCAGGACGTGGCGTGGGACGACGCCGTCGACGTGTGGTGGCACGACGCCGTCGCCGGCGCCTCCACCGAGCACGCCTGCGAGTTCTTCGACGCCGAGCACCCGCTCTACGTCATGTACACCTCCGGCACGACCGGCAAGCCCAAGGGCATCCTGCACACCACCGGCGGCTACCTCGTGGGCACCTCCTTCACCCACGACGCGGTCTTCGACCTCAAGCGCGACACCGACGTCTACTGGTGCACCGCCGACATCGGCTGGGTCACCGGGCACTCCTACATCGTCTACGGACCGCTCGCCAACGGCGCGAGCCAGGTGATGTACGAGGGCACCCCCGACGCGCCCTTCAAGGGCCGCTGGTGGCAGATCGTGCAGGACTACAAGGTGACGATCTTCTACACCGCCCCCACCGCGATCCGGACCTTCATGAAGCAGGGCCGCGAGATCCCCGACGGCTTCGACCTCTCCTCGCTGCGCCTGCTCGGCTCGGTCGGTGAGTCGATCAACCCCGAGGCCTACATGTGGTACCGCGAGGTCATCGGCGGCGAGCGCTGCCCCATCGTCGACACCTGGTGGCAGACCGAGACCGGCGCGATCATGATCTCGCCGCTGCCCGGCGTGACCGCCGGCAAGCCCGGCTCCGCGATGACACCGCTGCCCGGCATCGAGGCCGACGTCGTCGACGAGGCCGGCGAGTCGGTGCCCAACGGCTCCGGCGGCTACCTCGTGGTCAAGGGCCCCTGGCCCTCGATGCTGCGCACCCTGTGGGGCGACGACGACCGCTACGTCGAGACCTACTGGAGCCGCTTCCGCAAGCAGGGCTACTACTTCGCGGGCGACGGCGCCAAGAAGGACGAGGACGGCGCCATCTGGCTGCTGGGCCGCGTCGACGACGTCATGAACGTCTCCGGCCACCGCCTCTCCACCACCGAGATCGAGTCGGCGCTGGTCTCGCACCCCAAGGTCGCCGAGGCCGCCGTGGTCGGTGCCGCCGACGAGACGACCGGGCAGGCGGTGTGCGCCTTCGTCATCCTGCGCGACTCCGCCGGCGACGGCGGCGAGGACATCGTCGAGGAGCTGCGCAAGCACGTCGCCAAGGAGATCGGCGCGATCGCCAAGCCGCGCCAGATCATGGTGGTGCCCGAGCTGCCCAAGACCCGCTCGGGCAAGATCATGCGGCGCCTGCTCAAGGACGTCGCCGAGAACCGCCAGGTCGGCGACGTCACCACCCTGGCCGACAGCTCGGTGATGGACCTCATCTCCTCGGGCCTGCAGTCGGGCAAGGCCGACGACTGACCCCGCCCGACCAGGCCCGACACGGCCCCACCCGAGCGACCCCGTCGTACGACGCACCGGCCGCCGCCGCCCCCGGGCGACGGCGGCCGGTGCGTGTCCGGCCCCGGACGGGTGGTCCGGGCGGGGCCGTGCCGCCGGTAGCCTGGGGCCCAGGTGAGCCGGGAAGTCTGGTCGGCGCTCGCCCCGCCGACCCCTGAGGAGCCCCGTGCCCGACGCCCAGCAGCCCACTCCCCCGCCCGGTCCGACACCCGACCCGGCTCCGGGTCGCCAGCGCCTCTTCGCCCGCGGCTCCTTCCTCGAGCACTCCCGCGTCGCGGAGATCCTGCGCGCCGAGACCACCGGCGGCATGCTGCTCATCGCGGGCGCCGTGGTCGCCATCGTGTGGGCCAACAGCCCGTGGGCCTCGGTCTACGAGTCGATCCGCGACTACACCGTCGGCCCCTCGGCGCTGCACCTCGACCTCTCCCTCGGCACCTGGGCGGCCGACGGGCTGCTGGCGATCTTCTTCTTCGTCGCCGGCCTCGAGCTCAAGCGCGAGTTCGTCGCCGGCGACCTGCGCGACCCGCGCCGCGCGGCCCTCCCGGTCGCGGCGGCCGTCGGCGGCATGGCCGTGCCGGCCCTGGTCTTCGTGCTGTGGAACCTCGGCGGTGACGGCGACCTGCGCGGCTGGGCCATCCCCACCGCCACCGACATCGCCTTCGCCGTGGCCATCCTGGCCGTGATCAGCACCCACCTGCCCTCGGGCCTGCGCACCTTCCTGCTGACCCTCGCCGTGGTCGACGACCTGCTGGCCATCACCATCATCGCGATCTTCTACACCAGCGAGCTCGACCTGACCTTCCTCGCGCTCGCCCTCGTGCCGATCGCGGCCTTCGCCCTGCTGGTGCAGAAGCGGGTGTGGAAGGGCTGGCTGCTCATCCCCCTCGCCGTCGTCGCCTGGGCCCTGGTGCACGAGTCGGGCGTGCACGCCACGGTCGCCGGCGTGCTGCTCGGCTTCACCGTGCCGGTGCTGCGCCGCGACGGCCAGGAGGGCCCGGGCCTGGCCGAGCACCTCGAGCACCTCGTGCGCCCCATCAGCGCCGGTGTCGCCGTGCCGGTCTTCGCCTTCTTCGCCGCGGGCGTGACCGTCGGGGGGCTCAGCGGGCTGGTGGACTCCCTCGGCGACCCGGTCGCCCTCGGCATCGTCACCGGCCTGGTGGTGGGCAAGACCGTCGGCATCGTCGGCTCGACCTGGCTGCTGTCGACCTTCACCCGCGCCGACCTCGACGACGACCTCACCTGGGTCGACGTGCTCGGCATGTCGATGCTCGCGGGGATCGGCTTCACGGTCTCGCTGCTCATCGGCGAGCTCGCCTTCGGCCAGGGATCCGAGCGCGACGACCACGTCAAGGTCGGCGTGCTGGTCGGCTCGGTGATCGCCGCGCTGCTGGCCACCGTCGTCCTGCGCGGGCGCAACCGCGTCTACCGGCGCCTGTGCGAGGAGGAGGCCGAGGACCGCGACCTCGACGGCATCCCCGACGTCTTCCAGCGCGGCGAGCCCGGCACGCGCTGAGCCCTCCCCCTCGGCCTCACCCCCACGGTGGTGAGGCCGGGGGCCCGCGTTCTGTAGGGTCGGGCGGAGCAGTCACACACGTCGACGTCGGCACGCACGGCGCTGGAGCAGCGGGAGCACCCACACATGGCCATCGAACCGGTCAAGGACACCGACCCCACCATCGGCAAGCTGGTGGCCGACGCCAGCCGCGACATCTCCACCCTGGTCTCCAAGGAGATCGAGCTGGCGAAGTCGGAGCTGAAGGTCAGCGTCAAGGCCGGCGGCGTCGGCATCGGGCTCTTCGTGGCCGCCGGCGGTCTCGCCGTGCTGGCCGTCATCATGCTCTCGGTGGCCTTCGCCTACCTCATCAACTGGAACGGCGACGGCCTGGCCCTGCACTGGGCCTTCCTCATCGTCTTCGGCGCCTACCTGCTGCTCGCCGGCCTGCTCGCCTTCGTCGGCGTCAAGAAGGTCAAGCAGGTGCGCGCCCCCGAGAAGGCCATCGCCCAGGGCAAGGAGATCCCCCGCGCCCTCAAGGGCCAGGCCTGAGTCGGGCCTGAGCCAGGCCTGAGTCGGGCCTGAGCCAGGCCTGAGTCGGGCCTGAGCCAGGCCCGAGGCTCGCCCGGGGCCGGTCCCGGGTCCTGGCCCCGGCGCGGGTCTCAGCCCGCGCAGTCGCCGGTGTCGACGGCCGAGGCCGTGCCCCGGCCCCGCGCCGCGGTGTCGGCGACCTGGCCCGCCGTGAGGGCGTAGCCGGTGTCGTCGTCGGTCACCGAGGCGGCGAAGACGAGGCCCACGACGTCGCCGTCGCGCGCGACGATCGGGCCGCCGGAGTTGCCGGGGCGCACCAGCCCGCGCAGCGAGTAGACCTCGCGGATGACGGTGCCCTCCCCGTAGATGTCGGGTGAGCGCAGCCGCTGCTCGGAGCGGATCCGACCGGCCTGCTGGTCGTAGGGGCCGTCCTGGGGGTAGCCCAGGATCGCCACCGGGTCGCCCTCGGCCGCGGAGTCGTCGAGCGCGAGCGCGGCGCGGTCGCCGTCGAAGGCGATGACCGCGACGTCGACGTCGGGGTTGTAGACCACGACCTCGCCCGGCACCGACACGTCGCCCAGCATCACCTGGGGCTCGTCGACGCCGGCCACGACGTGGGCGTTGGTGAGCAGCCGGTCGCGGCCGTCGCCGAGGTCGGTGGCGTAGACGAAGCCGCTGCCCTCCACCCCTCGGCCGCAGGCGTTGGTGGCGCGCACCTTGAGCACGCTCGCGGCCGCGGCCTGGACGCCGGGGCGCGAGAGCATCCGCTGGTCGCCCGGGGCGACCTCGACGATCCGCTCGGGTGCGAAGGGCTCGAGGTAGCGCGGGAAGAAGCTCGTGCCGACCACGTCGTTGAAGGCCTGGAGCACGCCGCCGGCCGCACGCGGCAGCACGCCGTCGACCTTGGCGAGCACCTCCGAGCTGCGCACCAGCGGCGTCACGCCGTCGATGCGCGAGCCCGAGACGGCCACGCCCAGCGCCCAGGCGACCAGCAGCACCGCGGCGCCGCTGAGGGCCGCCCCGCCCACGGCGTCGACCGCGCGGGCCGGCTGCCAGGTGATGCGCGAGCGCAGCCGGGCCCCGGCGTACTGCAGCGCGGCCTGGCCGAGCGAGGCCGCCAGGATGACGATGAAGAGCGCGCCGAGGGAGACCAGCAGCGACGGGGCGGCGTCGCCCAGGGCGACGGGGGCCAGCCACACGCCGAGCAGGCCGCCGAGCAGCAGCCCGCCGGTGGCGAAGGCGCCGGTGATGAAGCCCTGCCAGTAGCCGGAGAGGGCGTAGGCGAGCACCAGCACCACGAGCAGCCAGTCGAGCAGGTTCATGGGGTCCTAGATGTCCTCGTGCGCCTCGGCGCGGTCCTCGATGTCCAGCATCCGCCCCTGCCGGGGCCGCGGCGCCCCCGCCACCATGTGCTCGGGCAGGTCCTGCAGGCGCGAGGTGTCCCACGGACGGGTCCAGCCGAGGTGGTCGAAGAGCCTCGAGACGATACCGCCCGTGAAGCCCCACAGCACGACGTCGTGCTCGGGGCCGATGAGGAAGCCGGGCCCGGTGAAGCCCGCGGGGTGGCGCACCTGCACGCGGTGGGTGGGGTCGAGCAGGTCCTCGATGGCGACGCGGTGGATCGCGTGGACCTCGGCGCGGCTGGCGATGCGCACGGCGACGTCGGCGCACCACCCGAGCACCGGCGTGACCGCGAAGTTGCTCGGCGGCAGCCACAGCTCCGGCAGCCGCCCGAAGAGCTCGACCGAGGCCGGGTCGAGGCCGACCTCCTCGTCGGCCTCGCGCAACGCGGCCTCCTCGACGCTCTCGCCGGGGTCGACCGAGCCGCCGGGGAAGGAGACCTGGCCGGGGTGGGAGCGCATGTCGTGGGCGCGCTCGGTCAGCAGGAGCTCGCCGCCGCGCTCGCCCTCGGCGAAGAGCATGAGCACGGCCCCCTGACGGGCGCTGCCGTCGGCGGGCGGTGTGAAGCGGGTGAGCTGCTCGGCGGTGATCTCCGAGGCGCCGCGCCTGACCGGCTCGAGCCAGTCGGGGATCACGCGGGTCCCTGGGTCTTCAGCAGCGCGCGGGCCGCCTCGGGGTCGGTGGGCCCCTCCCCGAAGGCCGGGCACCAGCGCGCGACCGGGCAGGCGCCGCAGGCGGGCTTCTTGGCGTGGCAGCAGCGCCGGCCGTGCCAGATCAGCCGGTGGCTGAGCATCGTCCAGTCGCGCTTCGGGAAGAGCGCCCCGATCGCGTGCTCGACCTTGACCGGGTCGGTCTCGCTGGTCCAGCCCAGCCGGCGGGCGAGCCGCCCGAAGTGGGTGTCGACGGTGATGCCCGGCACGTCGAAGGCGTTGCCGAGGACGACGTTGGCGGTCTTGCGACCGACGCCGGGCAGCTTCACCAGGTCGTCGAGACGGCCCGGGACCTCTCCGCCGTGGTCCTCGACCAGCGCCGCGCTGAGCTTGAGCAGCGACTCGGTCTTGGCCCGGAAGAAGCCCAGCGGCCCGACGATGCCCTCGAGGACCGCGCGGTCGGCCGCGGCCATGGCGCGGGCGTCGGGGTAGGCCGCGAAGAGGGTCGGGCGCACGGCGTTGACCCGACGGTCGGTGGTCTGCGCCGAGAGCACGGTGACCACGAGCAGCTGGAAGGCGTCGTCGAAGTCGAGCTCGCAGCCCGCCTCGGGGTAGGTCTCGGCCAGGGTGCGGTCGATCTTGCGGGCTCGACGCACCAGGCCGGTGGGGGTCTCGACGGCGGGCACCGGGTCAGCGTACGAGACCGTGCCGACACCGGGCCGACCCCGCACCGACCCCGCACCGACCCCGGACCCACCCCGCAACGGTCCCGGGGGCTCGCCGCGCCGAGGCCGGATTGCCCCTGTGAGGTTCCACACGGATAGGATCGTCGCGGTGGCTCTGCGCACGGCGGGCACAGATTCTGGAGGTTTCGTGGACAACGACGTACTTCGTCAGGCCCCGCTCTTCAGCGCCCTCGACGACGAGGCGGCCTCCGCGCTGCGCGCCTCGATGACCGAGGGCCGGATGCGGCGCTCCGAGGTGCTCTTCCACGAGGGCGACTCCGGCGACAAGCTCTACATCGTGCTCGACGGCAAGGTGAAGCTCGGCCGCACCTCCTCCGACGGCCGGGAGAACCTCCTCGCCGTGCTCGGCCCCGGCCAGATGTTCGGCGAGCTGTCGCTCTTCGACCCCGGCCCGCGCTCGGCCACCGTCACCGCCGTCACCGACGTCACCTACGCCTCGCTCTCCCACGAGGACCTGCTGCGCTGGCTCGAGGGCCGCCCCGTCGTCGCCCGCGGCCTGCTCACCCAGCTGGCCGGGCGGCTGCGCAAGGCCAACGACGTCGTCGCCGACCTCGTCTTCTCCGACGTGCCCGGCCGCGTCGCCAAGGCGCTGCTCGACCTCGCCGACCGCTTCGGCCGCACCGCCGACGACGGCGTCCACGTGCACCACGACCTCACCCAGGAGGAGCTCGCCCAGCTGGTCGGCGCCTCCCGCGAGACGGTCAACAAGGCGCTCGCCGACTTCGCCTCCCGCGGCTGGCTGCGCCTGGAGCCCCGCTCCGTCGTCATCATGGACGTCGAGCGCCTCTCCCGCCGCGCCCGCTGACCCCCGCTCCACCCCTCGGGCCCCCGCACGGGACCCTCGCTTGACCGCCCGCCGCTGCACCGATCACGCAATTGCGCGACGGTGCGCATGGCTGCCCAGCGCAATTGCGCCAGTTGCTCGACCAGGGCGAGCCCCGGGCTGCGCGGACCGCGCAAAGCTCCGAGCGGCGGGCCGCGTCATGGGCGCAATTGCGCCGCTTGCGCACCTCAGGTGGGGAAGTGCCGCTTCCAGGTCTCGTCCAGAGGCGGCACGTCGGGCCAGCCGCGCTCGACCAGCTGGCGACGGATCCGCTCCAGCGTGCGGCCCGGCTCGACGAACAGTCCGGACGCGGTGACGACGAGGATCCGGTACCCCGCATCGTCGAGCTCCTCGCGGCGCACCAGGTCGGACTGCCACTGCCGCGCGTCGTCGGCGTGCTGTCGCCCGTCGTACTCGATGACGAGCCGCACCAGCTCGTAGCAGAGGTCGAAGCGCCGCCACCACGAGCCGTCGTCGTGGCGGAGCACCACGTTGACCGCGGGCTCGGGAAGCCCCGCGAGCACGATCAGCAGACGGGTACGTGTCTCCTGCGGGGAGTCGACGCCGTCGCGGACGTAGGCCGCCGCCTCGCGCGCCGCCGCGGCGTAGTACTCCGTGCTGCGGTCGCAGGCCGCCCGGAGCTGGGCCGCCGTGACACCGCGCTGCGCGACCAACGCATCACCGAGCACGACGAGGTCGACCAGGGCCAAGGACCCCGCGAGCTGGATGAACGTGACCACCGGCGGGGTGGCGCGCACGCCTCGCGCCGTCATCACCGCCCGACCACGACCGGTGACGTGGGTCTTCAGGCCCGGGCGCGGCCGTCGGTGGCAGGCCTTGACCACGGTGACGTGCTCGAAGGGGTGCTCGGGCACCGGGAGGCCCCAGAGCCTGGCGGCACTGAAGTGGCTGGCGTACGCCGACGCCGGGTGCAACGCCAGCGCGGCCCGGATGGGGGTGTCGTCGTCCACGGCCTCGGTGTGCACCCACACCGACCGCAGCACCTGCCGGTAGCACCGGCGGCGCAGCTCGACGACTGAGTGGCCGGCGGCCAGGAAGGCCGCCGTCGTGAAGGGTCGCCCGAGGTCCAGGCCGGCCGGACCACCCGCCTCGCGTCCGGAGGAGGCGTCGGGGTCAGGGCCGGGCGCGGAGGGTGAGGTCGATCGGTCCATGCGCTCTTCATGCCCACTCGGGCACGACCGCTCGTACGTCGTCCACAGCCCGACACCGCCATGGGGCACGGGGGATGCGCCGCTGCCGGTCTTTGCGCTGTTCCGACCCCCCGGGACACGCCCAGGGTGCCCAGACCACGCAAAGCCCGGCGGCGCTTCCGGCACGACCGCCGCAATTGCGCGACCGGCGTCCCCGGATCACGCAATTGCGCCGATCCGCCGATCCGCCGATCCGCCGGTCAGGCTGCGGGAAGCAGACCGGCGCCACGAGTCAGCGTCCGGGGCGGCTAACCCTGGCGCCCCTGGCGCCCGTGCTCCAGGTAGGCCAGCTGGGCGCGCACGGACAGCTCGGCGGCCCCCCAGAGCACGGGGTCGACGTCGGCGTAGACGACCTCGACGACCCGGCGGGCGAGGTCGTCGGCGGCGCGCTCGGCGGGGGTGAGGGCGCGCAGCGCGTCCTCGACCTGCTCGAGGCGCGAGCGGCGGTGGGTGCGGTAGTGGTCGAGCACGGGCAGCGCCTGCTCGATGACCGGCCCGTGGCCGGGCCAGATGGCGGCGAGGTCGCGCTCGGAGGCCAGGGCGTGCAGCCGGTCGAGGGAGTCGAGGTAGGCACCGAGGCGGCCGTCGGGGTGGGCGACCACGGTCGTGCCGCGCCCCAGCACGGTGTCGCCGGTGAGCACGGCGGCCTCGGCGGGCAGCCAGAAGGACAGCGAGTCGGCGGTGTGGCCGGGCGTCGCCGCCACCCGCACCTCCAGGCCGTCGACCTCCACGACGTCGCCGTCGACGAGGCCCTCGGCGCCCAGGCAGAGCGCGGGGTCGAGGGCACGGACCCCGCAGCCCATCCGCTCGGCGAACTCGCGGGCCGCCTCGGCGTGGTCGTGGTGGTGGTGGGTCAGCAGCACCAGGCCGACCTCCCCCGCCGCCTCGGCGACGGCGTCGAGGTGGGAGGTGATCGACGGGCCGGGGTCGACGACGACCGCGCGGGAGGCGCCCGGCTCGCGCAGCACCCAGGTGTTGGTGCCGTCGAGGGTCATCAGGTCGGCGTTGGGCGCGAGCACGCAGCGGGCGCGCTCGCCGAAGGATCCCCCGGCCCACTCACCGAGCGGCACGACCACCGCTCACTCCCCCCGCTGGGCCCGTCGGGCGGCGACCAGCGGCCGCATCCGCTCGGGCATCGACAGCGTCCAGCCCTCGCCCAGCGGCTCGACGGTGGGGGTGAACATCGCGACCGAGCGCGACCCGGCCACGTGGAGCACCTCGTGCGGGTCGGCGTGGTCGCCGACCTCGAGGCAGGTGAGGTACGTCGGCGGCATCATCGCCAGCTCGCCGGCGTCGGCCCGGTCGGCGGCGACGCCGGCCGGCAGCCAGGTCACCGACGAGGACTCGCTCGACACGTCGCGGGTGCGCTGGCCCTCGGGCAGGAGCGCGACGAAGAACCAGGTGCGGTAGCGGCGCGGCTCGAAGACCGGGGTCAGCCACGCGTCCCAGACGCCGAGCAGGTCGGTGCGCAGCACGAGCCCGCGGCGCGTCAGCAGGTCGGTGAGCGCGAGCTCGCGCGCCTCGAGGGCCACGCGGTCGGCCTCCCAGTCCGCCGAGGTGGTGTCGGCGACGACGTCGTCCACGGAGGGCCCGGCGAGCAGCACGCCCGACTCCTCGAAGGTCTCGCGCACCGCGGCGCAGACCAGGGCGCGCGCCTTGTCCTCGTCGCAGCCCAGCCGCTCGGCCCACTGCGTGGGTGTCGGTCCGGCCCAGGCGACCTCGGCGTCGAAGTCGCGGGGGTCGACCCCGCCGCCCGGGAAGACGGCCATGCCGCTGGCGAAGGCCATCGTGGCCTGGCGCCGCAGCAGGTAGACCTCCGGGCCCCGCTCCCCGCCCCGCAGCAGCACGACGGTGGCCGCGTCGCGCGGCTCGACCGGCTCGCGGCGGCCCGCGGCGTACTCCAGCGCCACGGTCGCGACCTCGGCGGGCAGCGGCACGGGCGGGAGCGGGATCCGCATCAGGGGGCCACTTCCACCATGATCTCGACCTCGACGGGGGCGTCGAGCGGCAGCACCGGCACCCCGACGGCGGAGCGGGCGTGCACGCCGGCGTCGCCGAACACCTCGCCGAGCAGCTCCGAGGCACCGTTGGCGACCTGGGGCTGGCCGGTGAAGTCGGGGGTGGAGGCCACGAAGGCGACGACCTTGACGACGCGCACGACGCGCGAGAGGTCGCCGACCTCGGAGCGCACCGCGGCGATGGCGTTGAGCGCGCACTGCTGCGCGCAGGCGTAGGCCTCCTCCACGGTGACCTCGCCGCCGACCTTGCCGGTGGCCATGAGCTCGCCGCTGCGCATCGGCAGCTGGCCGGAGGTCAGCACCAGGTCGCCGGTGCGCACGACGGGCACGTAGACGGCCACGGGGGCGGCGACCTCGGGCACCGCCAGCCCCATCGCGGCCAGCCGCTCCTCGGGGGAGGTCCCCTGGGAGGTCACTGGGCGGGTCGCTTGAGGAAGGCGATCAGCCCGCCCTGGGCGTTGGTCTGGATGGTCACCAGCTCCCAGCCGTCCTGGCCGAAGTTGTTGAGCATGAGCGCTTCGTTGTGGAGCGGAATCGGCGCCACCTGGTACTCCCACTTGGTCATGCTCCGCACCCTACTCACGTCGCTGGGCCCGGACGGAGCACATGACCGGCCCGAGCCCGATCGCGCCCGTTCCGACACCCGAGCCTGTGGTTTTACCTGCGAACGTCTTGACGATCGGACGTGACCTGCCTCACTCTCGTCCGGAGGCCACGGGGGGTGGCCCACCCTCGGCCGCTCCGGCCACTGCTCGAAGGAAGTCCATATGTTCCTCATCGCCGTGACGTCGTGCCCCACGGGCATCGCGCACACCTACATGGCCGCCGAGGCCCTGGAGACCGCCGCCCGCGAGGCCGGCCACGAGATCGTGGTCGAGACCCAGGGCGCCGGCGGCGCGGTGCGCGTCAGCCAGGCCGACCTCGACCGCGCCGACGCCGTCATCCTCGCCGCCGACGTCGAGGTGCGCGACAAGCACCGCTTCACCGGCCTGCCCACGGTCGTCTCCGGCGTCAAGCGCGGCATCAGCGACCCCGCCGGGCTCATCCGCGAGGCCGAGGCCGCCGCCCGCGCCGGGGTCCGCACGAGCACCGCCACGAGCACCGCCACCAGCACCGTGCCGGGCGCCGCCGCGGCGCCCGCGACGAAGGTCGAGGCCGGCGGGTCGGTCGGCTCGCGGGTGCGCCAGTGGCTGATGACGGGGGTCAGCTACATGATCCCCTTCGTCGCCGCCGGCGGCATCATGATCGCGCTCGGCTTCATGCTCGCCCGGATCGCCGGCGGCGACCAGGGCGCCGTCGAGGTCACCCAGATCCCCGTCACCGACCTCATCGCGGGCTTCGACCCCACCTCCGGCATGGAGTGGGCCGCGCTGCTCTTCCAGGGCGGCGTGGCGGCGTTCGGCTTCCTGGTCGCGGTGCTGGCGGGGTTCATCGCCTACGCGATCGCCGACCGACCCGGGCTCGCGCCGGGCTTCGTCGCCGGAGCCCTCTCCGGCGTCGTCGGCGCCGGCTTCCTCGGCGGCCTGGTCGGCGGCTTCGTGGCCGGCTTCCTCGCCCTGGGCATCAGCCGTCTGCGCGTGCCCAAGGCCGTCGCCAGCCTCATGCCCGTCGTGGTCACCCCGCTGCTGGCCACCTTCGCCACCACGGTCGTGATGCTCCTCGTCATCGGTCGCCCGCTGGCCAGCGTGCAGACCGGCCTCACCGACGGCCTCGACAGCCTCAGCGGCGGCTCGATCGCCGTGCTCGGCGTCGTGCTCGGCCTGATGATGGCCTTCGACATGGGCGGCCCCGTCAACAAGACCGCCTACGTCTTCGCCACCGGCGGCCTCACCGCCTCGGCCATCGCCGACTCCAGCGCCGCCCTGACCGTCATGGCCGTCGTGATGGCCGCCGGCATGACCCCGCCGCTGGGCCTCGCCCTGGCCACCGTCGTGCGCAAGCACCTCTTCACCGAGGCCGAGCGGGAGAACGGCAAGGCCGCCTGGCTGCTCGGCGCCTCCTTCATCACCGAGGGCGCGATCCCCTTCGCCGCCGCCGACCCGCTGCGGGTGATCCCCTCGATCATGGTCGGCTCGGGCGTCACCGGCGGCCTCGTCGCCGCCTTCGGCAGCAAGCTCGCCGCGCCCCACGGCGGCATCTGGGTCACCCCTCTCATCAGCGGCATCCCCGGCTACCTCGTGGCCGTCGTGGTCGGCACCCTCGTGACCGCCGCCCTGGTGGTCGTCTCCAAGTCGCTGGGCCGCGGCCGCCAGGCCGTGCGCACCGCCGACGAGGAGCTCGCCCTGGTCGCCTGACCGCGCGCCGTCGGCGCAGGTTGGCCCCACTCTCCGCGGGCCCCGGGAGCAGCCCTCCCGGGGTCCGTGGCACGTCCGGGCCCGGCGCTCACAGGAAGGGCAGGTACGGCGCGAGCACGCCGCGCAGCTCGTTGAGCGCGAGTGCGGCGAAGAGCACCGCGCACAGCACCAGCAGCGAGTTGGAGAGCCAGCCGTTGCGCCACTGCTGCGGCACCTCGGTGTGCTCCAGCGCACCGTCGCGGCGCCGGTTGAGCAGCACCAGCAGGGTCACGGCGAGGAACGGCATGAAGAAGGCACCGAGCACGCCGTAGGCCAGGATCAGCCCCACCGGCCGGTCGAGCAGGAGCAGCAGCATCGGCGGGAAGGTCAGCCACAGCATGTAGGCGCGGAAGTACCGGCCACCGGTGCGGGTCGCCGGGTGGCCCGAGGGCAGGTCGCGCAGGTTGCCCCAGAAGTCGGCGAACATCAGGCTCACCCCGCTCCAGACCCCGATGAGCGAGGAGAACGACGAGGCCCAGAAGCCGACGAGGAACACGACGCCGAAGACCTCGCCGTAGCGGTCCTGCAGCACGTCGGCGAGCTGCACGAGACCCTGGTCGCCGGAGTCGATGGCGATGCCGGCGGAGTAGAGCAGCTCCGCGCCGACGATGAGCATCGAGACCACGAAGACTCCGGTCACGGCGTAGGCCACGCCGTTGTCGATGCGCATGACCTTCATGAAGCGCGGGGTGTCCCAGCCCTTCTCGCGCAGCCAGTAGCCGTAGGCGGCCAGCGTGATGGTGCCGCCGACGCCGCCCGCGATCCCCAGCACGTTGATGACCGAGTCGTCGGGGAAGATCGGGCGCAGGCCGAGCACGACCTCGCCGAGGTTGGGCAGCGTCAGCACCGCCGCGCCCACCACGGCGACGAACATCATCGCCACGAAGACCGTGATCACCTTCTCGAAGGTGCGGTAGGAGCCGAACCACACCAGCGCCAGGCCCACCAGCCCCGAGGCCACCGCGGTCCAGCGCAGCGACAGGTCGGGGAAGAGGGCCACCAGCGGCAGCGCCGTCGACGACATCGCCGTCGCGCCGTAGACCAGGCCCCAGACCACGATGTACGGCGCGAAGTACCAGGTCGTCCACCGGCCGAGGCTGCGCCAGCCCTCGAAGATGGTGCGCCCCGTGGCCAGCGAGTAGCGCCCGGCGCCCTCGACGAGCACCACCTTGATCACTGCCCCCAGCACGGCCACCCACAGCAGCGTGTAGCCGAACTTCGAGCCGGCCACCAGGGTCGCCACCAGGTCGGCGGCGCCGACGCCGGTGGCGGCGACCACCAGCCCCGGGCCGACCACCTTCCAGCGTGGCGCCTGGTCGGCGGCGGGCGGGGCGGAGCCGGTGCGGTCCGCGGCGGTCATCGACGGGTCCCGAGAAGAGCCATCGCCCCATCATGTCCCACCCCTAGGGCGTCACACCTAGGGTTGCCCCGTGAGTGCGCAGAGGCGGCCGGACTGGCCGAAGGTCAGGCTGCACGTCGTGACCGGCAAGGGCGGCACCGGGAAGTCCACCGTGGCCGCGGCCCTCGCGCTCGCGCTGGCCTCCCACGGCAAGAACGTCCTCGTCTGCGAGGTCGAGGGACGCCAGGGCATCGCCCGGATGTTCGACGTCGACCCGCTGCCCTACGAGGAGGTCCGCGTCGCGACCGGGCTGAGCACCGACCGCGGCGCCGGCACCGTGCACGCGCTGCACATCGACCCGGAGTCGGCGCTGCTGGAGTACCTCGCGATGTACTACAAGCTCGGCCGCGCCGGCCGGGCCCTCGACCGCTTCGGGGTGGTGGAGTTCGCCACCACGATCGCCCCGGGCGTGCGCGACGTGCTGCTCACCGGCAAGGTCTACGAGGCCGTCGAGCGCAACAGCCGCAACAGGAACGCCATCACCTACGACGCCGTGGTGCTCGACGCCCCGCCGACGGGTCGCATCTCGCAGTTCCTCAACGTCAGCGACGAGCTGGCCGGCCTGGCCAAGGTCGGACCGATCAAGAACCAGTCCGACACGATGATGACCCTCTTCCGCTCCCCGCGCACCGCGGTCCACCTCGTCACTGTGCTCGAGGAGATGCCGGTGCAGGAGACCCACGACGGCATCGAGGAGCTGCGCCGCGACGGCCTCCCCGTCGGCGGCGTCGTGGTCAACATGGTGCGCCCCCGCGACATCGGCGACGACGACCTGGCGGTGGCCCGCGCCGACGGCCTCGACCGCGACGCGCTGGCCGCCGACCTGGCCGAGGCCGGCCTGCCGGTGAGCGACCCGCTGCTCGACGGCCTGCTCCGCGTCGCCCACGACCACGCGGAGCGCCGCGCCCTCGAGGACGCCCAGCGCGCCCTCGTCGCCGACTTCGGCGTGCCGTCGTACGAGCTGCCGCGCCTGCCGGGCGGCGTCGACCTCGGCGGGCTCTACGAGCTGGCCGCAGCGCTGAAGGAACAGGGGATCGCATGACCCGCTCAGGACCCCGCGTCGGCCCGCTGGCCGGGCGCGCCTCCGCCGCCCCGCCCCTCGACGTCGACGCGCTGCTCGACGACACCACCACCGGCATCATCGTGTGCTGCGGCTCCGGCGGCGTCGGCAAGACGACCACCTCCGCCGCGCTCGCGCTGCGGGCCGCCGAACGCGGCCGGAAGGTGGTCGTGCTGACCATCGACCCCGCCCGGCGCCTGGCGCAGTCGATGGGCATCGAGGAGCTCGACAACACCCCGCGCCCGGTCACCGGCCTCGCGGAGGGCGCCACCGGGTCCCTCGACGCGATGATGCTGGACATGAAGCGCACCTTCGACGAGGTGGTCGAGAGCCAGGCCAGCCCGGAGAAGGCCCGCCAGATCCTGGAGAACCCCTTCTACGTCGCCCTCTCCAGCTCGTTCGCGGGCACGCAGGAGTACATGGCGATGGAGAAGCTGGGCCAGATCCACGCCGACGCCCAGCGCGACGGCACCTACGACCTCATCGTGGTCGACACCCCGCCCTCGCGCTCGGCGCTCGACTTCCTCGACGCGCCCGAGCGCCTCTCCAGCTTTCTCGACGGCCGCTTCATCCGGCTCATGCTGGCCCCGGCCAAGGGGCCGGCGCGGCTGATGACCGCGGGGCTCGGGATCGTCACCAACGCCCTCACCAAGATCCTCGGTGCTCAGGTGCTGCGCGACCTGCAGACCTTCGTGTCGGCGATCGACACCGTCTTCGGCGGCTTCCGCCAGCGGGCCCAGCGCACCTACGCCCTGCTGCAGGCCGAGGGCACGGCCTTCCTGGTCGTGGCGGCGCCCGAGCCCGACGCGCTGCGCGAGGCGGCGTACTTCGTCGAGCGGCTCAGCGGCGACCGCATGCCGCTGGCGGGCCTGGTCGTCAACCGCGCCAGCCCGGCCCCCGCCAGCGACCTGTCGGCCTACGAGGCCATGAGCGCGGCGGCCCGCCTGCGCGCGGGCCGCACCGAGGACGACCTCACCGCGGGCCTGCTGCGGCTGCACGCCGACCAGGTGCGCCTGGTCGAGCGCGAGGCCGGTCTGCGTGCCCGCTTCGCCGCGGCCCACCCCGGCGTCGCCACCGCCGTCGTGCCCGCCCTCGCGGGCGACGTGCACGACCTCGGCGGTCTGCGCCGCGTCGGCGAGCTGCTCGCCGAGGGCCAGGTCCACTGATCGGACGCCGGCGCCGTCTCGTCGGCGCCGGGTCGGGCCTCAGACCGTGACGTCGGCGGTGCGGGGCGCGGCCACGGGGGCCGGTGCGGCCTGGGTGCGGGCGGCCTCGAGGACCGAGCGCCACGAGGCGTTGGGCCGGCGGCGCAGGAGGGCGCGGCGCTCACGCTCGGTCATGCCACCCCACACACCCCACTCGATCTGGTTGTCCAGGGCCTCGGCGAGGCACTCGGTGCGCACGGGGCACCCGGCGCACAGCTGCTTGGCCTTGTTCTGCTCGGCCCCACGGACGAACAGCTGATCCGGCTGCGCGGCCCGGCAGGCGGCGCGCGGCGTCCAGTCTTCAACCCACATGATGATGTCCCCACATCGTCCGAGAGCAGGTGTGGCGTCCCCATGACGCACGATCCTGTGATCTCTTGGGTACAAGTTAAGGAACCGGGGCCGGCAGCGGACAGACTCGTTGAGGTCGAGCCGCATAGTCCGAAATGACTACTCTCCCATAGCCGGGTTTCGCTGGGGCCTGGAGGCCTCCCGTACCCTGGCGGCATGTCTGAACCGCGCAGTGACCGTCTCTCCAGCGGCCGGGTGCTCACCCACCTGGGTGTGATGGTCGCCGTGTCGGCCGTCCTCGGCGTCGTCGTCGCCGGGCTCGCCATCCCGTTCGCCGGCGTCCTGGGCATCAGCGCCCGCAACGTCGCCGAGACCATGGACAGCCTGCCCGCCGAGCTCGAGACCGAGCAGCTGGCCCAGAAGACCGAGATCACCGACGTCGAGGGCAACGTCATCGCGACGCTCTACGACCAGAACCGCGTCGAGGTCCCGTTGAGCCAGATCTCGCGCAAGATGGTGAAGTCGATCATCGCGATCGAGGACTCGCGGTTCTACCAGCACGGTGCCCTCGACGTGCGCGGCACCCTGCGCGCCTTCGTGACCAACCAGGCCAACGACGGCAACGTCCAGGGCGGGTCCTCGATCACCCAGCAGCTGGTCAAGCAGACCCTGCTGACGCAGGCCAAGACGAAGAAGCAGCGTGCCGCGGCCATCGACGACAGCTACGCCCGCAAGATCCGCGAGCTGCGCTACGCCATCGCCCTGGAGCAGCGCCACAGCAAGGACTGGATCCTCGAGCGCTACCTCAACATCGCCTACTTCGGCGACGGCGCCTACGGCATCCAGGCCGCGGCCAAGCACTACTTCGACGTCAACGCCAAGCAGCTCAACTACCCCCAGTCGGCGATGCTGGCCGGCCTGGTGAAGAGCCCCGACGGCTACGACCCCACCAACTCCCCCGACCGCGCCATCGAGCGCCGCAACGTCGTGCTCGACCGGATGGCGGAGCTCTCGGTGATCCCCGGGACCAAGGCCGACCGGCTCAAGGACACCCCGCTGCGGCTCAAGGTCACCAACACGCCCAACGGCTGCGTCTCGACCGTCGCCCCCTTCTTCTGCGACTACGTCGTCAACTACCTCATGGAGGACCCGGCGCTGGGCGACACCCGTCGCGAGCGCAAGGACATGCTGCTTTCGGGGGGCCTGCGGATCCGCACCACCCTCGACCAGAGCTTCCAGGAGGCCGCCGACGCCTCGGTCGCCAGCCACGTCTACCCGACCGACACCGCCATCGGCGGCCTGGCCATGGTCGAGCCGCGCACCGGCAACGTCCGCGCCATCGCGCAGTCGCGGCCCATGGGCGACGACATGGCCGCCGGCGAGACCTACCTCAACTACGCCGTCAACGAGAAGTACGGCGACTCCGCCGGCTTCCAGGGCGGCTCCACCTTCAAGGCCTTCGTGCTGGCCGCGGCGGTCGAGGACGGCATCCCGCTCACCGAGACCATCTACTCCCCGCCGACCATCTCGATCAGCGAGTCGGCCTTCGAGGACTGCGACGGCGAGCCCTACGGCTATGGCACGTGGTCGCCGAGCAACTCCACCGACTCGGGCACCATGAACCTCATCACCGGCACCCAGCTGTCGGTCAACACCTTCTACGCCCAGCTCGAGGCCCGCACCGGCATCTGCCAGCCCTTCGAGCTGGCCCAGTCGATGGGCCTCGACCTCGACAACCCCACCGGCGACGAGTTCGGCAACGGCGCCGAGCGCGTGCCCTCCTTCACCCTGGGCAGCCCCAACGTCAGCCCCCTGGAGATGGCCGAGGCCTACGCCACCTTCGCCGGCCGCGGCCTGCACTGCGACGCCCGCCCGGTCACCGCGATCGAGGACCTGCGGGGCAACCTGCTCAAGGAGTACCCCTCCTCGTGCGACCAGGTGATGGAGGCCTCGACGGCCGACGCCGTCAACTCGGTGCTGCGCGGCGTCATCGAGGGCGGCTTCGCCTCCGCCGAGGCGCTCGACTCGCCCGCGGCGGGCAAGACCGGCACCACCCAGGACGGCAAGTCGGTGTGGTTCGTCGGCTACACCCCCAAGCTCGCGACCGCCGCCATGATCGCCGGTGCCAACGACGTGGGCACGCCGGTCAGCCTCAGCTACCAGACCGTCGGCGGCACCTACATCTCCGCGGCCTCCGGCTCCGGCGTGGCCGGGCCGATGTGGGGTGACGCCATGAAGGCCGTCGACGACCAGCTCGACGACGACAACTTCGTCGCTCCCTCCGGCACCGACGTGGAGGGCGTGCTCACCACCATCCCCGACGTCGCGGGCCTGTCGCTGACCGAGGCGCAGAGCCAGCTGTCCTCGGCCGGGTTCGGCTACACCTACGGCGGCTACCGCGACACCGGCTACGCCGCCGACTCGGTCGCCTACACCTACCCCAGCGGCGGGGAGTCGGCTCCCTCCGGCACCGCGATCACCATCTACCAGTCCACCGGGGTCGTGCCCCAGCCCGTCGCCCCCTCGACCCCCCAGGGCGGCGGCGGCAACGGCGGTGGCAACGGCGGTGGCGGCGGCAACGGCGGCAACGGTGGCGGCGGTGACGCGGGCGGCAACGGCAACGGTCGGGGCGGCGGCAACGGCGGCGGTCGCGGCAACTGACCTCACCACCCCCTGACGCACGAAGGCCCGCTCCCTGGAGGGAGCGGGCCTTCGTCGTGCGCGGGGTCAGGCGCCGAGCTGGCGGCGCACCTCCGCAGCGACCGCGCCCCCGTCGGCACGGCCCTTGACCTGCGGCTGCACGAGGCCCATGACCTTGCCCATGGCGCGCATGCCCTCACCGGCCGCGCCGGTCTGCCCGACCGCGGCCGAGACGATCTCGGCGACCTCGGCGTCGGTGAGCTGCTCGGGCAGGTAGTCGGCGATGACCTCGGCCTCGGCCCGCTCCTTGGCGGCCATCTCGTCGCGGCCGCCGTCGGCGAAGGCGGCCGCCGCCTCGCGGCGCTTCTTGGCCTCGCTGGTCAGCACGCCCACGACGTCGTCGTCGGTGAGCTCGCGGGCCTGCTTGCCGGCGACCTCGGCGTTGGTGAGGGCGCTCAGCACCATGCGCAGGGTGGAGGAGCGCACCTCGTCGCGGGCCTTGATGGCGGTGGTCAGGTCGGCACGGAGACGGTCCTTGAGGGCGGGCATGAGGCCCATTGTGGCAGCCTGGGCCGGTGCTCCTCACCCGCATTGCGCCCCACCTCCTCACCGGGGCGGCAGCGGCCGCCGCGACCGGCGCGGCCCTCACGGCGTACGCCGCCTCCGAGGCCCGGGCCTACACCCTGCGCCGCGTCGAGGTCCCGCTGCTGCCGGCCGGCCACGAGCCGCTGCGCGTGCTCCACCTCTCCGACCTGCACATGACCCCGGGCCAGCGCCGCAAGCAGGAGTGGCTGGCCGGCCTGGCCGAGCTGCGCCCCGACCTCGTGGTGGACACCGGTGACAACCTCTCCCACCGCGACGCGGTGCCCGTCGTGCGCGACGCCCTCGGAGCGCTGCTCGACGTGCCGGGCGTCTTCGTGCACGGCTCCAACGACTACTTCGAGCCGAGCCTGCGCAACCCCCTGCGCTACCTCCTGCCCGACGACGGCCGACGCGCCACCCACACCCCGCAGCTGCCCTGGCGCGAGCTGTCGGCGACCTTCACCGGGCGGGGCTGGCTCGACCTCACCAACACCCGCGGCGCCCTCACCGTGCGCGGCACCCGGCTCGCCTTCGCCGGGGTCGACGACCCCCACCTCGGCTACGACCGCCTCGACGCGGTCTCCGGCCCCGCCGACCCCGGCGCCGACGTGCGCATCGGCGTCACCCACGCCCCCTATCTGCGCGTCCTCGACCACTTCTCCGCCCAGGGGCACGACCTGGTCCTGGCCGGTCACACCCACGGCGGCCAGGTGTGCCTGCCCGGAGGTCGGGCGCTGGCCACCAACTGCGACCTCGAGCCGGCCCGGGCCCGCGGGCTGCACCGTCACCCCGCCGACTCCCGCGACGGCGACCCGGGCTCGGCGTGGATGCACGTGTGCGCCGGCCTCGGCACCAACCCCTACGTGCGGCTGCGCCTGGCCTGCCGCCCCGAGGCCACGCTGCTCACCCTGGTGCCGCGCGCTCCCCGCTGACCGGCGCCGCTGACCAGGGCCGGTGACCAGGGCCGCTGACCAGGGTCCGGACCACCCCGCGGCCGATTGGGGGCCGCAGGAGCGGCTCGGGTATGCTCCCGTGCTTGTGAGCCCGGCATCGCCGGTGGTCACGATCGGGCTGTGGCGCAGCTTGGTAGCGCGCCTCGTTCGGGACGAGGAGGCCGCAGGTTCAAATCCTGTCAGCCCGACCATCAGGGCCCGGATCCACCAGGATCCGGGCCCTTCGTGGTCCCGGGACCCGAGGGTGCCGGTGAGCACGGCGACGATCGGGGCGAGGAGTGCTGGCGCGCCCCGCGGACCCGCGGACGCGACCCGCCGCTGCGTGTCAGACTGGCCGCATGCCAGACGAGCAGCAGCGACCCGAGGCGCCGTCGCTGGAGGTGCCGTCCTTCGGGCTCAAGCGTCGCCGCAAGCGTGACGCCGCCCCGCCGGAGGAGCCCCCCGCCTCGCGTCCCGTCGACAGCGGCCCCGCGGCGCCCGCGGACACCTCCGACGCCGCGAGCACCGCCCCGCTGCCGGTCGTCGAGGCCCCGGAGCCGCCGCCCGCGCGCAGCACCGCCCCGGCGGCCCCTGCCCCGCCGTCGGCCCCCGGGGCGGCCGAGACTCCCCGCGGCCGCCGCTTCGGCCGGGCCGGCAGGTCCGAGCGGTCCACGGGCGGCGCGGCGCCGAGCCAGGCGCCGAGCACCGCGCCGTCCGCCGTCGCCCCTCCGGCGCCGGCTCCTGCCCCGACCCCGGCCGCGTCTCCCTCCGCGGCCCCCAGGCCCGCCGCCGCTCAGGCGGCGCCCTCGGCTCCCACCCCGACGACCGCCCCGGCGACCGCGGCCGCGGTCGGTGTCGCCGACGAGCCCCGTCCCGCGACGGCGCCCCGTCCGGGCCTGGGCACGGCCCTGGAGGCCGTGAGCGGGCCCGTGGCGGCCGCGGTCACCGGTCTGGTCGTCGGCATCGTCACCGTGGCCCTGACGACCCTGGCCCTGGCCGGCTGCGAGGCCGTGCGCGGCACCTCGACCTGCGGCCGACCCGGCTTCCTGGCGCTGCTGGCCATCATGGCGGCGATGGTGGTGCTGGGCACGGCCCTCCTGCGTCTCTTCCGCGTCGGCGACGCCGGGAGCACGAGCTTCCTGGCCATCGGCCTGCTCGGCGTGGTGAGCCTGCTCTTCCTCGTCGACAGCCTGCTGGAGTGGTGGATGGTGCTCGTCATCCCGCTGGTCACCGGCGTGACCTACCTGTTCTCCCACTGGGTCACCACGCTGATCGACCCCGACGACTGAGCTGGTCGCAGACGCCGCGAGGGGCGGCACGGTCCGGTGGACCGTGCCGCCCTTCGTGCGTGGTGCGTGAGCGGGCTGCGCTCAGAGGCCGGCGGCGACCAGCTCGGCGATCTGCACCGTGTTGAGCGCCGCGCCCTTGCGCAGGTTGTCGTTGCTGATGAAGAGGGCCAGGCCCCGGTCGCCGTCCACGCCCGGGTCCTGCCGCAGCCGCCCGACGTACGACGGGTCGCGCCCGGCCGCCGCCAGCGGGTTCGGGACGTCGACCAGCTCGACGCCCGGGGCGTCGCGGAGCAGCTCGGCGGCACGGGCCGGCGTCATCGCCTCGGCGAACTCGGCGTTGATCGCCAGCGAGTGGCCGGTGAAGACCGGCACGCGCACGCAGATGCCCGAGACGCGCAGGTCGGGGATGCCGAGGATCTTGCGCGACTCGTGGCGCAGCTTCTGCTCCTCGTCGGTCTCGCCCAGGCCGTCGTCGACGATCGAGCCCGCCAGCGGGAGCACGTTGTAGGCGATGGTGCGGGCGTAGACCCGGGGGTCGGGGAAGGCGACGGCCGAGCCGTCGTAGGCCAGCTCGCGGCTCCCCTCCCCCGCCGCCGAGACCTGGCCCGCCAGCTCGTCGACGCCGGCGATGCCGGAGCCGGAGACGGCCTGGTAGGTCGAGGCGATCAGGCGCACCAGGCCCGCCTCGTCGTGCAACGGCTTGAGCACCGGCATGGCGGCCATGGTGGTGCAGTTGGGGTTGGCGATGATCCCGCGCCGCGCGGCGATGACCTCGCGGGCGGCCTCGGGGTTGACCTCCGAGACGACCAGCGGGATGGCGGGGTCCTTGCGGAAGGCGCTGGAGTTGTCGACCACGACCACGCCCGCGTCGACGAAGCGCGGCACGAGCGCCCGCGAGGCGGTGGCGCCGGCGGAGAAGAGTGCGATGTCGAGACCCGTCGGGTCGGCGGTCTCGGAGTCCTCGACCACGACCTCGCGGCCCTCGAAGTCGAGCGTGCGGCCCGCGGAGCGCGCGGAGGCGAAGAAGCGGATCTCCTCGACCGGCACCTTGCGCTCGGCCAGGATCTGGCGCATCGCCACCCCGACCTGGCCGGTGGCGCCGACGACGCCGATGCGCAGCCCGCTCATCGACCCGTGCCGCCGTAGACGACGGCCTCGACCTCGGTGGCGTCGAGGTCGAAGGCGGTGTGGGTGGCCTGCACGGCGGTGTCGATCTGACCCTCGTCGACGATCACCGAGATCCGGATCTCCGAGGTCGAGATCATGCCGATGTTGACCCCCGCCGAGGCCAGCGCGGAGAAGAACTTCGCGGTGATGCCCGGGTGGGAGCGCATGCCGGCGCCGATGAGGGAGACCTTGCCGATCTGGTCGTCGTAGAGCAGCTTGTCGTAGCCGACCTCGTCCTGGATCCGCGCGAGCGCGCCCATCGCGCTCTGGCCGTCCTCGCGGGGCAGCGTGAAGGAGATGTCGGTGAGGCCCGTCGCGGCGGCCGAGACGTTCTGCACGACCATGTCGATGTTGACCTCGCTGGAGGCCAGCGTCTCGAAGATGCGGGCGGCCTCGCCGACCTTGTCGGGCACCCCGACGACGGTGATCTTGGCCTCGGACCGGTCGTGGGCGACGCCCGCGATGATCGCCTGCTCCATGGGGTTCTCTCCTGAACGGTGGTCGGGAAGGATCCACGTGCCCTCGACGGTGTCGAACGAGGTGCGGACGTGGATCGGTACGTCGTAGCGGCGGGCGTACTCGACGCACCGCAGGTGGAGGATCTTGGCCCCGGAGGCCGCCATCTCGAGCATCTCCTCGGTGGAGACGCGGTCGAGCTTGCGCGCCGCCGGGACGATGCGCGGGTCGGCGGTGAAGACGCCGGCCACGTCGGTGTAGATCTCGCACACGTCGGCGCCGAGCGCGGCGGCCAGCGCCACCGCGGTGGTGTCGGAGGCGCCGCGGCCCAGCGTGGTGACGTCCTTGGTGTCCTGCGAGACGCCCTGGAAGCCGGCGACGATGGCGATCGCGCCGTCGGCGATGGCCTGCTCGATGCGCCCGGGGCTGATGTCGATGATCTTCGCCTTGCCGTGCACCGAGTCGGTGATCACCCCGGCCTGGGAGCCGGTGAACGACTGCGCCTTGTGGCCCAGCTGCGCGATGGCCATCGCGACCAGCGCCATCGACATCCGCTCGCCCGCGGTGAGCAGCATGTCGAGCTCGCGCGGCGGCGGGAGCGGCGTCACCTGCTCGGCGAGGTCGCGCAGCTCGTCGGTGGTGTCGCCCATGGCCGAGACGACCACCACGACGTCGTGGCCCTGCTTGCGGGTGTTGACGATGCGCTGGGCGACCCGCTTGATGCCGGTGGCGTCGGCGACCGACGACCCGCCGTACTTCTGGACGACAATGCCCACGATGAATGTCCCTCGAGGTCCCGGTGTTGCGTGAGACGCGGCCTGTGCACCGCGTCCTGACCGGTGACGGAGTCTATCGGGGCGTCGTGGCCCGCCCGCCCAGCATCTCATCGGCCAGCATCTCATCGGCCGCGGCGACCTGGTCGGCGTCGAGGTCGAGGTCGACGTCGAGACGGTCGTGGGCGACCACCGAGAGCAGCGCGTTCAGCGCGGCGCCGGCGAGGTTGCCCCACGAGGAGACGTAGGAGAACTGCCACCACCACAGCGCCTCCTCGACGTTGCCGGCGCGGTAGTGGCGCAGGCCGTTCTCGAGGTCGCTGGCGATGCTGGTGAGGTCGTCGGAGAGCTGGCCCTCGACGACCTCGGGCACGTAGGGGTCGAAGACGAAGGCGTAGGTGTCGAGACCGCCCAGCAGCTCGGCCAGCCGCAGCCGCATCTCGTCGAGGTCGGCCTCGGGGCCCACGTCGGGCTGGTACTCCGCGATCGGGGTGAAGTCGCGCTGGGCGCCCAGGCGCGCGCCCGCGAGCAGCACCTGGCTGATCTCGAGGAGCAGCAGCGAGATGGTGCGGCCGGCGTCAGGCTCCTGGGAGACCGCGCGCAGCGCGAGCAGGAAGCTGGCCACCTGGTCGGCGATCTGCTGCGCGAACTCCTCGGTCTCGGCGTCGAGGGCCGGGCGCTCGGCGCCGGCGGCCAGGGGCGCGCCGGTCTCGCGCACCGCGGGGCCCGTGGCCGGGTCAGAGGTCTGGGTCGGGGTCATTCTGCTGCTCGCCTCCCTGCGAAAGCACGTCCGAGGGTGACCTCGTCGGCGTACTCCAGGTCACCACCCACCGGCAGTCCACTCGCCAAACGCGTGACGCGCAACCCGATCGGGCGCAGCATCCGCGTGAGATAGGTCGCGGTGGCCTCGCCCTCGAGGTTGGGGTCGGTGGCGAGGATCGTCTCCGTGACCGTGCCGTCGGCCAGCCGCATCATCAGCTCGCGGATGCGCAGCTGGTCGGGCCCGATGCCGTCGATGGGGCTGATCGCCCCGCCCAGCACGTGGTAGCGCCCGCGGTACTCCCGGGTGCGCTCGATGGCCACGACGTCCTTGTACTCCTCGACCACGCACAGCACGGTCGGGTCGCGCCGCGGGTCGCGGCAGATCCGGCACTGCTCGTCCTCGGAGACGTTGAAGCAGATCGAGCAGAACTTCACCTTGGCCTTGACCTCGATCAGCACGTCGGCGAGGCGCCGGACGTCGACCGGGTCGGCCTGCAGGAGGTGGAAGGCGATGCGCTGGGCGCTCTTCGGACCGACCCCGGGCAGGCGCCCGAGCTCGTCGATGAGGTCCTGGACGACACCCTCGTACACCGCGCTCCCCTCCCCTGCTGCTCGGACCTAGAGCCCGAGCGAGCCGCCGGGCATGCCCGGGATCTCGCCGCCGCCGGCCAGCGGGCCCAGGGCCTCGCTGGCCATCGCGTCGGCCTGGGTCTTGGCGTCGCGGTAGGCCGCGACGACCAGGTCGCCGAGGTCGACGAGGCTCTCGGCGTCGCTGGCGTCGAAGCCTCCGGGGGCGATCCGGACGCCGACGAGCTCGCCGACACCGCTCACCGTGGCGGTCACGCCGCCCGCGGTGCCCTCGACCGTGGTCGAGGCCAGCCGCTCCTGGGCCACCTGCAGCTGCTCCTGCATCTGCTGGGCCTGCTGGAGCAGGGCGTTCATGTCGAAGCCGCCACCGCCGCCACCGAGCGCGTCGAAGGGGTTCTGCGTCATGGGGTCACCTCTGTGTCCGGTCGGGTGCGTGCGTGCGGGCCCAGCATGACGGGTCGCGCCAGGACGGCGGTCACTGGTGCCGGATCTCCTCGATCATCCGGGCACCCAGCTCGCGCTCCAGCAGCTCGGCGCCCCCCAGCTCGTGGCTGTCGGCGTCGAGGTCGTCGGGGTGGGCGTCGGCGTCGCGCTCGGCCAGGTCGTCGCTGCGCGGACGGTCCACACCGCCCGTGCGGGTCTGCTGGATGGCGCCGCGCGCCGCCGCGATCGAGTCGGGGCCGGCGGTGCGGACCTCCGGCACCACCGCCACCGTCGCCTCGGGGGCGACGCCCCGGGCCGGGGCGCCGTCGACCGCGCCGTGGTCGTCGGCCCGGGGCGTCCGCCCCTCGTCGTGGTGGTCGTCGGGCACACCCGGGGAGCCCTGCGCGCCCGGAGCGCCCGCGCCCTCGGAGCCCTGTCCCTCGGGTCCGGGCTCGTCGGCCCACGACGGCGGGCCCGCGGGCTCCTCGCGCGCCGGCGGCTCGGGGGGCTCGGAGCGCAGCGGCTCCGCCGGGCTCGCCGGTCGGGTCACCTGCGGCGTGCCCTCGGCCTGCGCGCCGGGGTCGACGATGGTCTCGATGCGCCAGTCGGAGCCCACGACGTCGATGGCGGCCTGGCGCACGATCTCGCCGCTGCCGCCGTTCTCGAACGACTCCCGGGCCCCGGAGTTGGAGAAGCCGAGGGTGAGGGTCTTGGCGTCGACGCCGACGACCTGGGCGTGCTGGGTGAGGTGGATCCAGGTGACCCGCCGGCGCAGCTTCGTGGCCTCGACGATGTCCGGCCAGAGCCGGCGTACGTCGACCAGGCTCAGCCCGGCCGCCGGGCCCGCCGCAGCGGCGGGGGCGGGCTCCCGCGCCGGCGCGGGTGCCGGCGCGGGAGCCGGTGGGGCCGGGGCCGGCGGAGCGGGCTCCGGCTCCGACGCCTCGACGGGCGGGGCGGGCGGTGCGGCCGCGGCCGCGGCGACGGACGGTGGCTGCGGCTCGGCGGGCGGGGCGGGCGGCTCGGGCCGGCGCGGCGGCGCCGGCGCGCGCTCGTGCTCCGTGCCGGGGACGGCCGACTCCTCCACCGGGGGCACGACCACCTCGGAGCTGATGCGGGGCACGACGGCGTCGGGGGCGGCGACCGGCTCCGGCTCCAGCGGCGGCTCGACCCGGGAGGCCTCGCGGTGCGGGCGGTCCTGGACGGGCGCGCCCGCGCGCACCGGCGAGGCCGCTGCCGAGGGGGTGCCGCTGATGGCCACCCGGCGCTCGAGGCGGTCGAGGCGCGCCATGAGGCCCTCGGTGGAGTGGTCGGCCGCGGGCAGCAGCACCCGGGCGCAGATGAGCTCGAGCAGCAGCCGTGGGGCGGTGGCGCCGCGCATCTCGGTGAGTCCCGCGGCCACGAGGTCGGCGGCACGGGTCAGCTCGGCGCTGCCGAAGCGTGCGGCCTGCGCCACCAGCCGCTCGCCCTGGTCCTCGGAGACGTCGATGAGCCCGGTCGCCGGCGCGTCGGGCACCGCGGCCACGATGACGAGGTCACGCAGGCGGCGCAGCAGGTCCTCGGTGAAGCGGCGGGGGTCCTGGCCGGTCTCGACGACCTTGTCCACCACCCCGAAGACCGCGCTGCCGTCGGCCGCGGCGAAGGCGTCGACGACCTCGTCGAGCAGCGCGTCGGGGGTGTAGCCGAGCAGGGCGGTCGCCAGCTGGTGCGTGACGCCGGCGGGACCCGAGCCGCCCAGGAGCTGGTCGAGCACGGAGAGCGTGTCGCGGGCCGAGCCCGCACCCGCCCTGACCACCAGGGGCAGCGCCGCCGGCTCGATCGGCACGCCCTCCTGCTCGCACAGCTGGGAGAGGTACGACGACAGCAGCCGCGGCGGGATCAGCCGGAAGGGGTAGTGGTGGGTGCGCGAGCGGATGGTCGGCAGCACCTTGTCGGGCTCGGTGGTCGCGAAGATGAAGCGCAGGTGGGGCGGGGGCTCCTCGACCAGCTTCAGCAGGGCGTTGAAGCCCTGCGTGGTGACCATGTGGGCCTCGTCGATGATGTAGACCTTGTAGCGGCTGCGCACGGGCGCGAAGAAGGCCTTCTCCCGCAGGTCGCGGGCGTCGTCGACGCCGCCGTGGGAGGCCGCGTCGATCTCGATCACGTCGATCGACCCCGGGCCGCCGCGGGCCAGGTCGCGGCAGCTGTCGCACTCCCCGCACGGGTCGGCGACGGGCGCCTGCTCGCAGTTGAGCGCCCGGGCCAGGATGCGCGCCGAGGTGGTCTTGCCGCAGCCGCGGGGCCCGGAGAACAGGTAGGCGTGGTTCACCCGGTTGTTGGCCAGCGCCGCGCGCAGCGGCTCGGTCACGTGGTCCTGGCCGATGACCTCGGCGAAGGACTCCGGCCGGTAGCGGCGGTAGAGGGCGAGCGGTGAGTCCACGCCCCGACCCTAGACGGCCGCTCCGACAACCACCACGGGCGGCGGCGCGACCGCGGGAGCGACCCGCGCGGACGCGGTCGGCGCCCTCCGCGTGCGGGCATGAAAAGGCCCCCCGCGCACCC
The DNA here is from genome assembly GCF_001422955.1 of Nocardioides sp. Leaf285. Classification (NCBI taxonomy): domain Bacteria; kingdom Bacillati; phylum Actinomycetota; class Actinomycetes; order Propionibacteriales; family Nocardioidaceae; genus Nocardioides; species Nocardioides sp. Leaf285. Next base: position 227,051 of record NZ_LMNH01000002.1, on the reverse strand, counting down.
GACAGAGCTCGCTTACCCTTGCTGCCTTCCGGCCCTGGGGGAGTTCGGCGAGATGCCGCCACACGGGGGGTTGGCCACGAGTGTAGGTGAGGCCCGCAGCAGCGCCAACACGAGCCCGCGACCGGCCGGCCGTCCCGGCCCGGGGCCCTTCCGGAGCCGCCCGCGGGGGTGCGATTTCACCGCGAGGACCGCCACGGGTACGCTCCTGCGCGGAGGATTCGCCTAGTGGCCTATGGCGCTCGCTTGGAAAGCGGGTTGGGTTAACAGCCCTCAGGGGTTCGAATCCCCTATCCTCCGCCACTCGACGGCGCCGCACTCGTGCGGCGCCGTCGCTGTCTGTCGGCACCCGTCGCCCCGCGAGGCCACCGCCTCCGGGGCCCGCTCAGCCCGCGCTCTCGCGGATGAGGTCGTCGACGTCGAGCCCGAAGGCCTCGGCGGTGTCGAGCAGCACCGTGGCCCAGTCGCGCAGCCGCTCGAGCGAGGCGCGGTCACGCACCTGTCCGATCTGCTCCTCGTTGTGGAAGGCGACCGTGTCGCGCACCATCTCGGCCACCACCGCAGCGGCCGAGCGCGGGTGGCTGCCCGTGGCCTCGACGTGCCACTCGAAGTGGTCGCGGTAGGCCTGCCAGTCGAAGCCGTGCCGGCTCGCCGAGAGCCGCGCGGCGCGGCGGAAGTCGGCGTCGCTCATCGTCGCCACCGCCGGGTGCGTCACCAGCTGGGCGGCGTCCTCCGTGGCGGTGCGGTAGTGCTCGTCGTCGGTCTCGAGCCGGCGCAGCGAGGCGCGCAGCACCTCGAAGCGGCCCCGGTGGGCGCGCGCCGCGGCGTCCCAGACCTCGCGGGCCTGGGAGGCGAAGGGGGCGAACTCCTCGGCGATCGCCGTGCGCACCCCCGCCTCCTCGGCCAGCCGTGAGCGCACCCCCGGCGGCAGCAGCTGCAGCTGCTCGTCGCTCAGCCGGCTGCCACCAGCCTGGCGCAGCGCGTCGGCGAGCGACGCGACGAGGCGGGTGCGGCCACGGTCGTCGGTCACGGAGTAGATCGGCACGGGGGGTCCTTCGTCGGACGGGGCGGCGGTGTCGCCGGGACGGGTCTGGTGGAGGCGAGGGGGCAGGGAGACGAGTCAGTGGTGCAGTTCTACGTCGGAGTCGGGCCCCGGCGGGGCCGGACGCGGTTTCTCGGACGATCCCGGACAGCGTCGGGTTCCGCAGCAGGGCCCCCGGCACGCCGGACCGCGCCCGGGACGGCGGGCCGGAGGGACTCCCGACACCGCCGTATGCTTCGGCCTCGGGCGGGCCCACCGGGAGCGCGCCCGCACGTCGTCGGGTCACTCGGGGGGCCATCGGTGGAGCAGGACACGGCCGGGGGGCCCAGCGGGTCGGGCGACCCCTCGCGGTGGGACGGTCTGGCCCTGGAGCTCCAGGCCCTGCGCGCCCGGGTCGGCGACCCGTCGTACGCCGAGATCGCCCGCCGCGTCAGCGGCGCCCGCGAGGCGGCGGGCACCCCGGCGCACGCCGCACGGGTCGCCCGCACCACCGTCTACGACGCCTTCCGCACCGGTCGCACCCGGGTCAACCTCCCGCTCGTGCGCGAGATCGCCCACGCGCTCGGCGCCGAGGACGAGCGCGTCGACGCGTGGGTCGAGCAGTGCCGGCGGCCGCGGCCGACCGCCCCGGCCCACCCCTCGGAACCCTCCGTGCCACCCACGCCCCCAGCGTCCCCAGCACCCCCGGGACCCCCAGCACTCTCCGCCCCCGACGGGGCCGACGCGGCGGACGGCGCGGAGGGCCGCACGGCCCGCCCCGTCGACCCCCCGCCCGCGCCGTCCGGGCCCGACCCGTCGTCCGGGGCCGGCACGGGGGTGCCGCCGCGTGGGCTGCTCCTGCTCCTGGTCGTGTGCGTCGTCGTCAACCTGCTGGGCCGCTCGCTGGTCGAGCTCCTGCAGCTGCCGGTGCACCTGGACATGGTCGGCACCGCGATCGCGGCGCTGGCGCTCGGGCCGTGGCGCGGCGCCGCGGTGGGCCTGGCCACCAACCTGCTGGGCGTGGCCGAGAGCGGCCCCTCGTCGGTGCCCTTCGCGCTGGTCAACGTGGCCGGTGCGCTGGTCTGGGGCTACGGCGCGCGGCGGTGGGGCCTGGGCCGCAGCCTGCCGCGGTTCCTGGCGCTCAACGTGCTCGTGGCCGCGGCCTGCTCGGCCGTGGCCGTGCCCATCCTCGTCTGGCGCTTCGACGGCGGCACCGGCAACGGCGGCGACATGGTCACCGACTCGGTGCTCGACCTCGGCGTCCCCTCGCTCGCCGCCCTCGCGGTCGCCAACCTGATGGTGTCGCTGGGCGACAAGATGATCAGCGGCTTCGTGGCGCTGGTGACGATCTCGGCGCTGCCCGCCGCCCTGCGCACGGCGGTGCCGGTGCTGCTGCCCGCGTCACCCCCGCCGGCCGACCCGAGCCCGCCCGGTGGGAGCCAGGAACTCGACCGCACCTGACCCGGCCGCTCCTGACCCGGCCGGCCCCGTCCGACCGGCAGGGCTCCCGGCCGACCGTCAGCGGCGGCGGGCCAGCACGGGTCGCAGCACCAGCGCGAGCAGGAGCGCGCCGCCTCCGAGCAACCCCCACCACAGCGCCTCGTCGCGCGCCCCGGCCAGCGGGTCGCTCACCGGCGGCGGGGCCAGCGCACTGGCGGTGTCACGGGCCACGGTGGTCTCCCCCGAGGTGCCCGAGCGCTGCGGCAGCAGCGGCCGGGTGACCGCCTCGGCGGCCTGCACCAGCCCGGCCCCCGTGAGCCGCGACGCGACGTCGGCGCGTCCGGCGGCGGTGCCGACCAGGCGGTCGACGAGCTGCTGCGGGGAGTCGCCGGGGAAGCGCGAGACCAGCAGGGCCAGCACCCCCGCCACCTCCGCGGTCGCGATCGTGGTCGAGGGACCCGGCGCGATGCAGGGGGCACCGTTGGCCGCCCACGACAGCGCGCCCACGCTGGGGGCGGCGACGTCGACGGCGGAGGAGCGCAGCGGGTCGGCGACGTCGGTGGCGGCGACGCCCACGACGTGCCCGGCGCCGGCCGGGCCCAGCACGTCGGCGGCGTCCTCGGTGGCCGACGGCCGCGCCAGCGGCACGTCGGCGCTGTCGGGGCGCGCCTCATCGACGACCGGGCGGTCGCCGACCCCGGCGACCACGATCGCCCCGGCGTCCCACAGCTCCTCGGCGGCGGCCTCGAGCGCGCGGTCCCGCGGCACCGCCACGGGCACCGCAACCACCACCGTCCGGTCGGCGGCGCGCACGAGCGGCAGCACCGAGCGCAGCCCGGCGGTCAGGGCCTCGGTCGTCGCCCCGACGCCCTCGGCGTCGGGGTCGACGTCGTCGAGCACCCGCACCGAGACCACCTGCGCCCCCGGGGCGATGCCGATCGGGGTCGGCCGCTCGGCGCCCTCCTCGGTGAACGACGCCCCGGCCACGATGCCGGCGAAGGTCGTGCCGCGGTGGTCGAGCGGGCGTCCGCCGCCCGCCTGGCTCGGCAGCACGGCGCCGGCCGGCACCGCGGGGACCTCGACGGCGCCCGAGTCCAGCACCACCACGGTGACCCCGGCCCCGGGCTCGACGCCCCGGGCGGCGAGCTCCTCCTGCGCCGCCGGCACGCCCATCGCCTCGAGGGGCAGGCTGTCGCCGGTCAGGGGCTCGCTGACCTCCGTGCCCTCCTCGAAGGCCTGGTCGCAGCCCTGCCCGAAGGGGCTGGCGGCGCCGGCCGGCGGCGGCGGCGGCAGCAGCGTGCCCAGCAGCGCGGTGACGGCGAGCCCGCCGACCACGACCCGCGAGCGGTGCCGCCGCTCGGGCCTGCTCGAGCCAGCCGGGGCGGACCGCCGGGTCACGCGCACTCCGTGGCCTCCTCGACGCTCTGCGGCGGGCACAGGGCCAGCTCGGGTGAGAGGACGACACCGGTGTCGAACATGTCGAGCCACGCGTCGGGCACGACCGGCAGGGTCATGTCGCCGTAGCCGAGGTAGGTCAGGGTGTCGGGACCCTCGAGGTTGAAGGCCGTGCCGGTGGAGTCGACGACGAAGGTGCTGGTGCTGGGCGCGCCCGACCAGTCGCCCACCACGAAGATGGCGCCCGCGCCGGGCTCGACCCGGACGTCGCGCTCGGCCCGCGGCAGGTCGGCCGCGCTGGCGTCCTCGCCCGGCTCGGCGTAGGCCTGGGCGCGGGGGGCGCCCTCGGGGTCGGTCTCCAGCAGCGCGCACTGGCCGCTGGGCACGGCCTGCTCCGGCGCCGCCGTCGGCCAGCGCGCACCGGCGTAGACGTCGCGGTTCTGGTCCACGTCGGGCGGAGCGATGTCGAGCGGCTCGCGGTCGGTGCCGCGCGCGGCGTTGGCGTAGACGGCGAGCGCGAAGGGGTCGAGCAGGCCGGGGCCGTCGCTGGTGAGGACGTAGCCGCCACCGTCGTCGGTGGCGACGTAGTCGCCGGCCACGCCCTCGGCGCGGGAGAGCCCGGGCACCTCGCCGCCGACCTCGCCGACGTCGAAGGAGTCGAGGTCGAGGGGGTCGCCCTCGGGGAAGAGCTGCAGCCAGTCGCCGCTGACCGCGGTGGCCTGGGCCTGGGTGGAGAGCCCGAACTCGTTGAGGAAGAAGTCGCGGCCGTTGTCCATCGACAGCAGGTACCGGTAGGCCTGGGCCGGGGTGTCGACGGTGGCCGGGGCGGTCGCGACCACCCAGACCTCGCCCTCGCTCTTGACCACGAAGGCCTGGCCCTCGCCGATCGGGGTGGCGTCGGGTCGCGCGGAGACGTCGACCTGGAGCGCCTTGGCCGGGCCGGTGCAGGCCGTCCACCCGCTCTCGACCATCTCGTCGGAGCCCGGCAGCGTCTCGGGCCCCTGGAGGATGCCGATCTCCGGCCCGAGCGGCAGCGTGTCGATGGTGTCCTGGGCGATGGTGGTGGGCTCGTCGAGCTGCCCCTGCAGCGCCAGGCGCGCGGAGACCACGTTGTCGACCGGGCGCGCCTCGGGGTTGCCCTCGCCGTCGAGGAGCACGACGTAGGAGGCTCCCTCGTCCTCGGAGATCAGCAGCCCCGGCTCGTCCCAGCCCTCGGGGGTGCGGTCGGTGAAGATGCCCGTGATGGCGGCACCGGCCACCAGGAGCACGGCGAGCGCCGCGCCGCCGATGAGGGTGCGGCCCGGCCGCGCCGGCTCGACCTCGCGGCCGCCGGGGGCGCCGGAGACGAAGGCGGTGACGAGCCGGCGCCGGCTGAAGGCGTGGGCCTCGACGAGGTCCTTCTTGGTCGCCACCGGGTCAGCCCGTGATCGAGGAGAACAGGCCGCTGGCCAGCACCAGCAGCGGGAGCATCGCCAGCAGCGCCACGGTCTCGACCACGTCGCCGAAGCGGCCGCCGCGCACCGACGGGGTGCGGGGCAGGAGGGTCACCGCCAGCAGCACGGCGCCCGCGGCGGCCAGGACGACCGCGGTCGTGGGCCGCCACTCGGGCTGGAGGTACATCAGTGAGAGCGCGACCGCGCCGAGCCCCACGATGCCGCTGACCAGGCCGACCAGCACCTCGGAGCCGGTGCGGTACTGGCGGGTGCGGAGCATGACCACGAGGCAGGCCACCACGGCCAGCAGGGTGCCGGACAGGCCGAGCCCGACCGCCAGCGGCACGACCAGCACCAGCAGCAGGCCCACCGTGGCCGAGATGGCCACCAGGATCTCGTGGGCCACGCGGGCGTCGGCGCTCACGCGCACGGGGTCGATCTCGTCGGGGTCGGTCGTGATGTCGGCGACGGAGTAGATCTGCTCGACGGTGGTGCCGGTCAGCCCGAGGGCCAGCCACGGGAAGACGCTGCCGGCCAGCACGACGAAGGCCATCGCGGTGGTCAGCACCACCGCCGTGTCGAGGTCGGCGACCCGGATCAGCAGGCCGGTGGCCACGAAGACGGCCCCCACCACCACCGGCGGCAGCACCAGCGTGCGCCCCTCCCCCAGCCCCACCAGCGCGACCAGCCCGGCCACGAGGGCCGCGCCACCGGCGCTGACCACCGCCGAGGGAGCGTCGTACGCCGACTCCGCGAGCACCAGCCCGGCCACGGCGGCGTAGAGGCAGCCCATCCACGCCACGGCCACGGCGGCCTCGGCCTCGCGCTGCGCGCGGGAGAGCACCACCGCGCCCGCCACCAGCACGGCGGCGACCACGGCGGCCGCGGTGCCGGCCAGCCGGGCGTCGCTCTGCACGAGCAGCGCCACGGCGCCGAGGGCCATCAGCAGCCCCGAGGCGCTCAGCGCCGTGCGGCGTCCCGAGGCGGGCGACCACGGCTTGAGGTCGCGCTCGACGACGTCGGTCATCGCCTCGACGACGTCGTCGTAGACCCGGGGCGCGGGGGCGTCGATGCCGGCCGTGACGGTGAGCAGGCCGCCGTCCTCGACGCCCTGCATCACCAGGCCCGAGTCGGGGGCCAGCTCGCGACCCTCCGCGGTCACGACGCGGTAGCCGCCGTAGACCGTGAGGGCGTCGAGCAGGCCGACGCTGCGGGCCAGCTCGGGCACGAGCTCGGCCACGGGCACCGAGCCGGGCAGGACCAGGTCGACCCGGCGGGTGCCGGAGGCGACGGTCACGCGCACCAGGCCGGTCGCGCTCACTGGCGCCTGGCTCATCGGCGTCTCCTTCTCCTCACCGGAGGTCCCTCCGGTGCTGTGCGCTGGGTCGATCGCCCACCGGTCTACCCCGTGGTGGTCCACGGACTCCCCGGTCCAGACCGGCAGTGATGCTAGCGGTGCCGCGCGACGGGGGCGGGCGGCACGACGAGGGGGCCGGCACCGGACGGTGCCGACCCCCTCGGGGTGGGTGCTGGGCTCAGCCGCCGAAGAGGCCGGCGCCGCGCTTGTCGGCCTCGCGGTACTCGGTGTTGGCGGTGGCGACGGCGTTGCTGGTGCGGGCGAGCAGGTCCTTCATCTCCAGGATGGCCTGGTCCCACTTGCGCTTGGCGTCGTCGTAGGCGAGGCGGGCGTTGCCGACCCAGGCGCCCTTGAGCTCGCTGAGCTCGTCCTCGAGCTGCTGCAGGCGGTTCTCGATGTTCTTCACGCCGGTGGCGAGGTCCTGCGCACCGGTGTCGAGTCCGGCGTGGTTGACCTTGATTCCGTCGAGCGACATGGCTGTGTCTCCTTGCTGTGGTCTGTGGGGGGTCAGACGCCGGGAGCGGCGTCGAGGCCGGCGCTGATGGACGCCATGGTCGAGGACTGCGACTCGTCGGTGGCGACGTTGTCCTTCTCCGTGGTCTGGAGGTTGGACTCGAAGACGTTGAGCGCGCTCAGGATCTTGTTCTGCTTGGCCTGCCACTCCTGCGAGAGCGTGTCGAAGGCGCGGAAGCCCTGGCCGCCCCACTGGGACTTGAGCTGCTCGACGTTGCCCATGAGGGTCTTGGAGATGTTGTCGAAGTCGCCCTTGGCCTCCGCAACCATGCCGGCTGCGCGGGAGAGGACCTTTTCGCCTTGGCCGTACTCGTTGGACATGCCAACTCCTTCTTTCGGGGGTGCGGCCGTCTCGCCGCGCGGGGGTGGGGGTGTCGCTGTGCCGTGGTCCGGGGCCCGGGACCGGAGCGACGCGGGACGAGCGCTAAGACGTCCTGCGCGGCGCCGGTGGCGGACACGCATCGGTCTACCCGGGGCCCCTGGGGCTAAACCTGGCCCGCCGCAGACCTGTGCAGGACCCCGGCCGCAGCGGCGTGTCGGGCGCGGCTCGCCGTGGCGGCGCGGCCCTCGCGCCAGGTCCCCACGACGGGTCAGCCCGGCAGGTTGATGCTCTCCCAGAGCACGCGGAAGATCCCGACCGCGACCACGACGCTGGCCAGCGCCCCGGCCCCCACGAGACCCTCGGCCACCTCGGCCCGCCGCGACCACCAGGCCGAGCGCCACCCCCGGCCGGTCGCGACGGCGACGAGCACGACGAGCGCGGCCAGCAGCACGGACCCGACCGCGAGCAGGGTGCCGGCGCCCTCGCGCAGCGCCCCGACGAGCGCGACGAGCAGCACGAGCCAGCACACGAGGCCTGCGCACCGCAGCAGGGCCCGCGCCGCGACGTGGCGGTAGCTGCGGGCCGCCAGCAGCAGGACGGCGCCGCTGAGACCGACGAGCACGCGCGCACCCACCCGGTCGACCGGCAGGGTGGCCGAGGCCAGCAGCAGGGGGGCCGCGACCGCGACCAGCACCAGCACCGCGGCCGACCAGGCCGTCAGCGTGCGGGCGCCCTGCTCGGCGACGGTCTCGACCGCGGAGGGGCGCACGACGGTGCGACCGCGCCGCCCGCGCGGACGCTCCCGCGCCGACCAGGCGCTCACGGCGAGGCGCTCCAGGTCGACGAGCAGCTGGTCGGGCACGTCCACGGCGTAGGCGGGGACGAAGCGGGGGGCCAGCACGGCCACGACGAGCAGCAGTGACCAGACCACCGGCGGCTCGAGGCCGACCAGCGCGCAGCCGGTGGCGAGCACGAAGACCAGGGAGCCCACGACGATCCAGACGCGCAGCCCCTCCTCCTGCCGCTGGTCGAGCGAGCGGCCCACCGCCGCGGTGAGGGCCGCGACGAGGGCGGCGAGGCCGATGACCGTGGGCAGCCGGGCCGGCTCGGGGTCCCAGACGACCGCGAGCGCGGCGGCGCCGGCGAAGACCGGGGCGGCCAGGGCACGGTGGCCCGCGAGACGACCGACGGGCATCACGCCGACCACGGCGGCGGCGACCAGCAGCCCCACCGTGAGGTCGCGGGTCGTGCCGTCGGCGCGGGTGGCGAGCAGCCCCGCCAGCACCGCGGTCGCCGCGGCGAGCGCCAGCCAGACCACCGCCAGGGCGCCGGGCGCGTCGGAGGGTCCGGTGGAGCCGCGCCGTGACCGGGAGGGCGAGGGGGCCGTGGTGGGGGCGGTGAGGGCGACGAGCACGTCGCCGGCCCGCACGCCCGACCCGGCGAGGGAGGCGCCGGGCTCGAGGGTGGCGCCGCGGTGGGTGCCCAGCGGCGGCACGTCGGCCAGGCCGGCCTGGGTGGCGTACTCCCGGGCGACGTCGAGCACGGTGACCGCCGTGGGCACGACCAGGTCGAGGGACCCGCGGGGCCCGTGCACGGTCAGCGCGACGCTGTCACCGACGTTGCTGCTCGCTCCGGCCACGGCTGCTCCACGCGCCTGGCGCCCGGGCCCCCCGGCCGGCGCCGGACCAGGGGGCGTGCCCGGGCGGTTTGGCCCGGTCGCACGCAGGGTAGTCGGTCGGCGGTGCGGCGCCTATCATCGCTGGACCTCAGCCCGACCACCCCACCCGGTCGCGCGGCGCGACCCCGGTCGGAGCCCCGTCACCCGGCCAGACCGACCCCGAGGGGACCTCGTTGACCACGACGCTGCGCGGGCACCGGCTCGAGGAGCCGGAGATGCCCTCCGGTCAGATCGTCCTGCAGGCCCCGCCCGAGATCGAGGACAGCGAGGGCGCCGGCGGCGTCCTGATGAACGCGATCCCGATGCTCGGCAGCCTCGGCTCGATCGTGCTGGTGGCCAGCATGGGCGGGCAGACCGGCGGGCGCTCCTACATCGCGGCCGGCATGTTCCTCTTCGCCACCCTGGGCTTCATCGTCGTGCAGATCGACCGGCAGCGGAAGCAGCGCGCCCAGAGCGTGACGGGCTCGCGCACCGAGTACCTGCGCTACCTCGCCGGCGTGCGCAAGATCGCCCGCGACGCCGCCGACCAGCAGCGCCGCGCGCTGACCTGGCACCACCCCGAGCCCTCCTCGCTGCCCGCGATCGCCGAGGAGCGCTCGCGGGTCTGGGAGCACGGCACCGCCGACCCCCAGTTCCTCCACGTCCGGTACGGCGTGTGCGCCCAGCCGCTCGGGCTCGAGCTGGTGCCGCCCGAGTCGGCGCCGATCGACCAGGTCGACCCGGCCGCCGCCTCGGCGCTGCACCGTCTGCTCGTCGTGCACCGGCTGCAGCCCGACCTCCCCGCGTCGGTCGACCTGCGCGCCTTCGACCGCCTCGAGCTGTGCGGGCCCGACGACCCCACCCGCGCGCTGGCCCGGGCGCTGATCTGCTCGGCCACGGCGTTCCAGTCGCCGGACCACCTCGTGGTGGCGGTCCTGGCCTCCGAGCGCACCCTGGCCCACTGGGACTGGGTCAAGTGGCTGCCCCACAGCCTGAGCCCGCGGGCCACCGACGCCGTCGGGCCGATGCGCATGGTCAGCACCTCCCTCGACGACCTCGCGGCCCTGCTGCCCGAGGACCTCTCCGACCGGCCCCGCTTCGGGGCCGACGAGCGGCCGGCCACGCCCCACCTGCTGCTGGTGCTCGACGGCGCCACGCTGCCTCCGGGCAACCACGTCATCCCGCCCGACGGCCTGCACGGCGTGACGGTGCTCGACCTGCCCTCGCGGTGGGACGAGATGGACGACGCCAGCAGCCTGCGGCTGCTCTTCGGCGGCGAGGTCGGCGCCGACGGCCGCGTGCCGGTGGAGGCGCTGCGCCTGCGCGAGGAGCCCATCCGGGCGCGCGCCGACCAGTGCGACCTGGCCACCGCGGAGGCCTTCGCGCGGCGCCTGACCCCGCTGCACACGGTGGCCGCGACCGGCGGCGACGCCGCGCCCTCCGGCGGCGAGATCACCGGGCCGACCGACTTCATGGAGCTGCTCTCGCTCGGCGACGTCCACACCTTCGACCCCGCGGTGGCCTGGCGCGCCCGGCCCGCGCGCGACCGCCTGCGGGTGCCGATCGGCAACGGCGAGGGCGGCGGGCTGGTGCACCTCGACATCAAGGAGTCGGCGCAGCAGGGCATGGGACCCCACGGCCTGTGCATCGGGGCCACGGGATCGGGCAAGTCGGAGTTCCTCCGCACGCTGGTGCTCGGTCTCGTGATGACACACTCCCCCGAGCAGCTCAACCTCGTGCTGGTCGACTTCAAGGGCGGCGCGACCTTCGCCGGCATGTCGGAGATGCCGCACGTCTCCGCGGTCATCACCAACCTCTCCGAGGAGCTCACCCTCGTCGACCGCATGCAGGACGCCCTGTCGGGGGAGATGGTGCGCCGCCAGGAGCTGCTGCGCGCCGCCGGCAACTACGCCTCGATCCGCGACTACGAGAAGGCCCGCGCCGCCGGCGAGGACCTCGAGCCGATGCCCTCGCTCTTCATCGTGGTCGACGAGTTCTCCGAGATGCTCTCGGCCAAGCCGGAGTTCATCGACCTCTTCGTGGCCATCGGCCGCCTCGGCCGCTCGCTGGGGCTGCACCTGCTGCTGGCCTCCCAGCGCCTGGAGGAGGGCCGGCTGCGCGGCCTGGAGTCGCACCTGTCCTACCGCGTGGGCCTGCGCACCTTCAGCGCCCAGGAGTCCCGTGCGGTGCTCGGCGTGCCCGACGCCTACGAGCTGCCGGCCGTGCCCGGCCTGGGCTACCTCAAGCCCGACCCGACCAGCATGGTGCGCTTCAAGGCCGCCTACGTCTCGGGCCCGCCGTCGGGTCGCACCCGGGTGATCCGCGACGAGGGCGGCCACGTGCAGGGGATCCTGCCCTTCACCGTCTCCGAGGTGCAGATGCTCGAGGTGCCGAGCGCACCCGAGCCGGAGGAGGCACCGCGGCCCGCGGCCAAGCAGGAGGGCCAGCAGAAGTCCCTGCTCGACATCGCGGTCGACCGCATGGTCGGGCACGGCCCCGAGGCCCACCAGGTCTGGCTGCCGCCGCTCGACGTGCCCGACACCCTCGACCAGCTCTTCGGCGACCTGGAGGCCGATCCCGAGCTCGGCCTGGTCTCGCGCCGCTGGCGCGAGCTGCCCGGCCTCACGATCCCCCTCGGCACCGTCGACCGCCCGCGCGAGCAGCGCCGCGACACGCTCACCGTCAACCTCACCGGCGCCGCCGGCCACGTCGTGGTCGTCGGCGGGCCGCGCTCGGGCAAGAGCACCCTGCTGCGCAGCGTCGTGACCAGCATGGCGCTGACCACGACGCCCACCGAGTCGCAGTTCTTCGTGCTCGACTTCGGCGGCGGCACGTTCACCCCGCTGGCCCGCCTGCCCCACGTCTCGGGGGTCGCGACGCGCTCCGAGCCCGACGTGATCCGGCGCATCATCGCCGAGGTCGTCGGGATCGTGGACCGGCGCGAGGCCTACTTCCGCGCGCACGGCATCGACTCCATCGAGACCTACCGCAGCCGCCGCGCCCAGGGCCGCGCCGACGACGGCTACGGCGACGTGTTCCTCGTCGTCGACGGCTGGAGCACCCTGCGCGCCGACTTCGACGACATCGAGATCGAGCTCCAGCAGCTCGCCGGGCGCGGTCTGACCTTCGGTCTGCACATGCTGCTGGGCGCCGCGCGCTGGTCGGACATGCGCGCCGCGATGCGCGACGTGCTCGGCACGCGCCTGGAGCTCAAGCTGGGTGACCACATCGACTCCGAGATCGACCGCAAGGTGGCCGCCCTCGTGCCGGCCGGTCGGCCCGGCCGTGGCCTGGTCAGCAGCAAGCTGCACTTCCTCGGCGCGCTGCCCCGCATCGACGGCGACGCCTCCGCCGACAACCTCGGCGACGGGGTCGACGACCTGATCACCCGGGTGGCCGACGCCTGGACCGGCCCTGCCGGTCCCAAGCTGCGGCTGCTGCCGGAGCGGATCGACCTCGAGCAGGTGCGCCGCCTCGCCGGTCTCGCCGAGGTCGACCCCGCGGCCGAGAAGCCCGGCGGGCCGATCCTGCTCGGCATCAACGAGAAGGAGCTGGCCCCGGTGGGGCTCGACGTCGACGCCGAGCCGCACCTGCTGGTCTTCGGCGACGGCCAGTCGGGCAAGAGCGCCCTGCTGCGCTCCTACGCCCAGGAGATCGTGCGCACCCGCACGCCCCGGCAGGCCCAGATCTTCCTCGTCGACTACCGCCGCTCGCTGCTCGGGGAGGTGCCCGAGGACTACCTGCTCAACTACATGACCTCGGCCACGCAGGCCACGCCGGTGCTCAAGGACCTCGCGACCTACCTCGAGAACCGCATCCCCGGACCCGACGTCACCCCCGACCAGCTGCGCAACCGCAGCTGGTGGGCCGGCGCGGAGGTGTTCCTGCTCGTCGACGACTACGACCTGGTCGCCACCCAGCAGAGCTCCCCGCTCCAGGCGCTGCAGCCGATGCTCGCCCAGGCCCGCGACGTGGGTCTGCACGTCGTGGTCACCCGCCGCTCCGGCGGCGCCTCGCGCTCGCTCTACGAGCCGGTCATCCAGTCGCTGCGCGACCTGGCCATGCCGGGCATGCTGCTCTCGGGCAGCCCCGACGAGGGGCCGCTCATCCGCAACCTGCGTCCGCTGCCCGCCCCGGCCGGCCGGGCCCGCCTGGTCACCCGCGACCGCGGCATCGAGGTCATCCAGAACGCCTGGAGCGAGCCCACCCTGTGAGGCCCCTCGCCCGTCCCGCGCCCGTCAGCAGCACACGACGGCCGCGGGCGGGGCGGAACGGCGCGGTCGACCGCGAGTCGTACGTCACGGCACGTGAGACCTGCTCGTAACCCGCGCTCAACAGTGCGGCCATCGACGCACCCCACGCTGGAGCCTCCGACCGGGACACGGGTCCCGGTCACGCCGACAGGCACCAGTCAGGGAGGCCGATGATGGAGAACCCCACCGTGTCCGACCGGGACCTCGAGCGTGCGCGCCAGCAGCGCGACCTCAAGACCCGCCACTCGCAGGCCCTCGCCCGCCTCATGGGCGAGCGCGCCGACCTGCGGGGCGTCAACGCCCTCGCCGACCTGGTCGACGACTCGCTGCGCTGGTCGGCCTGACCCGTCCGGGGTGCGGCGGGGCCGCCTCGCCGCGGCCACGGCGCACGTCGGGCTGGTTATAGTCGCGGCGTGATCTTCAAGCGCGTGGGCGAGGGCCGTCCCTATCCCGCCCACGGCCTGTCCTCGCGCGGTTGGGCCGACGTGCCGCCGCGCCAGGTGCGCCTCGACCAGCTGGTGACCACCAAGGACACCCTCCAGCTCGCCGCGCTCCTCGACGAGGACTCCACCTTCTACGGCGACCTCTTCGCCCACGTCGTGGAGTGGCGCGGGGAGTACTACCTCGAGGACGGTCTGCACCGCGCGCTGCGCGCGGCGCTTCAGCAGCGCACCGTGCTGCACGCGCGCGTGCACGCCGTGGTCGGGACCGGCGCGGGGACCGCGTCGTGAACAGCGCCCAGGCCCGCTCGGCGATCACGCTGACCGTGCTCGCCGTCCTGCTCGTGGCCGGGGCGGCGTGGGGCCTCTCGGCCGTCACCGCCCCCTTCTCCGACTCCGACGAGGCCTCCTCGAGCGCCTGCGTCGAGACCGACGTGGCCCGCGGCTCGACGCTGAGCAGCGCCCAGGTCCTCGTCAGCGTGCTCAACGCCGGCGACCGCTCGGGACTGGCCGGGCGGACGCTGCAGGGACTGGTCGACGCCGGCTTCGCCCGGGGCAGTGGTCAGGACGCGCCGGGCGACGCCGACGTGGCCCGCGCCCAGATCTGGACCGACGACCCCACCAACCCCGCGGTGCGGCTGGTGCGGACCCACCTCGGCGCCGACACCGAGGTCGTGCGCCGCGACGCCCCGGTCGACGGCGTCGTCGTGGTCGTCGGCGACGACTTCGACGAGCTCCTGCCGGGCAAGCAGCAGGTCAAGGTCCGCGGCGACGCCACCGTCTGCGTGCCGCCCGACGCCTGACCGGCGGCTCAGCCCCGCGGACCCTGCTCCGGGCTGCTCCACCGCGCCAGGCGGCCCGAGGCACTGACCAGGCGCAGCCGCTCCTCGGTGAGCTCGCGCTGCTTGCGCGGGGTCACGACGAGCAGGTCGTCGCCGCGTCGCAGCACCGTGCGCGGGTCGGGCACGAGCGTCCGGCCGTCGCGGATGACCATCGACACCGACACCCCCACGGGCAGCCGCAGCTCGCCCACCTCCACGCCGTGCAGGCGCGAGACCGGGCTGATGGTGATCTGGAGCAGGTCGGCGGCCACCCGCTCGAGGGGCGCGGCCTCGAGCTCGAGGTCGCGCGGCTCGGAGCGGCGGGCGACCCGCAGCACGCGCGCCACCCAGGGCAGGGTCGGCCCGGTGAGGAGGGTGTAGAGCACCACCATCACGAACACGATGTCGAAGAGCCGCTCGGCCCCCTCGACCCCCTCCGACAGCGGGATGGTCATCAGCACGATCGGCACGGCACCGCGCAGCCCGGCCCAGGACAGGAAGGCCAGCTGCCGCGGCGGCATCGGCTGGGCCAGGGCGCTCACCGCCACCGACAGCGGTCGGGCCACGAAGGTCAGCAGCAACCCGGCCACCACCGCCAGACCCACGGTCGCGGCGTCGATGCGGCCCGGCGAGAGCAGCAGACCGAGCATGACGAAGAGTCCGATCTGGGCCAGCCAGGCGACGCCCTCGGCGAAGGACCGGGTGGCCGCGCGGTGGGGCAGCTCGGAGTTGCCGAGCACGAGCGCGGCGACGTAGACGGCCGCGAAGCCGCTGCCGTGCAGCGCCGTGGCGCCGCCGTAGGCCAGGAAGGTCAGGCAGAGCACGGCCAGGGGGTAGAGACCGGAGGAGGGCAGGGCGGCGCGGCGCATCGTCCAGGCGCCGCCGAAGCCCGCGGCGAGCCCCAGGGCCACACCGACCGCGAGCTCGAAGACGATGATCGCGAGCACCACCAGCGGCGGGTGCTCGCCGACCGCCCCGGTCGAGATGAGGGTGACCAGCACCACCGTGGGGGCGTCGTTGAGGCCCGACTCGGCCTCCAGGGTGCCGGTGAGCCGGCGGGGCAACGGCACGACCCGCAGCACCGAGAACACCGCGGCGGCGTCGGTGGGCGAGCACACCGCACCCAGCAGCACGGCCAGCTCCCACGGCAGGCCCAGCACGTAGTGCGCCCCGACGGCGACCACCGCGACCGAGACCGCGACGCCGACCGTGGCCAGCGACAGGCCCAGGCGCATCACCGGTCGCGCCTCGCGCCAGCTGGTGGTGAGCCCGCCCTCGGCCAGGATGACGGCCAGGGCCGCGAACCCGAGGGCGTGGGCCAGCTCGGCGTCCTCGAAGCCGATGCCGAGGCCTGCCTCGCCGAGCGCGACGCCCATCAGCAGGTAGAACAGCAGGCTGGGCAGCCCGGCGCGCGAGGAGATCCGCACGGCCAGGATCGCCAGGAGCGTGACGGCCGAGCCGACCAGCACGAACTGGTCGAGCTGGTGGACGTCGAAGGTCATGTCACCTCTGCGCGTGGGGTGGCGGGCACGCAGTCTATCGGCGCGGGAGGCCGCCGCGGAGCGCCGCGACCGCTCCCGGACGCCCTCCAGGGTCCCCACTGGGGTCCCCTTCTAGGGTCGCAGGGTGACCGACCGGATGCAGGTGGCCAGCCGCGCCGCCGTACCCCCCTTCCACGTGATGGACATGCTGGCCGCGGCGGCGGAGCGCCGGCGCACCCACGGCGACCTCGTCGACCTGCTCGCCGGCCAGCCCAGCACCGGCGCCCCCGGACCGGTCGCCGCCGAGGCCGTGCGGCTGCTCGGGTCGGGCGACCCGCTGGGCTACACCCCGGCCACCGGGGTGCTGGAGCTGCGCGAGGCCATCGCGGGCCACCACCGGCGCACCCACGGCATCGACGTCGAGGCCGACGACGTCGTCGTCACCACCGGGAGCAGCGGCGGCTTCCTGCTCGCCTTCCTCGCCGCCTTCGAGCACGGCGACCGCGTGGCGATCGCGCGCCCGGGCTACCCCTGCTACCGCAACGTGCTCAGCGCGCTCGGCTGCGAGGTCGTCGAGGTGGCGACCGGCCCGGAGACCCGCTTCCAGCCCACGGTCGAGCAGCTCGACGCGCTGCACGCCGAGGTGGGGCTCTCGGGCCTGGTGGTGGCCAGCCCCGCCAACCCCACCGGCACCATGCTGCTGCCCGAGGAGCTCGCCGCCCTGGCCCGCTGGGCCGAGGAGCACGGGGTGCGGCTGATCTCCGACGAGATCTACCACGGCATCGAGTACGCCCCGCTCGAGCAGGGCCCGCAGGCCCGGCTGGCCCGCTCGGCGTGGGAGACCAGCCGCCAGGCCGTGGTCTTCTCCAGCTTCAGCAAGTACTTCTCCATGACCGGGTGGCGCATCGGCTGGATGCTCGTGCCGCGCGACCTGCGACGCGCCGTCGACGTGCTCACCGGCAACTTCACCATCTGCCCGCCCGTGCTCGCCCAGCGTGCGTGCCTCGCGGCCTTCACCGAGGAGACCTACGCCGAGCTCGACGCCCACGTGGAGCGCTACGCCCACAACCGGCGGCTGCTGCTCGACGGGCTGCCGCGGCTGGGACTGAGCCGCCTCGCGCCGGCCGACGGGGCGTTCTACGTCTACGCCGACGTCTCCCACCTCACCGACGACTCCATGACCTTCGCCCGCGACCTGCTCGCCCGCACCGGCGTGGGCGTGGCCCCGGGCGTCGACTTCGACGTGGTCGAGGGCCACCGCTCGGTGCGGCTGAGCTTCGCCGGACCCACCGCCGTGGTCGAGGAGGGCCTCGACCGGCTCTCCACAGCCCTGCGTCCGTGACGTTTCCGGGCCGCCGAGGTCGGGCACGGTCCTGCCACAGCACCCGGCCCACCGCCCACCCCCCTCGGAGGTCCACGATGTACGGCGACCCCTCGGCCCTCCTCGGTCTCGCCCGCCGCATGCGTGACGTGGCGGGCGACGTCCGCGCCGAGGCCGACCGGCTGGTGGGCCGGGCGGAAGCCACCACCTGGACCGGCGTCGCCGCCGACGCGGTGCGCCGGCGGGCCCGGCAGCGGGCGGGTGACCTGCGGCGCACGGCCGCCCTCCACGACGCCGCCGCCGAGGCCCTCGAGCGCCACGCCCGCGAGGTCGACCGGCTGCGCGAGCTCATCGCCGCGGCCGAGCGCCGCCTCGCCCGGCTCCTCGACGCGGTGCGCGAGCGCGCCGACGACTGGCTGGACCCGCTCGGCGGGCGGCTCGACGACTGGACCGGAGGACTGGCCGACCGGCTCGAGCGGATCACCCCACCGCCCCCGGGCCACCGCGACTGGCTCGACCTGGAGCTGCCGGGCCTGCTGCCCGGCCTCGGGAGTGCGGCCTGATGACGACCCGGATCGACCTCGGTCGTCTCGACGGCGCCGGGGCCGAGCACGAGGCCGCACCCGGACCCGGACCCGGACCCGGGGCCGGGGCCGGCCGGGAGAGCGCGGATCCGCGCCGGGTGCGGGTCTCGCGGCGCGCGGCCGAGGCCCTGGGGCGCCGCCTGGAGTCACCGATGCCGTGGCAGGTCGCCCGCCGCACCGGCCCCGACCGGACCCTCGACGGCTCGATGCGTCCGGCGCCCGTGCCGCCCCACGACCCCGACGACACGACCGACCCGTGGGAGGAGCTCGGCGGGCTCGGCCTGGTCGACGCCTCCGGCCGGCTCTTCCCGGAGCTGCCCGGCGCCCTCGACGTGCTGGCCCGCCCCGAGACCGCGGTCGACCTCGACCTCGTCGTGCGACGCCCGACGACGGGCGCCGCCCCGGTCGCCGCCCCGGGTGACGGCGCCGGGCCGGGCGGGTCGACCGACGTCCAGCTGCGCGCCTGGCACCGCCGGCGCGCGGGACGGGTCACCGCCGTCGCCACCGCGGGCGCGCAGGTGGAGATCGGCTGGTTCGACGACCGCTCGTGGGCCGCGGAGCTGGCCCGCGTCGCCGCGGTCACCAGCGCCCTGGCGCCCACCCCGCCGGCGCGCGACCTCACCCTGCCCCACGAGCTCATGCTCGGCGTGGGCGTGGCGCGCCGCACCGACGCACCCCGGCTCACCGAGGAGCTGCTGCGCCGTCACCTGCCGCACATGCGCGTGCCGGAGGGCGCCGACGCCCGTGAGCAGGTGCAGCTGCTGCACTCCGGGGTGGTCGGACGCCTGCGCGCCGTGGTCTCCGGCCAGGGCGACGACGGCCGTCGCAAGGTCGGCTGGGTGAGCTGGCTGCTCTTCAGCGACGGCTGGCGCACCCTGCGTCCCCACGTCGACTCAGGGGTGTCCCAGGTCGGGGTGCACCACGTCGAGCCCTCCGCCCTGGGCCGCGAGGTGGCCCGGCTCGTCGCCGGGGTCGCGTCGTGAGCGCCCCAGGCGACCCCACGGTCACCGACGCACCGGGCCACGCCCTCCCGCCCCTGACGTCGCTCACCGGCGGCGCGACCGGCCTCGCGGCGAGCTGGCCGCAGCTGGTCGCGCTGGCCTCGGCGTACGACGCCTCCGGGGACCGGCTGCGCGACTGGGCGGGCGAGGGGTCGCGGGTCCTGCTCGACGCCGACCTGCTGGCCTCGGCGCCGCTGGCGCCGCGCACGTTCGCAGCGGCCGAGGCCGCCGTGGTGGCCGCCTGCGCCGGACCGGACGGGGCGCTGGCCGCCTCCGCGGCCTGGGAGACCGACGCCGTGATGGTGCGGGTGACGCTGCACTGGCTGCGCGAGAGCGACGAGCTGGTGCGGGCCACCTTCGAGGCCGTGGACCTGCTCGCCGGCCGGGCGGTGGGCTTCACGCTGACCGCCTCGGCCCCGCTGTGGCTGCCCGGCGCCGTGGTCGTGGGCGGGGCGGCGGCCCTGCTCTGGCCGACGCTGCTCCGGCCGGCGCTGCCGCCGTCGGTGCGGCGCGACCTCGACCGGGGCCTGACGGGGGTCGGCCGGCTCACCGAGCAGTGGCTGCTCGAGCACCCCGGGCTGGTGCAGCACCTCGCCAACGGCGGCGGCGGGCTGCTCGACGGCCTCTGGGACGGGCTCACGCCGGCGACACCGGGCGGTCCCTTCGGGCCGCCGTCGTCGACCCCCGACACCGAGTCGGCCGCGGGCCTGCTCGCCGCGCTCTACGACGACCGCACCGGTGTCGCGGTGCCGCGCGGCGACCTCGCGGTGGGCCTCGGCGCCGTCGCCCCGGCCACCCTCGCCGGGCTGCTGACCCACCTCCAGCAGGTCGCCGCGCTGTCGGGGCCCGACGGGCGCGGGGCCCCGGGGGCCGTGGAGGTGCAGACGCTCCACGGGCCCGACGGCCAGGTGCGCCACGTCGTCTACCTGCCCGGCACCGACGACCTCGGCACGCTGCCGTGGACCCAGGACTCCGACGTGCGCGACATGGCGACCAACTACCTCCTGCTCGCCGGCGAGAGCAACGCCTACCAGGACGGTGTGGTCGCCGCGCTCGAGCAGGCCGGGGTGCAGCCCGACGAGCCGGTCCTGCTCGTGGGTCACTCCCAGGGCGGCATGACCGCCGCGGCCCTGCTCGCGCAGGGCAGCCCGTACGACGTCACCCACGTCGTGACCGCCGGCTCCCCCACCGCCCACCTCGACGGCTTCCCGGCCGGTGCCCACGTGGTGTCGCTGGAGAACCACGGCGACGTCGTGCCCCTGCTCGACGGCGAGGACAACCCCGACACCGCCGAGCAGCTCACCGTCGGCTTCGACGCCGGCGGCGCGGGCGTGGTGGGCCACCACGGACTGCCGGCCTACGTCGCCGGCGCCGCAGCGCTCGACACCTCGACCCACCCCGGCGTCGTGGAGCAGGTCCAGAGCCTCACCGCCGCCGGCTTCCTCGACCCCGGCGGCCACTCCACCGCCTCCAGCCAGGTGCTCCAGGTGGTCGCCGAGCGCTGAGACCACTGCCGACCACGGGCCGACCACGGGCCCCGACGCGGGGCCGGGGCCGTGGTTTCGCCGCCCCGGGCCCGGGGAAAGCGAGCGCACGAGGAGAGGCGAGGGAGGCACGATGTACGGCGACACCGACGTCATGCGCAGGCGGGTGCTGCAGCTGCGCGAGCAGGGCGGCGACATCCGCGCCCTGGCCGACCGGCTGGTCGCCCGCACCGAGGCCGTCGGCTGGAGCGGACGGGCCGCCGAGGCGATGCGCGAGCGGGTCAGGGAGCGCGCCGGGCACCTGCGCGACGCCGCCGCCGACCACGACGCCGCCGCCGACTCCCTGGAGCGGCACGCCCAGGAGGTCGGCCTCCTGCAGGAGACCATCGGCGAGCGCGAGCGACGCGCGGCGACGCTGGTCGCCGACGCCCGCGCCCGCGTCGCCGCGGTGCAGGCCCACGCCGACGCCGACGCCGCCCTCGGGGTGCGACGTCTCGCCGACCCGGCCGACGAGCAGGTCGCCGGCTTCGACGCGCCACCCGCGGGGCACCGCGACTGGCTGAGCGTCGAGCTCCCGGGCCTGTGACCCTCCACCCCCGGGCCGCGTGAGCCCGTGACCACGTCCGGCCCACCCCCCGACACCGTCTCGAGAGGACGCCGATGCCCACCATCGACCTGAGCAACCCGCCGCCCCCGGCGGCCAACCTGCTCGACGCGCTGCCGCGACGGGTGGCCCTCACCCTGGCCGAGCTGCACCTGGTGGCCGAGGCCGCCGGAGGCGCTCCGCTGCCGTTCGCCCCGACGCCCGCGCCCGCCGCGGGCCCGGGCGGGCTGGACGGTCGCCTCGGCTCGAGCCGCGGCACGACGGAGGACGCGGCGTACGCCTCGGCGCTGTCGTCCCTGCACGACCCCGAGGCCTCGCTGGGCCGTCGTGGCCTGCTGGCGGGCGGCGAGGTCGACTCCGGCCTTCTCGGAGCCGTCGGCCTGCTCGCCACGCCTGTCGTCGCCCTCGACGTCGACCTCGCGGTCGGCCCCCTGCGCTGCAAGGCCTGGCACCGCCAGGCCGGGGACGCCGTCGCCACCCTGGCGACGGCCGACGGCATCGTCTTCGAGCTGGCGTGGTTCCCGGTCTCCCAGTGGGCCATGGAGCTGGCCCGGGTGGCCGTGGTGCCCGAGGACCTCGCGCTGACCACCTCGCAGGTGCCGGCGGTGCTCGACGCCCCCTTCGCGCTGGTCGACGCCGCGGGCGAGGCGGTGCGCTCGGGGCGCAGCGACCTGCTGCCGGTGCTGGTCGCGCAGCACACCGGCCGCACCCGCTCGATGAGCAGGACCGGCGCCGACGAGCGGTGGGCCGGTCGGCAGACGACGCTCGACGACGCCGCCACCGTGGGCGCGCTCGGCGCCCTGACCACCGAGGCACGGGGCCGCCTGCGGGCGTTGGTCGCCGACGTCTCCGGCGCGAGCACCAGTGTGGTCGGCGTCGTCTCCTGGGTGCTGCTCGCCGACGGCTGGCGCGCGCTGCGCCCGCGCCACGTCGACGACGAGCACCGGGTGGGCGTGCACCGCGTCGAGCCGCCCGACCTCGCCGCCGAGCTGGCGCCCGTGCTCGCCGAGGTGACCCGGTGACCGGGGACCTGCCCGACCAGGGCACGCCCGCCAGCGGACCCGGCAGCGGACCCGGCGGCGATCTCCTCGGGGAGCTCCTCGGCCGGCGGCCCGACGGGTCCGCCGGGGCCGCGGGAGACGCAGCGGCAGCGTCACCCGCGCCGCGCTCGGCGGTGGAGGACGCCGACCTCGCCGACAAGTACGACCAGATGATGCGGCTCGCCGACGAGTTCGACGCGGCTGGCCAGCACGTGCGCGAGCGGGCCCGCCTCGGCGTGGAGATCCTGCGCGACCCCGACGTCGCCGACTCCGCCGACCTCTCCCGGTCGACCTGGGCGCGGGCCGAGGACGACATCCGCGCCGCCACCGCCGGCAAGCACGGCCTGCTGACCCGCTCCATCGAGCTCGACGCCGACGCGCTCGTGCTCCGGGCGACGGTGCTGACCTACCGGTGGATCGACGAGCTGCAGTCGGCGGCCTACGAGACCCTCGGCTCCATCGCCGGTCGTGCCATCGGCTACCTCGCCCCCGGCGTGGCCCTGGGTGGCGCGATCGTGTCGGCCGGGCTGATCGAGACCGACGCCCTCGACCGTGACGGCGTGGCGGCCTACCTCAACGAGCTGGCCGAGAACAACCCCGAGCTGATGGACCACGTGAGCAGCGGCGGCGGTGGCCTGCTCGACGGGCTGCAGATGCGCTCGATGCTCACGGTCGGCGTGCTCGCGGGCGACACGCAGCGGGTCGCGGCCGCCGGCGGTCTGCGCGCCGCCGGGGTCACCGACTTCCCCACCGACCTCGGCTCCGCCCTGCGCGACGTCGCCGGCGGCCTCGTGGACGACGGGGCCCCCGGCGTCGCGGACGCGCCGGATGCCGGCGGCGCGGACGGGCCCGGCGTCCCCGGCGCGGACGACCCGGTGCAGCGCGCACCCCGCAGCATCGAGGAGCTGCTGACCGCGCTGGCCGCAAGCCGGCGCAGCGTCACCGTGCAGCGGGTCGGCCCGCAGCGCTACATCGCCTACCTGCCCGGCCCCGAGGCCGGGGAGGGCCGGCTGCGGCTGGTCGGGGGCGACCACACCGCCTACGACGCCGAGGTCGTGGCCGCGGTGGAGCGCGCCGTGGCCGGCGACGAGGGCGCGCGCGTGATGCTCGTCGGGTCGGCGCAGGGCGGTGTGACCGCCGCCGAGATCGCCGCCACCGTCGCCTCGCCGCACTTCGTGGTCGACCAGGTCGTGACCGCCGGCGCGCCGGGCGCGCAGGTGACGCGCGTGCCGGAGACCACACGGGTGCTGTCGCTGGAGGACCGCTCCGACCCGGTCGCGCTGCTCGGGTCGCTGGTCAACGCCGGTCTGCCGCACCGCGTCACGGTGGTCTTCGAGGGGGCCTCGGCCCGCGCCGACGGCACCAGCGTCTACCTCGCCGGTGCCCGGGCCGCCGACAGCGCGACCCACCCGGAGCTGCGCGCGGAGATCCAGCGCATCCAGGGGCTGGGCTACCTGGCCGGCTGACCCGGGCCGCCTCACAGCACCTGGTGGACGAACTCCCCGAGCTGGGTCAGGTTGCGGCACTCCACCATCGGCACGACCTCGCCGTAGCGCGACGCGGCGGAGTCACCGGTGTCCCAGTGGCGCCGGTGCTCGGGGTTGAGCCACCAGGAGTGACGGATGCCGGCGGTCAGCTCGCGCAGCACGTCGAGGCGGAGGTCGGCGTAGTTGGAGCGGGCGTCGCCCAGCACCAGCAGCGACGAGCGCGGACCCAGCGCGTCGGGGTGCTCCTCGGCGAAGCGGGTGAGGGCGCGGCCGTAGTTGGTGCGCCCGAAGCGGGCGGCGTGGGCCGCGCTGGCCGCCAGGTCGCCCATCACGTCGACGAGGTCGGCGCCGGGGCGGAAGTACGGCGTCACCTCGTGCACGTCGTCGACGAAGGTGAAGGCGCGCACGGCCTGGAACTGGTCGCGCAGCGCGAAGACCAGCAGCAAGGTGAACTGCGCGAAGTGGGCCACCGACCCGCTGACGTCGCACAGCACGACCAGCTCGGTGCGGTGGGGCCGGCGCGGCTTGTGGTGGGTGGTTAGGGGCACGCCACCGGTCGACATCGACGCCCTCACCGTGCGCCGGAAGTCCAGTGGGCCGCGACGTCGCGAGTGGTGCTCCTGGGTCAGCCGGCTGGCCAGGCGACGTGCGAGCGGGTGGATCTCGCGCCGCATCTCCTCCAGGTCGGCGCGACGCATGGAGAGGAAGTCGAGCCGGTCGATGGTGGGCCGCATCGCCACCGAGGCGACGTGGTCGGGCCCCTTTTCCTCGCCGATGCGGCGGCGCGCGTCGGCCTCGACGGTGCGGGTGAAGGCGCCGATCCGCTGGGCGGCCGCGCGGTCGGCCTCCTCGTCGCCGCGACCGCCCGCGACCAGCCCGGCCACGATCTTGTCGACCAGCTCGCCGGGCGCCACGCGCTGCAGCGCGGTGTAGGCCGACCACGAGGACAGTCCCGGGCCGCGGCCCGGCATCGCTCCGAAGCGGCCCACCATCTCCGCGGCCATGCGCGCGAGGGCGTCGTCGTCGCCGGCCAGCAGGGCGTCGAGCAGGCGCTCGCGGA
Organism: Nocardioides sp. Leaf285; assembly: GCF_001422955.1. Taxonomy (NCBI): domain Bacteria; kingdom Bacillati; phylum Actinomycetota; class Actinomycetes; order Propionibacteriales; family Nocardioidaceae; genus Nocardioides; species Nocardioides sp. Leaf285. The sequence goes on along the minus strand of NZ_LMNH01000002.1, from coordinate 202,340 downwards.
AGTCGGTGAGCGCCGCGGCGTTGTCGCGCACGCCCTCCCCCGCGGCGTCGGGGCCGTCGGGAGCGTCGGGCCCGTCGGGCTCGCCGTCGGGCGAGGTGTCGGCGGTCGAGCCGCCGGGGGTGCCGTCGAGCCCGAGGCCGCCGTCGCCGACCAGGCGCGGAAAGTAGAGGTCGAAGAGGGCGTCGAAGGTGGGTCGCTGGGCGCGACGCTTGACCAGCGTCGCGGCGTACCCCTCACGGACGAGGGCCCGGTCGTCCCAGCTCAGCGCGGTGAGCGCGGCGATGGCGTCGAGGTCCTCGGCGAGCGAGACCGGGAGGCCGGCGGCGCGCAGCGCCTCGAGGAAGGCGATGTGCCGCTCGAGGAGGCCGCTCGTGCCGGCCGCGGTCATGCCCGCAGCCGCAGCTCGCGCACCGCGCGGTCGTGGTCGGAGGCGTGCTTGAGCACGACCCCGAGGGTGTCGGTGACGGCCTTGTCGTCGAGGTCGCGGATCTCGAGGGCGATGAGGGTGCGCGCCCAGTCGACCGACTCCGCGATCGACGGCGCCTTCTTCAGCTCCAGCTCGCGCATCCGGCCCACCATGACCACCAGCTGCTCGGCGACGCGGTCGTCGAGCCCCGGCACCTGCGAAGAGACGATCTCCCGCTCCCGCTCGGCGTCGGGGTAGTCGAGGTGGAGGTAGAGGCAGCGGCGCTTGACCGCCTCGGAGAGCTCGCGGCTGGCGTTGGAGGTGAGCACGACGAAGGGCCGGCGCACCGCGGTCACCGTGCCGAGCTCGGGGATCGTGACCTGGAAGTCCGAGAGCACCTCGAGCAGCAGCCCCTCGACCTCCACGTCGGTCTTGTCGACCTCGTCGATGAGCAGCACCGTGGGCTCCTCGCGCCGGATGGCGGTGAGCAGCGGGCGGGTCAGCAGGAACTCGTCGGTGAAGATGTCGTCGTGGGTGGCGCTCCACTCCTGCGCACCCTCCTGGGCCCCCTGCGAGGCCTGGATGCGCAGCAGCTGCTTCTTGTAGTTCCACTCGTAGAGCGCGCGGGCCTCGTCGAGGCCCTCGTAGCACTGCAGCCGCACCAGCTCGGCGTCGCAGGCCCGCGCGACGGCCTTGGCCAGCTCGGTCTTGCCCACCCCCGCCGGGCCCTCGACGAGCAGCGGCTTCTCCAGCGCCCCCGCGAGGTAGGAGGTCGTCGCGGTGGGGGTGTCGGCGAGGTAGCCCGCCGCGGCGAGCCGCTCGACGGCCTGCGCCGGGGAGGAGAACCAGGAGGAGGTCATGGCCCCATCCTGTCCCACCGGCGGTGCCGCCGGGCGCGGGACCGGTCTGGACCGGCCGGTGCCTCGCCGGTCGGGAGGGTCACCTCGGTGCGCGCGGGTCGTTGAGAGGGGACCACGAGCCCCGGCGGGGTCCGTGGGCGTGGTTCCGGGACCCGCAGCTCCCCCTCCCCCCCCGTCACCCACCTCCGCGGTCGCCGCCGCCGGTGGCCCTCCCCCAGGAGCCCGCCATGCACCCCTCCGCCGACGTCGCCCCGCCGTCGACCCCGCCGTCGACCCCGCCGTCGATCCCGCCGTCGATCGCGCCGCGGACACCGCCGCCGCTGGTGGCCCGGCTGCTGGTCGGGGTCCGGCTCGCGGTGGTGGTGCTCCTGGCCGCGCTCGTGGTGGCGCTCGTGCTCGGCCCGCGTACGACGGAGCCGTCCGGGTCGGCCCCGGGGCTGAGCGCCGAGCCCGTCGCCGACGTGCCCGACCGGGTCGACGCGCTGATGGCCCGCCACCGCTGCTCCACCCTCGGCCTCGGGCCCGACGTCATTCCCGCGCAGGCGCTGCTGCGCGGGCGCGACGGGGTGGTCCGGGTGACCGGCTTCGACCGGGGCTGGGCCGCGTGGACGGGTGAGGCCCCCGGTGAGCTGGTCGCCGTGTGCCTCGGACCCGCTCCTCGCTGAGCCCCGCCCCTCGCCGGACCCCGCGGGGACCGCTCGTCGTGCCGGACCGGCCGCCCGGCGCATGCCGCGGGGATCCACGGCCGGGGCCGTCACCCCCGGACCCGAGGCTCGTTGGAACGTCATGCGACGCCGTCCTCCCGCCGCCGCCGTGACCGCGGTGCGAGCCGTGAAGGCCACGGTCTTCACGCTGCTGATGATCCTGCTGGTCGGCCTGCCGCTCGGCGGCGGCCAGGGCGTCGGGTCGGCCGGCACCGGCGGCACCGGCGACGGTCCGGGCGCGCCGCGCCAGGCCGCCGTCACCGTCCTCGGCCCCGGCGACTGACCCCGGGACCCGCTGCCGGGACCCGCTGCCGGGACCCGCCGTTGGGACCCGCTGCCGGGACCCGCTGCCAGGACCCGCTGCCAGGACCCGCTGCCAGGACCCGCCGCCAGGACCCGCCGCCCGGCGCGCTGCCAGGACCCACCGTCGAGGGGTCAGAAGGCGCCGTGCCGCCCGGCCCCGGACGCGAAGCGGGCGGCGCCCTCCAGCGCTCCCGCCGCGAGCGAGGCCCGGCCGTGGTCGAGCTCGACGGCCAGGGCCTCGGCCTCGGGCAGTCCGTCCTGCTCCAGCAGCGAGAGCCGGTCGTGGCGCAGGCACTCCTGGGGGAGACCCGCGAGCTCGCGGGCGAGGGTCTCGGCCGCGGCGCGCGCCCCGCCCGGGGAGACCACGCGGTTGACCAGGCCGATCCGCTCAGCCTCGACGGCGCCCACCGGACGGCCGGTGAGCACGAGGTCGAGGGCCCGGGAGGCGCCGATCAGGCGGGGCAGCCGCACGGTGCCGCCGTCGATCAGCGGCACGCCCCAGCGCCGGCAGAAGACGCCGAGCACGGCGTCCTCGGCGGCGACCCTCAGGTCGCACCACGCGGCCAGCTCGAGCCCGCCCGCGACGGCGTACCCCTCGATCGCGGCGACCACCGGCTTGCCCAGCCGCATCCGGGTGGGACCCATCGGGGCGTCCTGGTCGACGTCGTCGACCCGGTTGCCGTGCTCGCCGCCGACCGCCTTGAGGTCGGCTCCGGCGCAGAACGTGCCTCCCTCGCCCCACAGCACCGCCACTGACTGGGTCTGGTCGGCGTCGAAGGCCCGGAAGGCCGCGGCCAGCGCGGCGGCCGTGGGACCGTCGACGGCGTTGCGGGCGTGCGGGCGGTGGAGCACCACGGTGGTGACCGGCCCCTCGGTCTCGACGCGTACGGCGGGAGCGCTCATGCCGGCAGCGTAGGACCCACGCACCGCCCGCCCCCGGACGTCATGCGCACCGTGGATGCGCATCCACCTCTCGTATGACGTCGCCGCCGCGCCGCCGCAACCGCCACGGGACGTCATGCGCACGGTGGATGCGCATCCACCTCTCGTATGACATCCCCGCCACCCCGCCGCGACCCCCGCACCGCCCGCCCCCGGACGTCATGCACACCGTGGATGCGCATCCACCCCTCGTATGACGTCACCGCCGCGCCCGCCACGCCGCCGCGCCCGCCACCCCGCCGCGCCCGCCGCAGGACGTCATGCGCACCGTGGATGCGCATCCACCCCTCGTATGACGCCCGCGACGGACCGGCCCGCTCAGTCCTCGTCCACCGGGCCGGCGCCGGCGGCGTGGCGGCGGGCGAGGTCCTGGTAGTAGCGGGCGTTGGACTCGATCCACGGCTCGGAGCTGCTGCCGGCGACGGGCTTGACCGCGCGGGCGGGGACGCCGGTGGCCACGACGCCGCCCTCGATGACCGCGCCGGGGGTGACCACCGAGCCGGCGCCGACCAGGGTGCGCGCGCCGATGCGGGCGCCGTCGAGCAGGGTGCTGCTGTTGCCGATGAGCGCCTGCTCGCCGACCTCCGCGCAGTGGACCACGCAGGAGTGGCCGATCGAGGCGTTCGGGCCGACCGTGAGCGTCTCGCCGGGTGCGGCGTGGAGCACCGAGCCGTCCTGCACGTTGGTGCCCTCGCGCACCACGATCGTGCAGATGTCGGCGCGCAGGACCGCGCCGTACCAGATGCTCGCGCCGGCCTCCACGGTCACGTCGCCGATGAGGGTGGCGGTGGGGGCGACGAAGGCGTCGGGGTGCACGGTGGGGCGCTTGCCCTCGAACTCGTAGAGCGGCATGGAGCCATTCCACACTCTCCCGGGCCCGCCGCGCGCGGCGGGCGCGCCGCCCGACCCACGGCTCAGCCGGCGAGCAGGTGCACGACCACGCCCGCGACCGCGCAGACCCCGAGGGTCCGCAGCACGGGCCAGCCCCGGCCGAGCACCAGCAGCAGCCCGAGGGCGGTGACGGCGAGGGCGGCGGGATCGAGCGAGGCCGGCACGGGCAGCTCGAGGGCGAGCGGCCCGCGGTCCACGCGCACCGTGTCGGTGAAGAGGGTGTGCACCGCGAAGTAGACCGCCAGGCTCGCGATCACCCCGACCACCGCGGCGGTGATCCCGGTGAGGGCGGTGCGCAGGGCGCGGTTGCCGCGCAGCCGCTCGACGTACGGCGCGCCGAGCAGGATGAAGACGAAGCAGGGCACGAAGGTCACCCACGTGGTCAGCAGCGCCGCCAGCACCGCCGCGAGCCAGGGGTCGAGCGTGCCGGGATCGCGGTAGGCGCCCACGAACGCGACGAACTGCACCACCATCACCAGCGGCCCCGGCGTGGTCTCGGCCAGCGCCAGACCGCGCACCATCTCGCCGGGGGCCAGCCAGCCGTAGACGTTGACCGCCTGCTGGGCCACGAAGGCCAGCACGGCGTAGGCCCCGCCGAAGGTGATGACGGCCGTGCCACCGAAGAAGAGCCCCTGGTCGACGAAGACGCTGTCGCGCCCGGCCAGCACCGCCGCCACGGCGACGGGGGCGGCCCACAGCAGCAGACCGAGGCCGAGCACGCGCAGCGAGCGGGCGGTGGAGGGGCGCTCGGTGTGGAGCGCCTCGTCGCCGATCAGCGGGGCGGGGCCGTCGTCGGCGAGCGGCGGCGGGGCGGCGCCCAGCCCGGGCAGCCGGGTGCCGAGGGCCCAGCCGAGCACGCCGGCGGCGAGCACGACCACGGGGAAGGGCACCCCGAAGACGCTCAGCGCCACGAACGACGCCAGCGCCAGGCCCACCAGGGCCGGGTGGCGCAGCGCCTTGCGCGAGAGGCGGGTGACGGCCTGCACGACGATGGCGACCACCGCCCCGGCCAGGCCGAGGAAGAGGCCCTCGAGCAGGGTGGTCTCGCCGTAGCCGACGTAGAGCGCCGACAGGGCCAGCAGCGTGACCACGCCGGGGAGCACGAAGAGGATGCCGGCGACCAGGGCCCCACGCACGCCGTTGAGCAGCCAGCCGACGTAGGTGGCGAGCTGCTGGGCCTCGGGGCCGGGCAGCAGGGTGCAGTAGGACAGCGCGAAGAGGAACCGCTGCTGGCCGATCCAGCGGCGCTCCTCCACCAGCGTGCGCTGCATGACCGCGATCTGGCCGGCCGGTCCGCCGAAGGTCTGCAGCGAGATGAGGAACCACGCGCGCGTGGCCTCCCGCAGCGGCACCACGTCGGCGGAGCGTGCGTCGCGCTGGCTCATCGGCGTCCTCGGGGTCGGTGCGGGCGGGCGGTCGTGCGGCCCGTCGAAGTCTAGTGATCGAGTGGGGTTTGCGGGGCGGGCGGGTGCTCCGACCACCACCCTGCCCGCCGCCGGCCTCATGAGGGTCGTCGGGAAGGACCGGCGGCGGCCCACAACGAAACCGACGCGGGGCGCGTCGACAAGGGGACGGCCGACCGCCGGCCCGTCGCGCCACCCTCCCGCGAAGGACCCCCGATGACCACCCACCTCCACCCGACGCCTCGCACCCCCGACCCCGCACCTGTCCCGGCACGCGCTCCTGCCTGCGTCCGTGCGACCGTCCCTGCCCGGCGCGCGCCCGGCGTCGTGCGGGCCACCGGGCTCACGGCACTGGCAGCGGTGACGGCGGCGGTGCTGGCGGCGCTGGCGCCCGTCACGGCCACGGCGCTGCCACCCGCCGGCGGCGGGGCGCCGACCTCCACGGTGTCGACGGCGACGGACCGCGCCGTGCCCAAGACCGTGCTCAACCCCGGGCAGCTCGAGCGCGGAGCGGGCCCCCGGGTGCCCCGGGTGCTCGGCACCTCCATCGTCGACGGCTCCCTGGAGGTGCCGGTCGACGCCGACGAGATCGACCTGCTCGGCCCCGCCGGCGACGACTACGTCGTGGTGGCCTACGACGCCAGCGGCGGCGTCGTCGAGCGGGTCTCCCCCGACGGGTCCACCCGGGTGCTCCGCGAGAGCAACATCGGCCTCAACGAGCTCTCGAGCGACGGCAGCCAGCTCTTCGACGTCGTCACCCGCGGGCGCGACCGCACCGTGGTGCGGGTGCTCGACACCACCACCGGCGAGGTCACCGCCCGCCGCGGCTTCCCCGGCTTCGTCGACGTGCTCGACGCCGCCGACGGCGTGGCCGTGCTCGGCGGCACGGCGCCGCGCCGCACCATCTCCTGGGACACCGCCACCGACGAGACCACCCGGATCGTGAGCCGCCAGGGCTACCGCGCCGACCTGGCCGCCGACCGGCTCTCGACCTTCTCCGGCGACCCCTACGACGGCGGCTGCAGCCGGATCACCCCCCTCAGCGACCCGGCCCGCACCCTGTGGCGCTCCTGCGACGACATCGAGGTGGCCGCCTCCCCCGGAGCCGGTCGCCTGCTGACCGTGCCGCTGCTGCTCGACGGCCCGCTGAGCGAGGTCGCCGTGCGCGGCGCCGCGGGCCGGCTGCTCGGGGGCTACGGCACGCGGGGCACGTTCGGTCCGCTCGTCTGGGAGGACGACCGCACCGCGTTGATCACGGTCTACGGGGTCCGCAGGACGGCCGTGGTGCGGTGCACCGTCGCCGGCCCGGCCGAGGACCGCACCTGCGAGCGCGCGACGCGGCTGATCCCGACTCCCGGCCTCTGACCCGACGCGGCGGAAAGCCGGCGCGGTCGGGTCAGGTCGGGCCCCCACGGGCCGATGGACCAGACCGTGACCGGCTCCCCCCGAGGCCCTCGCGCCCACCCCCCGACCCGCCCCGCCCCGCGCGACGCCGTCCCCGCGGCACCGCGCCCTCGACGCCCACGGGCGCTGGCCGTCGTGCTCCTCGGCGTGCTGAGCCTCCTGACGGGTGCCCTGAGCGCGGCCACCGGCACCGCGACGGCGTCGCTGCCTCCCGCGCCGTCCGCGCTGGCGGTGTCACCGACCAGCTACGTCGGTGGCCAGGCCGTCACCTGGACCGGCAGCCTCGGGGTCGCCGGTCCGCGGGCGCTGGTGCTGGAGCACCACATGGGCCGACCGGGCGATGCGTGGGTCACCGAGCCCGGCGTGGTCGGCACGAGCGCCCTCGACGGGAGCTTCTCCTTCGTGCACGAGGCGCCGAGCATGATGAACATCCACTACCGGGTCAGGGGCGGCTCCGCGGTCTCCGCCCCGCTGACGTTCCTCGCCAAGACCCAGGACCTCACCATCCGCGTCGCCGGCACACGCGCCGACGCGGCCAACCCGCCCGGCCGGGTCGAGGCCGGTCGCCCCTTCGCGATCGCCGTCGACACCACGCCCGACGAGCTGCGCGGGTCGACCTCCCGCGGCCTGCCGGTCTTCGAGGGCCGCACCCTCACCCTCCAGCGCCGCGTCGACGCTGACACCTGGGACACCCTGGCCACCACGACGGTGCCCGCCGACGGCGCCACGCGCTTCACCGACCTGGAGGCCGACGCCGGCGTCGTCGTCTTCCGGGTCCGCGCCGAGGACCACCGCACCGGCGGCCACCGGATCGGCTGGACCCAGTCCTTCCCCCTCTACGTGCTCGTCGGCGAGCAGGCCCAACAGGCCTGGGACCGCGACCACCCGACGACGACCTCGCCCCGCCCGTCGTACGTCGGAGCCGCTGCGGCTGCGCCGACCAGGGCCGCCACCGCCGGCCGGGCCCTCCAGGCCGCGCCGGGGGCGACGGCGGGCCAGCGCCTGCGGTGGTTCCCTGCGCTCTTCGACTTCGCCTGGGAGTTCGGCCAGTCGCTGACCAGCCTGCCGGCGCGCGGCACCCGCCTGGCCGGTGGGTGGGTCGACCACTCCGAGGGCGCGGGTCGGGTGAGCAAGGTCAACGGTGGCCTGGCCATCGACAGCAAGCGCCTCGCCACGGCCGGCCCGGGCGACTTCGGCACCACCCGCGCGACCCTGCGCGGCAACGCCATGACCTACGGACGCTGGGAGGCCCGCATGCGCGTGCGCGACGCCGCCGAGCGCACCGGCCACCCCTACGACGTGCTCGCCGAGCTGGTGCCCGCCGCGGTGGGCGACCAGGACTGCGGCGCGGGCACGATCAGGCTGGCGCGGATCTCGCCCCACTCCCGGGTCGTGCGCTTCGGCGCCCAGTCGGCGCAGCACCGCTGGTCGGGCCGGGTCACCGGCCCCGACACCCCGACGCGCTTCGCCTACGCCGTCGCGGTCGAGGTCGGCCGCGACCACGTCACCTGGTTCGTCAACGGTGTCCCGGTCGGCACGGTGACCGGTGAGGAGGTCGTGCCGGGCGTGCCGCTCACCCTGCGCCTCTCGCTGGTCGGCGACGGCGCGCAGGAGATGGACCACACCGGGCTGATCTCCGACTGGCAGCGCGGCTTCCCGATCACCACCGGCGAGGAGACCCTCAGCCGCGACCGCCTGCCGCGCCGGGCCGTCGCCGCACGCTGCTGACGCCCTGCCCGGCGGGCCTGCCGCCCGCGACCAGCCGCAGACGCCGTCGCAGGGTTTGGGCCGACCCCAGGATGGCGGCTACGCCACGCGACCCCAGGGGAAAGGGCGGCTTGTGCCTTCGCTGGATTTTGGGTGGCCCAGTCCGCAGCAAACCCACAGTGGTCATTCTGAACCTGACTCCGGGTTTGCGGGGCTTGCTGCCCTGAAGCAGGTACTCATTCTTGTGGGTTCCTACTCGGTGGCTGCGGCCTGGTAGTCCTTCACTTGGGTTTCGAAGAGTCCGGCTATCACGTCGGCGTCAGATGACAGAAGACCACCGCCAGCCGTAACGACAATGGTGGGGCCGACAAGGGCGTAGTTCTGCAACAGGACAGTGCCCTCGGCATCAATGCGAACCCCGACCGAATCTTCACCGACCCTGGGCGCTGACATGGCGGCGTACACCAGTCGGGTTCCCTGGAACGTCTCGGATTCGCAGGCGTCGAGCGCTGTAGTGAGGGCCTCGAACGCTGCGCGGGCCCGATCAGGGGTCTCGTACTGACGAAGACCCGTGCGCAGGATCTGCCCGGACACGCCGCCACCCTTGGTGAACTCATGAAAGACGAAGGCGTCCTCCTCCGGGGCCTGGTAGTCGCAGAAGGTCTTGTTCCCCGGCTCACTGGGCGGGTCTTGGCTGTAGCCGACAGGGAGATCCTGAATGGTCAAGAGCGCCGCTGTGAGGGCGCTTTCCGACAGTACGTTGTACGCCGGCTCCGGCGAACCGGTCGCAGAAGGTGAGGCACTGACGGACTCTGACGATGCATCTGACTCAGGGGATATCGGGTCATCGATAGCAGGCGCGCCGCCGCAACCTGCGGCGAGAGCCAGGGCCGCGGCGGAAATTACGAGAGCTATGCGATTCATGAAAGGCCGTTCTGTCGAGTTCCAGGGTGGGTGCTGAAACGCATCATGTCCGAGAGGGCTGACACTTTCGAGCACCCCGCATCGCTGCCTCGCCGGATCGGTCGACGACATCAGGTCGAACCTGCAGCGTCGCAGAGAGCCAGTTAAAACGTCGCGACGCGGCTTCTGGCACGAGTGACGGCGTAGGGAACACCACCCGCAGGCTCCGCTTGGGAACTTCGTCCTCGCGGCTCACTACGACAGGACAATCAGCCGACAAGCTCTCGGCAACAAGGTGGGACTGTCGAAGGCGCGTACCGCTTGACTCAGCGGGGCGACCGGAGACGACAAAGCCCCACGCAGATCCAGTCCGCACGGGGCTTCGTCGTTCTCGGGTCACGACTTGCGAAACCCATTGGCGGTGGCGGTGGGATTTGAACCCACGGTGGGTTTAACCCCACACATCATTTCGAGTGATGCACCTTCGGCCGCTCGGACACGCCACCGCGGGAGAATGTACCGGAGGGGGTGGGTCAGGGCGAATCCGGCCGGACGTCGTCCCGGGGCCCGCCGCCACGGCGGTCGGGACGACCCCGGCTCGGGTCCGCGCGGCATGATCGGGCCGTGACCCCGAGCAGCGAGACCGGCCCCCGCCACGACGCCAACACTGGCACCGGCCACGGGCCCGACCACGAGCCCGACCGCCACGACGTCGAAGTCGAGGGCGGCGCCCTCGCCACCTTCCGGTACGGCGCCCCGGGCGCACCCCCCGCGCGCACGGTGCTGGCCGTGCACGGCATCACGGCCAGCTCGCGGGCGTGGTCGGCGGTCGCGCGGTCGCTGCCCGACGACTGGGCCCTCGTGGCCGTCGACCTGCGCGGGCGGGGCGCCTCACGCGACCTGCCCGGCCCGACCGGTCTCGACCGCCACGTCGCCGACCTCCGGGCCGTCGTACGGAGCCTGGACCCGGAGGGCTCGGGCGACCTGGTGCTGCTGGGCCACTCGATGGGCGCCTACGTCGGGCTGCTCCTGGCCGCCGACTCCCCCGACGCCTTCGCGCGCGTGGTGCTGGTCGACGGGGCCGTGCCGCTGCCCGTGCCGGCCGGCGCCGACCCCGACGTCGTGCTCGAGGCCACCCTCGGCCCCGCCCTGGCCCGGTTGAGCCAGACCTTCCCCGACGACGACGCCTACGTCGACGTCTTCCGCGCCCACCCCGCGCTGGCCCCGCACTGGAACGACGACGTCGAGACCTACGCCCGCTACGACGCGCTGACCACCGACGCCGGGGTGCGCTCGCGCGCGGTCGAGGACGCCGTGCGCGCCGACGGGCGCGACCTGCTGGTGCTGGGCGAGCGGCTCGACGCCGCCCTGCGCGGCCTGCGCACGCCGACGACGCTGCTCGTCGCGCCGCTGGGGATGTTCGGGGAGGCGCCCGGGCTGCTGCCGGCCGAGGCGGTCGCGGCCTACGACGCCGAGGTGCCGGCGCTGGAGGTCGAGACCCTCGCGGGGGCCAACCACTACACGATCCTCTTCGACCCGTCCGCCGCGCGGCGGGTGGCCGCCGCGGTCACGGGCTGACCCTGCCCGGGACGGGCCGGTCGGGCTGACCCGGTCGGGGTCGGGGTCGGGGTCGGGCCGGGCCGGGCTGACCCGGTCGGGGTCGGGGTCGGGCCGGGCAGGGCCGGTCGGTCGGGGTCGGGGTCGGGCGCGAGGCGCGGCGTTCCTCAGACGCCGCTCAGGCGGACCGGTGAGACTGGTCGCCCGCCGCCGTACCCCCGGAGCACCCCGGAGCCACCTGTGACCGACCTGACCCTCGCCCCGCGCGCCGACGCCCTCCTCGCCCGCATGGAGGCGTGGTCGGCGCGCAGCCTGGCCCGCTCGCTGGCCGTCAAGGCGGCGGTGACCGTCGCCGGGCCGCTCGTGGTGCTCACCGGGGTCGCCATGCTGGTGCTGCCCGGCCCCGGGCTCGTGGTCATCGCGCTGGGCCTGGCGCTGCTCGCCGTGGAGTACCCCTGGGCGCGCCACGCGCTCGCCCTGCTCGGTCGCGCCCTCGCGCGGGCCAAGCAGGCCACCCTGCCCGCCGGCGCCTCGGGCTCGCGGCGGCTCCTCGGCGTCGCCGCCATCGCCGGTGTGCTCGTCGTCGGCTTCCTCGCCACCACCGCGGTCACCGCGCTGCTCGGCTCGCTGGCGCTGCTCTGAGGCGGGCGCGGGTTTCGCCGGTCGGCTGGTGAAACCCGCACCTGTCGGCCCACGCGTCGGCCGACAGGTGCGGGTCCGGGCCGACCGGTGTGACGGGTGGTGCCGGTGGGGCAGGCCGCTCGGCGGCCGACGGGGGGGTCAGTCCACGAGCAGCACGTGCAGGGTCCGGGGGCCGTGGACGCCCTCGACGCGGTCGAGCTCGATGTCGCTGGTGGCGCTGGGGCCGCTGATCCAGGTGAGCGGGCGGGCGGGGTCGAGGAGCTCCACGGCGTCGGGGACGTCGGCGACGACCTGGTCGGCGCGCACGATGCAGACGTGGAGGTCGGGCACGAGGGTGATCGCGCGGCGGCCTTGGTCGGGGGTGTGGTCGAGCACGATGGTGCCGGTCTCGGCGACGCCGACGCGGGCGGCGGTGACCACGGCCACGCAGGCGTCGAGCTCGGCGGCACTGAGCACGCCGGCCTCCCCAGCGGTGTCCGAGGCGGCGGGCGAGGGGTCGTCGACCACGGCGCGTGGCACGTGTACGTCGAGCCCGGCGGGCACGACCACCCGGCCCTGCGCCGGCAGTGCGGCGGCGATGCGCTCCTCCAGCTCGGCGGCGGCGCAGCGCTCGACCACCGCGCGGTAGTCGGCGACGCGTTCGTCGAAGAGGTCCACCAGCGCGGCGTGGGCACCCTCGTGGGTCGCCGGGGTCGCGCGCGGCGGCACCACCGGCGAGGCGTCTGCGGCCTCGGGCACGACGTCGCCCAGCGCGGCGCGCACCCGGGCGAGGATCTCCTCGCGTGCCGAGGTCGGGGCGCGGTCAGTCATCGGCCAGTCCTGTCTGCGTGGGGCCTGTCTGCGTGGGGCCTGCCTGTGTCGGACCGGACTGTGTCGGACCGGGCTGTGTCGCACCGGTCGGGGCCTGTCCGGCCGAGGGCTGTCCGACGGGTCCAGTCGGGGCGGGTCCGGTGGGGGTGCGTCCGCCGTCGGTGCGCTGCCACCAGGCGCGGAACGACTCGGCGGGCGGGGCGGGCAGGTCGCGGGCGCCGGTCCAGGCGGCGCCGGGCCCGGGGAGGCGGCCGGCGGTGGCACGGCCTCCGGGCAGCGACGTACGCGACAGGCGGGTGAGGACCTTGCCGGTGAGACCGGAGGCCTTCTCGACCAGGCCGAGGCGGCGTGCGTCGGTGAAGGCCCAGGCGGCGGCCTTCATGGCCACGGCCTCGGCCTTGGGCACACGGTCGCCGCGGTGGCCGTCGACGACCTTGGAGCGCAGGTGGACCAGCACCTCGGGGATGTCGATGCGCACCGGGCAGACCTCGAAGCAGGCTCCGCAAAGCGAGGAGGCGTAGGGCAGCGAGTCGGTCTGGGCGCCCGCGGCACCGCCGGGGCCCTCGGGGCCGGTGCCCTTCATCAGCGGGTTGAGGATCGCCCCGATCGGGCCGGGGTAGACCGAGCCGTAGGAGTGACCGCCGGTGCGCTCGTAGACGGGGCAGACGTTGAGGCAGGCCGAGCAGCGGATGCAGCGCAGCGCCTGGCGCCCGACCTCGTCGGCCAGGGCGTTGGTGCGCCCGTTGTCGAGCAGCACGACGTGGACCTCCTGGGGGCCGTCGCCGGGGGTGACGCCGCTCCAGGTGGAGGTGTAGGGGTTCATCCGCTCCCCGGTCGAGGAGCGCGGCAGCAGCCGCAGCAGCGGGTCGAGCTCGGCCCAGGTCGGCACGACCTTCTCGATGCCCACGACCGAGACGAGCACCTCGGGCAGGGTCAGGCACATCCGGCCGTTGCCCTCGGACTCCACCACGACCAGGGTCCCGGTCTCGGCAACGGCGAAGTTGGCGCCGGAGACGCCGACCTTGGCCCGCAGGAACTTCTCGCGCAGGTGCAGCCGCGCCGCACCGGCCAGCTCGGCCGGCACATCGGTGAGGCCCTCGGGCGCGGGGCGGCCGGCCTGGCCCATGTGGTCGCGGAAGATCTCGCGGACCTCGGCGCGGTTGCGGTGGATCGCGGGCACCAGGATGTGGCTGGGCAGGTCGTCCCCGAGCTGCACGATCAGCTCGGCCAGGTCGGTCTCCCAGGCCGCGATCCCCTCGGCGGCCAGGGCGGTGTTGAGGTCGATCTCGGCGGTCGCCATCGACTTGACCTTCACGACCTCCTCGACCCCGTGGCTCCTCGCGACCTGCGCGACGATCGCGCAGGCCTCGGCGGCGTCGCGGGCCCAGTGCACCGTCGCACCGGCCGCGGTCAGGGTCGCCTCGAGCTGCACCAGGTGGGTGTCGAGGGAGCGCAGGGCGCGCTCCTTGACGGCGGCGCCGGCCAGGCGCAGCTCCTCCCAGTCCTCGACCTCGGCGACGACCTTGGCCCGCTTGGCGCGGATCGTGGCCGTGGCGTGGGCCAGGTTGTGGCGCAGCTGGGTGTCGCCGAGCGCCTCGCGCGCGGCGGTCGGGAAGGGCGGCATGCCCACGAACGTGCGGCTCATGCGACGTCTCCGCTCGGGCTGGAGGTCGGCATCGGGGCCTGGACCGGGGTGGCCTCGGCAGGAGCGGCCAGTACGGCGCCCTCCTCGGTGGAGGCCAGCACCTCGGCCAGGTGCATCACCCGCACCCCCGAGCGCTCGCGCGAGAGCAGGCCGCCGACGTGCATCAGGCAGGAGTTGTCGCCGGCCACCATCACCTCCGCGCCGGTCTCGCGCACGTGGCGGGCCTTGTCGGAGCCCATCGCCACCGAGGTGTCGGCGTTCTTGACCGCGAAGGTGCCCCCGAAGCCGCAGCACTCCTCCGCGCCCGGCAGGTCGACCAGGCGGATCCCCCGCACCGCCTCCAGCAGCCGGCGCGGGCGGTCGCCCACGCCCAGCATCCGCAGCGAGTGGCAGGTCGGGTGGTAGGTCACGCGGTGCGGGAAGTAGGCCCCCACGTCGCTCACCCCCAGCACGTCGACCAGGAACTCCGAGAGCTCGTGGACCTTCGGCGAGGTCGCCTCCACCGCCCGCTCCAGCGAGCGGTCGCCGCTGCGCCGTGCCACGATGCCGTGCTGGTGACGCGCCGAGCCCGCGCACGAGCCCGACGGCGTCACGATCGCGTCGTAGCCCGCGAAGGCGTCCACGAACGTCCGCACCACCGGCACCGCCTCGTCCAGGTACCCGGTGTTGACCATCGGCTGCGCACAGCACGTCTGCGCCGCCGGGAAGTCGACGTCGACGCCGAGGCGCCGCAGCAGCCGCACCACCGCCTGCCCCGTCTCGGGGAACATCGCGTCGTTGACGCAGGTCACCATCAGCGCGACGCGCACGGTGTCTCCTTCGGGTCGGTGCTGCGGGGGAGGGAGTGGTGGGTGCGGGGCCGTGCTCCCTCCGCGACCGTACGCCGGTCGGCGGCGGTCGGCACGGGGGCGGGTCAGGAGCCGCGGGGCAGGCGCGCCTCGGCGGCGTCCCAGTCGTGGCCCCCGCGGGGCTCGTGGCGGCGCAGCCCGTGGGTGGCGCGCACGAGTGCGCGCATCGCCGCCAGGTCGGGCAGGTCGGCGCCCAGGGTGCGGGCCTGCACCAGCACGTTGCCGAGGGCGGCCGCCTCGGCCGGCCCGGCGAGCACGGGCAGTCCGCAGGCGTCGGCGGTGAGCTGGCACAGCAGCGCGTTCTGCGACCCGCCGCCCACGACGTGCACGACCTCGAGGCGGCGCCCGGCCAGGTCGGCGGCGGTGCGCAGGTGGCGACGGTAGGCCAGGGCGAGCGAGTCGAGCACGCAACGCACCAGCGCCATCCGGTGCTCGGGCACCGGCTCCCCCGCCCGCGCGGCCAGCGCCACGACCCGGTCGGGCATCGGATCGAGCGCGGTGCTCGGCGCGAGCAGGGCGGGGTCGTTGATGTCGACCACGGTGCGCAGCGCGGGGGCCTCCCCCGCCCCGGCCAGCAGGGTCGGCAGGTCGGTGCCGGCGAGGCCCTGCTCGGTCCAGGACCGCACGCACTCCGAGAGCACCCACAGGCCCATGACGTTCTTCAGGAACCGCACGGTGCCGTCGACGCCGCCCTCGTTGGTGAAGTCGGCGACCCGCGCCGCCTCGCTCAGCACGGGCTTCTCCAGCTCGAGCCCGACCAGCGACCACGTGCCCGAGGAGATGTAGCCGAACTCCTCCTCGCCGGCCGGCACCCCGACCACCGCGGAGGCGGTGTCGTGGGAGCCGACGGCGATGACCGGCACGTCCTGGGCGAGGTCGAGCCCGGCGGCCACGTCGGGGCTGACCCAGCCGATCCGGTCGCCGGCGTCGCGCAGCGGCGGCAGGATCGCCCACGGCACGCCGACACGGCGCGCCAGGTCGGTGGACCACTCGCGGGCGCTCACGTCGTAGAGCTGGGTGGTGGAGGCGTTGGTGCGCTCGGCCCCGACCTCCCCGGTGAGCCAGTAGGCCAGCAGGTCGGGCAGCAGCAGCAGGGTCTCGGCCGACTCCAGCGCCGCGGTGCCGCGGGCGGCGACGAGCTGGTAGATCGTGTTGAAGGGCAGCTGCTGGAGCCCGGTGACGGCGTAGAGCTCCTCGGCGGGCACGGTGCGCAGCACCTCGGCGGCCACGCCGTCGGTGCGGCGGTCGCGGTGGCTGTGCACGTTGCCCAGCAGCGCGCCGTCGCGGTCGAGCAGGCCGTAGTCGACGGCCCAGGAGTCGATCCCGATGCCGTGCAGCGGGCCCGAGCGGGCCACCGCGCGCAGTCCGGCGAGCACCTCGCGGTGGATGCCCACGACGTCCCAGTACAGCGAGCCGCGCACGGGCACCGCGCCGTTGGCGAAGCGGTGCACCTCGCTCAGCGCGAGGTGGCCCGGCGCGACGGTGGCGGCCATGACCCGGCCGCTGGTGGCGCCGAGGTCGACGGCGGCGACCCGCAGCGGCGCGCCGGGGGCGGCCACCGGGGTCGCCGGGGTGCCCGGGCTCACCGCAGGAACGCCGCGGCCACGCCCGCGTCGACCGGCACGTGCAGGCCGGTCGTGTGGGTCATGTCGGGCCCGCAGAGCACGAAGACGGCGTTGGCGATGTTCTCCGGCAGCACCTCGCGCCTGAGGATGGTGCGCTGGGCGTAGAACTTGCCGAGGTCGTTTTCCTCCACGCCGTAGACCGCGGCGCGGTTGGCGCCCCAGCCGCTGGCGAAGATGCCCGAGCCCTGCACGACGCCGTCGGGGTTGACGCCGTTGACCTTGATGCCGTGGGCGCCGAGCTCGGCGGCCAGCAGCCGCACCTGGTGGGCCTGGTCGGCCTTGGTCGCGGAGTAGGCGATGTTGTTGGGGCCGGCGAAGACGGAGTTCTTGGAGGAGATGTAGACGATGTCGCCGCCCATCTCCTGCTCGACCATCACCTTGGCGGTCGCCTTCGAGACCAGGAAGGACCCCTTGGCCATCACGTTGTGCTGCAGGTCCCAGTCGGCGGCGGTGGTGTCCATGAGCGACTTCGACAGCGAGAGCCCGGCGTTGTTGACGACGAGGTCGACACCGCCGAAGGCGAGCACGGCCGCGTCGACCATGGCCTGCACGGCGTCCTCGTCGGAGACGTCGGCGGCCACACCGACGGCGACGTCGGAGCCGCCGATCTCGGCCGCGGCGGCCTGCGCCTTCTCCAGGCTCAGGTCGGCGATGACGACGCAGGCGCCCTCGGCGGCGAGCTTCTTCGCGGTGGCCTTGCCGATGCCGCCTGCGGCGCCGGTGACCAGGGCGACGCGGGTGGCCAGCGGCTTGGGCTTCGGCATCCGCTGGAGCTTGGCCTCCTCCAGTGCCCAGTACTCGATGCGGAACTTCTCCGCCTCATCGATCGGGGCGTAGGTCGACAGGCCCTCGGCACCGCGCATCACGTTGATGGCGTTGACGTAGAACTCCCCGGCCACGCGGGCGGTCTGCTTGTCCTTGCCGAAGCTGAACATGCCGACGCCCGGCACGAGCACGATGAGCGGGTCGGCGCCGCGGATGGCGGGCGACTCCGGGGTGGCGTGACGGTCGTAGTAGGCCTGGTAGTCCTCGCGGTAGGCCACCGCGAGCTCCTTGAGCCGCGCCACGCAGTCCTCGACGGGCGCGTCGGAGGGCAGGTCGAGCACGAGCGGCTTGACCTTGGTGCGCAGGAAGTGGTCGGGGCAGGAGGTGCCCAGCGCGCCGAGGCGGGGGTGCTCGGAGGAGGCGAGGAAGTCGAGGACCTCGCCGGTGTCGGTGAAGTGGCCCACCATGGGCCGGTCCTGCGAGGCGATGCCACGGATGGTGGCGCCGAGGGCGGCGGCCTTGGCGCGGCGCTCGGCCTGCGGCAGCGGGGCGTAGCCGGCCAGCGGCGGGCCGAACGGCTCGGGCCGGCTGTGCTCGGCGATGTAGGCCGCGGCCGTGTCGATGATCCACAGCGAGGCCCGCTCGGCCTCGTCGCTGGTCTCGCCCCACGCGGTGATGCCGTGGCCGCCGAGGATGCAGCCGATGGCCTGGGGGTTCTTCTCCTTGATCTCGGCGATGTCGAGGCCGAGCTGGAAGCCGGGGCGGCGCCACGGCACCCACACCACCTTGTCGCCGAAGATCGTCGAGGTGAGCTCCTGACCGTCGGCCGCGGTGGCGACGGCGATGCCGGAGTCGGGGTGGAGGTGGTCGACGTGGGGGGCGTCGACCAGGCCGTGCATGGCGGTGTCGATCGACGGCGCGGCGCCACCCTTGCCGTGCAGGCAGTAGTCGAAGGCCGCGACCATCTCGTCCTCGCGCTCGAGGCCGGGGTAGACGTCGACCAGCGCGCGCATCCGGTCGAGGCGGAGCACGGCCAGGCCCTGCTCGGTGAGGGTGCCGAGGTCGCCGCCGGAGCCCTTGACCCAGACCAGCTCGACGGGCTGGCCGGTGACGGGGTCGGTCTCGGTGCCCTTGGCGGAGGTGTTGCCGCCGGCGTAGTTGGTGTTCTTGGGGTCGGAGCCCAGGCGGTTGGAGCGGGCGATCAGGTCGGCTGCCGCGGGGTGGGTCATGGTGGTGTCAGTCCTCGGTGGGGTTCGACGTGGGGTTCGACGTGGAGTACGGCGGGAGGGCGGGTCGGGTGCGGCTCAGGTCCAGGACAGCTGGGCGCCGCCGACGCGGGCGGCCTCGATCTGCTGCTGGTGGCCGGAGGCGGCGTAGGCCTTCATCGGGTGCGCGGGCAGGCCGCGCTCCTCGCGCCAGGCGGCGAGGTCGGGGCGCACGTCGGTGCTGTAGGCGTCCATGAAGACCTCGTGGGCGCCGAGCACGTCTCCGGCCTCCTGGGCCGCGGCGAGCGCGGCGCGGTCGACGAACAGCGCGCGGGCCGTCATCTCCTGGACGTTGAGCACCGAGCGGATCTGGCCGGGGATCTTGTCCTCGACGTTGTGGCACTGGTCGAGCATGAAGGCGACGTCGCTGCGGCCGTCGGCGTTGGCGGGGCCGTAGCCGCCGCCGCGGATGACCTCGAAGAGGATCCGGAAGAGCTGGAAGGGGTCGGCCGAGCCGACGATGAGGTCGTCGTCGGCGTAGAAGCGGCTGTTGAAGTCGAAGGATCCGAGCTTGCCCAGCCGCAGCAGCTGCATGACGATGAACTCGATGTTGGTGCCCGGAGCGTGGTGGCCGGTGTCGAGGCAGACCACGGCCCGCTCGCCCAGGGCGCTGACCTGGGCGTAGGAGGTGCCCCAGTCGGGCACGTCGGTGTGGTAGAACGCCGGCTCGAAGAACTTGTACTCCAGCACCAGCCGCTGCTCCTCGCCGATCCGGTCGTAGATCGCGGCGAGCGACTCCGCGAGGCGGTCCTGACGCCCGCGCAGGTCGGCCTGGCCGGGGTAGTTGCTGCCCTCGGCGAGCCAGATCTTGAGGTCGCGGGACCCGGTGGCGTGCATGACGTCGATGCACTCGAAGTGGTGGTCGATCGCCTTCTGGCGGACCTTGGCGTCGGTGTGGGTCAGGGCGCCGAACTTGTAGTCGTCGTCCTGGAAGGTGTTGGAGTTGATCGTGCCCAGGGCCACGCCCTGCTCCTCGGCGTGGGCGCGCAGCGCGGCCCAGTCGTCGGTGAGGTCCCACGGGATGTGCAGGGCCACCGAGGGCGCGAGCCCGGTGAAGCGGTGCACGGTCGCCGCGTCGGAGACCTTCTCCTGGATCGAGCGCGGGGTGCCCGGCGTGCCGAAGACCTTGAAGCGGGTGCCGGAGTTGCCGAAGGCCCAGGACGGGAGCTCGATGGCCTGGCCGTCGAGCTGGTGCGCGATGCCGGCGAAGCGCGGCGTGGTGTCGGTCATGGTTCAGCTGCCTTCGGGAGTGTGCGGCGTGGTGGTGGGGGTGGGGCCCGGGGTGCGGGCGGTGGCGGTGGCGGGCGGCTGGCCCTGGAGCTGGTCCGGGAGCTGGTCCGGGAGCTGGTCCTCGAGGTGGAAGACCTCCTCCAGGACGAGGAAGCCCTCGTCGGGGGCGAGACCCTCGAGGTCGACGAAGAGCTCGCCCATCTCGGCCTGCCAGCGGGCGTTGACCTCGGTGGCGGCCATGCCGGCCTGCGCGGCGGCGAGGTCGGGGGTCTCGAGGTATCCGATCAGCAGTCCGTCCTCGCGCAGGAACAGCGAGTAGTTGTGCCAGCCGGTCTCGTGCAGCGCCCGGCACATCTCGGGCCACACCGCGGCGTGGCGGCGGCGGTACTCGTCGATGCGGTCGGGACGGACCTGGAGCTGGAAGCAGACGCGCTGCACGGGCCCTCCGAGTCGGGTGGTGGTCTGGTGACGGGTGGTGCCGGGGTCCGGCCGGCCCGGGTAGGTGGGCCGGCCGGACGGATCGGTCGTGTCGACCGGGGCCGACTCAGAAGTCGAAGTCGTCGATGTTCGACTCGTCGAAGACGAAGGGCTCGCCGAGGAGCACGACGCCGTCGGCGCCGACGGTGTACTCCCCGAGGTCGCCGGCCTCGAAGGTGTCGCCCTCCGCGCCGTCGATGTCGCCGTCGGCGAGGGCCTTCGCGGCGTAGGCGGCCAGGTAGCCGAGGTCCTCGGGGTTCCACAGCGCGAAGGCGGTGACGGTGCCGTCCTTGACGTACTCGCGCATCTGGTTCGGGGTGCCGAGACCGGTGACGGCGACCTCGCCCTTGTACTCCGAGGTGGAGATGTAGCGGGCGGCGGCCGCGATGCCGACGGTGGTCGGCGAGACGATGCCCTTGAGGTCGGGGTGCGACTGCAGGAGCGCGGCGGTCTTGTCGAAGGAGGTCTGGTCGTCGTCGTCGCCGTAGACGGTGTCGACGAGCTCGATGTCGGGGTGGTTCTCCTCGAGGTCGGCCTCCATGAGGTCGATCCACTCGTTCTGGTTCGTGGCGTTGGCGGCCGCGGAGAGGATGGCGATCTCGCCCTCGTCGCCGATCTGCTCGGCGATGAGGTCGACCTGGGCCTTCGCGATGCCCTCGGCGTCGGCCTGGCTGATGTAGAGGTCGCGGCACTCGGCGTCGGTGTCGGAGTCGAAGGTGACGATCTTGGTGCCGGCGCTGCTGGCCTCGTCGAGGGCGTCGCAGATGGCGGTCGGGTCGTTGGCCGAGATGACCAGCGCGTTGACGCCCTGCTGGGCGGCGGTGTTGATGAAGGGCACCTGCGCGTCGGGCGTCGCGGTGTCGGGCCCGACCTCCTCGAAGGTGCCGCCGAACTCGTCGACGGCCTTCTCGCCGCCGGCGTCGCTGGTGTCGAAGTAGGGGTTGCCCAGGTTCTTGGGCAGGAAGGTGACCGAGGTGGCGTCGCCGCCACCGCCGCCGGAGGACGAGGAGCTGTCGTCGCTGCCGCAAGCGGTCAGGCCCAGACCGGCCACCAGCGCCATCGCGGCGATCGTGGTCGTGCGCCGAAGGTTGTGCGTCATCGTGCGTCCCTTTCGTGGGTGTTCTCGGGCAGTGACCGCTTGCCGGTAGCTGCCGACCGCCTGCGGAGCAGGCCGGTGTTCCTCCCTGAGGTCAGAGCCGAGACCCAGGAGAGAAGGCTGGAGGAGATGACCGAGAGCACCAGGAGCACTCCGATCACGATGTTGATCACGTTGACCGTGTAGCCCTCGAGGCGCATCGCGGAGTTGATGACGCCGATGAGGAGCACGCCGGCCAGCACGCCGTGCAGCGCGCCCTTGCCGCCGAAGATCGACACGCCGCCGAGGAGCACGGCCGCGATGACCTGCAGCTCCATGCCGGTGGCGTTGTCGCCGCGGGCGCTGCCGTAGTAGAGCGTGAAGTAGATGCCGGCGAAGGCGGAGATGGCGCCCGCCAGCACGAAGGTGACGAACTTCGTGCGGGCCACGTCGACCCCGGTGAAGTGCGCCGCCTCGTCGTTGAGCCCGATCTCGAAGACGCCGCGCCCGAAGGGGGTGAAGTGCAGCACCAGCACGAAGAGCACGGCCAGCACGGCGATGGGCACGAGCACGAGCGGGTACGACGCCCCCTCGCTGATGCGCTCGCGGGCCAGGTCGGTCCACCTCTCCGGGAAGTCGGTCTTGGCCTCGGTGCCGAGCAGGCCCACCGCGATGCCGCGGTAGAGCGCCAGCGTGCCGATGGTGACGGCCAGCGACGGCAGGCCGACGTAGGCGACCAGGAAGCCGTTGAAGGCACCGCACACCACGCCGACCGCGATCGCGATCGCCCCGGCGACCGGGAGGGAGAGCCCGGCGTCGACGTGCAGGATGCCGACGAGCACCGAGCTGAGCCCCACCACGCTGGCCACCGAGAGGTCGATCTCGCCGGTGATGACCACCATCGTCATCGGCAGCGCGATGAGCAGGATCGGGGCGGTCTCGAGGAAGAGGTAGTACAGCGTCAGCGGGCCGTCGAAGAACTCGATGCTGCCGCGGGCGTAGAGGAAGACCGCGACGAGCAGGAAGATCACCGCGAACTCGCGGGTCAGCAGGGCGCGCATCCACAGCGGTCGGGAGTAGGCGCGGTAGGTGCGGGTCTCCCGCTCGCTCAGCGCCGGACCGCCCGGGGTCGTCGTCGTGCTCATGCCGTCACCTGCGTCCGGTCGCTGGGGTCGTGGGGGCCGGGGCTCGATCCCGGGCCTGGTCCGGGGCCGCCCGGCGGCGCCTCGTCGCGCGCGGCGACCAGGCGTCGCTCCTGGCGGAGCAGGAGCACGCGGTCGAGCACGATCGCCAGCAGGATCAGGGCGCCGACCACGGCGCGCTGCCAGAAGTCGGAGATGCCGAGCACGGGCAGGGCGCGGTTGATGGTCACGAGCAGGAAGGCGCCGATGGCGGCGCCCCAGACCGTGCCGCTGCCACCGAAGATGGCGACCCCTCCGATCACGGCCGCGCCGACCGCCTGGAGCTCGATGTCGCGCCCCGCCCCGGAGCTGATGGAGCCGTAGCGGGCGGCGTAGAAGACCCCGGCGAGGCCGGCGAGGGCGCCGCACAGCACGAACGCCGCCAGCACGCGCCGGTTGACCTTGAGGCCGTAGAGCGTCGCGGCGTCAGGGTCGGAGCCGATGGCGTAGAGCTCGCGGCCGCCGCGGGCGGTGTGGAGGTAGTAGCCCACCACGACCAGGGCGACCGCGGCGATGAGGATGAGCACGGGGATCGACAGCACCTGACGGGTGCCGAGGGCGAGGAAGCCCGAGGGGAGGTCGGAGGCGTTGATGCGGTCGCTGCCGGCCCAGGTCAGGAAGATGCCGCGGTAGATGTAGAGCGTGCCGAGCGTGATCACCAGGGCGGGCACCTTGCCGAAGGCGACCAGCACGCCGTTGACTAGGCCCAGGGCGGCCCCGAAGGCCAGCCCGATCACGAAGACCAGGACCACCGGGATGCCGGGGTAGGCGAGGAAGACCTTGCCCACGAGGTAGGCGGTGAGCCCCAGGGTCGACCCGACCGAGAGATCGACGTTGCGGGTGACGATGACCGCCGTCTGGCCGACGGCCAGGACCAGCAGGATCGAGGGCGTCAGCAGCAGGTCGCGCCAGCCCCCGCTGCTGAAGAGGAACGAGCTGCTCGACGCGGTGGTCAGCGCGACGAGCAGGAGCAGGACGGTCAGCACCGCCATCTCCCGCGAGCGCAGCAGGGTGCCGAGCAGGCGCCGGGCGGGCGGGACCGAGCTGGGCTCGACCAGGGTGGCGCTCACGCGGAGACCTCCTTGAGGTGGGTGTCGGGTCCGCTCGCGCCGGCGGCGTCGGGGTCGGTGGAGGCACCGCCGGCGAGGTGGCCCTCGCGGTGGGTGGCGGCGTGCATGACGGTCTCGGGCGTCGCGGCGTCACGGTCGAGGTCGGCGGTGAGCCGGCCCTCGCAGACGACGAGCACCCGGTCGGCCATGCCGAGCACCTCGGGCAGCTCGGAGGAGATCATGAGGATGGCCAGGCCCTGACCGGCCAGGTCGGAGAGCAGCCGGTGGACCTCGGCCTTGGTGCCGACGTCGATGCCGCGGGTCGGCTCGTCGATGATGAGCAGCGTGGGCTCGGTGGCCAGCCACTTGGCGATGACGACCTTCTGCTGGTTGCCCCCGCTCATGGTGGAGGCCTTCATGTCGAGCGCGCTGGTCTTCACCTCGAGGCGACCGGCCCACGGGCCCGCCGCCCTGTTCTCGTCGCGGGCGGTGAGCAGGCCGGCGTGGGACAGGCCGCGGCGGATGACGCCGGCGACGTTGCGCGCCACCGAGGCGTCGGTGACCAGGCCCTGCTTGCGGCGGTCCTCGGGGATGAAGGCCATGCCGGCGCGGATCGCCGCGCGAGGCTTGCGCGGCGGGACCGGCGCGCCGTGGAGGCTGACGCTGCCGGCGGAGTAGGCGTCGACACCGAAGACGGCGCGGGCGATCTCGCTGCGCCCGGCGCCCACCAGGCCCGCGAGCCCGACGATCTCGCCGGCGCGCACCTGGAAGGTGACGTCGTGGAAGACCCCGGGCGTCGTCAGCCCCTGCACGTCGAGCACCACGTCGCCGATCGGCGCGGGCGTCTTGGGGAAGAGGTCGGTGACCTCGCGGCCGACCATGAGGGCGACCACCTGGTCGACGGTGGTCTCGGCGATGGCGCGCGTGCCGACGTACTCACCGTCGCGCATGACGGTGACGGTGTCGCAGAGGTCGAAGACCTCCTCGAAGCGGTGGGAGATGAAGACCAGGGCCCGACCCTCGTCGCGCAGGCTGCGGGCCACCGCGAAGAGGCGGTCGACCTCGACGCCGCTGAGCGCGGCGGTCGGCTCGTCCATGATCAGCACGTGGGCGTCGAGGGAGATGGCCTTGGCGATCTCGATGATCTGCTGGTCGGCGATCGACAGCCCGCGGGCCAGGCGGCGCGGGTCGAGGCCGACGCCGAGGCGGGCGAAGATGGCCTCGGCCTCGGCGTGCATGCGCGCCCGGTCGATGCGGCGACCGCGACCGAGGGGCTGGCGGCCCATGAATATGTTCTCGGTGACCGAGAGGTCGGGGAAGAGCGTCGGCTCCTGGTAGATCACCGCGACGCCGGCCGACTTGGACTCGGCGGTGGAGCCGAAGTCGACGGCCTCGCCGCGCAGCTCGAAGACGCCGGAGTCGCGGCGGTGCACACCGGCGACGATCTTGACCAGCGTCGACTTGCCGGCGCCGTTCTCCCCCACGAGGGCGTGGATCGAGCCCGGGCTCACGGCCAGGCTCCCCGAGCGCAACGCCGCCACGGCCCCGAAGGACTTGGCCACGTCGCGCAGCACCAGGGTGGCATCGGCGGGTGCCGCTGCGGCCATGGTTTCCTCACTTCCGTCGTCCGGACCATCTGTTTTGAAAGGTTTCAATCCGGTGTCCAGACCGTAGGTGACTGCTGTCACAGCCGTCAAGCGCTCTACCGCAATTCGGGGGAAAAGACCGGTCAGCGGACACGGGACACAGGATCATCGGCGCACTAGGCTGCCCTAGATCGTTTCAAGCAGCGGGTCCAGACCACCCGCAGGAGCAGGCAGGGGTGGTGGTGTGAGCGACGCTGCGCGCAGCGCCTCGGTCAAGGACGTCGCCGCGGCGGCCGGGGTCTCCCTCGGCACGGTCAGCAACGTGCTCAACCGCCCCGACCGGGTCAGCCCCGCCACCCGCGCCCGCGTGCAGGACGCCATGCGCGAGCTCGGCTTCGTGCGCAACGAGTCGGCACGCCAGCTGCGCGCCGGCACCAGTCGGACGCTGGCCTACGTCATGCTCGACGCCGGCAACCCCTTCTTCACCGACGTGGCCCAGGGCATCGAGGTCGCCGCCGAGGACGTCGACCTCACCGTGGTGCTGTGCAACAGCGCCAACCGCGCCGACCGCGAGGCCGCCCACCTCACGCTGCTGGAGCAGCAGCGGGTGCAGGGCGTGCTGGTCACGCCCGTCGACCCCCACTCCGCCACGCTCGACGACCTCGTGCGCCGCGGGACCCCCGTGGTCATCGTCGACCGCACCCGCCCCGACGCCTCGCTGTGCTCGGTCTCCGTCGACGACGAGCTCGGCGGCCGCATCGCCGTCGAGCACCTGCTCGACCTCGGCCACGAGCGGATCGCCTTCATCGGCGGGCCCGCCACCCTCGGACAGGTGCGCGAGCGGCTCGCCGGCGCGCGGCGTGCCTGGGCCGACGCCGGCCGCCCCGAGGACGACCTGCTCGTCGTCACCACCGCCGCCCTCGACGTGCGCGAGGGGCGCGAGGCCGGCCAGCGCCTCGCCGGGCTCCCCGCCCGCCGTCGCCCCACCGCCGCCTTCTGCGCCAACGACCTGCTCGCCCTCGGCCTGCTGCAGCAGGCCATCGGCTCGGGCACCCGGGTGCCCGAGCAGCTCGCCATCGTCGGCTACGACGACATCGAGTTTGCCGCCGCGGCCGCCGTGCCCCTCACCTCCGTGCGTCAGCCCCGCCAGGAGCTCGGTCGCACCGCCGCCGCCCTCGTCCTCGCCGAGGCCACCGACGAGACCCACACCCACCGCCAGGTGCTCTTCACCCCCGAGCTGGTCGCCCGGGCCTCGACGACGGGGTAGGTGGGGCCGTCTGCGGGTTTCACCAGCCGGCTGGCGAAACCCGCACTGGTCGGCCCGTGCGTGGGCCGACAGGTGCGGGGGTGGGCCGACCGGTGTGACGGGCGGGGCTGGCGGGACGGCGCCGAGGCCGGAGGCAGCGGTCGCCACCAGGAGCGACGTCGGGACGGGTACGCCGCGGCGCGGGTTTCACCAGCCGGCTGGCGAAACCCGCACTGGTCGGCCCGTGCGTGGGCCGACAGGTGCGGGGTTGGGCCGACCGGTGTGACGGGTGGGG
This sequence comes from Nocardioides sp. Leaf285, assembly GCF_001422955.1. Taxonomy (NCBI): domain Bacteria; kingdom Bacillati; phylum Actinomycetota; class Actinomycetes; order Propionibacteriales; family Nocardioidaceae; genus Nocardioides; species Nocardioides sp. Leaf285. The sequence continues at coordinate 175,521 of NZ_LMNH01000002.1, read as the reverse complement.
CGGGCGGGACAGGCCGGAGACGCGCCTGTGAGGCGCCGCGGTCGGGCGCGGGGGTCAGGCGCGGTGAGCGCGGAAGAAGTCCTCGAGCAGGGCGGCGGAGTCGGGGGCGAGCACGCCGGCGACGACCTCGGGCCGGTGGTTGAGCCGGCGGTCGCGCACGACGTCCCAGAGGCTGCCGACGGCGCCGGCCTTGTCGTCCCAGGCGCCGAGCACGACGCGATCGACCCGGCTGAGCACGGCGGCGCCGGCGCACATCGTGCACGGCTCGAGGGTGACCACGAGGGTGCAGCCGTCGAGGCGCCACTCCCCGCGGGCGCGGGCGGCCTCGCGCAGCGCGACCACCTCGGCGTGGCCGGTCGGGTCGGCCTCGGCCTCGCGCACGTTGCGGCCCCGCCCCAGGACGGCGCCGTCACCGTCGACGACCACCGCGCCGATCGGCACGTCGCCGGTGCCCAGCGCGGCCCGGGCCTCGGCCAGGGCCTCGCGCATGGCGGGCTCCCACGCGGCGAGGGCGGCCGGCGAGGAGGTCATGGCGGCATCATGCCGGGTCGCCCGACCAGGCGCGGACGCGTGGGCGTCGCGCACCGTCTCGTTCCCGGGGCGGCTCGTGCTCGGGGCGGCGCGGGCACCGGGCAGCGCGGGCGCGGGGCGGCACGAGGAGAGTGCGGCGCGGGCGCGGGCGGCGTACTCCGGGGTGGGTCAGACGTCGACCATGCCGACGACGTCGTCGAAGAGCTCGCCGAAGCCGAGGCGACGGGCGACGTCGGAGAGGATCTCGTCGGGGTAGAGGTCGACGTCGTCGAGCAGCACCCCCAGGTCGAGCTCGTGCATGCCGAGGTCGGCGAGCAGGCCGAGGTCGCCGGCCGGCACCTGCTCGTCGTCGTCGCCGAGGTCGGGCAGGCCGAGGTGCTCCAGCGCGGAGTCGGCGAGGTCCCAGTCGTCGGCGGCGGTGACGTCGGAGAGCAGCAGGCGCACCGACGTGCCAGCGACCCGGAGCAGCAGGAACCAGTCCTCGTCGACGGCCACCATGCCGATCGCGCCACCCTCGCCGGGCAGGCGGCGCAGCGCCTCGGCCAGGGTCTCGACGTCGTCGAGGTGGTGGTGGGTGATCTCCTGGACGCTCCAGCGGCCCTGCTCGCGGTAGGCCGCCACCGCGAAGTCGACCGCGTCGATCTGCTCGCTCACGGTGCTCTCCCGTCCGCTGCGTCCGTGGCCCCGGTCGGCGCCCGGGTGGTGCCCGAGGGATGACCGGGTGGTGGCTGGAGTGGTGCGGGTCGCCGGAGGTGGCCCGACCCCAGCGTGACAGACCGGGGTGGCCGGGGCCACCCCTGCGCGACGGGCTTGACCGACGGCTGAGCCGGCGCCGTCGGCGTGCCCTAGGGTTTCGCGCATGCGCACCCACGTCGTGGACCACCCGCTCGTCACCCACAAGCTCACCACGCTGCGTGACGAGCGCACCGACTCCCCGACCTTCCGCGCCCTGGCCGACGAGCTGGTGACGCTGCTGGCCTACGAGGCCACCCGCGACGTGCGCGTCGCGACCGTCGAGATCCGCACGCCCGTCTCGGCCGCCACCGGGGTGCGCCTGGCCTCCCCCAAGCCGCTCGTGGTGCCGATCCTGCGCGCCGGTCTCGGCATGCTCGACGGCATGATGCGGCTGCTGCCGACGGCCGAGGTCGGCTTCCTGGGCATGGTGCGCAACGAGGAGACCCTCGAGGCCTCCACCTACGCCGAGCGCCTGCCCGAGGACCTCTCGGGGCGCCAGTGCTATGTGCTCGACCCGATGCTGGCCACTGGCGGCACGCTCGCCTCGGCCATCCGCTTCCTCACCGACCGCGGCGCCGACCACATCACCGCGATCTGCCTGCTGGCCGCCCCCGAGGGCTGCGCGCGCCTGGAGCAGGAGCTCGAGGACATCGGCGTGCCGGTCACCGTCGTCACCGCTGCGATGGACGAGCGCCTCGACGAGAACGGCTACATCGTGCCCGGGCTCGGCGACGCCGGCGACCGGCTGTACGGCGTGGCCCACTGAGCCGAGCGCCCGGGGCGGCGCACGGCTGACGGCGCCACCGGGCGCCACCCGTCAGCCGGCACCGCCCGCCAACCGGCACCGCCGGCCACCACCGGGAGACGGCACGAGCCGCCACCCCGGAGGGCGACGGCTCGTGCGAGGTCCCGCCCGAGGGCGGGAGTGGATCCGGTGGCGAGGGTCAGGCGCCCCTGCCGACGACGGTGACGGGCACGTTGCCGCGGGTGGCCTTGGAGTAGGGGCACACCTGGTGGGCGGCCTCGACGAGCTCCTGGGCCTTGGCGTCGTCGACGCCGGGGATGGTCACCTCGATGTCGGCGGTGATGGCGAAGGAGTCGCCCTCGGGGCCGAAGCCGACGGCGATCTCGAGCTGCGAGCCCGAGGCGTCGACGCCGTGGGCCTTGGCGACCATGGTCAGCGCGCCCTGGAAGCAGGCGCCGTAGCCGACGGCGAAGAGCTGCTCGGGGTTGGTGCCGGTGCCGGGCCCGCCGGTCTCCTTGGGGGCGGTCAGCGAGAGGTCGAGCACGCCGTCCTCGGAGGTGGCGCGGCCCTGGCGGCCGCCGGTGACGGAGGCGCGGGCGGTGTAGACGATCTTCTCCGGTGTGTTGGTCATATGTGCTTCAACAGGTGGACCGCGCGGTCTCTTCCCCGACCGCACACCACGTCTCGCGATGTGGGAGCGCTCAGAGCGCCTTGAGGGCGGCGAGCAGCCTGGTGAGGGAGTCCTTGGCGTCGCCGAAGAGCAGCGTGGTCGTGGGCTCGTGGAGCAGGTCGTTCTCGATGCCGGCGAAGCCGGGGCGCATCGAGCGCTTGAGGAAGACGACCTGGCGGGCCTGGTCGACGTCGAGGATCGGCATGCCGTAGATCGGCGCCGACGGGGTGGTGCGGGCGGCGGGGTTGACCACGTCGTTGGCGCCGACGACGAGCACGACGTCGGTCTCGCGGAAGTCGGCGTTGATGTCGTCCATCTCGACCAGCTGCTCGTAGGGCACCTGGGCCTCGGCGAGCAGCACGTTCATGTGGCCCGGCATGCGCCCCGCGACGGGGTGGATGGCGTAGTCGACGCGGGTGCCGCGCGCGCCGAGCACGTCGACGAGCTCGCGCAGGGTGTGCTGGGCCTGCGCGACGGCGAGGCCGTAGCCGGGCACGACGATAACGCGCTCGGCGTAGGCCAGCAGGATCGCGACGTCGGCGGGCCCGGCGCTGCGCACGGGCCGGTCGGAGGCCTCGCCCGCGCCGAGGGTGGAGCCGCCGCGCAGGGCGCCGAAGAGCACGTGGGCGGTGGAGCGGCCCATCGCGCGGGCCATGAGCAGGGTGAGGAAGGTGCCGGAGGCCCCGACGAGGGTGCCGGCCACCAGCAGGGTGGTGTTGGCCAGCACGTAGCCGCCGGCGGCGACGCTCAGCCCGGTGAAGGCGTTGAGCAGCGAGATCACGATCGGTACGTCGGCCCCGCCGACCGGCAGCACCAGCAGCACGCCGAGCGCGAGCCCGAGCACGCCCAGGCCGATCCCGAGGCCGACCGAGGGGTCGAGCACGCACAGCACGGCGAGCACCACGGCGGCGACCAGCCCGACCGCGAAGACCACCGGGAGGCCGCGGAAGAGCACGGGGCGGGAGGTCATCAGCTCCTGGAGCTTGGCGAAGGTGACCACGGAGCCGGCCAGCGAGACCGAGCCGACCACGACGGTGAAGACGGTGGCGGCGACGTCGAACCACCCCGTCGACCCGGGGGCGGTGGCCGCCAGGGCGGCCTGGTGGTCGAGCTCCAGCAGTGCCACCAGGGCGGCAGCGCCGCCGCCGACGCCGTTGAAGAGGGCCACCATCTGCGGCATCTGGGTCATCTGCACCCGCCGGGCCCCGACCACGCCCACCACGGAGCCGAGCGCGACCGCGGCCAGGATGAGCGGCACGTGGTCGAGGCCGCCGGGCACCCCGGAGTCGACGAAGGGCACCGCCACGGCCACCACGGCCGCCGCGGCGCCGACCAGGTTGCCGGCGCGCGCCGTGCGCGGCCCCGAGAGACCCTTGAGGGCGAGGATGAAGCCGACCGCGCAGAGCAGGTAGACCAGCTCGGCCGCGGTGCTCACGCCCGGCCCCCGCGCCGGGGGGCGTCCGGCGCCTGCGACCCGGGACCGGGACGGCGGCGCACGAACATCTGCAGCATGCGGTCGGTGACCACGAAGCCGCCGACCATGTTGACGGTGGCCAGCACCACCGCGACCAGGCCCACGACGAGGCCCAGGGTGCTCTCGGCGGTGCCGGTGACGAGCACCGCGCCCAGCAGGATGACGCCGTGGATGGCGTTGGCGCCCGACATCAGCGGGGTGTGCAGGGTCGAGGAGACCTTGCCGACGACCTCGATGCCGACGAAGACGCTGAGCACGAAGACGGTCAGCCACACGATCGGGTCGTCGGTCACGGTGCTCCTGCGGTGGACGGGCCGACGGGTGGGCCGTCGGACGGGCCCTCGAGCAGGGCGCGGGTGGGACCGTGGCGCACCACGCCGTCGTGGGTGACGCAGGCGGCGTCGAGCACCTCGTCGGCGAGGTCGGGGGCGAGGGCCGCGGGCGCGTCGGCGGTGGCCGGGCGGGTCATCAGGGCCACCAGGTTGACGACGTTCTGGGCGTAGAGGCGCGAGGCCGGCTGGGGCATTTGGGCCGGCACGTTGCGCCCGCCCCAGACCTGGGCGGCGCCGACGCGCACCAGCTCGCCGGGCACCGAGCCCTCGACGTTGCCGCCGGAGTCGGCGGCCAGGTCGACGACCACGGAGCCGGGCGCCATGGCCTCGACCATCGCGCGGGTCACCAGCAGCGGGGCGGTGCGGCCGGGCACGGCGGCGGTCGTGATGAGCGCGTCGGCGGCGGCGACGTGGGGCGCCAGGAGCTCGCGCTGCAGCCGCGCCCGCTCCTCGTCCATCTCGCGCGCGTAGCCGCCGCTGCCCTCGAGCGGCGGGAGGTCGAGGTCGATGGCGCGGGCGCCCATCGAGGCGATCTCCTCCGCGGAGGAGGGACGCACGTCGTAGGCCCGCACGACCGCGCCGAGCCGCTTGGCGGTGGCGATGGCCTGCAGCCCGGCCACGCCCGCGCCGAGCACGACGACCTGGGCGGGCTCGACCGTGCCGGCGGCGGTCATGTTCAGCGGCAGGAAGCGCCGCAGCAGCCCGGCGGCGACCACGGCGCAGCGGTAGCCCGCGACCAGCGACTGCGAGCTCAGGGCGTCCATCGACTGGGCCCGTGAGATCCGCGGCACCAGCTCCATCGCGAAGCTGCTGATCCGCAGGTCGCGCAGGTCGGCGACCAGGTCGAGCTCCTGGGCCGCGGGCAGGAACGACACCGTGGTCGAGCCGCTGGCCAGGCGTCGCGCGGTGGCGCGCTCCAGCGGTTGCACCGAGACCACCACGTCGGCGTCCTCCACGGCACGGTCCTCAACCGTGGCGCCGGCCGCCTCGTAGTCGGCGTCCTCGGCCAGCGCGCCCAGGCCCGCGCCCGGCTCGACCACCACGTCGTAGCCCAGCGCGGTGAGCGCGCCCACGAGCTCGGGCACCAGCGCGACCCGGGTCTCCCCGGGTCGGGTCTCGCGGGCCACGGCGATCCTCACCCGGGCAACGTAGCCCCGCCGGCACCCCTTGCGCGCCCCCCGCGCCGCACCGGCGGGCGTGGTCGGACCGGCCTCAGCCGCCCAGCGGCAGTGTCGCGAGCACCTCGTGGCGCGGTCGCCCGCGCGGGCCCTCCCCGAGGTGGGACGACAGCAGCGCGACCTCGTCGGCGGTCCACGCCGGGCCGGCGTAGGTGTCGAGCAGCCGGACCCAGTCGAGCACCCCGGCGGGCGCGCCGAGGCGGCCCACGGTCAGGTGGGGTCGGAAGCGCTGGCCCTCGGGCGCGGCGCCGACGTGCGAGGCCGCGCCCCGCACCCCGGCGGCGAGCCGGTCGAGCTCGGCACGCGCGTCGTCGTCGAGGTCGAGGCCCGCCCACAGCACGCGCGCCGTCAGCGGATCGGGGAAGGCGCCGCCGCCGGCGACCCGCGCGCGGAGCGGCGTACGGCGGGCCGCTGCGAGCGCCAGCGCCTCGACCAGGTCGTCGAGCACGCGCTCGGGCGCGGCCGGGCAGAAGGCGAGCGTGAGGTGCACCTGCTCGGCGGCGCTCCAGCGGAAGGGTGCCGCCGCGCGGCGCGGCTCGAGGAACGCGTCGAGGTGCTCCAGCGCCTCCGGTGGCGGCACGAGCGCGACGAAGAGCCGCAGCCGGGCGCCGCGGTCGCGCCCGCTCACGCGCGGGGCCCGGAGGCGGCCGACCGGGCGGGTGGGACCGGCGAGGCCGGCGAGGTCGGCGAGGTCGGCGAGGTCGGCAGCGTCGGCGCGACGGGGAGGAGCAGCGGGGCCGGGGGCACCCGGCGATGCTAGGAGCCGACCGCCCGCGGGGTCGACGGGTTTTCCGGCCGGGCCCCGGCGCTCGGTCAGCCGATGCGGGTGCCGAGCAGGGCGCCGACGAGGTAGGTGACGCCCATGGCGAAGAGGCCGCCGGCGACGTTGCGCGCCAGGGCGCGCTGCGGGGGGCCGTCGGAGAGGCGGGCGCTGGTCCAGCCGGTGAGGGCCAGGGCGAGGGCGACCGAGACGACGGTGACCCAGATCCGCAGCGAGGCCGGCACGAGGGTGATGGTCAGCAGCGGGAGCAGCGCGCCCAGGGTGAAGGCGACCATCGAGGCGAAGGCCGCCGACCAGGGGCTGGTGAGGTCCTCGGGGTCGATGCCCAGCTCGGCCTCTGCGTGCGCGCCGAGGGCGTCGTGCGCGGTGAGCTGGCGAGCGACCTGGAGCGCGAGGTCCTGCGAGAGGCCCTTGTCGACGTAGAGCCCCGCCAGCTCGGCCAGCTCGTCCTCGGGGTCCTCGCGCAGCTCGCGCTCCTCCTTGGCCAGCAGCGCCTCCTCGGCGTCACGCTGGGTGCTGACCGAGACGTACTCCCCCGCGCCCATGCTGAGCGCGCCGGCGGTCAGGCCGGCGACGCCGGCCACGAGGATCGCGGTGCGGTCGGTGGTCGCGCCGGCCACGCCCATCACGATGCCGGCGGTCGACACGATGCCGTCGTTGGCCCCGAGCACCCCGGCGCGCAGCCAGTTGAGGCGGTTGTTGCGGCCCTCGACGTGCGGCTCGTCGGCGTGGGGGCCGGGCTCAAGGGGGAGCCCGTCGGCGCCGTGGTCCAGGTCGGTGGTCACGCGCCGATCATGACCCCGGCCGCCGCCCACGACAAGCAAGGCGAGGCTGGGCTGCCCGCCCCCCTCGACGGGCCGGCCGGAGCCGCACCGCGGCGCTCAGAGGCCGAGGTCGCGGCCGATGAGCTCCTTCATGATCTCGTTGGAGCCGGCCCAGATCTTCGAGACGCGGGCGTCCTTCCAGGCGCGAGCCACGCGGTACTCGTTCATGAAGCCGTAGCCGCCGTGCAGCTGCACGCAGTGGTCGAGCACGTCGTTCTGCACCTGCGAGGTCCACCACTTGGCCTTGGCGGCGTCGATGGGGGTCAGCTCGGCGCGGGTGTGGGCGAGCACGCACTCGTCGACGAAGGACTGGGTGACGTCGATCTGGGTCACCAGCTCGGCGAGCAGGAACTTGTTGTGCTGGAAGGAGCCGATGCCCTGGCCGAAGGCCTTGCGCTCCTGGGCGTAGACGATGGTCTCGGCGAGGATCTGCTTGGCGTGGGCCAGGTTGGAGACCGCGCAGTTGAGCCGCTCCTGCGGGAGGTTCTGCATCATGTGGATGAAGCCCTGGTCGAGCTCGCCCACGACGTCGTCGTCGGTGAGGCGCAGGTCCTCGAAGAACAGCTCGGCGGTGTCGGACTCGGGCTGGCCGACCTTGTCGAGCTTGCGTCCGCGCGAGAAGCCGGGCAGCGAGGTGGAGACGCCGAAGAGCGTGATGCCCTTGGCCTTCTTCTCCGGGGAGGTGCGGGCGGCCACGACGACGAGGTCGGCGGAGTAGCCGTTGGTGATGAAGGTCTTCGAGCCGCTGAGCACCCACTGGTCGCCGTCGCGCACCGCGGTGGTCTTGAGCGCGGCGAGGTCGGAGCCGCCGGAGGGCTCGGTCATGCCGATGGCCGTGAGCAGCTCGCCGCTGGCCACGCCCGGCAGCCAGCGCTGGCGCTGCTCCTCGGTGGTCAGCTCCACGAGGTAGGGCGCCACGATGTCGGAGTGGATGCCCACGCAGGAGGGCAGCGAGGCGTTGACCTTCGACAGCTCCTCGGTGAGCACCGCGTTGAAGCGGTAGTCGCCGGCGCCCATGCCGCCGTACTGCTCGGGCACCTCGAGGCCGAGCAGGCCCTGCTTGCCGGCCTCGAGCCAGAAGTCGCGGGGCAGGCCCTTGGCCTCCAGGTGCTCCTCGGCGTGCGGGGTGACGGAGCGGTCGACGAACTCCTTCACCGATGCCCGGAACGCCTCGTGGTCCTCGTCGTAGATCGCGCGCTTCATGGCGCCAGGCTACCGGTGGGTAACCGAGGGGTGAAGACACCCCGGGAGAGGGGTGGGTCACGCCCTGCCCCCCTCAGGGGTGGGCCTGCCACCGGCCCGTCATGCTTTGATCGATCCAAGGTTGGACCCCCACCCGCACCCTCGAGAACCAGCACGGAGTACCCATGGAGATCTGGCCCGGCCACGCCTACCCGCTCGGAGCGACCTACGACGGGAGCGGCACCAACTTCGCCCTCTTCAGCGAGGTCGCCGAGCGCGTGGAGCTGTGCCTCTTCGAGGGCAGCGGCGAGGACTTCACTGAGACCCGCCTGGAGCTGACCGAGGTCGACGCCCACGTCTGGCACTGCTACCTCCCGCAGGTGCAGCCCGGCCAGCGCTACGGCTACCGCGTGCATGGCCCCTGGGCGCCCGAGCAGGGCCTGCGCTGCAACCCCAACAAGCTGCTGCTCGACCCCTACGCCAAGGCGACCACCCACGAGATCGACTGGGACCCCAGCCTCTTCGCCTACGAGTTCGGCGACGAGGAGTCGCGCAACGACGACGACTCCGCCGCCCACATGATGCTCGGCGTCGTCATCAACCCCTTCTTCGACTGGGAGGGCGACCGCAAGCCGCACGTGCCCTACAACGAGACGGTCATCTACGAGGCCCACGTCAAGGGCCTGACCGAGCTGCACCCCGACGTGCCCGAGGCGCTGCGCGGCACCTACGCCGGCCTGGCCCACCCCTCGGTCACCAGCCACCTCAAGCGGCTCGGGGTGACCGCGATCGAGCTGATGCCGGTGCACCAGTTCATCCAGGACAACACGCTGCTCGAGAAGGGCCTGCGCAACTACTGGGGCTACAACACCCTGGCCTTCCTGGCCCCCCACGCCGACTACGCCGCCGCCGCGCGCGACGAGCACGGCCGCGGGATGCAGGTGCAGGAGTTCAAGGCCATGGTCAAGGCCATGCACGCCGAGGGCATCGAGGTCATCCTCGACGTCGTCTACAACCACACCGCCGAGGGCAACCACCTCGGCCCCACGCTGAGCTTCAAGGGCATCGACAACCAGGCCTACTACCGACTGGTCGAGGACGACCAGCGCTACTACATGGACTACACGGGCACCGGCAACAGCCTCAACGTCCGCCACCCCCACTCGCTGCAGCTGATCATGGACTCGCTGCGCTACTGGGTCACCGAGATGCACGTCGACGGCTTCCGCTTCGACCTCGCCTCCACCCTGGCCCGCGAGTTCTACGAGGTCGACCGCCTCGCCACCTTCTTCGAGCTCGTGCAGCAGGACCCGGTGGTCAGCCAGGTCAAGCTCATCGCCGAGCCCTGGGACGTCGGCCCCGGCGGCTACCAGGTCGGCGGCTTCCCGCCCCAGTGGTCGGAGTGGAACGGCGCCTACCGCGACGTCGTGCGCGACTTCTGGCGCGGCGAGCCCTCCCTGGGCGACTTCGCCAGCCGCCTGGCCGGCTCCTCCGACCTCTACGAGCACTCGGGGCGCCGCCCCTTCGCCAGCATCAACTTCGTCACCGCCCACGACGGCTTCACGCTGCGCGACCTCGTCTCCTACAACGAGAAGCACAACGAGTCCAACGGCGAGGACAACAACGACGGCGAGAGCCACAACCGCTCGTGGAACCACGGCGTCGAGGGCCCCACCGACGACGAGGCCGTGCTCGAGCTGCGCGCCCGCACCCAGCGCAACTACCTCACCACCCTGCTGCTCTCCCAGGGCGTGCCGATGCTGCTGCACGGCGACGAGGCCGGCCGCACCCAGGACGGCAACAACAACACCTACGCCCAGGACTCCGAGATCGCCTGGATGCACTGGGACCGCCTCGACGAGCCGCTGGTGGAGTTCACCGCCTCCGTCGCGCGGCTGCGCGCCGAGCACCCGACCTTCCGCCGCAAGCGCTTCTTCACCGGCAACGAGGTGCGCTCCGACGACGGCGAGCGCCTCGACGACATCGTGTGGCTGCACACCGAGGGCCGCCCCATGGGCGACGGCGACTGGGAGGCCGGCGACGCCGAGGGCGGCTGCCGAGCGATCGGCATGTACCTCAACGGCCAGGGCATCGCGGGTCTCGACGCCCGCGGCCAGCGCATCGTCGACGACCACTTCCTGCTCTACTTCCACCCCTGCGCGGAGGACGTCGAGGTCACCCTGCCCCCCGGTGAGTACGCCGAGCGCTGGAGCATCGTCATCGACACCGCGGGCGGCCACGAGCGGGGCCAGTCCCTCGACGCCGGCGCCACCCTGCCGCTGACCGGGCGCAGCGTCGTCGTGCTCCAGCAGCACGCCGACGTCGAGCCCGAGCCCGACAGCTCCGTGGCCGCCTCGGTCAAGGCGCTGACCACCACCACCGAGCAGACCGCCGCCGGCGGCCCCGAGGGCGTCTGATGGCCGGGACCTCCCCCGGGTCCGGACCCGGCGCCACCCCCGCCGGCGGCACCCGGCGACCGGTGTCGACGTACCGCCTGCAGATCACCGAGGACTTCGACCTGCACACCGCGGCGGGGCGGCTGGAGTACCTGCGCGACCTCGGCGTCGACTGGGTCTACCTCTCGCCGCTGCTGGCCGCCGAGCCCGGCAGCGACCACGGCTACGACGTGGTCGCCCACGACCGCGTGGACGAGTCCCGCGGCGGCGCCGAGGGCCTGGCCGCGCTGTCGGCCGAGGCCCGCCGGCTCGGGCTGGGCGTGCTCGTCGACATCGTGCCCAACCACGTCGGCGTGGCCACGCCCACCGACGAGCAGTGGTGGTGGGACGTGCTCAAGCTCGGCCGCGAGTCGGAGCACGCCACCGCCTTCGACGTCGACTGGGCCGCCGGCGACGGCCGCATCCGGATCCCGGTCGTCGGCGACGACGACCTGCCCGAGGGCGACGGCGGACCCATCGGCCACCTCACCCTCTCCCCCGACCGCGGCGAGCTGCTCTACCACGACAACCACTACCCCGTGGCCCCCGGCACGGCCGGCCCCGGCACCCCGGGCGGCGACGACCCGCAGGCCGTCCACGCGCTGCAGCACTACGAGCTCGTCAGCTGGCACACCGCCGACGACGGGCTCAACTACCGCCGCTTCTTCGCCGTCAACACCCTCGCCGCGCTGCGCGTGGAGGACCCCGAGGTCTTCGCCGAGTCGCACCGCGAGATCCGCCGCTGGTTCACCGAGGGCCTCGTCGACGGCCTGCGCGTCGACCACCCCGACGGCCTGCGCGACCCCCAGCGCTACCTCGACGACCTGCGCGACCTCACCGGCGGCGCCTACGTGCTCGTCGAGAAGATCCTCGAGCCCGGCGAGCGGCTCAGCGACTCCTGGGCCACCGACGGCACCACCGGCTACGACGCCCTGGGCCACCTCGACCGCGTGCTCACCGACCCCGCCGGCCAGGCGCCGCTCGACGCGCTCGAGACCCGCCTGCGCGGCCACGAGGTCGACTGGGCCGCGATGATCCACGACACCAAGCGCGAGGTCGCCGACGGCATCCTCGGCAGCGAGGTGCGCCGGATCACCCGCGAGGTGCGCCGGGTCACCACCGAGGCCCCCGAGGCCGCGGTCGTCGACGCCGTGGCCGAGCTGCTGGCCTGCTTCCCCGTCTACCGCTCCTACCTGCCCGACGGCGTCGAGCACCTCGACGAGGCCTTCGCGCTGGCCCGCGAGCACCGCCCCGACCTGGCCGGCACCCTCGACGTGCTGCGCCCCGTGCTCGGCGACATCTGGCACCCGCCGGCGCGCCGCTTCCAGCAGACCAGCGGCATGGTCATGGCCAAGGGCGTCGAGGACTGCGCCTTCTACCGCTGGTCGCGCCTGACCTCCCTCAACGAGGTCGGCGGCGACCCCAGCGTCTTCGCCCTGCCCGTCACCGCCTTCCACGAGGCGATGACCGAGCGGCAGCGGGAGTGGCCCCACGCCATGACCACGCTGTCGACCCACGACACCAAGCGCGGCGAGGACGTGCGCGCCCGCATCACCGTGCTCGCCGAGCGCCCCGAGGACTGGGCCGCCGCGCTGGAGCGGCTGCTGGCCCTCGCGCCGCTGCCCGACCCCGGCTTCGGCTCGCTGCTGTGGCAGGCCGTGCTGGGCGCCTGGCCGGCCAGCACCGACGGCGCCGGGGTCACCGGGGAGGTGCCCGCCGACCTGCGCGAGCGCCTCCACGGGTACGCGATGAAGGCGATGCGCGAGGCCGGTGACCGCACCACCTGGACCGAGCCCGACGAGGCCTACGAGGCGGCGGTCCACGCCGCCGTCGACGCCGCGATCGACTCCGCCGAGGTCCGTGCCGTGCTCGACAGCCTGCTCGCGCAGGTCACCGGGCCGGGCTGGAGCAACGCGCTGGCCGCCAAGCTGGTGGCGATCACCATGCCCGGCGTGCCCGACGTCTACCAGGGCTCCGAGCTGTGGGAGCAGTCGCTGGTCGACCCCGACAACCGGCGCCCCGTCGACTTCGACGACCGCGTCGCGCTGCTCGCCGAGGTCGCCGCCGACGGCGCCGGGGCTCCGCCGCTGACCGCCTCGGTCGACGACCACGGCGCGGCCAAGCTCCGCGTCACGGCCCGAGCCCTCGGCCTGCGCCGCGGGCGGCCCGAGCTCTTTTCGTCGTACGACGGGGTGCGCGCGAGCGGCCCCGCGGCCGACCACGTGCTCGCCTTCGACCGCGGCGGCGCGGTCACCGTGGCCACGCGGCTGCCCGCCGGCCTCGCCGGGCGCGGCGGCTGGCAGGACACCCGGCTCGAGCTGCCGGCCGGCGCGTGGCGCGACGTGGTCTCCGACCGCGTCGTGACCGCCGACGAGCAGGGGCTCGCGCTCGACGACGTGCTCGCGACCTACCCCGTCGCGCTGCTGGTGAGGGAGGACTGACATGACCGGGACCACCGGATCCACGACCGGCACGACCCGTGCACCCGCGCGGGGGCCCTTCGACGTCTGGGCGCCCGTGCCCGAGCGGGTGCGGCTGCACGTCGCCGGCGCCGAGCCGGTGGCGATGACCCGCGGAGACGACGGATGGTGGACCCCCGCCGGCGCGGTGCCCGGCGCCGACTCCGGCCCCGTCGACTACGGCTACCTGCTCGACGACGACGACACCCCGCGGCCCGACCCGCGCTCGCGGCGCCAGCCCGACGGCGTCCACGGCCTCTCGCGCAGCTTCGACCCCTCGGCGTACGCCTGGGGCGACGGCGCCTGGACCGGGCGCCAGCTCGCGGGCTCGGTCGTCTACGAGCTCCACGTCGGCACCTTCACCCCCGAGGGCACCCTCGACGCCGCGCTGGGACGCCTCGACCACCTGGTCGACCTCGGCGTCGACCTCGTCGAGGTGATGCCGGTCAACGCCTTCAACGGCACCCACAACTGGGGCTACGACGGCGTCGCCTGGTACGCCGTGGACGAGTCCTACGGCGGGCCCGAGGCCTACCAGCGCTTCGTCGACGGCTGCCACGCCGCCGGGCTCGGCGTGGTGCAGGACGTCGTCTACAACCACCTCGGCCCCTCCGGCAACTACCTGCCGCTCTACGGCCCCTACCTCACCGAGGGCCGCAACACCTGGGGCGACCTGGTCAACCTCGACCAGGAGGGCTCGGCGCAGGTGCGCCGCTACATCCTCGACAACGTCGCGATGTGGCTCGAGGACTACCACGTCGACGCGCTGCGCCTCGATGCCGTGCACGCGCTGCAGGACACCTCCGCGGTGCACCTGCTGGAGGAGATGGGCCTCGAGGTCGCCGCGCTGTCGGCCCACCTGCGCCGCCCCCTCACGCTGATCGCGGAGTCCGACCTCAACGACACCCGCATGGTCACCCCCCGCGAGGGCGGCGGGCGCGGTCTCGACGCGCAGTGGAGCGACGACTTCCACCACGCCGTGCACGTCGCGCTCACCGGCGAGACCACCGGCTACTACGCCGACTTCGAGCCGCTCGAGGCCCTGTCCAAGGTGATCACCCGCGGCTTCTTCCACGACGGCACCTACAGCTCCTTCCGCGAGGCCGACCACGGCCGGCCCGTCGACACCGCGACCATGCCGACCTGGCGCCTGGTGGTCTGCAACCAGAACCACGACCAGATCGGCAACCGCGCCGTCGGCGACCGGCTCACCGAGCACCTCGACGAGGGCGGCCTCGGTCTGGCCGCGCTGCTCACGCTCACCGGACCCTTCACCCCGATGCTGTTCCAGGGCGAGGAGTGGGCGGCCTCCACGCCGTTCCAGTTCTTCACCAGCCACCCCGAGCCCGAGCTGGGCAAGGCGACCGCCGAGGGACGGATCGCGGAGTTCGCGAAGATGGGCTGGGACCCCGACGCCGTGCCCGACCCGCAGGACCCCGCGTCCTTCGAGCGCTCGAAGCTGGACTGGTCGCAGGTCGAGGACCCCGCGGCCGGCGACGGCGTGCACGCCCGCGTGCTCGACCTCTACCGCCGCCTCGTCGCCCTGCGCCGGGCCCGGCCCGAGCTCACCGACCCCGCCTTCGGCGCCACCACCTGCGAGGTCGACGAGGCGGCCCGGCTGGTCACCATGGGCCGCGGCTCGCTGCGCGTGGTCGCCAACCTCGGCGACCGGCCCGTCGTGGTCACCACCGGCCCGGGCGAGGTGCTCCTGGCCACCGCCGACGGGGTCGCCCTGGACGTCTCCGGCACGCTCACCCTGCCCGCCCACGCGGGCGCGGTGGTCGAGCCGGCCTGACGCGTCCGCGGCACGCCCCACCCGCTCGGCGGGGGACAAGTAAGGCTAGCCTTACCCGGTGCCGACCACCCCCGCTCCCGCGCCGGCCACCGGCGGGGCGCTGCTGCGGCGGGCGCTGCGGCGCAACGCCCCCCGGCTCGGCGGCGCGTCGGCGCTGATCGCGGTGTGGCAGGTGTGCGAGGCGATGGTGCCGGTGATGATCGGCGTGGTCGTCGACCGCGCCGTCGCCACCGGCTCCTGGTCGGCGCTGGCGCTGTGGGGCGGGGTGCTCTGCGCCCTCTTCGCGACCCTGGCCTTCAGCTACCGCGGCGGCGCGATCGTCGGTGAGGGCGCGCTGCAGCGCGAGGGGCACCGGCTGCGCACGGAGGTGTCGGGCCACCTGCTCGACCCCCGTGGCGCCCGCGCCGACCAGGTGCCCGGCGACCTGCTCGCGGTGGCCACCGGCGACGCCGACCAGGCCGCGGCGGTGCTGCGCCAGGCGTGGTTCGCGGTGGCGGCGGTGGTCGGCTTCGCGGTCACCGCGGTGGTGCTGGCCCGCATCGACCTGGTGCTGACGCTGGTGGTGCTGGTCGGCGTACCGGTCGCGCTGCTCGTCAACCACCTGTTGGCCGGCCCCCTCACCCGCCGCAGCGCGGTGCGCCAGGAGGCGCTCGGACGCGCCACCGGCATCGCCACCGACCTCGTCACCGGCCTGCGCCCGCTCAAGGGCATCGGCGCCGAGGACGTCGCGCTGGCGCGCTACCGCCGCGAGAGCCACCGCGCCGCCGAGGCCAGCGTCGCCGCCGCCCGCTGGGAGGGCCTGCTGTACGGCGCGACCCAGGGGCTCAGCGGCGTCGTGCTGGTGGTGGTCGCCCTCGTGGCGGGCTCGCGCGCCCTCGACGGGGCGCTGAGCATCGGGGAGCTGATCGCGGTCGTCGGCCTCGCGCAGTTCGTGGCCGAGCCGCTGCAGACCCTGGCCTACTTCGTGGCCCAGCTCGCCCAGTCGCGGGCCTCGGCCGACCGCCTCGTCACGGTGCTCGCCACGCCCCGGCTGCTGCTCGCGGGCGAGGCCGCGGCCACCGGCCCGGCCGACCTCGCCCTCCGCGACGTCCACAGCGGCACGCTGCGGGGCGTGGACCTGCGCGCCGAGCCCGGCGAGCTGGTCGCCGTCGTGGCCGGGGACCCCGCCGACGCCGCCGCCCTGGCGCGGCTGCTGCGCGGCGAGCTGCGCCCCGACCGCGGCGAGGTGCGCCTCGGCGGCACGCCGCTCACCGACCTGACCCTGGCCGAGACCCGCCGGCTGCTGCTGGTCGCCGACCACCAGGTCGACCTCTTCGAGGGCACCCTGCGCAGCAACGTCGACCCCGGCGGCCGCCTCGACGACGAGCGCCTCGCGGCCGTGCTCGTCGCCTCGGCCGCCGACGAGGTGGTCGCCCACTGCGCGGGCGGTCTGGAGGAGCCGGTCACGGTCGGCGGCACCACGCTCTCCGGCGGGCAGCGCCAGCGGGTCGGGCTGGCCCGCGCCCTCGCCGCGCCGGCCCCCGTGCTCGTGCTCCACGACCCCACCACCGCCGTCGACGCCGCCACCGAGCACCGCATCGCCGCCGCCCTCGTCGCGGAGCGCCACCCGGGCGAGCAGGGGGCGGCGGCCGCCGCGAGTGGCGCGCCCACGACGCTGCTGCTCACGAGCAGCCCGGTGCTGCTGGCTCGCGCCCACCGCGTCGTGCACCTCGACGCGGGGCGGGTGAGGGCCACCGGCACCCACGCGCAGCTGGTGCGCGACGACAGCGCCTACCGCGAGGCGGTGCTGCGATGACCACCCTGCTCCCCCGCTCCACCCCCCGCGAGGCCGCCCGGCTGACGCTGACCCTGCTGCGCCGTCGTCGCCTCGACGTCGCGCTCACCGCCGGGCTCTACGTGCTCGTCGGGCTGGCCGGTCTCGTCGCGCCCTGGCAGCTCGGCGCCGTCGTCGACACCGTCGCCGAGGGCGGCAGCCGCGACGACGTCGTGCGCTCGGCGCTGTGGATCCTCGGCGCCGCCGTCGTGGTCATGGTCGGCACCGCGCTCGCCACGGGCCGCCTCGCACGGGCCGGCGAGCCGGCGCTGGCCGAGCTGCGCGAGCAGGCCCTCGACCGGGCGCTGCACCTCGACGGCGCCACGGTCGAGGAGGCCGGCAGCGGCGACCTGCTCAGCCGCGTCGGCGACGACGTGCGCCTCGTCGCGCAGTCACTCACCGAGGTGGTGCCGCTGCTCGTGGGCTCGGCGCTCGCGATCGTGCTCACCGCCGGCGGGCTCTTCGCGCTCGACTGGCGGCTGGGGCTGGCCGGGCTGCTGACGGCCCCGGCGTACGTGCGGGCGCTGCGGTGGTACCTCCCCCGCTCCGCCCCCCTCTACCAGCGCGAGCGCGAGGCCAACGGCGTGCGCGCGCAGGCCTTCCTCACCGGCGTGCACGGCAGCCGCACGCTGCGCGCCCACGGCCTCTCCGCCGCCCACCAGGAGCAGGTCGACGCCGCCTCGTGGGCCTCGGCGCGGATCTCCCTCGACGTGGTCGGCTTCTTCACCCGCTTCGGGCTGCGGCTCAACCGCGCCGAGCTGGTGGGCCTGCTGCTGGTGCTCGTCGCGGGCTTCCTGCTGGTGCGCGCCGGGGAGGCCAGCGTCGGCGAGGTCACCGCCGCGGGGCTGTACTTCCACCGGCTCTTCAACCCCATCGGCGCCGTGCTCTTCCTCTTCGACGCCGCCCAGTCGGCCGGCGCCTCGCTGACCCGCCTCGCCGGCCTCGCCCTGCTGCCCGCGCGCGTGCCGCCCCACGGCACCCGTGCCGGCACCGACACCACCCTAGAGGTCCGCGACCTCACCCACGAGTACGCCGAGGGCCGCCCGGCCGTCGACGGGGTGTCGCTGCGGGTGCCCGCCGGGCAGCGCGTGGCCGTCGTCGGGGCCAGCGGCGCGGGCAAGACCACCCTCGGCTCGGTGGTCGCCGGGCGCCTCGCCCCCACCCGCGGGGAGGTGCTGGTCGGGGGCCTGCCCGCCGACCGGGTCGTCGCGCCGGGTCGCGCGGGCCGACCGACCGTGGCGCTGGTGAGCCAGGAGGTGCACGTCTTCACCGGCAGCGTGCGCGACAACCTCACCCTGGCCCACCCCGGGGCCGAGGAGGCCGAGGTGGTCGACGCCCTCGACGCCGTCGGCGCGCTCGGCTGGGTGCGGGCGCTACCCGAGGGGCTGGATACCGCGGTGGGCGCCTCCGCCCACCCCCTCACCCCGGCCCAGGCCCAGCAGCTCGCGCTGGCCCGCGTCGTGCTGGCCGACCCGCTGGTGGTCGTGCTCGACGAGGCCACCGCCGAGGCCGGCTCCGCCGGCGCCCGCGACCTCGAGTCCGCTGCCCTCGCCGTCACCCGTGGCCGCACCTCGCTGACGATCGCCCACCGGCTCACCCAGGCCGCCAGCGCCGACCGGGTGGTCGTCATGGCGGCCGGCCGCGTCGTCGAGGACGGCCCCCACGCCGACCTCGTCGCCGCCGGCGGCCCCTACGCCCGCCTCTGGGCCGCCTGGTCGGGCACCGAGCCCGCTCCCCCCGCGCAGCTGTGACGCCGGGTCGCCTCCTCTGCCAGCCCGTCGTGACGGGCGGCAGATGCGCTGACGGGGCGTGAGCGCAGGGCGGCGCGGCGTGACCGGTGGCGGCGCGGGGCGGGTCAGTCGGCGGCGGGGCCGAGGAGGTCCTCGACCCAGGCGGGCACGAGGACGCCGGCGGGGCCGTGACGGGCCTCGCGGAACCACGCGGTGCCCTCGCTGGGCTGCAGGTTGAGCTCGAGGGTGGGCACACCGTGGCGGGCGGCCTGCTGCACGAAGCCGGCGGCGGGGTAGACCGCGCCGGAGGTGCCGATGGAGACGAAGAGGTCGGCGCGGCCGAGGGAGTCGAGGATGCGGTCCATCTCGTAGGGGATCTCCCCGAACCACACCACGTCGGGCCGCAGCGCCGGGGCCCCGCAGCCGGGGCAGGCGGGGTCGCCGCCCATCGGGCCGTCCCAGGGGTGACGGCCCTCGCAGGCCAGGCACCACGCCTTGAGCAGCTCGCCGTGCATGTGCAGCACCCGGGTGGAGCCGGCGCGCTCGTGCAGGTCGTCGATGTTCTGGGTCACCACGAGCAGGTCGTCGCCCAGCGCCTCCTCCAGCCGCGCGAGCGCGCGGTGGGCGGAGTTGGGCACCACGCCGGCGAGCGCGGCGCGGCGCGCGTCGTAGAACTCGTGCACCAGCACCGGGTCGGCGACGTAGGCCTCCGGGGTGGCGACGTCCTCGACGCGGTGGCCCTCCCACAGCCCGTCGGCGTCGCGGAAGGTCGGCACCCCGCTCTCGGCGGAGATGCCCGCCCCGGTCAGCACGACGATCCTCACGGCCGCCACCCTAGGGGGTCCCTGCGCGCGGGGCGCCCCGCTGCGTCCGCGGAGCGACCGCACCTCGACCCGGGAGCCCCCTCGTCCGGGCGTGCGCCGCTCAGCCCGCGTCGACGATGTCGAAGATGACCTGGAGGCCGTCGTTGCCCGTCGACGTCGCCTCCACGGCGCCCTCGCCGTCGGGCGAGGCGATCTCGCAGCGCGAGGTGTCGCCCGGGGTGGCCGAGAGGTCGTCGGAGCACTCGACGGAGTCCACGGTGATGCCCTGGTCCTCGACGTAGTCGGCCACGAAGTCGGCCAGGGCCGCGGCGGTGACGTAGAGGTCGATGGAGAAGTCGACGTCGTCCTCGTTGACGGTCTCCACCGTGGCACGGATGTTGGTCTCCTGCGGGTCGCCCTCGGCGGTGGCGCCGCACTCCTGCGAGGCGCCCTCCTCCGCGTCGAGGTCGCCCTCGCAGGCGACGTCGATGGTGTCGGCGTCGGCCCCGGTGATGAAGCCCGCGACCTGGGTCTCGAGCTCCTCCTGGGCGACCGTGCCGGGGTCGGTGCCGGCGCTGACCGAGCCGCTGCAGCCCGCGGCCAGCAGGGCGACGGCCGCGGCGAGCGCGAGGCCCGCGCGACGGGCGGGCGACGACGTGGAGGGCTGACGGGTGGGACGCGGCACGGGACACCTCGGCGGTCGACCTGGCTGCCCGCGATCGCGGGCCCGCGCCAGTATGGAGCCGTCCGCGCCCCCGCCGGGCCCGAACGCCCGCGCCCGGTCCACCCGGTCTAGCCGTCCCCCGGACGGGCGGCGCGCGTCCTACTGACCGTTGCGACCTCTACCTGACAGTCATGACGCCCTGCCAGTGGTCGCAACGATCAGTAGGACGCGATCGCGGCGCGGCTCAGTAGTACCAGGGGAAGGGCGACCAGTCGGGCTCGCGCTTCTCGAGGAACTGGTCGCGGCCCTCCTGGGCCTCGTCGGTCATGTAGGCCAGGCGGGTGGTCTCACCGGCGAAGAGCTGCTGGCCCACGAGGCCGTCGTCGATGGCGTTGAAGGAGTACTTCAGCATCCGCTGGGCGGTGGGCGACTTGCCGTTGACCAGGCGGCCCCACTCCAGGGCGGTGGCCTCTAGCTCGGCGTGGGGCACGGCGCGGTTGACGGTGCCCATGCGCACGCCGTCCTCGGCGGAGTACTCCTGGCCGAGGAAGAAGATCTCGCGGGCGACCTTCTGGCCCACCTGGCGGGCGAGGTAGGCCGAGCCGAAGCCGCCGTCGAAGGAGCCGACGTCGGCGTCGGTCTGCTTGAAGCGGGCCTGCTCGAGGCTGGCCAGGGTCAGGTCGCACACGACGTGGAGGCTGTGGCCGCCGCCGGCGGTCCAGCCCGGCACGACGCAGATGACG
This sequence comes from Nocardioides sp. Leaf285, assembly GCF_001422955.1. Taxonomy (NCBI): domain Bacteria; kingdom Bacillati; phylum Actinomycetota; class Actinomycetes; order Propionibacteriales; family Nocardioidaceae; genus Nocardioides; species Nocardioides sp. Leaf285. Next base: position 154,627 of record NZ_LMNH01000002.1, on the reverse strand, counting down.
ACCTTGGGCATGAAGCGGATCAGCCGCTGCACCTCGAGGATGTGCAGGCGCCCGAGGCGGGCCTTGTCGACGGTCTCGACGGTCTCGCCCTCGGCGTACTGGTAGCCCGCGCGGCCGCGGATGCGCTGGTCGCCGCCGGTGCAGAAGGCCCACTTGCCGTGCCGCTCGGCCGGGCCGTTGCCGGTGAGCAGGACGCAGCCGACGTCGCTGGTGGTGCGGGCGTGCTCGAGCACCCGCAGCAGCTCGTCGACGGTGTGGGGGCGGAAGGCGTTGAGCACGTCGGGGCGGTCGAAGGCCACCCGCACCGTGCCGTGCGCCCGCGCGCGGTGGTAGGTCAGGTCGGTCAGGTCCTCGAAGCCGGGCACGACGTCCCAGGCCTCGGCGTCGAAGATCTCCGACACCCCGTCGATGGCGCTCATGCGGGCAGGCTATCGCCGTGGGCCGCTGCGACCCGCCGGGGTCTGGAATACCGCCGCGCCGCGTGGTCTTCTGGCCCCATGGCACTGAGTGGAGAGTACGAGCCGAGCCCCGAGAAGTGGGTCCGCGAGCAGGTCGAGCGCTACGAGGCCACCGGCGGCGCCGAGGCCAACACGCTGCCCGACCGCCCCGACTGGCCGATCGTGGTGATCACCTCGCGGGGCGCGAAGTCCGGCAAGCTGCGCAAGAACCCCGTGATGCGCGTCGAGCACGACGGCGTCTACGCCGCGGTCGCCTCCAAGGGCGGCGCCCCCGAGCACCCGACGTGGTACCACAACTTCCTGGCCCACCCCGAGGTCGAGCTCCAGGACGGCCCCGAGCCCCACACCTACCGGGCGCGCGTGGCCGAGGGCGAGGAGCGCGCCGTGTGGTGGGAGCGGGCGGTGGCGGTCTACTCGCCGTACGCCGAGTACCAGGAGAAGACCGACCGCGAGATCCCGGTCTTCCTGCTCGAGCGCACCGACTGAGACCCGGCCCGCTCGGGCCGGGTCAGGCCCACCAGGTCAGGCCCACCGGATCAGGGTCACCGGGTCAGGGCCGGGCGATGGTCATGGCCAGGCCGGCCAGGTGGCCGATCCGGGCGACCTCGGAGTCGAGGAACTCCGGGCCGCCGCGGCGCCCGACGACGACGATCTCGTTGCCCGAGAGCCGGGCGCCGACGTGGATGGTCGTCTCCTCGCCCTCGACCTCGAGGCGCGCCGCGCGCTCGACCTCGACGAAGGGGAGCACGGCGGGGGCCGCCGCGGTGGCGTAGGTGACGCCCTGCGAGCGGTGCACCCGCGCGGCCCAGTCGGAGCGGAAGACCACCGGCAGCAGGTCGACCAGCCGGTCGGGGGCCTCGCTCGGGTTGGTGGTGAGGTCCTCGACGGCCTCGAGGTCGAGGAAGAGGTTGCCACCGGCGCCGTAGCGGCTGATCCACACCACCCGCACGCCGGCGAGCGCGTTGCAGGCCGAGACGATGGTGTCGGGCATGGCGGTGGGCGGCAGCTCGAGCAGCACGTCGTCAAGGGCCGTGCCGTCGTGGCGCTTCTCGACGATCTCGATCGCCTCGATGTCGCCCCCGGCCTCACCGATGGCGCCCGCGAGGCGTCCCAGCGATCCGGGGACGTCGGGCAGCTCGACACGCAGCAGGAAGGACACGCCGCGACCCTAGTGCGTCGGTGTTGCCGGCGGATTTCCCGCTGTCCGCACTGCGGGCCCCTCCGCAGGGGGGGTGTCGGCGCCGGCCAGCCGCTGGCGCAGGCCCGTGGCGCGCCGTGCGCGGCGCTCGACGGCGGCCCGCACGGCCGACTCCGTGCCGACCACGCGCACGCGCCGACGGGCCCGGGTGACCGCGGTGTAGAACAGCTCGCGGCTCAGGAGCGGGGAGTCCTCCGGCGGCAGCAGCACGGTCACCTCGTCGGCCTGGCTGCCCTGGCTCTTGTGGATCGTCATCGCGTGCATCGTGTCGACGTCACCCAGGCGCGAGGGGCTGAGCTCGAGGTGGTCGCCCACCCCGGCGACGACCGCGCGCAGGGCGGGCCCGCCCCGACCGCGACGGTCGGCCCGCCCCGCGGTCTGGTCCTGCGACGTGGACCCGTCGGGGTCCTCGGGCCCGGCGACCACGACACCGGTGTCGCCGTTGAAGAGGTGCAGGCCGTAGTCGTTGGCGGTCACCAGCAGGGGGCGTCCGACGTACCACTCCTGGCCCCAGCCGGGGCCGACCGGCGTCTCGGTGGCCTCGGCGACCCAGCGCTCGACCTGACGGTTCCAGTGCTGCACGCCGTAGGGGCCCTGGCGGTGGGCGCAGAGGAGCCGGTGGCGCTCGAGCACGGCCAGCGCGGTCTCGACGTCGCCCGCCGCTGCGGCCTCGCGCAGGTCGAGGGCGTGGCGCAGCAGCACCTCACGCAGCAGGGCCGTCCCCGGCCCCGGTGCCTGCGCCGCCACGGCTCCGGGGGGCGCGCCGGCGGCGGTGGGCCCCGGGTCGATCCACTCGACCTCCTCGCCGCCCTCGGCGAGCAGCGCCACGACGCGGTCGGCGTCGCCGACGCGCACGGCCTCCGCCAGGCGCCCGATGCCGGCGCCGAAGCGGTGGGAGGTGCGCAGCGCGACCACGGCGCCGGGGTCGCGCTCGGCGAGCCCGCCGACGAGGTCGGCGAGCACGGCCCCGGCCTCGACCGACGCCAGCTGGTCGGGGTCGCCCACCAGCACGAGCCGGGCCTCGGGCCGCACGGCCTCGACCAGGCGGGCCATGAGGGTCAGCGACACCATCGAGGTCTCGTCGACGACGATCACGTCGTGCGGCAGCCGGTTGCCGCGGTGGTGGCGGAAGCGGGTGCGCGAGCCCGGGCGCCAGCCCAGCAGGCGGTGCAGGGTCGAGGCGGTGAGCGCGAGCGGCGCGAGGCGCGCCCGGTCCTCCTCGTCGAGGGTCAGCGAGGCCTCGGCGACGGCCTGCTGGAGCCGCGCGGCGGCCTTGCCGGTGGGCGCGGTGAGCGCCACCCGCGGGAGGGAGCCGGTGGCCTCGGCCTGCTCGGCGAGCATGGCCAGCAGGCCCGCGACCGCGGTGGTCTTGCCGGTGCCGGGCCCGCCGGTGAGCACGGTGGTCCAGCGGCCGGCGGCGGTGCGCGCGGCGGCCCGCTGCTCGTCGAAGCCGTCGTGGGGGAAGACCCGCACCTCCGCGGCGCGCAGGGTGCGCTCGTCGACCGTCGGCGCCGCGCGCCCGGCGCGGGTCAGCAGGTCGTCGCGCACCTGCCCCTCCTCGCGCCAGTAGCGGTCGAGGTAGAGCAGGCTGCCCTCGACGCGCACCACCCCGGCGGCGGCCAGCGGCCCGGCCGCGACCCGCTGGGCCCACCCGGTCGCCTCGGGCCACGGCAGGTCGGCCACCTCGGGGGCGGCGGCGAGGTCGGCGGGGTCGAGCAGGTCGGCGAGGTCGACGCAGACCGACCCGTGACGCACGGCCCGCACGGCCAGGGCCAGCGCGAGGCGCACCTCCTCGTCGGTCTCCCCGGCCAGTGCGCACGCGCGCTCGGCGACGTGGACGTCGGCGGCGGTCAGCACACCCGCGAGGTTGAAGTCGCGCAGCAGCCCCGCGGCGCCGCGCGCCAGGCGCGGGTCGTGGGGGTCCTCGACGTCGAAGAGCTCGATCACGGCGCACCCGCCAGCAGGTCGGAGGCGGCCACCACGAGCGAGGCGGGCGGGCGCCAGCTGAAGACGCCGGCGGGGTGGCCGTCGACGACGGGGGTCTCGGGTCCGCACATGCCACGGACGTAGAGGTAGGCCACGCCGCCCAGGTGCACCGCCGGGTCGTAGCCGGGCACGCGCCAACGCAGGAACCGGTGGGTGACCACGGAGTAGAGCAGCGCCTGGAGCGGGTAGTGCGAGTGCAGCATGGCCTCGCGCAGCCGGTCGGGGGCGTAGTCGGCCGCGGTGAGCGGACGGCCGGGCTCGCCGAGCAGGTTGGTCTTGTAGTCGACCACGACGAAGCGCGTCGCGCCGTCGACCTCCGCGCGCAGCACCACGTCGACCGATCCCGAGAGGTAGCCCCGCAGCACCTGCCCACCCAGCAGCGGCTGCTCCAGTCGCGCGGCGTACGGCGCGAGCGCGTCGTCGGCCGGGAGGTGCTGGCGCAGCAGCCGCCCGAGACCGCGCAGGTGCACCTCGGCGGGCCGCCCGCGCACGTCGCCGCCGTCGAGCGGGATCTCGAAGTCGAGCTCGCGCAGCCGGTCGCCCAGACCGATGTCGCCCAGGGTCAGCCCCGGGAGCAACGGGCCGAGCGGCGTGCGGTGCAGCGGCACGAGGGCCTGGGCGAGGTCGTCGGCGGGCACGTCGACGGGCCACCAGCGCAGCTGCTCGACGGTGTGCCCGCGCAGCTCGGCCAGCAGGTCGGGCGCGTCGGGGTCGGCGTGCTCGAGCACCGCGTGGACCAGGCTGCCGAAGCCGGCTCCGGCGGGCAGGTCGGCCATCGGCGAGACCACGGCCGCCTCGGCGTCCGCGACCGGGTCGCCCGGCTCGAGGGCCGCGGCGGCGTCCGCGGCGGACACCGCGGCCAGGGCGTCGCCGGCGAGCGTCGCCTCGTCCTGCAGACCGGGCTCCTCGGGCTCGCTGACCACCCCCGGCGTGGCCGGGCCGGCCGGGCCCGCCTGCTCCTCCTCGACCCGGATCAGGCCGGAGTAGGAGGTGCGGCGCCACTCGGCGTCGACGGCGCGCCCGAAGCGCCTCAGGCTGAGCGGCGCATCGTCGGTGGCCCGGGCCGTGACGGCGGCCTCGGCGACCACCGACTCCTCGCGGGTGGGTCCGCCGAGCTCCTCGAGCAGCCCGAGGACGCGGGTGACGTAGTCGTCGTCGCGCACGGGCTGCTGGTCGGGCACCACCGCCACCCCGGGCTGGCGGCCGAGCAGGAGACGGTGCAGGCCGCCGTCGGCGGTGTTCCTGGTCGGGGCCCACCAGGCCACCACCTGGCCCTGGGCGCGGGTGAGGGCGACGTAGAGGTCGCGCAGCTCCTCCCCGGCGTCCTCACGCTGGTGGGCGGCGGCGCTCGCGGCCCAGTGCGGCCCGGAGCCGGTGACGTCGAGGGCGCGGTCGTGGCCGGCGTGGAAACGGGCGACCTCGACGGGGCGGACGAAGGTCTGGAAGAGGAAGGGGAGGTAGCACACGGGGTACTGCAGCCCCTTGCTGCCGTGGACCGTGACGATCTGCACCGCCGCGAGGTCGCTGTCGAGGCGGCGCGGGCGCTCGGTGCCGGCGGTGCGGCGCCGCTCGTCGCGGAACCACTGCAGCAGCGCGGTGAGCCCGAGCTGCTCGCGCACGACGACCTCGTGCATCACCTGGGCGAGGTGGCGCAGGTCGGTGAGCAGCCGCTCGCCGTCGACCCCGGCGAGCACGCGGGCGCTCAGGCCGCGCTCCTCGGCGGCCTCCACGAGGGCCGCCACCCCCCGGCCGCGCAGCAGCAGCGCCCACCCGCGCAGGGTGTCGGAGACGGCGTCGGTGAGGGAGTCGGCCCGGGAGTCGGCCCGGGGGTCGCCGTCGGCGTCGAGGTCGGCCACGTCGTGGCCGAGGAAGCAGGTGAGCGCGGCGGCCCGCACCCGGCCCGAGCGGTGCGGCTGCTCGAGGCCCTCCAGCAGCGCCAGCCAGTCGTCGGCGGCGGGCGTGGCGAAGACGTGGCCGCCACCGGCGACCACCGAGGCCACCCCGCGCCCGGCCAGCGCGCGCTGCACGAGCAGCCCGTGGTCGCGGGTCGCCACGAGCACGGCCACGTCGGCGGCGCGCAGGGGGCGGCCCTCCCAGGTGGCGTCGGAGGCCAGCAGCGCGGCGATGTCGCCCGCGCAGTCGCGGGCGACGTGCTCGCGGGCGTCGGCGGCACGGATGTCGCCGGAGCGCAGCAGCCGGAAGCCCGGCCGCAGGACCTGGCGCAGCCGGAAGGGCGAGGGGTGGGGCGCGCCGGCGAGGCGGGGCGGGGCGCCGTCGGCACCGTGGTGGGCCGCGACGTCGCGCACCACGATCTCGGGGTGGCCCAGCGCGGCGCCGCGCAGCACGGTCTGCAGCCGGCGCACGAGCCCGTCGTCGCTGCGCCAGTTGGTGGCGAGGGTCGCGCGGTGGGTGGCGGTGGAGGCGGCCGCGAGGTAGGCGACGACGTCGCCGCCCCGGAAGGCGTAGATGGCCTGCTTGGGGTCGCCGATGAGCACCATGGTGGCGGCCCCGGAGAAGGCGCGGTCGAGCACCTGCCACTGCACGGGGTCGGTGTCCTGGAACTCGTCGACGAGCACGATCCGCCAGCGCGCGCGCATCCGCTCGCGCGCCGGGGCGTCGTCGGCCTCGAGGGCGCCGGCGAGCCGGCTGAGCAGGTCGTCGTAGCCGAGCACCCCCAGGCGGCGCTTGCGCCGGTCGACCTCCGCGCGCACGGCGCCGGCGAAGACGAGCCGGGCGCCGCCCGGCGTGCCCGGGTCGGGGGCGGGCTCGGAGCCGGGGCCGCCGTCGGGCACGAGCCGGGCCTGCGGGTCGCCGACCGCGGCCCGGGCCAGCTCGAGCGCGGTGGCGCGGTCGAAGGGCGGCGCGTCGGGGAGGTGGCCGAAGCGGGCGAGGTAGAGGTCGTCGACGACCTCCACCACGAGGTCGTCGAGCGACTCCACCAGCGTGGCGCCGGTGTCGGTGTCGCCGGCGACCCCCAGGGAGCGCAGCACGAGCTGGCAGAACTGGTGGGTGGTGGCGATGGTCGCGCCGTCGAAACCGGCCAGGGCGTCGCGCAGCCGGTGGCGGCGCTCCGCCCGCCCCGCGTCGTCGACGGGCGCCGACGCCGTGCCGTGCACCAGGAGCGTGAGCAGGGCGTCGTCGGGGGCGACGTGCGCGGGGTCGCCGAGAGCGCGCTCGGCTGCCACCAGCTGCTCGCGCACCCGCTCGCGCAGCTCCTGGCTGGCGGCGCGGCCGAAGGTGATGACCAGCATCTCGTCGAGCCGCGCCAGGCCCTCCGCGACGTAGCGGGTCACCAGCGCGCCCACGGTCCACGTCTTGCCGGTGCCGGCGCTGGCCTCGAGCAGGGTGGTGCCGGTCGGCAGCGGGCCGGTCACGTCGAAGGGGGCCATCGCACCGCTCCTGCCCGCCCCGGGGGCGGCGCCGGGACCGACGCCGGGACCGACGCCGTGGTCGGCCCCGGCGCGGTCGGTCGCCGGGGTGCCGGCCTCGCCCGGGGTCACCACGCGCCCTGCTCGGAGTCGAGCAACGGGCTCCACAGGCGCAGGGCCAGGGCGCCGAAGCGGGTGGTCTCGCCGTCGTGCTCCTCGCCCTCGCGGGGGGCCTGGTCGAGACCCGGCACCGGAGCCCCCGGACCCCAGACCCGCACGTGGGCGGGGTCGGAGCACTCACCGGGGAAGCGGTCGTCGTCCCAGTCCCACGACACCTTCTCGAGGGCCTGGTCCTGGGGGGCGCGGGTGCGGCGCTGGGTGGCGTAGCGGAAGGACGACTTCACCGGCAGCGGCAGCGGCTCGCGGCGCCCCTGGTCGAGCAGGGCGACGAGGTCGCGCAGGTGGGTGAGCGCGGTGTGGTCGACGGGGCCGAGCAGCGAGCGGCCGACCGCGTCGCGCGAGCGGCCGTTGGAGGGACGGCCCAGGGTGTGGGCGGTCCAGTTGCGGTCAGGGTCGCTGGCGCTGAGCGCCAGGAGCTGCACCCACGACTGGAGGCGGTGGGTGGCCCCCAGGCGGGAGTAGCTCACCGGCACCAGCCGGTCGCCGAAGACCTCCGGCACGGTGCCGCGCAGGCGGCGGCCGCGGCCCAGGTCGACGTCGACGTCGACGGCCCGGGCCTCGTGGCCGCGGCGCTGGGCCAGGCCCTCCGCGGCCAGCGGGGCGGCGCGCTCGACGACCTGGCGCAGCAGCCGCCAGCCGAGCCGACCGGGAGGCAGCACACCGCGTCGCCACTCGCGCTCGGTGGCCCGCGCGGGGTCGAGACCGGCCAGCAGGTCGCGCACGACCCGGTCACCGACCGCCCACTGGGCCAGCTGGTCGATCTCGACCGGCAGCCCGTCGTCGACCGGCTCCTCGTCGAGGGGCAGCGCGACGTCGAGGCGCTGGCGCACGAAGTCGCGCACCGGGTGCTTGAGGAAGGTGGCCAGCTCCTCCAGCGACACGTCGTCGTCGGCGCCGCGCGCAGGGAGCACGCCGGGGACGAAGGGCACGGGCTCGCGGCGCGGACCCGCCGCGGCGCGGGCGCCCGCGAGCGCCGCGGGGTCGAAGGTGAACCCGGCGTCGGGCACGAGAGCGCCGCGGGTGAGGTTGCGGGCGTCGAAGGGCTGCAGCGGGTGGCGCACCCGCACCGCGTCGCTGACCCGGCGGGCCTGCGCCCCGGTGGCCGCGGGGACGGTGGCGGTGAGGTCGAGGGCGTCGAGCAGCTCGCCCAGGGGCACGGCGGGCGGGCGGGCCTGGCCGGAGTACTCGTCGGCGCCGGCGTAGGTGACGACCAGGGTCTCGGTGGCCGCGAGCACGGCGTCGAGCAGGAGCTGGCGGTCCTCGCTGCGGGCGTCGCGCTCCCCGGTGACCGGGTCACGGGCGAGCACGTCGTCGCCGTCGACGGCCCCGGCGCGGGGGAAGACGCCGTCGTCGAGCCCGAGCAGGCACACCACCCGGTGGGGCACCGAGCGCATCGGCACCATCGTGCAGACCGTGAGGGTGCCGGTGCGGAAGCTGGCCCGGGTGGGCCGCCCGGCGAGGCGGTCCTCCAGCAGCGCCCGCACGTCGGGCAGGCGCAGCTCGGTCGCGGCCAGGCCGGCGGCGTCCTCGCGCACCCGGGCCAGCTCGCGCAGGGCCTGCCCCGACTGCCACGCCTCGTCGCCCGCCACCGCGGTGAGGTCGCCCAGCCCGGAGGCGAGCACGTCGAGCCAGTGCTCGAGGGGGTGCACGCCGACGAGGTCGTCGGTCACCCGCTGCAGCCGCGCCACCAGCTCGGCCAGCCGCCCGGCCAGCTCGACCTGCCCGCTGCCGACGTCGTCGAGGGGCAGGGTGCGGTCGAGCCAGGCGCCGGCGTCCTCCGACATCGCGACCCCGGCGAGCAGCCTGTCGAGGCCGAAGCGCCACGTGCCGGAGACGTAGTCGGCGAGCCCGAACTCCTCGCGGTGCTCGGCGTCGAAGGCCCAGCGCACCCCCGACTCGCGCACCCACTCGGTCAGCTGCTGGAGGTCGTCGTCGCTGAAGCCGAAGCGGCGGCGCACGGGCTCGCTGTGGGCGAGGTCGAGCACGTCGCCCGCGCCAGCGCGGCCGCCGGCGAGGTCGAGCAGACGGGTGGCCACGCCCAGCACCGGGTTGGTGCGGGCCAGGGAGCGGTCGGCGAGGCTGACCCGCAGCCGGTGGGCCGGGTGGCCGTCGGCCCCCACCACGTCGCCGAGCCCGAAGCCGGCACCGACCAGCGGCGCGAAGGACTCGATGTCGGGGCACATCACCAGCACGTCGCGCGGCTCGAGGGTGGGGTCGTCGGCGAGCAGGCCGAGCAGCACCTCGCGCAGCACGTCGACCTGGCGGGCCTGCCCGTGGCAGGCGTGCACCTGCACGGAGCGGTCGCCCGGGGCGAGCACGCGCCCGCCCGCCGGGCCGACGGCGTTGGCGCGCAGGTCCTCCTGGAGCCACCCCAGCAGCGACGGGCGCGACCCCGTCGGGAGCACGGACGGGAGCACGGGCGGGGAGGGCGCGGGTGGGGTGTCGGTGAGGTCGACCGTGGCGAGCACGCGCTGCAGCTCGCGGGTGTCGCGGCCCAGGGTGGAGAGCAGGGGGTGCTCGACGCGGCGGTGGGAGGTGTCGAGCGCGCGGGGCACCGGGCCGCCCGCGGTCTCCGCGGCCAGGGCGTCCCACAGCGCGGCCGAGGGGTGCGGCAGCCACAGGTGCACGTCGCGGTGCTCCCCCAGCGCCGCGAGCAGGTCGACCTCGGTGAGCGGGAGCCGGGTGTGGCCGAAGAGGGAGAGCCGCGGGGGCAGGTCGCAGGCCGCGGGGTCCTCGCGCAGCCTGGCCACGGTCTGGGCGTGGCGCTGCGGCGGCGGTGAGCCGACCCGGGCCACCAACCGGCGCCACAGCTCCGGCTGCCAGGCCAGGTCGGGGGCCAGCGGGCGGCCCGCGCCGTCGGTGTCGCGCCCCGCCGACCAGTCGGCGACGAGGGTGGGGCGCTGCACGGCGTAGGACGACAGGAGGCGGGCCAGCCGCCGTGCGACCGCGAAGCGGCGGCCGCGCCGCAGGTCGCCCTCCTCGCCCGGCGTGTCGCCCTGCCCGGGGGCGGTGTGCCCCAGGTGCAGCGCGAGCGTGCGCGCCCACGGCTCGTCCAGCGAGGCGTCGAGGGTGGCCAGCAGCGGCCAGACCAGGGTGTCGGGGGCCCAGGGGTCGTCGTCGCGGGTGCCGGTCACCTCGGCGACCAGCGAGGTCGGCGAGCGGAAGTCGACGCCAGCGCAGACCCCGTCGTCGCGGCCCGGGGCGCGACCCAGCCGGTGGGAGACCCGCTGGCTCAGCCAGCGCTCCACGCCGCGGGCCGGGACCACCACGACCTCGGTGGCGAAGGGGTCGGCGAGGGGGGTCGCGAGGAGCTCGGCGAGGCCGTCGGCCAGCACGTCGGCGCGGGGCGCACGGTGCAGGGTCAGGGCCATGCGGCGCACCCTAGCCGCCGGTGCCGACAGGCCGGGCGGACCGGTCGGCGAGCGCTCGACGCAGGCTCGAGGCCGGGCTCGACGCAGGCTCGAGGCAGGCTCGGTGCGGGCTCGAGGCAGGCTCGGTGCGGGCCTGAGCGGTCCGGGGCCCGCTCAGCCGCTCGTGAGCGGTGACGCCTTGTCGGCCTCGTCGATGTCGCCCTCGAGGGCCTCGACGGCCTCGGGCTTGCCGTGGAAGCGGCGGTAGCTCCACACGATGAGGCCGAGCGCGATGAACATCGAGGCGACCTGGGTGATGCCGGTGGCCAGCCCGCCGGGCAGCCACCAGCTGTCGGCGAGGGTCCACCAGCTCGGCGGCGGCGGATCGCTGATCCACAGCACGCCGCAGGCGCCGACGACCAGGGCCACGAGGGTCGAGGCGACGATGCGGGGCCAGGTCTCCACGCTCTCCGCGGCGCCCTTGAGCGCGCGGTACTTCAGCGGCTCGAGGCGGCGCTCGGCCCACTCGTACTGCTGGGAGAGCACCGCGACCCCGGCGAACATCAGGATCAGCCCGGGGCCGGGCAGGACGAGGGCGGCGATGCCGACGACGAGGAGGGTCCAGCCCACGACCTCGAGCGTGACGCGCCTGGCGGCGCCCTTCACGGCCTGACTCCTGCACGATGCATGGCACGAGCATCCCAGAAGAGGCCAACTCCCGCGCCCCTCTCGTCCGAGACCGTCACCACGACCTCGCCACGAGGGTGCGACGGCGGGGCGACGACCTCACCCGACCGCCCCGCTGCGCCGGCCCTGCGACCGGTCCGGCGACCGGTGCGGCGGCGCGTCCTGCGGCGCTCCCGACGCCCCCGACGCCCCCGCACCGCGCGCGCCGAGCGCCTCGGGGACGCCGTGGAAGCGGCGGTGGGCCTGCACGGTGAGACCCAGGGCCACGGCGCCCGACACCAGCTGGCCGACGCCCGCCCAGGCGCCGCCCGGCAGCCAGGTCCACGCCGGCAGCACCCACCAGGCGGGCTGCGGCGGCGCCCAGAGCCACAGCAGCCCGCTGAGCCCGAGGGCGGTGGTGACCGCGACGGTCGTCAGCGTGCGCGGCCAGGTCGCCACGCCGCGCGCGGCCTCCCGCAGCGCGAGGCGCCGCCAGGGCTCGAGGCGCGCCGCGGCCCACGGGTCGTGGCGGGCCAGGAGCGCCGCGCCCACACCGAGCAGCAGCAGCCCGGGACCGGGCAGCGGGAAGAGCACCACGCCGAGGGCGACCAGCAGCCAGCCCGCGCCCGACACGAGGACGCGGCGCACGGGCGCGGGGGTGACGGGCATCCGGACACGGTGGCCGACGTCGGTGAACGGCGCGGGAGCGGCAGGCGGCGGGGGCGCGACGCGCCGAGGGATTTCCCCTATCGGAGCGATGCACTGCATAATGATTAGTAATTCACTACGCTTTACATCTCTCATCGACCACGTCGGGCCTGGGTGCGGGTCCGAACTCACCGATTGGCTCACTCATGCGCAAGCTCCTGGTCCTCGGATTCGTGGGCCTCCTGGCCCAGCTCATCGACGGCTCGCTCGGGATGGCGTACGGCGTCACCTCCTCGACGCTCCTGCTCGCCGCGGGCGTCGCCCCGGCCGCCGCCTCCGCCGCCGTCCACTTCTCCGAGATCGGCACCTCGCTGGTCTCCGGCTTCTCCCACCACAAGCTCGGCAACGTCGACTGGCGCACGGTCTCGATCCTGGCCATCCCCGGCTTCGGCGGCGCCTTCGTCGGCGCGACCTTCCTGGCCAGCCTCGACGGCGACACGGCCAAGCCGTGGGTCGCCGGCATCCTGCTCGCCCTCGGCATCTACGTGATCTGGCGCTTCCTGGTGCTCGGCGGGCGCCGCCCCACCTTCAAGTCGCGCCCCTCGGCCAAGATGCTGGCCCCGATGGGCGTGGTCGGCGGCGCGCTCGACGCCATCGGCGGCGGCGGCTGGGGCCCGGTCGGCACCACCACGCTGCTCTCCTCGGGTCGCCTGGAGCCCCGCAAGGTCGTCGGCTCGATCGACACCTCGGAGTTCGTCGTCGCCGTCGGCGGCTCGCTCGGCTTCATCCTGGCCCTCGGCTCGCAGGGCATCATGTGGTCCTACGCCGCGGCGCTGCTGGTCGGCGGCGTCATCGCCGCCCCCATCGCCGCGTGGCTGGTCAAGAAGCTCGCCGCCCGCGTGCTCGGCGTCGCGGCCGGCGGCCTGATCGTGCTCACCAACTCCAAGACCATCGTGGAGTCCTTCGGCGCCTCCGGCACCACCGTGGTCGCCGTCGCGATCGCGGTGGGCGTGCTGTGGATCGCCGGCATCGTGTGGGCCGTCAAGCAGGAGCGCCTCTCGCGCGAGCTCGCCGCCATGACCGACGAGCAGAGCCTCACCCCCGCCTGATCCCCGCCTGACGCCCGTCTGGTCGACGCGTCGGCCCGACCCCGCGCGGGGCGTGGCCGACACTCCCACCAGCTCCTCGCCACGGCCCGGTCGCACCCGCGACCGGGCCGTGGCGCGTCAGCGGCGCGCGCCGGGCCGGCGCGGTCCAGACCACCCGGTGTGATGTGGGCGACCTCGCCCGCGCCCCGTCACGCGGTCGTAACGTCCGACGGGTCGCCGGCCCCCCGAGCCGGACGGGAGAGGGAGAACCATGATCCGCAGCATCCTGCGCCTGGGCCTGGCCGCCTGCGCGAGCATCCTGCTCGCCGTCGGCCTGCTCAGCGCCGCCACCAGCACCGCCACGGCCGCCCCGGCCGCCGCCCCCAGCGGCCTCACCGCCGCGCGGGCCGCCGACTGCAGCACCCAGCAGGCCCAAGTCGACAAGGCCCGCGCCAAGCTGGCCGAGGCCCAGGCGAAGGACCGCCGCGCGGCCCGCGCCGTCGAGCGCGCCCAGCGCCGGGCCGACCGTGCCGACACCCGCGCCGAGAAGGCCCAGGCCCGCAAGCAGGTCACGGCGGCCAAGGAGCGCAAGGCCACCACCACGAAGGGCAAGAAGGCCCAGCAGCAGCGGGTGGCCCAGGCCGAGCGACGCCTCGCCGCCTGCGAGGCCGGCACCGAGCCGGAGCCCGCCAACGCCCTCCAGCCCGCCTGCGACGCCGGTCTGCCCCAGGAGATCTGCGACGCCTTCGCGACCCTGCCCACGCCCGGCGGCACCGGTGGCGAGAGCCCCATCCAGGCGCTGTGCGACCTCGGCCTGCCCCAGCCCATCTGCGACGCCGCCACCAGCCTCCCCTCCGTGCCCAGCACGCCGGGCGGCGGCGACAGCCCGATCCAGGCCCTCTGCGACGCTGGCCTGCCCCAGCAGATCTGCGACCTCGCCGCGGGCGGCATCCCCACCCTGCCGAGCCTGCCCGGCATCCCGACCGACGGCACCGACGTGCCCGCGATCCCCGGCTTCCCGGCCTTCCCAGGGCTGGAGGACCTCGACGCGCTGAGCACCCTGCTGCTCGCCCTGCTGCCGGCCGACTTCCCGGGTCTGGAGGCCGTCTGCGACCTCCCGGTCGTCGGCGCCGCCCTGCAGCCGGTGTGCGACCTGCTGCCCTGATCCACCCCGTTCGACGCACGACGACCCACGACGACCCACGACGACGCCGCCACACCGCCACCGGGTGGCGGCGTCGTCGTACGCCGGGGTCTGAGCGACCCGCGCTGGTCCAGACCGGTGCGGCGACTCGCCCGAAAGCAAAGAAATACCGGCCTCCGGGCCGCTAGACCGTCTTCAGACACCACGGACAGTCTCGGGACACCACGGGCCGGCACACGTCGGCGAGGAGGGAAACCCCATGATCCGCACCAGCACGAAGGCGGTGGTCACGGCGCTGCTCGGCATCGCCATGGTCGTCGGCTTCGCCACCGTCTCGACCGCCGGCTGGGCCGGGAGCCCCGGCCGCACCACCGCCGCCGCGGCGTCGTGCACGGCCGAGCAGCAGAACGTCGCGAGCGCGCAGGAGCGCCTGGCCCAGGCCAAGCGGGCGGTGGCCCAGGCCACCAAGCGCGTGAAGGCGGCCCAGAAGAAGGTCCGCGCCGCCGAGTCCCGGCAGCAGCGCACCACCGCCAAGCGGCAGCTGGCCCAGGCCAAGCGCACCCGCAGCGCCGCGCTGGACACCAAGATGGACCGCGCGGCCGAGCTCTCGCGGCGCCAGCGCGAGCTCGAGGCCTGCCAGGCCTCGCCGACGGCGAGCCCGACCAGCAGCCCCACCTCCTCGACCAGCCCGACCTCCTCCACCAGCCCGTCGACCAGCCCGTCGACCAGCCCGTCGAGCAGCACCACGCCGACCGCGACCCCGACCAGCACCCCGACCAGCACCGGCCCCGTGCAGCCGGTCTGCGACGCCGGGATCCCGCAGGCCGTCTGCGACGCCCTGGCCACGCTGCCGCTGCCCGGCGGCACCGGGGGCCCGAGCCCGATCCAGGCCCTGTGCGACCTGGGCCTGCCGCAGGCCATCTGCGACGCCGCCAGCGCGCCCAACCTGCCCGACGGCTCCGCGGCCATCCAGCCGCTGTGCGACGCCGGCCTGCCCCAGGCCATCTGCGACCTCGCCGCCGGCGACGTGCCGAGCCTGCCGGGCCTGCCGGGCATCCCCGGCGTCTCGGGCCTGCCGATCGATCCCTTCGGTGGCTTCGAGGGCCTGCCGAGCCTGCCCCCGGGCGGGCTGGGCGGCCTCGACTCCGCGTGCACGCTGCTGGAGACCGTGCCGATCCTGGGCGACGCCCTCCTCGGACCGGTCTGCGACCTGCTCCCGTGAGCGACTGACCGACCCGCACCACC
This sequence comes from Nocardioides sp. Leaf285, assembly GCF_001422955.1. NCBI lineage: Bacteria > Bacillati > Actinomycetota > Actinomycetes > Propionibacteriales > Nocardioidaceae > Nocardioides > Nocardioides sp. Leaf285. The sequence continues at coordinate 139,296 of NZ_LMNH01000002.1, read as the reverse complement.
GCACCTGGCACGACCGAGCGCCGCCACCCGAGGGGGTGGCGGCGCTCGCGGCGTACCCGGCCCTGACGCGCGGGCGCCGGCTCGGGAGCCGGCCCGGCTGGTCGGCCCAGCTGGTCGGCCCAGCGCGTCAGCTCAGGTGGTGCACCTCCTGCAGGGCGTAGACCGGGGTGTCGAGGCCCTCGTGGCGGGCCTTGAGCTGCAGGGCGAGGTAGAGCGAGTAGTGGCGCGACTGGTGCAGGTTGCCGCCGTGGAACCACAGCCCGGGCTGCTGGGTGGGCTTCCACATGTTGCGCTGCTCGCCCTCCCAGGGGCCGGGGTCCTTGGTGGTGTCGGAGCCCAGGCCCCACACCTTGCCGACCCGGTCGGCGACCTCCTGGCTGATGAGGTCGGCGGCCCAGCCGTTCATCGACCCGTAGCCCGTGGCGTAGACGACGAGGTCGGCAGGCAGCTCGGTGCCGTCCTCGAGCACCACGGAGTCCTCGGTGAGGTGGTCGACCTGGCCGTGGGCCAGCTTCACCTCACCGTCGGCGACCAGCTCGGCGGCGCCGACGTCGATGTAGTAGCCCGAGCCGCGGCGCAGGTACTTCATGAACAGCCCCGACCCGTCGTCGCCCCAGTCGTGACGGAAACCGGCGCGCTCGAGGCGCTCGTAGAAGTCCTTGTCGTCCTCGGCCATCGCCTGGTAGGCGGGGATCTGGAACTCGTGCATGATCCGGTAGGGCAGCGAGGCGAAGATCAGGTCGGCCTTCTCGGTCGTCACCCCGGCCTCCAGGGCCCGCTCGGAGTAGAGGTCGCCCAGCCCGTGCTCCATCAGCGAGCCGCTCTTGACGATGTGGGTCGAGCTGCGCTGCACCATCGTCACGTCGGCGCCGTGCTCCCACAGCGCGCCGCAGATGTCGAAGGCGCTGTTGTTGCTGCCGACCACCACGACCTTCTTGCCGGCGTAGGCGTCGGGCCCGGGGTGGGCCGAGGAGTGGTGCTGGTCGCCGCGGAAGACGTCCTGGCCCGGGAAGGACGGCAGGTTGGGCTTGCCCGACATGCCGGTGGCGAGGACGAGCTGCTTCGGTCGCAGCGTCAGCGGCGTGCCCTCGCGCTCGATCTCGACGGTCCACTCCTGGGTCTCCTCCGACCAGCTGGCCGAGGTGGCCACGGTCGAGGACCAGTAGGGCACCTCCATGACCTTGGTGTAGGACTCCAGCCAGTCCGCGATCTTGTCCTTCGGGGCGAAGACCGGCCAGTTGTCGGGGAACTTGAGGTACGGCAGGTGGTCGTACCAGACCGGGTCGTGCAGGCACAGCGACTTGTAGCGGCTGCGCCACTGGTCGCCGGGGCGGGGGTGCTTGTCGATGACCAGGCTCGGCACCCCGAGCTGGCGCAGCCGGGCGCCGAGCGCGATGCCGCCCTGGCCGCCACCGACCACCAGCACCGCGGGCTGCTCGGTGGAGCCGAGGCTCTCGGCCTCCTGCTGGCGCCGCTCGGCCCAGGTGGTGCGGTCCTTGCGGGCGCCGTGCTCCGCACCAGGCGGACGGCGCAGCCCGCGCGGCTCCTCGTGGCCCTTGAGCTCGTGCAGCGTGGTGAGCAGCGTCCAGGCGCGCCACTCGCCCTCCTCCTCGACCAGGCGCAGCAGGCCGCGCCCGCGACCCACCGCGGTCTCGAACTCGATCCAGGCCGTCACCACGCCGTCGGCGAGGTCGGCGGGCTCGGCGGTCGTGAAGCCGGTGGGGTCGGTGCGCTCGAGGTTGTGCTCGAGGAGGTCGGCGACCCCGGACCGGTCCTCGACGGTGACCAGGTTCCAGGTGAAGGAGACCAGGTCGCGCCAGAAGCTGGTCGTGGCGAAGCAGTCGGTGGCCGCACGCACGTCGCGGGCGCGCAGGGCCGACTCGAAGCGCTCCAGCCACTGCGTGGCGACGCGCTGGCCCTCGCCCCCGGACGGCTCGGTCGAGGTGGGCGGCTCGGTGGGCGGCTCGGTGGCCGGCTCGATGGCCGGCTCGATGGCCGGCTCGACGGCCGGCTCGACGGTCTGGGTCATGCTGCCTCCGGTGGTGCGCGGACGGATCGGGACCACGGGTCCCGGACGTGTGACGTGGGGCCTGTGACCCACAGCACACCGCGCGCGACGGCGCAGCGGAAGGGTTGCAGCGCGTTGCACCGCCCCCGGCGGAGCGGGCACCGGCCCGGCGCGGACGTCCACCGGCCCGTCCACAGGGGCCGTCCGGCCTGTGGCGCGCGTCACGCCCGCGACCTACGATCGCGGTGACGGGGCGGACCGGGTGGGAGGTGGAGCGTGGTGCACGCGCAGGCGTCGGGAGCCGACCTGGCCGAGCAGGCCCGCGCGCTGACCCGCATCCACGACGCCGTGCTGGGCGGGTCGCGCCCGCCGCAGCGACCCCGCGCCCTGGTTGCCCGCTCGTGGTCGCGGGTGATGCGCCTGGGGCTCGACCCCGACGGCGACAACGCGCGCGACCCGCTGCCGACGGCCGACCTGGAGCTGCGTCGACGTACGTCGCGCCTGGCGCTGGTGGTCGACGAGGTCCGTCGGGTGCTCACCAGCGTCGCCGACGCCTCGCAGTTCCTCGTGGTCGTCTGCGACGCCGACGGGGTCATCCTGTGGCGCGAGGGCGCCGCCCGGGTGCAGCTGCACGCCGACGGGCTCGGCTTCTCCGAGGGCGCCACCTGGACCGAGGAGGTCGTCGGCACCAACGCGATCGGCACCGCCCTGGCCGAGGCCGCGCCGGTGCAGCTGTTCTCGGCCGAGCACTTCGAGCACAAGCAGCACGCGTGGTACTGCACGGCCTCGCCCGTGCACGACCCCCGCACCGGCGAGCTGCTCGGCGTCGTCGACGTGTCCGGGCCCGCGCTGACCCTCCACCCCGCGCTCGGCGCCCTGGTCGACAGCGCGGTGCGCCTCGCCGAGGCCGAGCTGTGGCGCCACCACCAGCAGGGGCTGGAGCACCTGCGCCGCGCCGTCGAGCCGGTGGTCGGCGGTCTCACCGGGCCGCTGCTGGTGGTCGACGACCACGGCTGGGTGGCCCACCACGCCGGCATCGCCGCCCGCGACCGGATCGAGGTGCCGGTGGCCCACCGCGCCCTGGCCGTGCCGGGCCTGGGCTCGTGCGTGCCCGAGCGGCTGGCCGGCGGCTGGCTCGTGCGACCGCGCGGCGGCACCGCCCCGGTGACGGCCCGGCTCGTCGACGACGCCGCCGGGCGGCCGGTGCTCGAGGTCGACGCCGGCAGCGGCGCCTGGCGCTCCCCGCTCACCCGGCGCCACGCCGAGATCCTGGTGCTGCTGGCCCGCCACCCGCACGGCCTCACCGCCGCCGCCCTGAGCACCGCGCTCTACGGCGACGCCGAGCACCTCGTCACCGTGCGGGCCGAGGTCTCCCGCCTGCGCCGCAGCGTCGGCGCCCTGGTCTCCACCCAGCCCTACCGGCTGGCCGACGACGTCGTCCTCCTCGTCGCTCCCACGCCTGAGGCCCCGGATCGTCCCGGCGGACGGGTCGTCCCGCCGGTCGGGACGTCGACGCGGCGGCGCAAGGACCCGCAGCTCGGGGTCGGCGCCGCCGTCCCGCGCCGCAGACGCGGACGCCGGCCGGAGCGACTTGGGGCCGACGCCGCACCGACCTACCGTCAGCGTGACCGCTCGCACACCCACCCACCCCCCTCGGAGGAACCCCGTGAAGCTCTCCACCCGCAACCAGCTGCCCGGCACCGTCGTCTCGGTCGTGACCGGCGAGGCCATGGCCGTCGTCAAGGTCAAGCTCGACGGCGGCGACCAGGTGATCACCTCCTCGATCACCAAGGACGCCGTGGCCGACCTCGGTCTCACCGAGGGCGCCACCGTCACCGTGCTCGTGAAGTCGACCGAGGTCGCGCTCGCCGTGGAGTGACCGTGCGGGCCGGGTCGGTCGGAGCGGCGCCCGTGGCGGTGCCGCCCGGTCCGATCCGGCCGATCGCCCACGCGACCGCTCCGGCGGGCCTACCCTGCGAAGAACCCCAGTCCACCGCCGCCGGCGTCCGACGTCGCGCGGCGACCCCCAGGAAGCCGCGCCATGACACCAGAGCCCGCACGGACCCCCCGCCCCACCTCGGACGCACCCGTCACCCCCGTCGCCCTGAGGCGCCGCACCGGTCGGCCGGCGGCCGTCTCGGCGCTGCTCGGCGTCCTGCTCCTCAGCGGGGCGGTCGTCGGCGGTGTCAGCGCGATCGCGGTGGCCGACACCGGGTCGAGTCCGCGCGCCGCCGCGACCGCGACCAGCACGCCGACGTCGTCGAGCACGTGCCCCGAGGAGGCCGAGGCCGTCAACCGGGCCCAGACCGAGTACGACACCGCGCAGGCCCGCTACGAGCGCGCCCAGGAGCGTGTCGTGCGCGCGAAGGCCCGGCTGAAGGCGGCCGACACGGCCAAGGAGAAGAAGGCCGCGCGCGCCAACCTGGAGCAGGCGAGGAAGAACCGCGAGCAGTCGGAGGTGCAGGTGGGGCAGAAGGAGAAGGCCCTGGAGCAGCGGCAGAAGGAGCTGCGCCGCTGCGAGGAGCAGAACCCGCCCTCCCCCACCGCGTCGCCGACGACCTCGCCCACGGCCACCCCGACCGACGACCCAGGCCTCTGCCTGCCCGAGCTGGGCCTGCCGCTGCCCCCGATCTGCCTGCCGCTCTGACCCGGGCGCGACCCCGTCGCGACCCCCGCCGCCCGCCGCCCGCCGGGCGCACCCGTACGACGCACGAGGCCCCGCCGACCACTGCGGTCGACGGGGCCTCGTGCTGTGCGGTGGGCCGGTCCGGGGTGCCTGACCGGCGCCGGCTCAGCGGCGGCTGAGCGTGTCGGGGTCGTCGAGGTCGCCGGCGAACTCGTCGACCGGCCCGGTGGCGGCGGCGTCGGCCGTGGCGCTCTCCCCGGCGGCCTTCTCGGCCTTGGAGGAGGCGATCAGGCTCGTGACGGTGGTGAACACCAGGATGCCGACGATGACGCCGAGCGAGGCCAGGGTCGGGATCTCGGGCACCGAGCTCCACTCCATGTGGGCCCAGTGCAGGACCAGCTTCACGCCGATGAAGCCCAGGATCGCGGCGAGGCCGTAGGACAGGTGCACGAGCTTGGCCAAGGCGCCCTCGAGCACGAAGTACAGCGCGCGCAGGCCGAGCAGGGCGAAGGCGTTGGTGGCGAAGACGAGGTAGGGATCCCCGGTGATGCCGTAGACGGCCGGCACGGAGTCGATGGCGAAGACCACGTCGGTGGCGAAGACCGCGACGACGACCAGCGCGAAGGGGGTCAGGGCCCGCTTGCCGGCCTGCTTGACCGTGAGCTTGGGGCCGACGTACTCGTCGGTGACGGGCATCAGCCGCTTGGTGAGCTTGACGATCTTCATGTCGGCGACGTCGGTGGTGTGCTCGTTGCCCGACAGCGCGTCCTTGAGCAGCTTGGCGCCGGTGAGCAGCAGCACGAGACCGAAGACGAGGAAGACCCAGTCGAAGGCCGACAGCGCGGCGGCGCCGAGGGCGATGAAGATGCCGCGCAGGACCAGCGCGCCCACGATGCCGTAGAGCAGCACGCGCTGCTGGAGCGCCTTGGGCACCGCGAAGGCGGCGAGCAGCAGCATGAAGACGAAGAGGTTGTCGACGCTCAGCGCCTTCTCCACGAGGTAGCCGGTGTAGTACTCCACACCGCGCTCACTGCCGTGCTGCGACCAGACGTAGCCACCGAAGGCCAGCGGCAGGGCGACGTAGAAGATCGACCACAGGGTGGCCTCGCGCATCGTGACCTCGTGGGGCTTGCGCGTGGCGAAGAAGTCGAGCACGAGCAGGCCGACGACGGCGGCGATGGTGACCGCCCAGAGCGTCGGGGTGCCGATCGTGTCGATGGCCAGCACCGAGGGTGCGGCGGGCAGGGTGATGGACACAGGTCTCCTCAAGCATGGTGGCTTGAGGTCTCCCCCGCCCGGATCGCTCCGGGCGTCCAACCGGGACGTCCGCGGGGACGTCGTACTGACCGGATGGGCCTTGGGTGGGGTACTCCCCTCGGGGTGAATGTTAGCCAGGCAGCGCGCGCCGCTCCAAACCGTGCACCACCAGGTCGGCCAGGCGTCGGTACGCCGAGGCGTCGTCGAGCCCCGTGGCCTCGCCGATCGCGCCGGACTGGATCGCGGTCATCACCTGCGCGGTGGCGGCGCCGACGAAGGTGGCGTCGACGGGTCGCAGCGCACCCGCGGCGACCCCGTCGGCGACGAGCTCCTGCACGCGGCGGGCGGCGTGGCGGGTGTTGTCGCGGTAGACCTCGCCGGCCGGCGCGTAGGCCTCGAGGTCGGCGTGGAAGCGCGCCGAGGCCGGCTCGAGCTCCTCGGCCACGGCGGCGAGGTAGACGGGGATGCGCTCCCCGGGGTCGGGCTCGGCGTCGACACGGGTGGCGATGCGCTCGGCGGCGCGCTGGAAGTAGCGCCGCACGGCGGCCTGGATCAGCTGCTCCTTGCTGCTGGCCACGTCGTAGAGCGTGGAGCGCGAGCAGCGCAGCCGGGCGGCGAGGTCGCCGACGCCCAGGGCGAGGAAGCCCTCGGCGAGGTAGAGGTCGACCAGGCCGTCGAGCAGCTCGTCGCGGCGCACGCGGGCCCGGTCGGGCTGCACACGGGTCGGGGTCACCCGCCGAGGGTAGCGCCGGGAGGCGGCCGCTCCGGCTGGCGATCAGTACTCAGCGGCGTACTCTGGTACTCACCAGCGTCCTCGCCTGACGCAGCGGTCGTCCCACCGCCCGACCCCACCCCTGGAGGCCCCCATGCCCGCACGCCGCGTCCTCGCCACCGAGGAGTCCGTCGACCTGCTCCGCCTCGTGCGGCAGATCGCCGCCGACGAGCTCGCCCCCCGCGCCGCGGAGGCCGAGGCCGACGAGGCCTTCCCCCGCGACGTCTTCCGGCTGCTCGGCCGCTCGGGGCTGCTGGGCCTGCCCTACCCCGAGGAGCAGGGCGGCGCCGGGCTGTCCTACGAGGTCTACCTGCAGGTGCTCGAGGAGATCGGCGCGGTCTGGTCGAGCGTCGGCGTGGGCGTCTCGGTGCACGCGCTGTCATGCTTCGGCCTGGCGCAGTTCGGCACCGACGCCCAGCGCGAGCAGTGGCTGCCCGACATGCTCGGTGGCGACCTGCTCGGGGCCTACTGCCTCTCCGAGGCCCACGCCGGCTCCGACCCCGCCGCCATGCGCACCACTGCTCGGCGCGACGGCGACGAGTACGTCCTCGACGGGGCCAAGGCCTGGACCACCCACGGCGGGCAGGCCGACTTCTACAAGGTGATGGCCCGCACCAGCGACGAGGGCGCCCGTGGGATCTCCTGCTTCCTGGTGCCCGCCGACGCCGAGGGGCTCTCGGCCGACGCCCCCGAGCGCAAGATGGGCCTCACCGGCTCGGCCACCGCCACCATGCGCTTCGACGGCGTGCGCGTGCCCGTCGAGCGGCGCCTCGGCGACGAGGGCGCGGGCCTGCGCATCGCCCTGGCCGGCCTCGACTCCGGACGCCTCGGCATCGCCGCCGTCGCCGTGGGCCTGGCCCAGGGGGCGCTCGACAAGGCCGTCGCCTACGCCCAGGAGCGCGAGACCTTCGGCAAGCGGATCATCGACCACCAGGGCCTGGCCTTCGTGCTCGCCGACATGGAGGCCGCGGTGCAGTCGGCGCGCGCCACCACCCTGCACGCCGCGCGGCTGCGCGACGCCGGCCTGCCCTTCGGCCGTGAGGCCTCGATCGCCAAGATGGTCGCCACCGACCAGGCCATGAAGGTCACCACCGACGCCGTCCAGGTGCTCGGCGGCTACGGCTACACCCGCGACTTCCCCGTCGAGCGCTACATGCGTGAGGCGAAGGTCATGCAGATCTTCGAGGGCACCAACCAGATCCAGCGCATGGTCATCGGCCGCTCGCTCGACAAGGACCCCGGCGGCCAGATCACCCTGGCCTGAGCGCGCCGGCCGGGTCCGCAGCGGTACGGCGGTCGGCGTGCGGCGGGCGGGGCGGTGGCCGCTCGCGCAATTGCGCCGTTCCAGCAACTGGCCGACCCGCCCGCCCGCTCCAACCACGCAAACCTCGACCCCCGGCGGGCGGCCGCACGCGCAATTGCGCCGTTCCAGCAGCCCACCGACCCACCCACCCGCTCGGACCGCGCAAACCCCGACCCCGGTCGATGACTGCCCGCGCAATTGCGCCGTTCCAGCAGCCCACCGACCTACCCACCCGCTCGAACCACACAGACCTCGGCCCGACGATCGGGGTATGTCAGCGGCGCAGGGCGACGAACTGCTCCAGGGCGCTGGGGTCGTCGACGGACTTGGCGTTGGCCGCCTCCTCGGGAGGGAGCCCCGAGAGGATCCGCTTGACCGGCACCTCCATGCGCTTGCCGGTCAGCGTGTGGGGCAGCCGCTCGACCACCACCACGTCGTCGGGCACGTGGCGCGGGGAGAGGTCGGTGCGGATCGCGGTGCGCAGTCGGGCGACCACGTCGTCGTCGACGACCGCCCCGGGCGCGGCGACCACGAAGAGCGGCATCCAGTAGCCGCCGCCGGGCTCCTCCAGGCCGATGACCAGGGAGTCGGCGACCTCGCCGAAGGCGTCGACGACCTCGTAGATCTCCGCGGAGCCCATGCGCACGCCGTAGCGGTTCATGGTGGCGTCGGAGCGGCCGTGCACGACCAGGCTGCCGCGCTCGGTGACGGTCACGAAGTCGCCGTGGCGCCACACGCCGGGGTAGGTCGAGAAGTAGGCGTCGGCGTAGCGCGAGCCGTCGGCGTCGTCCCAAAAGAGGACCGGCATCGAGGGGATCGGCGCGGTGACCACCATCTCGCCGACGTCGCCCACGACCGGTCGGCCCTCGGTGTCCCACGACTCCAGCGCCACGCCGAGCAGGGGGGCCTGGATCTCGCCGGGCACGGCCGGCAGCGTCGCCACGCCGCCGGCGAAGGCCGAGCAGACGTCGGTGCCGCCCGTGGCCGAGGCCAGCCACACCGCGGGCAGCCGCTCGTTGACCCAGGCGGCCGTCGACTCCGGCAGCGGCGACCCGGTCGACCCCACGCCGACCAGCGACGCGAGGTCGAGACCGGCGAGGTCGAGGTCCTGCTTGTGGCTGCCGGCGAGGTAGGCCGCGCTCGTGCCGAGGTAGGTGAGCCGCTCGGCCTCGGCGAGGCGCCACGTCGCGTCGGGCGCGGGCCAGGTGGGACTGCCGTCGTAGAGCACGATCGTGGCGCCGAGCAGCAGCCCCGCGACCTGGGCGTTCCACATCATCCAGCTGGTGGTGGTGAACCAGTGGAAGCGGCTGCCGGGGCGCAGGTCGAGGTGGAGCGCGGCCCACTTGAGGTGCTCCAGCACGATGCCGCCGTGGCCGTGCACGATGCCCTTGGGACGCCCGGTCGTGCCGGAGGAGTAGAGCACCCACAGCGGGTGGTCGAAGGGCACCGGGAGCGGTGCGGGCTCCACCGGCGCCGCCACCACCTCGTCGTACGACGCACCGCGCGCACCGCCCGCGGCCGGGTCGAGGTGGCCCACCAGCAGCCGGGCGCGCAGGCTCGGCAGGGCGGCCGCCAGCTGGTCGGCCTCGGCGGTGCGGTCGTGGCGGCGCCCGCCGAAGTGGTAGCCGTCGGCGGTGACGAGCACGACCGGGTCGAGCTGGGCCAGGCGGTCGGCGGCGCCGGCCGGGGAGTACTCCATCGAGCAGGCCGACCAGGTCGCGCCGAGGCCGGCGGCGGCCAGGAAGCAGACGACGGCGGCGGGGAGGTTGGGCAGGTAGCCCGCGACGCGGTCGCCGGGCCCGACGCCCTGCTCGCGCAGCCAGGCCGCGACGGCGCCGACCTGGCCGCGCAGGTCCTCCCAGGTGAGCTCGGCGCGGGTGCCGTCCTCGACGACGAGCACGACCGCGACGCCGTCGCCGCGGTGGCGCAGGACGACGTCGGCGTAGTTGAGGGTGCTGCCGGGGAACCACTGCGCGCCCGGCATGGCGCGCGAGCCGAGCACGGGCGCGCCCGGGGGCCGCTCGAGGGGCACGTCGAAGTAGTCGACCAGCGAGCCCCAGAACTCCTCGGGCCGCTCGACCGACCAGCGGTGCAGGTCGGCGTAGGGCTCGGTCTCCGCGCCCGCCGGCCGCAGCCCGTGGGCCACGAGCCAGGCCTGGTAGTCGCGCAGCACGCTGGCCTCGACCAGGTCGGCGGGGGGCGTCCAGGCGGGGTGGGGCTGCGTGGTCACGGGGTCCTCCCGAGGGGTCGGCGGCACGTGCCGACATCATGGACCCATGAGCCAGCCCCCTGTGACGCCGGGCACCTCCGGTGCCTCCGGCCCCGACGCCCCCGCCCCGGGCGAGCGCGGCGCCCCCGCGGTGACCTCGGCCGACGTCGACCGCGCGGCGGTGGGCCTCGCCTCGGTGGTCGACCCGACCCCGCTGCACCGCAGCGACCGGCTCTCGGCGCTCACCGGCCTCGACGTGTGGCTGAAGCGGGAGGACCTCCAGCCCGTGCGCTCCTACAAGCTGCGCGGCGCCTACACCCTCATCAGCCAGCTCGACGACGACGCCCGTGCGCGCGGCGTGACCTGCGCGAGCGCCGGCAACCACGCCCAGGGCGTGGCCTTCGCGTGCGCCCGCGCGGGCGTGCGCGCCCGGGTGCACCTGCCCCGCACCACGCCGCGGCAGAAGCGCGACCGGGTCGCCGCCCTGGGCGGCGACATGGTCGAGGTCGTCATCGGCGGCGACACCTACGACGACGCCGCGGCCACCAGCCGCCACTTCGCCGAGACCACCGGCGCCACCCCGGTGCCGGCCTTCGACGACCCCCGCACCATCGCCGGCCAGGGCACCGTGGCCACCGAGGTGCTCGCACAGCTGGCCGCGGCGGGGCGCCCCGACCCGGCCGCGGTGGTGGTCGCCGTCGGCGGGGGCGGGCTGGTCGCCGGGGTGCTCACCGTGCTCGCCGAGCGGGCCCCCGGCGTGCAGGTGGTCGGCGTCGAGCCGGCGGGTGCGGCCAGCATGGCGGCCGCCGTGGCCGCCGGCGGGCCCGTGGAGCTCGCCGACCTCGACGGCTTCGTCGACGGCGCCGCGGTGCGCCAGGTCGGACGCCACACCTTCGACGTCGTGCACCGCCACGCCCCGCACCTGCTCGCCGTGCCCGAGGGCCTGGCCTGCGTCGAGATGCTCGACCTCTACCAGTCCGACGGGATCATCGCCGAGCCCGCCGGGGCGCTGGCGACCGCCGCGCTGCGCCTGGGCGCCGACCCGCTGCTGGCCGACCCCGTGCTGGCCGGCCTCGCCCCCGGCTCGACCGTGGTCGCCGTGGTCTCCGGCGGCAACAACGACGTCAGCCGCTACGCCGAGATCGTGGAGCGCGCCCTCGTGCACGAGGGGCTCAAGCACTACTTCCTCGTGGAGTTCCCCCAGGAGCCCGGCGCCCTGCGCCGCTTCCTCGACGAGGTGCTCGGCCCCGACGACGACATCACGCTCTTCGAGTACGTCAAGCGCAGCAACCGCGAGACCGGCCCCGCGCTGGTCGGCGTCGAGCTCCAGGACGCCGCCGACCTGCCCGCCCTGCTCGCCCGCATGGACGCCTCGCCCCTGCGGGTCGAGGTCGTCGCCCCCGACAGCCCGCTGTTCCGCTTCGTGCAGTAGGCGGCGGCCCGGGCGCGGGTCCGGGCCGACCGGTGTGACGGGTGGGGCGGGCGGGGCGACCGCGGGTACGGCGGCARGGGCGCGCCGCCCGCCCCGGCCCGGGAGGTGGCGGCTGGCCGCGTGGGCGCGGGTTTCGCCAGCCGGCTGGTGAAACCCGCACTGGTCGGCCCGCGCGTGGGCCGACAGGTGCGGGTCCGGGCCGACCGGTGTGACGGGCGAGGCGGGCGGGGCGACCGCGGGTACGGCGGCAAGGGCGCGCCGCCCGCCGCGGCTCGGGCGGCGACGACTTCCACCCACCGGAAGCAGGCGACGGGAGCTGGACCGGGGGCGCCGTACGGTCGCGGTGTGAACGCCGTCACCCCCGAGACCACCCGCGTCGGCATCGTCGGCGGCGGGCCCGCCGGCCTGATGCTGTCGCACCTGCTGGCGCTGGCCGGCATCGACTCCGTCGTGGTGGAGGTGCGCGAGCGCGCGGTCATCGAGCGCACCCACCGCGCGGGCATCCTCGAGCGCGACAGCGTGCGGATGCTCGTCGACGCAGGGCTCGACCGGGTGCTGCGCGACGGCCACGAGCACCGGGGCATCGACCTGCGCTTCGGGGGCGCCAGCCACCGCGTCGACTTCGCCGACCTGGTCGGTGCCTCGACGTGGCTCTACCCCCAGACCGACGTCTTCCTCGACCTCGCCGACGCCCGCGAGCGCGACGGCGGCGACGTGCGCTGGGGCGTCACCGACGTGGAGGTCAGGGGCGTCACGCGCGACCCCGCCGACCGGCCGGTCGTCGCCTTTACCGACGCCGAGGGGCGGCGGCGCGAGGTGCGCTGCGAGGTGGTCGTGGGCAGCGACGGCTCGCGCGGCATCTGCCGCGACCTGGTGCCGGAGGCCTCGCGGCGACGCTCGTTCCGCGAGTACCCCTTCGCGTGGTTCGGCATCCTCGCGCAGGCGCCCCGCACCCTCGACGAGCTCGTCTACGCCCGTGGACCCGAGGGCTTCGTGCTGGTGAGCTCGCGCACCGACGACGTGCAGCGGATGTACGTGCAGTGCGACCCCGCCGACCGCGTCGAGGACTGGTCCGACGACCGCATCTGGTCGACCCTGCAGGCGGGGGTCGCCGGCGACGACGGCCTCGCGCTGGCCGAGGGGCCCATCCTCGAGCGGACGGTGCTGCCCTTCCGCAGCTTCGTGCAGGAGCCGATGCGCTGGGGCGCCCTCGTGCTCGCTGGCGACGCCGCCCACACCGTCCCGCCGACCGGGGCCAAGGGGCTCAACCTGGCGCTGGCCGACGTCCGCGTGCTCGCCGAGGCCCTCGAGCGGACCCTCCTGGGCGACGACGCCGACGCCCTCGACGCCTACTCCGCCCGCGCCCTCGAGCGGGTCTGGCGCACCCAGCACTTCTCCTACTGGATGACCACCCTGCTGCACCGCCTGCCCGGCGCCAGCGCCTTCGACGAGCGCCGCCAGCTCGCCGAGCTCGAGACCCTCGCCTCCTCCCGCGCCGCCTCGACCCACCTCGCCGAGTGCTACACCGGCTGGCCGACGGGCTGAGCCGCCACCGACCGGAGGTCGAGCCTCAGGGCGGTGACGCCCGGGCTCAGTCGGGGGTCGGGGTGGAGCCGTGCCGGGTCTCCTCGGGGGCCTCGGTGCGCTCGTCGGAGTCGGCGAGGATCGCCGCGGCCTGCGCCTCGGGGTCGTCGCTGCCGGCCTCCTGCTCCTCGGGGAGCAGCTCGGCGCGGGTCTCGACCCGGTCGGGGTCGTGCCCAGCTCCGGGCGCGGTCGCGTCGTCGGGGCGGTCGGCCTGCTCGTCCTCGCCGTGGCTCATGCACCGAACCTAGCGCGGGCGGCCCGGGCCAGCCCCCGTGCTCACCGGGCGCGGCCGGCGGTACGACGGGGCGGGCCCGGGCTGTCGGCGGGGGCGGGCACGATGGGCGGCATGAGCGAGCCGATCGACGTCCCGAGCTCCGTGGTCCTGGTGGTGGGCAGCGAGCAGTTCACGCCCCCCACCACCTTCGACGGGCTCTCGTGCGCAGCCTCCGACGACTGCGTCGCGGTGGTGGTGAGCAGCCCCCTGGTGGTCGACTTCGCCGGCGCCGCGCCGGGCGACGCCCCGGTCGACCTCGGCACCTTCACCCTCGTCACCGAGGGACAGCTCTCGGTGCGCGACGTCTACAACCGCGGCTTCGAGTCGGCCGGTGTCGAGCCCGGCGCGGTCAGGCTCACCGTGTGGGGCGACCGCGCCGACGAGCCCGGGCGGATCGTGGTGCAGGTCCACCCCGACTGAGCGACCGGCCGGGTGCCCCTAGGGCTCCTCCGGGCCCGCCCAGCGCACCGAGCACCACACGGCCTTGCCGACCGGGGTGATCCGGGTGCCCCAGTCGTCGGACACGGCCTCGATGATGTTGAGCCCGCGACCGTGCTCGTCGGCGTCGTCGGGGCGCCGTCGCCGCGGGCGCAGCACGGTGTGGTCGGAGACCTCGAGCAGCAACTCGTGCTCCGTGCGCTGCAGCCGCAGGTCGATGGGCGGTCGGGCGTGGACCAGCGCGTTGGTGACCAGCTCGCTGGTGGCCAGGACGAGGTCGTCGACCCGCTCGGCGGGCACGCCCCACGCGCGCAGCCGCTCGGCGACGGCGTGACGGGCCTGGGCCGGGGCGACGTCGCGGTGGGCGAAGCGCTGCTGGAGCACGTCGACGTACGGCGAGCCCACCACCCGCGCCACCACGACCGCGATGTCGTCGTCGGCGGCGTCGCCGGCGAAGCGCGCGGCCAGGCCGTCGGCGAGCTCGGTCGGGCCGCCCGGGGCAGCCCCGGCCGGCGCCGACGCGGCCCGCGCCGACCCGGCCCGCGGTCCGTCGGCCACCGCCTGCCCGACCACCCGCTCCACCACGTGCTCGACGAGGTGGCCGATGGTCGCGTCGAGGTCGCCGTCGCGGCGCTCGACCAGCCCGTCGGTGTAGAGCACGAGGGTGCTGCCGGCGTGGGCCTGCTCGACGCGGGTCTCGGCGCCGAAGAAGCCGGCGCCGAGGGGCGGGCCGCTGGCCTCGAGCAGCAGCGAGCCCCCGTCGGGGTGGGCCAGCACGACCGGGAGGTGCCCGGCGTTGGCCCACGAGAGGGTCTGGTCGGAGGCGTCGAAGACGGAGTAGACGCAGGTGACGATCTGCTCGCCGGCGAGGTCCTGCACGAGGCCGTCGAGCTGCTCGAGCACGTCGGCGGGGGTCAGGCCCATCCGGGCGAAGGCCCGCACGGCCGCGCGCAGCTGGCCCATGACCGCGGCCGCGCGCACCCCGCGGCCCATCACGTCGCCGACGACCAGGGCGGTGCGGCCGGCGCCGAGGTCGACGACGTCGTACCAGTCGCCGCCGACGTGGGTGCCCTCGGTGCCGGAGCGGTAGAAGGCGGCGAGGTCGAGGGCCTCGACGGCGAAGGTGTCGTCGGGCAGCAGGCTGCGCTGGAGCTCGTCGGCGATGAGGCGCTCGCGGGCGGCGGCCCGGGTCTCGGCCTCGGCGGCCACGAGGCGTCGCTGGGTGGCGCGCTGCTCGGTGATGTCCTGGAAGGAGCCGCGCAGCACGCGGGTGCCCTCGCCGGGCTCTTCGGCGCGTCCCCGCAGCAGGAAGAGCCGCTCGCCGCCGGAGGGGAGCACGATCCTGGTCTCGTACTCGATGAGGTGACCGGGCACGGCCCCGGCCAGCTCGGCGGTGACCCGCGCGAGGTCGTCGGGGTGCACCAGGGTGCCGATCACCGCGGCCGTGCCGAGCCGGTCGAAGTCCTCCTGGGTGTGCTCCATGAGCTCGAGGAAGGTGCGCGAGGCCATGATCGTGTCGCGCTCGAGGTCGATCTCCCAGCTGCCGATGCGCGCCAGCCCCTGCGCCTGGTCGAGCAGCTCCTCGCTGCGCAGCAGCGCGTCGCGCACCCGCTCGGCGCGGTCGAGCTCGAGATTGACCCGCACCCGCGCGAGCAGCTCGCGCGCGGAGAAGGGCTTGACCAGGTAGTCGTCGGCACCGGCCTCGAGCCCCTCCAGCGTCGCCTCCTCGCCGCCGCGCGCCGAGAGCATCACCACCGGCACCGTGGCGAGCAGCGGCTCGGCCTGCATCGCGCGCAGCAGCCCGAAGCCGTCGAGGCGGGGCATCATCACGTCGGTCAGCACGAGGTCGGGCCGCTCGCGGGTCATCTGCTCGAGGGCGTCGACACCGTCGACGGCCACGCTCACGTCGTACGCCGCGCCGCGCAGCAGGTCGCCGACGTAGCCGCGCATGTCGGCGTTGTCGTCGACCACGAGCACCCGCGCGACGCCCGCCTGCGCCTCGGCGCTGCCGGTCCCGGAGTCCCGGGCGTCCCGGGAGTCGGCGCCGGAGGGCGCCCCGTCGCCCTGCCCCGGGACGGCCGCGGCCGGTTCGGCCAGCCACCGCATGGTCTCGGCGACCTTGCCGCGGGCCTGGGTGCCGGCCACGGCGTGGTCGCCACCGGAGGGCTCGTGGGCGACCTGGTCGAGCGGGAGGTGGCCCGAGCCCGTCGGCAGGGTGACGGTGAAGGTGGTGCCGACGCCGACCTCCGAGGCCACCGCCACGGTGCCGCCGTGGAGCGCGGCCAGCTCGGCGACGAGCGCGAGCCCGACCCCCGACCCCTCGTGGGAGCGCGAGCGCGCGCCGCGCACCCGGTGGAAGCGGTCGAAGAGCCGCTCGAGCTCCTCGGCGGCGATGCCCTCGCCGGTGTCGGCGACCCGCAGCTCGACCCGGCCGTCGGCCTCGACGAGGGTCACGGTCACCGCACCGTCGAAGGTGAACTTGACGGCGTTGCTGAGCAGGTTGAGCACGATCGTGGCCCAGTGCTCGCGGTCGACGTAGGTCGGTGACGACACCTCGCCGCTCACCCGCAGCGCGAGGCCCGCCCGGGCCGTGGCGGACGCGAACATCCCCACCAGCTCGGTGGTCTCGCGCACCAGGTCGACGCGCTCGAAGCGCCCGGTGGTGTGCCCGGCCTCGAGCCGGGAGAAGTCGAGCAGGGTGTTGACCAGCTGCAGCATCCGCTGACCGTTGCGGGCCACGACCTCGAGACGGTCGCGCTGCGGGGGCCCGAGCGGCGTCTCGGTGTCGGCCAGGGCGTCCTCGGCCGGGCCGAGCAGCAGGGTCAAGGGCGTGCGCAGCTCGTGGCTGACGTTGGTGAGGAAGTCGGTCTTGGCCTGGTCGAGACGCGCGAGGCCCTCGGCGCGCTCCTTCTCGGCCTCGATCGTCCGTGCGTCGCTGATCGCGGAGGACAGGTGGGCGGCCACGAGCTCCACGAAGCCGGCGTAGCCCTCGTCGAGGGGGCGGTAGCGGTTGAGCCCGACGACCAGCAGGCCGTAGGGGTGGCCGCTCGCGCCCTGCGCGGTCACGGGCACCACCAGGGCGCGCAGCGGCGGCTCGGCCCAGGCGCCGGTGGGCAGGTCGGCCCAGGTCGGGTCGACCGCGGGGTCGAGGTCGACCACCGAGGTCTCCCCGCGCCGGGCCGCGGCCGCGGGCCAGGGGGAGGCGGGGTCGTCGACCACCAGCGCCGACGGCGCGGCGGCGTGGTCGGTGGAGATGCCGGCGGTGCCGGCGCGCACCGCGGTGCGGCCGTCGTCGTCGAAGAGGTAGACCGCCACGAAGGGCAGCGACGCGGCGCCCCTCTCGAGGTGGGCGCAGGCCTCGGCCACGGCGGCCGCCTCGGTGCGGGCGGCGCCCGAGCGGACACCCAGGTCGCGCAGGGTGGTCATCCGGCGCTCCGCGACCACCTGCTCGGTGACCTCGGCGACCACGCAGAGCATGCCGGCGATGAGTCCGTCGTCGTCGGCCAGCGGGCTGTAGGAGAACGTGTGGTAGCTCTCCTCGACGTAGCCGCTGCGCTGCAGGAAGAGCTGGAGGGCCTCGTCCCAGGTGGCCTCGCCGCTGGTCATCACGTGGTCGATGCGCGGCTCGATGTCGGCCCAGATCTCCGACCACACCTGCGCGGCGGGGCGACCCAGCGCCCAGGGGTACTTCTCCCCGAGCGTGTCGCGGCGGTAGGCGTCGTTGCAGAAGAAGGTGAGGTCGGCGCCCCAGGCCATCCACATCGAGAAGCGCGAGGTGAGCAGGATCCTCACCGCGTTGCGCAGGCTCAGGGGCCAAGCGTCGGGCTCTCCCACCGACGTGGTCGCCCAGTCGACGTCGAGCAGGTCGCGGCCGACCTGTCCCCCGGCGGCGAGCACGTCGCGCATCGACCAGGCCGGCGGCAGGGCCGCCGGCGCCACGCGGGCGGGCGGCGTCGACCCGGGCCCCTCTGGGGTCACCCCCGCGGCTCCGGCTCCGCGACCCTCTCGGGCGCGCCCGGCTCGCGTGCGTCCTCGCGGGCGGAGGCCAGGGCCTCCTCGAGGGTCGCGTGCACGGTGAAGACCCGGTCGAGCGCGGTCAGCCGCAGCACCCGCAGAATCGCGTCGTTGACCACGACGAGCACGAGCGTGCCCCGGAAGACCCGGGCCCGCTTCTGCGCGCTGACCAGCGCACCGAGGCCCGAGGAGTCCATGAAGGTGACGCCGCTGAGGTCGACCACGAGGCGCGGGCTGCCCTCGACGAGGAGGTCGGTGAGGCGGGTGCGCAGGGAGCCGACGGTGCGGACGTCGACCTCGCCGACCACGGCGAGCACGGTGGCCGGCGGGTGGCTGGACTCGCTGAGACCGAGGGTGCCGTCGACGGGCGTGGAGGCGGTCGCAGACGCGCGCTGGGGCGCGTCCCCGGAGATGGGCATTGGCCGATGGTCCCAGACCGCGCCGCCGATCGGACCCCCTCCGGGCGAAGTCCACCCTTTCGGGTGCCCGACGCGCGGGCCCGGTCGGGGCCGGGCGGTCAGGCCCGCACCAGCGGTACGTCGAGCCGCGCGGCCAGCTCGTCGTACGTCGTGCCCCAGGTCTCGAGCACCTCGACCCCGCGCCCGTCGGGGCCGGTGCCGACGCGGAAGGTCGCGAGGTCGGTGTAGACCCGGTCGACGCAGCCGGCACCGGTGAGGGGGTAGGTGCAGGCCTCGACCAGCTTGGGCGAGCCGTCCTTCGCGAAGAGGCTCATCATCACCAGCACCTGCTTGGCGCCGATCGCGAGGTCCATGGCCCCGCCGACCGCGGGGATGGCGTCGGGCGCCCCGGTGTGCCAGTTGGCCAGGTCGCCGCCGGCGGCGACCTGGAAGGCGCCGAGGACGCACACGTCGAGGTGGCCGCCGCGCATCATGGCGAAGGAGTCGGCGTGGTGGAAGTAGGAGGCGCCGGGCAGCTCGGTGACGGGGACCTTGCCGGCGTTGGTGAGGTCGGGGTCGACCGGGTCGTCGGGTCCGCCGGTGGCGGCCGGGCCCATGTGGAGCATGCCGTTCTCGGTGTGGAGCACCACGCCGGAGCCCTCCGGCAGGTGGTCGGCGACCAGGGTGGGCTGGCCGATGCCGAGGTTGACGTAGGAGCCGGGCGGGATGTCGCGGGCCACGACGGCCGCCATCTCCGCCCTGCCCAGCGGGCCGCGGTCGGTGTGCTCGAGGGTCATGCCTGCTCCTGCTGCTGGAGGTCGCCGGCCATGACGCCGGGGCCCGCCCCGGGGGCGGCGACGACGCGGTCGACGTAGATGCCGGGGGTGACGACGTGCTCGGGGTCGAGCCCGCCGACGGGCACCACGCGGGAGACCTGGGCGATGGTGGTGCGGGCCGCGGTGGCCATGACGGGACCGAAGTTGCGCGCGGTCTTGCGGTAGACCAGGTTGCCCATCGCGTCGGCCACGTGGGCGCCGATCAGCGCGTAGTCGCCCCTGATCGGGTGCTCGAGCACGTAGGTGCGGCCCTCGATCTCGCGGGTCTCCTTGCCCTCGGCCAGGGGCGTGCCGACGGCGGTGGGGCAGAAGAACGCCCCGATGCCGGCGCCGGCGGCCCGCATCCGCTCGGCCAAGGTGCCCTGGGGCACGACCTCCAGCTCGATGCGCCCGGAGCGGTAGAGCCCGTCGAAGACCCACGAGTCGGACTGGCGGGGGAAGGAGCAGACCATCCTGCGCACCCGCCCGGCGGCCAGCAGCGCGGCCAGGCCGGTGTCGCCGTTGCCCGCGTTGTTGGACACCACGACCAGGTCGGAGGCGCCCTGCCGGATGAGGGCGTCGACGAGGTCGACGGGCATGCCGGCCATGCCGAAGCCGCCGATCAGCACCGTCGACCCGTCCTCGACCCCGGCGACGGCCTCGTCGTGGGTCTCGTGGACGGTCGTCGCGCTCACGCCCGGCCCGTCCCGGCGTGCTCGTTCTCCAGCACCACGGCCAGGCCCTGCCCGACGCCGATGCAGATCGCCGCGACGCCCCAGCGCTCGCCGCTGGCGCGCAGGCGGTGGGCGAGCGTGCCGAGGATGCGCGCACCGCTGGCGCCGAGGGGGTGGCCGATCGCGATCGCGCCGCCCCAAGCGTTGACCACCTCGGCGTCGCGCAGGCCGCGCGCGAGCCAGGCGTCGACGCAGGCGATCGACTGCACGGCGAAGGCCTCGTTGAGCTCCACGGCCCCGACGTCGCCCCACGCGACGCCCGCGCGGTCGAGGGCCTTCTGCGCGGCCTCCACCGGGGCGTAGCCGAAGCGCTGCGGCTCGAGCGCGTGGACCCCGCGGCCCGCGACCCGCGCGAGGGGCTCGGCGCCGAGCAGCTCGGCGGCCGACGCCGAGCCGAGCACGAGGGCCGAGGCGCCGTCGTTGAGCGGCGAGGCGTTGCCGGCGGTGATCGTGCCGCCCGCCTCGGCGCTGCGGAAGGACGGCGTGAGGCCCGCCAGCGACTCCGCGGTCGAGCCCGGGCGGATGCCCTCGTCGCGGGCCAGGTCGACGCCGGGCACCGGCACGACGAGGTCGTCGTAGCGCCCCGCGGCCCACGCCTCGTCGGCCAGCACGTGCGAGCGGGCGGCCCAGGCGTCCTGACGGGCCCGGTCGATGCCGAGCTCCTCGGCGAGCATCTCGTTGCTCTCGCCGAGCGAGACGGTCCACTCCGCGGGCATCCGCTCGTTGACCAGGCGCCAGCCCAGGGTGGTCGAGACGGCGGTGACGTTGCCGGCGGGGAAGGCGCGCGAGGGCTTGGGCAGCACCCAGGGCGCCCGGGTCATCGACTCCACGCCGCCGACGACCACGACGTCGGCGTCGCCGGTCTCCACGGTGCGCGAGCCCTGCATGGCGGCGTCGAGGCTGGAGCCGCAGAGGCGGTTGACGGTGGTGGCCGGCACGGAGACGGGCAGGCCCGCGAGCAGGACGGCCATCCGCCCGACGTTGCGGTTGTCCTCACCGGCGCCGTTGGCGTTGCCCCACAGCACGTCGTCGATGCGCGCGGGGTCGAGGTCGGGCAGCCGGTCGAGCACGCCGCGCAGCGCGGTCGCGGCCAGGTCGTCGGGGCGCACCTGGGCCAGTGCGCCACCGAAGCGGCCGAAGGGCGTGCGGGCCGCGGCGTAGAGGTGGGAGGTGGCGGCCCCGGAGGCCGGGGCGGGCGAGGACGGCATGGCGGGCTCCTGTTCCGAGCGCGACGTCCGGCAGCGTTCGCATGCCGAACATTCATTCGCTCTGCGAACAGGCTACCCCTCCTCGGCGTCCAAGCGCGAGAGGATCCGGGTCATGACCTCGCCGAAGGCGGCGACCTCGTCCTCGCTCAGGGCGTCGAAGACGAGCGAGCGCACCGTGCGCACGTGGTCAGGGGCGGCGCGCTCGATGGCGGCGCGACCGGCGTCGGTGACCGCGATGAACGCTCCGCGTGCGTCGTCGACGCAGTCCTCGCGCTCGACCAGTCCGCGGCGCCCCATCCGACCCACGTGGTGCGAGAGCCTGCTGCGCTCCCACTGCAGCGAGGCAGCAAGCGCCGAGACGCGCATGCGACCCTCGTCACTCTCGGTCAGCCGCACCAGCACGTCGAAGTCGGGCAGGGACAGGTCGCTGCTGCGCTGGAGGTCGCGGTGCAGGGCGGCGGGCAGGCGGCCCGACACCCGGATCCACTGGCGCCAAACCGCCTGCTCGCGGTCGTCGAGCCACGGAGCGTCGGCATCGGCGGCATCAACGGCGGCGTCGACGCCGGCGGCAGAGGTGGTCATGGGGACACCCTACGGAATAGTTGACATATCACCTAGGTTGAACTCTGGTAGTTGACGTATCATCTACCCATCGTCCCCGGGAGGACCACCCATGAGCGACCGCAGCACCCCCCGCAGCAGCGCCGTCCGGCTCGACGAGGGCCTCGACGTCCGGCGCTCCTCCGACCGCTTCGCGAGCAGCTTCGGCTGGCTCGACTCCAAGCACTCGTTCTCCTTCGGCCACCACCACGACCCGGCCAACACCCACCACGGGCTGCTGCTGGTCAACAACGACGACGTGGTCGACGCGGGCACGGGCTTCGACACCCACCCGCACCGCGACATGGAGATCGTCACCTGGGTGATGCAGGGCTCGCTGGTCCACCAGGACTCGACCGGTCACTCCGGCATCATCTACCCCGGCCTGGCCCAGCGCATGAGCGCCGGGCGGGGCATCCTGCACTCGGAGAAGAACGACTCCTGGCGTCTCGAGGGGCAGGCCCACACCGACCCGGTGCACTTCGTGCAGATGTGGGTCGTGCCGGACGAGTCGGGCGTCGTGCCCGGCTACGAGCAGCTCGAGATCGACGCCGAGCTGATGAGCGGCAGCCTGGTGCCGGTCGCCTCCGGGATGAAGCAGCACGACGGCGCCTCGGCCATCCGCATCCGCAACCGCTACGCCGCGCTCCACGCCGCGCGGCTCCAGCCCGGCCAGAGCGTCGAGCTGCCCGACGCGCCCTTCCTGCACCTCTTCGTGCCGCGCGGTGAGGTGGTGCTCGAGGGCGCCGGCCCGCTCGCGACCGGCGACGCCGTGCGCTTCACCGCCACGGGCGGCCAGAAGGTGACCGCCACCGAGCCGGCCGAGATCCTGGTGTGGGAGATGCACGCCACGATCGCGGCCTGAGCCCGTCCAGGGCGTTCCCGCCCTCCCCGCACCTCCCCCGCACCAGCACCCGCACCAGCACCAGCACCAGCACCGCACCCAGAGAAGGAGCCCCCCGTGAGCGAGCAGGACCGCGACCTCGTCGCCATCGAGGCCGAGCGCACCCGGATCCGCGACACCCACCTGCGTCCGGCCGCCGAGCGACCCGCCTCCACCGCACGGGGTCTGCACCACACGGCCCTGATCAGCAGCGACGTCGAGCGCACCGTCCGCTTCTACCAGGACGTCCTCGGCTTCCCGCTGACCGAGCTGATCGAGAACCGCGACTACGCCGGCTCCTCGCACTTCTTCTTCGACATCGGCAACTCCAACCTGCTGGCGTTCTTCGACTTCCCCGGTCTCGACGTCGGCTTCTACGCCGAGGTGCTCGGCGGCCTGCACCACCTGGCCATCTCGGTGGAGCCCGAGCGCTGGGAGGCGCTGCGGGCCCGGCTCACCGAGGCCGGCGTGGAGCACGAGGTCCACTCCGGGGTCTCGATCTACTTCCGCGACCCAGACGGCGCGCGCATCGAGCTCATCGCCGACCCGCTCGGCGAGATGTACGGCGAGCACGTCCTCTGACCCACCGGCGCCCGGCCGTGGGAGGAGCCCGCCACGATGCAGCTGCGCAAGCGCCTCAGCCCGCCGTGAGGGCGAGGTCGGCCGCCACGGCCGCGGCGGTCTCCCGCAGGGCCTCGAGGTGGGTCAGCGGGTCGGGCCCGGTGGCCGAGGTGGAGATGTTGAGGGCCGCCACCACGGCGCCGTGCGCGTCGCGCAGCGGCACGGCGAGGGAGCGCAGGCCGAGCTCGAGCTCCTGGTCCACCAGCGCCCACCCCTGCCGGCGGGTCTCCTCGACCCGGTCCCGCAGGACGCTCGCCTCGGTCACGGTGTGCGGCGTGAGCGGGGTGAGGGCGGCAGCGTCGAGGTGGGCCGCGACCGCCTCGTCGGACAGGGCCGCCAGCAGCACCCGCCCCATCGACGTCGCGTGGGCCGGGAAGCGGGTGCCCACGGTGATCCCCACCGTCATCAGCCGCCGGGTCGCGACCCGCGCGACGTAGACGATCTCCGCACCGTCGAGCACCGCCGCCGACGTCGACTCGCCCACCTGCGCCGAGAGCCGCTCAAGGTGCGGCTGGGCGACCTGCGGCAGCCCCATGCCCGACAGGTACGCCGTGCCGAGACGCAGCACCTGCGGGGTGAGGGCGAAGCTGGTGCCGGTGAGGCGCACGTAGCCGAGCTCGACCAGGGTCAGCAGCAGCCGTCGCACGGTGGCCCGGCTCAGCCCGGTGCGGGCCGCCACCTGGCTGAGCGTCATCGAGCCGTGGTCGGCGTCGAAGGCCGTGATCACGTCCAGCCCCCGCGCCAGGGACTGCACGAAGTCCTCGCCCGGACCGCGCCGCCGGCCCGCCGGCGCGGCGGCAGCGGAGTCGGGGACGGGCTCGTTCATGGCGGCGAGCATAGGGCGGGACGGCAGCGTCGCAGGCCGCGCCGCACCCGGCCCGGGGCGACCTGCTCGCGTGCTAGGGGGAGGGGCACGGTCGTGCCCCTCCCCCTAGCAGCAGGACACGACCTGCGGAGTGGCCTCGTGGCGACCCACCCCGCCGCCGGCCGCCGTCTCCCCGTGCTCAGCCGCACCGGACGGCCGCGGCCGCCCGGCCCGCCTCGGCCGCACGGTCGGTCAGAGGGCCGGTCGGGGGATCGGTCGCCGGGTGGATCGCAGGGTGGATCGCAGGGTGGATCGCCGGGTCGGCCGCCGCGTCGGCCTGGGCTGCGAGCCGCACGTGGGTGCCGGCCTGGCCGTAGCCGTCGTAGCCCCCGCGGCGCTCGACCAGCTCTACGTGGAAGCCACCGGGCAGCACCGGGGTGTAGAGGTGCAGCAGCTCGCCGGCGCCCGCGCGGTCGTAGAGCAGCCCGTGCTCGCGCAGGTCGGCGATCCGCTCCGCGCCGAGGTCGAAGCGGGCGTCGAGGTCGACGTAGTAGTTGTCGGGCACCGGCATCAGCGCGATCCCCGCCTCACGCAGGCGCCGGGAGGCGGCGTGGGCGTCGGGCACGGCGAAGGCCACCTGCGTCACGCCGCGGCGCGGTGGGCCCGAGCGGGAGGTCTCGGCGACGTTGAGGACGACGCGCAGGTCGCCCTCGTGGGGGCGGAGCGCGCGGCTGCGGAGGCGACCCGCGGGCTCCATGAACTCCTCCACGGGGCCGGGCTCGAGCGCGAGCAGGGTGCGGTGGAAGGAGACCTCCTGGTCGAGCAGCTCGCGCGGCACGGCCACGCCCACGTGGTCGACGCCGAGCCAGCCGTGGTGCGTCCGGCCGGCGGCCTCCGGACGCACGGGGGCATCGGCCCCGCCCTGGTCGACGGAGGCCTGGTCGACGGAGGCCTGGTCGACGGAGGCCTGGTCGACCGGAGTCCGGTCGACGGAGGCCGTGTCGACGGAGGCCTGGTCGACGGAGGCCTGGTCGACGGAGGCCGTGTCGACGGAGGCCCGGTCGCCGGGAGTCCGGTCGAAGTCGCCCTGCCAGTGGTCGGCGCGGCCCGGCTCGTCGGAGAGGTGGACGTGGAGCCCGGAGGGGGCGGTGATCCCCGGGAGCAGGGCCTCACCCGCGCCGCGCAGGCGGTCGACGGCCGGCCACAGGAGGGCCCCCGCCCGGGCCGCGACCGACGCGACCGGCGGTGCCACCAGGCCGAGCGCGGTGACGGCCCCCGCCCGCGAGCCGGGCGGCAGGTCGGCCGTGCTCGCGTCGACCACCACGTGGGCCTCGCCGTGGCGCCACCACGTCACCGGCTTCGTGCGGTGCCGACCGGCGACGACGAAGCCGAGCCCGGCGAGCAGGTCGCCCACCCCCGGACCGTCGACGACCTCGACGAAGGCGGCGTCGGTGCGCCGCGCCGGCGGAGCGACGGCCCGGACCACCCCGCGGGCCGACGACACCGCATCCGCCCGACCGGCCGACGAACCGCCCGACGGACCGCCCGACGAGCCGCCCGATGAGCCGCCCGCCCCGGCGTCGGACAGGTCACCCGCCGGGTTGCTCTCCCTGGCGCCGGCCGCACCACTCGCCGCTGCATCCGCCGCTGCACCCAGTCGTGCGGCGAGCTGGTCCTCGAGGAAGACGAGGGAGCGCATGGCGTCGCGCGCGGTGACGTCGGGGTCGGCCTCACGCACGACGTCGGAGAAGACCTCGAGGGAGAGCGGTCCCCGGTAGCCCGCCTCGAGGGTGGCGGCCACGACGCCGGCCACGTCGAGGGTGCCCTGGCCCGGGAAGCAGCGGAAGTGCCGACTCCACTCGAGAACGTCCATGTCGAGCGCGGGCGCGTCCGCGACCTGCAGGAAGCCGATCCGCTCCCCCGGCACCCCCGCGAGGGCGGAGCCGTCGTCACCGCGGGAGAGGAGGTGGAAGGTGTCGACGGCGAGGGTGACGGCCGGGTGGTCGGCACGACGCACGACCTCCCACGCCTGGCCGACCCGGCTCACGTGGCGGCCCCAGGCGAGCGCCTCGTAGGCGATGCGGACGCCGGCGTCGGCGGCGAGGTCGCCCAGGGCCGCGAGCTGCTCCGCGCTGAGGTCGGGGTCGTCGACCGCGTCGGCGCCCGCGTGGGAGCAGCACAGCACGACCGGTGCACCCAGGTCGGCCATCACGGCGAGCTTGGCGCGGAAGCGGTGCACCACCCGGGCGAAGTCGGCCGGAGCCACTCCCTCGACGTCGCGCACCGGCTGGAAGAGGTCGACGGACAGTCCGAGGTCGGCGCAGCGCCTCGCGACCTCCCGGGGTGAGAGGTCGCTGGAGACGAGGTCGTTGTCGAAGAGCTCGATGCCGTCGAAGCCCGCCGCGGCGATCGCCGGCAGCTTGTCGACGAGCCGCCCGCTGAGGGAGACCGTGGCGATGCCCGTGCGCACGCCCGCTCAGCCCCGCCCGGCCATCGACCCGGCCGGAGACCCGGCCGACGACCCGGCCGACGACCCGGCCGACGAGTCGTCGGGGCCGGCCCCGGAGCGCCCGACGGCCCCCGCGTCCGGATCCGCGCCCGCCCGCACGCCAGCACCAGCGCCCGCACCAGCCGCGCCGGCCGCACCGGTCAGCTCCGCGAAGTGGCGCGACATCCGTGCGGCGTCGGGCACGTGCCCGGTGAAGAGCTCGAAGGCGCCCACCGCCTGGTGGACCGCCATGCCGCCGCCGGTCACGACCCGGCACCCGCGGTCGCGCGCCAGCCGCACCAGCTCGGTCTCGAGCGGGAAGTACACGACATCGGAGACCCACAACCGGGGGTCGACCAGCCGCGCCGGCACCGCGGTGCCCGGGTGGCCGAGCATCCCGACGGGGGTGGCGTTGACGACCCCGCCCGCCCCGGCCAGCGCACCCTCGAGGTCGGTCGAGGCACCGACGCGCTCGTCGCCCCAGCGCTCGGCCAGGCGCACGGCGCAGGCCTCGGCGCGCTCGTGGTCGGCGTCGACCACGGTGACGTGCTCGGCGCCCTGGTCGAGCAGGCCGTAGCCGACCGCCGCGCCCGCACCGCCGGCCCCGACGAGCACGACCCGGTCCTCGACGGCGTCGGGCAGCACCTGCCGGAAGGCCCGGCCGTAGCCCGACCAGTCGGTGTTGCGGCCCAGCGCCCGCCCGTCGCGGAAGACCACCGTGTTGACCGCCCCGAGGTCGGCGGCGTCGTCGGAGAGGTCGTCGAGCAGCGGGATCACGGCCTGCTTGAAGGGGTGGGTGACGTTGAGCCCGTCGTAGCCCAGCCGCCGCGCCCAGGCCAGCACCTCGGCCAGCAGCTGGTGCGGGGCGAGACCGCCGAGGTCGCCGAGGTCGCGGGAGTCGGCGTCGAGCAGCCGGTAGGTCAGGGCCAGGCCCGCCTCCCGCCCCTCCCGCTCCTGCATCGCGGGGGTGAGCGAGGCGCCGATGCCGCGGCCGACCAGCCCGAGCAGGTACGACGTACGCCCGGTCACGCCACGCCCACCGGGGTCGCGGCCGCGCGCGCCGAGCGCTCGGCGCGGGTGGGGCCGAGGTCGCGGGTGGCGACGAGGTGGGTGGCGCGGGGGCCGGTGAGCACCGCGACGCCGGAGACGACGCAGGCGCCGCACGCGAAGGCGGCCACGCGCCACCAGTTGTCGGCCTCGCCGGCCATCAGGGCGCCGGCGATGGTGGGGGTGAAGCCGGCCAGGGCGAAGCCGAACTGGGTGCCGATGGCCATGCCCGACAGGCGCACCGAGGTGGGGAAGTACTCCGCGTAGGTCGCGGGCCACACGGCGTTGGGCATCGAGTAGACGACCCCGGCGAGGGCCACGCCGAGCACGAAGAGCAACGGCACGTCGCCGGCGGCGATGGCACCGAGGAAGGCGGTGACGAGCACCGCGCTGCCGACCAGGCCGCCGAGGAAGACCGGCTTGCGGCCGACGCGGTCCGACAGGCGCGCCCACAGCGGGATCGTGGCGATGGCGACCAGGTTGGCCACGATGGCCAGCCACAGCATGGTGGTGCCGCTGATCTCGATGCCGTAGTCCTCGGAGGTGGCGAAGCTCAGCGCGAACACCTGGAACATGGTGTTGACCATGGCCACGAAGGCGGCGAAGAAGACGCGCAGGACGCTGGGCCAGTGGTCGGCGAAGAGCTCGCGCAGCGGCGTGCGGGCCGGTCGGGCACCCGCCGCTCCGGCGGCGGCGTCGGCGCGGAACTCGGGGGTCTCCTCCAGCGAGCGGCGGATCACGAAACCGACCACGAGCAGCACCGCGCTGAGCAGGAACGGCACCCGCCAGCCCCACGAGAGCAGCTGGTCCTCGGGGAGCACCGCGGCCAGCGGCAGGAAGATCGCCGGCGCCAGGACCTGCCCGCCCTGGGTGCCGCCGAGGGTGAAGCTGGTGAAGAAGCCGCGGCGGTCGTCGGGGGCGTGCTCGAAGCTCATGGCGTTGGCCCCGGCCTGCTCGCCGGCGGCCGAGAGGCCCTGGAGCAGGCGGAGCACGACGAGGAGGGCCGGCGCGAGCAGACCGACCTGGTCGTAGGTGGGCAGGCAGCCGATGAGGAACGTCGAGACGCCCATCAGCAGCAGCGTGCCGACCATGACCGCCTTGCGGCCGACGCGGTCGCCGATGTGGCCCATGAGGAAGGAGCCGAAGGGGCGGGCGACGTAGGCGACGCCGAAGGTGGCCAGGGCGGCGATCGTGCCGGCGCCGCCGTCGCTCTCGGGGAAGAAGACCTCGGGGAAGACCAGGGCGGCGGCGGTGCCGTAGATCGCCAGGTCGTAGTACTCCAGCGCGCTGCCGCTCCAGGCGGCCAGCGCGGCCTTGCCCGGGGTGCGGGCCTGCTCGACCTCGGCGGCCGGGCTCGTGGGTGCGTCCATCGTGTTGCCTCCAGGTGTGGCGACCGTCTCACGGTCGGCGACTGCGGTGGACGCTAGGAGTGGCTCCCATCACATGACAATCGTTTGCCACAAATTGCCATACGATGCCGCCGTGGACTCCCCACCGACCGCGCCCGGGCCCCGCCGCCGCGCCACCATCACCGACGTCGCCCGCGAGGCCGGCGTCGCGGCCTCGACCGTGTCGCGCTCCTTCACCAACCCCGGCCGGGTCAACCACCGCACCCGGGCCCACGTGCTCGAGGTGGCCGAGCGGCTCGGCTACGCCCCCGACCCCACCGCCCAGGCCCTCGAGTCGGGACGCCGCGGCACCGTCGCCCTCGTCGTGCCCGACATCACCAACCCCTACTTCGCCGGCGTCATCAAGGGCGCCGAGCGCGCGGCCACCGCCGCCGGCACCACCCTGGTCATCAGCGACTCCCAGGAGAGCGCGGCCACCGAGGAGCAGCTCGTGCGTCGCCTCGGCCCCGCCGTCGACGGCTTCGTGCTCGCCGCGTCGCGCCTGCCCGACGAGACCCTC
Organism: Nocardioides sp. Leaf285; assembly: GCF_001422955.1. Taxonomy (NCBI): domain Bacteria; kingdom Bacillati; phylum Actinomycetota; class Actinomycetes; order Propionibacteriales; family Nocardioidaceae; genus Nocardioides; species Nocardioides sp. Leaf285. The sequence continues at coordinate 109,872 of NZ_LMNH01000002.1, read as the reverse complement.
GCCCGGCTCGCCGAGACCGAGGCGATCGTGCTGGTCAACCGTGCCGCCGCCGCCCTGACCTGCGTGGTCGCCGACTACGACGCCGGCACCGAGCAGATCGTCGCCCACCTCGCCTCCCACGGGCACCGCGCGTTCGTCTTCCTCGGTGGCCCGGCCGAGTCGTGGTCGGGCGCCCGGCGCTGGGCCGGCCTGCGCGCCGCGGCCGAGCGCCACGACCTCGCCGCCACCCGCTTCGGGCCCTTCACCCCCACCCGGGCCGCCGGGGCCGCCGCGGCCGACTCGGTGCTGGCCGCCGGTGCCGCCGCCGTCGTGGCCCACAACGACGTGCTCGCCATCGGCGTGCTCGGCCGCCTCGCCGAGCGCGGCGTGCGGGTGCCCGACGACGTCAGCGTCGTCGGCTTCGACGACGTCTTCGGCGCCGACTTCTGCCACCCGCCCCTCACCACGCTGGCCGAGCGCACCGAGGACGCCGGGGCCCGGGCGCTGGAGGCCCTCCTCGCCCAGGCCGCCCTGCGCGGCGGGCGTCGGGGAGCCCGCCGCCCGCCCCCCGAACGGGCCGGCGACGTGCCGGCGCGGGTGCTGCCCACCTCGCTCGTCGTACGCCGCTCGACGGGACCCGCGCCCACCTGAGCCGGGCGCGCGGGCGGGGCCAGGCGCGCCCGGCCGGTACCGTGGAGGGCGTGCCGCGCCGCCTGCTCCGCCCCCTCGCCGCCCTCACCGCTGCCGCGGTCTGGACCCTCGCCGGCTGCTCGACCACCTACGTCGACTCCACCCCCGACGGCGCCGACGAGGACGCCCCGGTCGCGGCCGGCTGGACCCGCGTCGACCCGATCGCGGCCGAGCTGCCCACCGACCAGCCCCTCGGCGGCACCGACGCCACCAGCGCCGACCTCACCGAGCCCACCCTGGTCAACGTCTGGGCCAGCTGGTGCGAGCCCTGCCAGGCCGAGATGCCGCTGCTCGACGAGGTGTCGCGCTCCGGCGACCTCCAGGTGCTCGGCCTCTCCCGCGACGTCACCGCCGCCCAGGGCCAGACCATGATCGACGACCTCGACGTCACCTTCGACAGCTGGCTCGACGCCGACGCGGAGTTCGCCGTCGCCCTCGACGGCCGGATGCCGCTCAACAGCGTGCCCGCCTCGGCCATGGTGGTCGACGGCGAGGTCGTGGCCGTGCACCTCGGCGAGTTCCGCGATCGCGCCGAGGTGCTCGACGGCCTCGACTACGTGCCCGCGCGCTGATGCCGCGCCCCGCCGGTGCCGTCAGGACCGGTCGTCGGCCCCGGCACGCCGCCCTCGTCACGGCCGGCGCCGCGCTCCTGCTCGCCGGCTGCTCCACCACCTACGTCGACACCTCCCCCGACACCCGCCCCGCCGACCTCCCGCAGTCGGGCTGAATCGCCGTCGACCCGATCGCGGTGACGCTGCCGACCGACGCGCCCCTGGGCGCGGCACCGGCGACGGCGCCCGATCTCGACGAGCCCACCCTGGTCAACGTCTGGGCCAGCAGCTGCGGCCCCTGCCGCGAGGAGATGCCGCTGCTCGACCGGGTCGACGCCTCCGGTGACCTGCAGGTCGTGGGGCTCTCACGCGACGTCTCCACCGACGACGGCGAGGACCTGATCGCCGACCTCGGTGTCGCCTTCGACAGCTGGCAGGACGCCGACCTGTCCTTCCTGCGCTCCCTCGACGGCCGGGCGTCGCTGGTCTGGCTGCCCGCCTCGGCGATGGTCGCGGACGGCGAGGTGGTGGCCGTCCACGTCGGGCCGTTCCACTCGCGCGCCGAGGTGCTCGAGGGACTCGACCACGTGCCCGGGCGCTGAGACACTGAGGCGCGACCATCCTGCGTGGAGCGCCGCTAGCCTGGCCGCCATGGCCACGCCCCGCACCCGCCCCCGAGCGGCGAGGACACGGACCTCGCCGGTCGTGCTCGCCCTGGCCGGAGTCGTGGCCGGAGCCACCCTCGCCAGCGTGGCCTGGATCGCCGTGCTGCTCGCCGCTGCCTACGGTCCGCTCGGCAGTGCGGGCATCCTGTCGGCCGTCGTGGGCCTCACCGTCGTCACCGGGCTGCTGCTGCGGCGTCACTCCCCGCGGCGGCGCCGACCGGCCGCGAGCCCGTCCTCGCCGGGCTGAGGCTCATCCAGGCGGCGCCGGACGTCGAGGCCGGGCAGGCCGCCTCGGACGGTCGGACCGCCTCGGTCGGGCGCGGGCGGTCGTGCGCGGGCGGGCGTGCGCGGGCGGGCGCGGGCGGCCGGCGCGGTGCGGCGTACGGGCCGGGTCAGCCCTGGCGGACCTCGCCGGTGAGCAGGAAGCCGATGTCGTCGGCGAACTGGCTGGGCGAGGTCTCGCGGCCCCAGATCGCCGGGGCCTCGCCGTCCTGGTCGACGGCGATGACGTAGGTGCCGTGGGCGTTGGGGTCGTAGCCGCCGCCGGGCAGCGCCTCGCCGTCGTCGACGTAGACGCCGACCGACTCCCCGAGCTGGTTGACGGCGTCGAGGTCTCCGGTGAGGCCGGTGAAGGAGGGGTCGAAGTTGCCGAGGTAGTCGTCGATGACCGCCGGGGTGTCCTTCTTCGGGTCGGTGCTGACGAAGACCACGTCGACCTCGCTGCGCTGCTCCTCGTCGAGCTTGAGCAGCCCCGAGGCCAGGGAGTTGAGCACCTGCGGGCAGATGTCGGGGCAGGAGGTGTAGCCGAAGAAGAGCAGCGTCAGCGGCTTGTCGGCGTCGGTGGCCAGGGTGAAGGGCTGGCCGTCGGTCGTCTCGAGGGTGGTGTCGGCGACCTCGAAGGGCGGGTCGACCACGCGGCCGGTGAAGTCGACCTGCTGCTCCTGCGAGCATCCCGAGGCGACCAGCGCGGTCACGGTGAGAGCGGCCAGCGCCCCCGCCGTACGCCGCCGTCGCGGGCTCGGACTGGTCGGTCGGGCGGATCGGATGCGCACGGGATCGATGGTACGAGGGCCTCCCGCAGGCCCCGCCGGGCCGGTGGCGGCCGGTCGCGACCGGTGTCGGCTGGGCCACAGCCGCCACGTCAGCCACACCTGTCGGCCCGGACCCGCACCTGTCGGCCCACGCACCGGCCGACAGGTGCGGGTTTCGCCAGCCGGCTGGTGAAACCCGCCGAGCCGCCCCTCAAGCCTCCCCGAGGTCGGCCAGCACCTGCTGGGCGACGCGGAAGGCGGCGTTGGCGTCGGGGACGCCGCAGTAGATGGCGGTCTGGAGCAGGACCTCGCGGATCTCCTCGACGGTGACGCCGTTGGTGCGGGCGGCGCGCACGTGCATCGCGAGCTCCTCGTGGTGGCCGCGGGCGACGAGGGCGGTGAGGGTGACCAGGGAGCGGCTGCGGCGGTCGAGGCCGGGGCGGTTCCAGACGCCGTCCCAGGCGTAGGCGGTGATGAAGTCCTGGAAGTCGCGGGTGAAGTCGGTCGTGGCGGCCCGGGCGCGGTCGACGTGGGCGTCGCCGAGCACCTCGCGGCGGGTGACCAGGCCGGCGGCGACGCGCGGGTCGTCACCGTCGTACGCCGCGGGCGCCGCGCCACCAGCGCCACCACCCGCGCCGCCGACGGCTCCGGGGCCGGCGAGCGCCTCGTCGATCGACCCGCCGAGCAGGTGCGCCCGCACCAGCCGGGCCACGACCTCGGGGGCCTCGGCGGGGGCGAGGTGGGCGACGTCGGGCAGCTCGACGTAGGAGCCGTGGACGACGCCCTCGGCGATCGCGCGCAGCGACCCCGGCGGGGTGGCGACGTCGTGGCTGCCGGCGACGGCGAGGACGGGGGCGGTGATCTCGCCGAGGCGGTCGCGCACGTCGAAGGCGGCCAGGGCGCCGCAGACGGCGACGTAGCCCTCGTCGCGGGCCGCCGAGAGCGCGTGCAGCAGCGCGGAGCCGGCCTCGGGCTCGCGGTCGAGGAAGCCGGGCCCGAACCACCGCTGCGCCGACCCGCTCACCATCGCGGGCGTGCCGGAGTCGGTGACCGTGGCCATCCGCTCGGTCCAGGAGGCGGCGGTGCCGATGCGCGCGCCGGTGCACAGCAGCACGGCGGCGTCGACGCGGTCGGGGGCGTCGAGGAGCAGCTGGAGGCCGACGGCGCCGCCGACGGAGTCGCCGGCGTAGGCGAAGGACGAGGCGGGCGGGTCACCGCGCTGGGTCATCACCTCGTCGACCAGCACGAGCACGCCGGCGGCCAGCCCGGCCAGGTCGAAGGCGCGCGCGGGCACGGCGGTGTTGTGGCCGTGTCCGGGCAGGTCCCAGGCCAGGACGTCGAAGGCCTCGGTGAGTCCGGCCGCGGCGCAGCGGGTCCACAGGGTGGCGGCCGAGGTGCCGAGCGAGGGTCCGAGCACGAGCAGGGGGAGGTCGGCGCGGTGGGCGGCTCCGCTGAGGCGCACCCCGGTGACCGCGGGCACGACCGGCGGCTCGCCGGAGGACGCACCCGCCGTGGCCGGGGCAGGACGCGGGGCGGGGGTCGGGTCGGGGGTCGGGTCGGGGGTCACGGGGTCACCTCACGGGCTCGGTGGAGGACGGCGTCGACGAGGGCGTCGGTGGCGCCGAGGTAGGTCGGTCGGGGGTCGCGCCCGGTGAGGGCGGCCATGCTCCGCTGCTCCGCGCGTACGTCGGAGCCCGCGGCCTCCAGCGTGGCCGCCATCCGCGCGGGGTGCACCCGGAGGCCGGCGAGCAGGTCGGCGGTCTGGGAGGCGGCGGTGCAGGTGCGGCGCAGCAGGTCGCGCAGGGTGGCCCACTCGGCGTGCCAGGCGCCGTCGGCGCGCTGGTCCACCTGGTCGGCGGCGGCGAGGTGGAGGGTGGCCGCGAGCTGGGGGGTGGTGAGCGCGGCGCGCCGCACGAGCACGGCCAGCACGGGGTTGGCCTTGTGGGGCATGGTCGAGGACCCGCCCCCGGCGCCCTCGGAGAGCTCGCCGATCTCGGGGCGGGCCAGGGTGAGCACGTCGCGCGCGACGTGGCCCCAGGCGTCGGTGCAGCGCACGGCGGCGTCGCCGACGCGGGTCAGCGGGCTGCGCACGCCGTGCCACGGCACGGCCGGCGCGAGACCGAGGGAGGTGGCGACCTCGGTGGTGAGCGCGAGGGGGTCGTGGCCGGGCGCCAGCAGCTCGCCGAGGGCGGCGAGGGTGCCGGCGGCGCCGCCGAGCTGCGCGGGCAGCGCCCGCCCGCCGAGGGCGGCGACCTCGTCGTGGGCGTCGAGCACGCCGCCGAGCCAGCCGGCGGCGACGAGGCCGAAGGTCGTGGGCACGGCGTGCTGGGTCAGCGTGCGGGCGGTCATCGCGGTGGTGCGGTGCTCCTCCACCAGCGCGACCAGGGTCGTGACCTGCACGCCGAGGTGGGTGGCCACGTCGTCGAGGGCGGCGCGGGCCAGCAGCACCAGCGCGGTGTCGACGACGTCCTGGCTGGTCAGGCCGCGGTGCAGCCAGCGCGCGGCGTCGGTCTCGGCGCCGAGGCGGGAGCGCAGCAGCGCCAGCAGCGGGAGCACCGGGTTGCCGCCGGCCTCGGCCCGCTCGGCGAGGCCGGGGAGGTCGCCGGGGCCCACGAGGCCGCCGAGGTCGGCGCGGGCGCGCACCGGCGCCACGTCGGCGGCGACGAGCGCGGCGAGCCAGGCCTGCTCGACGTCGAGCATCGCGGCCAGGAAGGCCTCGTCGGAGAGGACGTCGCGGGCCCGGTGGTCGCCGGGCCAGAAGAGGTCGGCCACGGCGTCAGTGTGTCCCACCGTCGCCGGGGGCCGCTCGCGCGGCGTGGTCGAGGAAGACGGTCTCGTGCTCGCCCTGCAGCCGCAGGTCGATGAGCAGACCGTGCTCGTCGTCGGTGCAACGCAGGGTCGCGGCGCGCGGACCGAGCGCGGCGAGGAGGTCGTCGTCGGGCGCGTCGGGGAGGTAGGCCCGAGTCTGGAGCCGGTCGAGCAGGCCGCGGGCGAGCAGCGTCAGGGCGACGTACGGCGTGCCCGGGCGCAGCGTCACGAAGGACCAGCGCCCCTCGCCGTCGGTGGCGCAGCGGCCCCAGCCGGTGAAGGTGACGCCGTCGCGGCGCAGCGAGCCGGGCTGCTGCACGACCGTGCCGTCGGGGGCGGTCTGCCACAGCTCGACCAGCGCGTCGGGCACGGGCTCTCCGGCGCCGTCGAGCACGCGGCCCCGGAGCACCACCGAGCCGGGCGAGCCGGGCGGCACGAGCTCGCGGTCGCGGGGGAAGGGCAGGGCGTCGTGGAAGAAGGGCCCCACGGTCTGCCCGGGCGTGGGCGCGGCGGGCGTGGGGTCGGGCGTGGGAGCGGGCGTGGGAGCGGCGGGGGTGCTCATCGGGCGTCTCCTGCTCGGTGCTCGGCGTGGTCCGGCTCGACGTCGTCCTCGCGCGGGGTGCGGTGGGAGCCGGTGAGCACGATGTCCCAGCGGTAGCCGGTGGCCCACTCGGGCTGGGTGAGGTCGTGGTCGTAGGTCGCGACGAGCCGGGCGCGGTCGGCGGGGTCGGTGACGGCCTGGTAGATCGGGTCGAGGGCAAAGAGCGGGTCGCCGGGGAAGTACATCTGCGTGACCAGGCGCTGGGTGAAGTCGGTGCCGAAGAGCGAGAAGTGGATGTGGGCGGGTCGCCAGGCGTTGCGGTGGTTGCGCCACGGGTAGGGCCCCGGCTTGATCGTGGTGAAGCGGTAGGTGCCCTCGGCGTCGGTGAGGCAGCGCCCGACCCCGGTGAAGTGTGGGTCGAGGGGTGCGGGGTGCTGGTCGCGCTGGTGCACGTAGCGCCCCCCGGCGTTGGCCTGCCAGACCTCGACGAGCTGGTGGCGCACGGGGCGACCCTCGCCGTCGACCACGCGACCGGTGACGACCATCCGCTCGCCGATCGGCTCGCCGCGCCCGCCGATGGTGAGGTCGGCCTCCAGCGGGTCGACGTCGCGCCGCCCGAAGACCGGGGCCCACAGCTCGAGCCCCTCGGGGTCGACCTGGTGCAGGGCCTGGGTGGGGTGGCGCAGGGCGGAGGACCGGTAGGGCGGGTAGTCCAGGCGCGGCTGGCGCCCGGGGGTGCCGTCGAGCGCGGCGATCTCGGCGCTGACCTCGGCCTGGCTGCCGGGCTCGGGGGCGGGCTCCGGGGTGGGCTCCGGGGTGGGCTCCGGGGTGGGCTCCGGGGTGGGCTCCGGGGTGGGCTTCGGGGTGGGCTCCGGGGTGATGGGTGTGCTCACCCCGGCACCGTAGGGCGACGCCGGTCACACCGGCGCCGCCGTCCTTCCGCTGACCGGAAGCGGCCGGTGGTCGACGTGATGTGAGCGCTGTCACGGTGAGGCCATGTCCTCCTCCCCCTCTCCCACCCCCGCGCGGCCCGGCACCGCCTCCGGGACCACCTCCCCCGGGGCGGCCGGCGTCCCCTCCGGACCCGCCGGGGCGGCGAGCCCCGCCGCGTGGTGGCCGGTGGCCCTCTGCTGGGTCGCGGTCGCCCTCGACGGCTTCGACCTCGTGGTGCTCGGGGTCGTCATCCCGGTGCTGTCCGCGACCGGGGCCCTGGCGTTCACCGACGCCTCACTCACCTGGGCCTCCACCCTCGGCCTGGTCGGGGTCGGCATCGGCGCGGTCGCGGTGGGCCCGCTCACCGACCGCTTCGGTCGTCGCCGCGCCCTCCTCACGAGCATCGCGGTCTTCTCCGTGCTCACGCTGGTGCTCCCGCTGGCGCGCACCGTCACCGAATTCACCGTGCTGCGCTTCCTGGCCGGTCTGGGTCTCGGCGCCTGCCTGCCGACCGCCCTGGCCTTCATGTCCGAGCACGCGCGGCCCGGCCGCGGCGGCAGTGCCGTGACCCGCATGATGACCGGCTACCACGTCGGCGCCGTGCTCACCGCCCTGCTCGGGCTGTGGCTGGTCGACGCCTACGGCTGGGAGGCGATGTTCGTCGTCGGCGGCGTCGCCGGCCTGCTCACGCTCCCGGTCATGTGGGCCCGCCTGCCCGAGTCGGAGGCCTACCTCCGCGCCCGCGACGAGCGCGCGACCGCGGGACCCACCTCGAGCAGCACCACCGGCGCCACCACCCGTGGCGCCGGCGACCCCGACCGCCACGGCTCCGTCACCCCCGACGCGCCCGTGGCGCGCGCGGCGCGCGCCTCCGACGTGGTCCGCGGGGTCTACCTGCGCATCAGCCTGGGGCTGTGGGTGGCCTCGTTCATGGGCCTGCTGCTGGTCTACGGGCTCAACACGTGGCTGCCGAAGATCATGGGCGAGGCCGGCTACTCCATCCAGGCCGGCACCGGCCTCATCCTGGTGCTCAACGTGGGCGCCGTGATCGGGCTGCTGGTCGCCGGGCACATCGCCGACGCACGTGGCAACAAGCGCACCGTGCTGGTGTGGTTCGGGCTCGCGGCGGTCTTCCTCGCGCTGCTGAGCATCCGCATCGAGAGCTCGCTGCTGGTCTACGTCGGCGTGCTGCTGGCGGGCGTCTTCGTCTTCAGTGCCCAGGTGCTGGTCTACGCCTTCGTCGGCCACCTCTACCCGCCGCAGGTGCGCGGCACCGCGCTGGGCATGTCGGCCGGCGTCGGTCGCGTCGGCGCCATCGTCGGGCCCTCGCTCGGCGGCGCGCTGGTCACCGCCGGCGTGGCCTACCCGTGGGGCTTCTACGCCTTCGCCGTCGCGGCCGTGCTCGCCGTCGTCGCCCTGGCCACCGTGCCCGCCCACGTGCGGGCCTCGGCGACCGCGGCCTGAGGAGTGGCGCCGGCCGGGGTCCACCGACCGGCGCCCGGTGGCAGGATCGCGACCATGGCCGGCAACTCCTCCGCCCCCGGGGCCAGCGTGGCCAGCAAGGTGCTGGCGCTGCTGGAGGCCTTCGACGAGGACCACCGTCAGCTCTCGCTGACCACGCTGGCGCAGCGCGCCGGCCTGCCCGTGCCGACGGCCCACCGCCTGGTGGCCGAGCTGGTCGGGTGGGGGGCGCTGGCCCGCGTCGAGAGCGGGGAGTACGTCGTCGGCCGTCGCCTCTGGGACCTCGGCCTGCTCGCCCCGCACCAGGCCGGGCTGGTCGAGATCGCCTCGCCCTTCCTGCAGGACCTGCACGCCGCCACCCGCTCGACCCTGCACCTCGCGGTGCGCGACGGCCTGGAGGTGCTCTACCTCGACCGCCTGCGCGGACACGCCTCCGTGCCGGTGGTCAGCACCGTCGGGTCACGGCTGCCGCTGCACGCCACCGGGGTCGGCAAGGTGCTGCTGGCCCACGCGCCCGCCGACGTGCAGGCCCAGGTGCTCGCGCGGCTGACCCGGGTGACGCCCTACACCGTGGTCGCCCCCGGCACCCTGCGCCGCCAGCTCGACCGGGTCGTCGCCGAGGGCTACGCCACCACCTCGGAGGAGATGAGTCTCGGCGCGTGCTCGGTCGGCGTGCCCGTGCGCCGCGGGGACGAGGTCGTGGCCGCCGTCGGCATCGTCGTGCCGTCGCTGCGCCGCGACCGGGCCCGTCTCGTGGCCGCCCTCGAGGTCGCCGCCCGCGGCATCGGCCGGTCGCTGGGCTGAGCGCCGGCCGGCGCGCGGGCGGGGCGTCATGCGCCCCGTGGATGCGCATCCACCCCCCGCATGACGTCCCACCCGCGGCCACCACAGCCACCCGCTCGCCGCCGCCCGGCACACCCACCCCACGACGTCATACGCCCCGTGGATGCGCATCCACCCCTCGCATGACGTCCCACCCGCGGCCACCCGCGACCACCCGCGACCACCCGGGGCGTCATGCGCTCCGTGGATGCGCATCCACCCCGCGTATGACGTCCCACCCCGCGGCCACCACAGGGGTGGGAGCCGCCGCGCCGGCGTAACCATCAGCGGGCGGCCCCGTTGAGTGAGCGTGGTCACGCGCGTGGCCGCACGCCTTGGGAGGGGTTTCTCGGACATGTCAGCACCCGCAGCACGCCGTACGCCCGGCCGGACCGGCCGCGCCCGCACCACCGCCCGCACCACCGCCCGCACCGCCACCCGGGTGGCCGCGACGACGGCCGCCGCGGCGGTGGCCGCGCTGGCCGCGAGCCCGGCGATGGCGGCCGGACCGGTCGCCCAGGCCAGCGCGACGGCGCTGGAGGTCACGGTGGCCAGCACGCCCACCGACTCGGGGTCCTACTCCGTGACCAACGACGGCCGCCGCGAGCGCGCCACCGGCACGAGCTCCCCGGCGATCACCGCCCTGGCCGGCCAGGACTTCGTGGGCGCCGGCACCCTCGCCCAGGACGCCACCACCCGCATCGTGGGCCGCGACGGCCGCTCGGCGGCGTGCGCCGGGCTCGCGGGCGACGGCGCCACGGTCGCCGCCGCCGGCGACAGCAGCTGCCTGACCCCGGGGCAGAACCTCACCCTCGACGCCGCGTCGCTCGACCTCACCGGCGTCCAGCTGGTGCAGTCCGACGTCCTGCAGGGCCTCGACCAGCAGCTCCAGGACGCCCTCGCCCCCGTGCTCGACCAGGTCTTCCCCGCGCTGCAGGACGCCGTCGGTCAGGTGCTCGACGCCGCCGACCTCGGGGTCTTCCTCGACGCCGGCGCCATCCAGAGCCGCTGCACGGCCGCGCCCGGCACCGCCGACGGCAGCGCCGACCTCGCCGACGTCAGCGCCTACGCACGCGTGATGGGACAGCGCGTCGACCTGGTCTCGCTGCCGGTCAGCCCCGCCCCCAACACCAAGGTCGTCACCGACCTCGGCGAGGTCGCGGCGCTGCTCGAGCAGGCGCTGCAGGAGCAGCTCACCACCGCCCTCGACGGAGCCCTCGGCCCGCTGGGCGACGCGATCGACCAGGCCGCCGTCGTGGAGGAGGCGCTCGCGACCCTCGGGGAGCAGCTCGCGCCGCTGGAGGAGAACGTCCTCGACCTCACCCTCAACAAGCAGGTCCGCCCCAGTGACGGCGCCATCGAGGTCACCGCGCTCGACCTGGCCGTGCTCCCGGTGACCAGCGACTTCGGCGTCGAGGTGCTCGGCGCCCAGGTCGGCCGCAGCACCTGCGGCCCCAACGGCCGCGTCGGCGCGCCGCCGCAGACCCCCGACCCGACCCCGACGCCCCAGCCCACCGACGTGCCCACCTCGGTGCCGGCCGGCGTGGCCGAGGCCGGCGCCACCGCCGGACCCGACGAGGGTCTGGGCGCCGGCGGCACCCTCGCCCTCGGCGGGCTGCTGGCCCTGGCCGGCGCCGCGGGCGTCGCGAGCTGGCGCCGCGCCACGAGGGCCTGAGCCGTGGGCACCGACAGCCCCGCCGGCCCGGGAGCCGGAGCCGGGGCGGGCGTCACCGCCCGTCTCGGAGCCCTCACCACGGCCCTGCTCGTGCTGGGCGTCGGGCTCGTCCTCGGTGGGCTGGTCCTGCCCAGCGGCACCGACGACAGCGGCCCGTCGTACGCCGACCTGGGCCCGGCCGACCCCGTGCGGCTGCAGGTGCGCTCGCTGCGCATCGACGCCCCCGTCGTGCCCGTCGCCGTCACCACCGACCGTGTGCTCGACCCGCCCACCGACGTGCTCGACGTCGGCTGGTGGGACGCCTCCGCGCAGCCGGGCGCCGAGAGCGGCCAGACCGTGATCGCGGGCCACACGGTGCACACCGGCGGCGGCTCGCTGGACCGCCTCGGCGACGTGCGGCGCGGCGCAGCGGTCGACGTGACCACCCCGCGGGGCCGGATGCGCTACGAGGTGACCCGCGTCGTGGTCTACGACAAGGACCAGCTCGCGGCCAACGCCCAGCAGGTCTTCGGCCAGGACCGTCGCGACGGGCGCCTCGTGCTCATCTCGTGCACCGACTGGGACGGCGCGGCCTACGCGAGCAACGTGGTCGTCTTCGGCCGCGCCCTCGGCGAGCCGGTCTGACCCGGCTCTCCGGACAGCCCGGGGCCGACCGGGGCCGACCGGGGCCGACCGCCGGCCCGGTTCCTGGCCGGCCTCGCGACCGGCCACGTGCCCGGCCGCTGGTCCGGTCACTGGTCCGGTCACTGGTCTGGTCCGAGGGGCACCCGGGGCCGCCCGGTGGGGTGTGAACAGTTGTCCACACGTTCCTCAACACCCTGTGGAGGTTTACAGTGGCGCCATGAACGACGCGTCGAACCCCGGTCCCGAGACCCTCACGATCGGTGACCTGGCCTCGCGCACGGGCGTCGCCCCGGCGACGCTGCGCATGTGGGAGCAGCGCCACGGCTTCCCCAACCCGCAGCGCCGCGACAGCGGTCACCGGCGCTACTCCGCGGCCGACGTCGAGGTCGTGCTCGACGTGATCCGCCGCCGCCAGATGGGGGTGCGCCTCGACGTCGCCGTCGAGCAGGCGGTCTCCGCGGCCTGGTCCGACGCCGAGCCGACGACCCCGTCGGCCTACGCCGAGCTGCGCCGGCTCCACCCGCGGCTCACCAGCTACCGCCTGCGCAAGTCGACGCTGCTGGCGCTGTCGTGGGCCATCGAGGACGAGTTCTGCGCGCTCGCCGACCGGCCCTACCTCTTCGGCGCCTTCCAGCACGAGAAGTTCTACGCCCACTCCCAGCAGCGCTGGGAGGAGCTGGCGCGGGTGGCCCGCCAGACCTTCGTCTTCGCCGAGTTCACCAGCCCGCCCGTGACCCGCAGCTCCGACGACGGCACCACCACGCTGTCGGCCGGGCCCGCCTCGGCCGGCGCGCCCGGGTCGCAGCCCGGCGCCGGGGCGCGCCCGACGCGTCCCGCGCGACCGCAGCCGCCGCGTCGTAAGCCGATGGCGGTGACCCTGCCCCACGACGCCCCGATGCGCCGCGAGTGGACCGTGGTCTGCGACGCCCCCGACCTCTCCGCCGCCCTCACCGCCTGGGAGCTGCCCGGTCAGGACGACACCCCCGACCGCGACCGGGTCTTCGAGTCGCTGTGGACCGTGGAGCCCGGCCCGGTGCGCGACGCGGCCCGGGTCTGCGCCCGCGTGGCCCAGGCCGCCGGCGTCGAGGAGGCCCGGCCCGTGCTCTACGAGCTGGCCAGCTCCCCCGACCCCGCGCTGGCCGACCTGGCCTCGGTTACGGCGATGTTCAACCGCGTCGTGTCCTACGTCGACCGCTACGCGGTCCGCTGACGTGACCCCTGCCGGCACCGCCGCCGAGGCGACCGGAGCGAGCGCCGCCGCGACCGAGACCGACGTCCTGGTCGTCGGCGCCGGTCTCGCGGGCCTGCGCTGCGCCCGCGTGCTCGCCGACACCGGCCTCGACGTGCAGGTCTGGGAGGCCGGCGACGCCGTCGGCGGCCGGATCCGCACCGACGTGGTCGACGGCCACCGGTGCGACCGCGGCTTTCAGCTGCTCAACCCGGCCTACGCCGCCGTGCGCGCCTGGGTCGACGCCCCGGCGCTGGGCCTGCAGTCCTTCGGGGCCGGGGTCGTCGCCGGCACCGACGACGGCCGGCTGCTGCTCGGCGACCCGCTGCGCGCCACCCGCACGCTGCCCTCCACGCTGCGCCACGTGGCGCCCCGCGCCCTCGACGTGCTGCCCCTGGCCCGCTGGGCCGCGCCCCTGCTGCGCCACCCCGCCGGACGCCACCTGGCCCACCACCTCACCAGCGGCGGCGACACCGACCTGCGCACCGCCCTCGACCGGGCCGGCGTGCACGGTCTGCTGCGCCGGGTGCTCGACCGCTTCCTGTCCGGGGTGGTGCTCGACGACTCCGGCGCCACCTCCTCGGCCTTCGCCCTGCTGCTGCTGCGCTCCTTCCTCACCGGTGTGCCCGGCCTGCCCGCGCAGGGCATGCAGGCGCTGCCCGAGCAGCTCGCCGCGCCGCTCGGCGGGCGGGTGCGGCTCGACCACCGCGTCGAGCGGGTCGGCTCCGCCGGGCCCCGCGGGGTGCTCGTCGAGGGGCCGGCCGGCTCCGTGCGGGCGCGCCGCGTGGTGGTGGCCACCGACGGCGTCGACGCCGCCGGGCTCACCGCGCTGGAGCCGGTGCGCACCCGCGGCGTGGTGACCACGTGGTTCGCCACCGACGAGCCGGTCGGGCTGCGCAGCGCCACCGAGGCCCGCATGCTCCACGTCGACGCGCGCGAGGTGCCCGCCGGTCCGCTGGTCAACACCGCGGTGGTGTCCGCAGCGGCCCCGACGTACGCACCGGAGGGGAGCCACCTCGTGCAGGGCTCGGCCCTGCTGCGGCGCGGCACCGCGCCGGCCACCGACGGCGAGATCCGCCGCCACGCCGGGCTCCTGCTGGGGGTCGACACCTCCTCGTGGCGCGTGGTGGTGCGCCACGAGGTGGAGCACGCCCTGCCGGCCCAGCCCGCGCCGCTGGCCGCGCGCCGCCGCCAGGCCCTCGACTCCGGCGTCGTGGTCTGCGGCGACCACCGCGACACCGCCTCCATCCAGGGCGCCCTGGTCAGCGGCGACCGCGCCGCCCGCACCGTGCTCGCCGACCTGTGAGCGCCGACCTGTGAGCGCCGACCTGTGAGCGCCACCCCGTGAGCGGTCCGCTCGGCGACCCCGACGTGGTGCGGGCGGCGCTGATCGCCGTCACGTGGCTCCACCTCGGCTTCCAGGCGGTCGTCAGCGCGCTGGTCTACCCCGTGCTGGTGGCCACCGGACGTGAGCAGCCCGAGCGCTGGCCCACCGCCCACGCCCGGCACTCGCGGGTGATCGCCCCGCTCGTCGGGTTCGTCTACGGCGCCCTGCTGGTCGTCGGCGTCGTCGCCGCGCTCGTCGTGCCCGGTCCCGCCGAGCTGGTCGCCCTCGCCGCGGCCGGCGGCGCCGTCGCGGTCACCGCCACGCTGGCCGCCCCCACCCACGGCCGGCTCGGCCGGCCCGGGCCCACCGGCGCCGTGCGGCCCGACCCGGCCCTGCTGCGCCTGCTGATGCGCGCCGACCTCGCCCGCGCGGTGCTGGCCCTCGTGGCCGCCGTCGCCGCGGCCCTCGCCGTGCTCGTGGCCTGACGCCTTCGGCCACGGCCCCGCTCACGCCCCGCACACGCCCCCGCTCAGGGGCGTCGGGCTCAGCCCTGCGGGCCCATCCGGATGGCGAGCACGGTGGTGTCGTCGTCCTTGACGCCGGCGACGGCCTCGACGATCTCGTCGACCCACTCCTGCATCCGCTCGCCGGGTCCGACGCAGGAGGTGACGCGCAGCTGCTCGAGCGTCTCGGCGATGTCGAGGCCACGACGCTCGACCAGGCCGTCGGTGTACATGAGCACCGTGGCGCCGCCGGAGAGGTCGACCTCGTCGACGACGGCCTGCCCCACCCCGATGCCGAGCAGCGGGCGCTGCCGCAGCGACAGCTCGTGGGCCTCGCCGTCGACGCACAGCAGCGGCGGGAGGTGGCCGGCCGAGGAGAGCTGGAGCACGCCGCTCGCGCGGTCGAGCACCCCGACGAGGGCGGTGGCGACCCGCTGGTCGAGCAGCCCGTCCATCAGCCGGTCGAGCCGGTCGAGACAGCCCGCGGGCGTGTCGCCGCCGAAGAGGTAGGCCCGCAGCGCGGTGCGCACCTGGGTCATCGCGGTCGCGGCCTGCACGCCGTGGCCGGCGACGTCGCCGACGACGAAGGCCACCCGGCCGTCGTCGAGCTCGAAGGCGTCCCACCAGTCGCCGCCGAGCTGGTAGGTCGAGGCCGGCAGGTAGCGCGCGGCGATCTCCACGCCGTCGAAGTCGGGGGCGACCTCGGCCACGACCGAGCGCTGCAGCGACTCCGCCATGGCGATCTGCTCGCGGGAGCGGGCCAGCAGCACCCCGGTGACGTGGGCGTTGAGGGCCTCGGCGGTGTCGACCTGCCAGGCGGTCCAGGGCTCGCTGCGTCCGCGCACGACCTGGCGCCACTTGTCGAAGGACTTGCGGGGGCTGAGGCGGACCTCGGGGCCCTCCGCGTCGTAGAGCAGCTTGTTGGTGGGGTCGCCGCCCCAGTCGACGACCTCCTCGAGCTCGGGCCGCACCCACATCAGCCAGCTGGTGGGGTCGCTGCTGCCGATCACCATCGCGCCGGCGGCGACGTCGGCGACCTCCTCGAGGTCGGGGGCG
Organism: Nocardioides sp. Leaf285; assembly: GCF_001422955.1. Taxonomy (NCBI): domain Bacteria; kingdom Bacillati; phylum Actinomycetota; class Actinomycetes; order Propionibacteriales; family Nocardioidaceae; genus Nocardioides; species Nocardioides sp. Leaf285. Next base: position 93,978 of record NZ_LMNH01000002.1, on the reverse strand, counting down.
AGGACGCCGAGGTGGTGGGTGTGCACGGCGCGGCCGTCGGGGCGGTGCAGCAGGGCGCCGATGCGGCGCAGGTGCCGCTCCTCGGGCACCCGGCCGGTGGTGGTGATGACGCCCTCCACCGACAGCGCGGCTCCGCCGGCCCCGACCAGGCGCAGCAGCGCCGGGTCGGCCATGAGCTGCACCAGCGGGTTGAGCTCGGAGGCGGTGAGGGCGGCGGTGAACCGGTTGAGCTCGGCCTGGCTCCCGATGGCGGCCTCGCGCCCGTCGGCGCGCTCGCGGTCGTTGATCATCTGCGAGGCGACCTGCCCCAGGAACTCCACCGCGGCGCGCGCGTCGTGGCTGGGCCGGTGCGGCCCGGAGTAGTGGTGGCACGCCACCAGGCCCCACAGCTCGTCGTCGATGACCAGCGAGACCGACATCGAGGCGCCCACGCCCATGTTGGTGAGGTACTCGACGTGGATCGGCGAGACGCTGCGCAGCGTGGAGTGCGACAGGTCGAGCGGGGCGCCGGTGACCTCGTCGAGCACCGGGTCGAGCGGCACCGGGGTGTAGGAGACGTCGGCGATCAGCCGCGTCCAGTTCACGGTGTAGAGCCGCCGGGCCTGGGCCGGGATGTCGGTGGCGGGGTAGTGCAGGCCGAGGAAGGGGTTGAGGTCCTCGCGGCGGTCCTCGGCGATGACCTCGCCGTTCCAGTCCTGGTCGAAGCGGTAGACCATGACCCGGTCGAAGCCGCTGAGCCCGCGCACCTCGTGGGCCAGCCGGTCGGCCAGCTCCGGCACCGACCCGGCGCTGGCCAGGCGGGCCATCGCGCCGCGCGCCGACTGGTAGGACAGCGTGCCGGCGCCCGGGCCGCCGAGCTGCTCGAGCTCGACCACCACGCGCTCCCCGGAGCGGTGCACGGTGACGTCGACGTCGGCCCCGGCCAGCGCGCCGCGCGCACCGGTGGCCAGCGGCAGGTCCTCGGGCAGGCGCAGCACCATCGGCTCACCCTTGGTGGGGCTCGCGGCCCGCGGCGCGATCGCCGCGGCCGCCGCCTCGCCGAGCAGCTCGGCCAGCGCGCGTCCGCGCGCGGCGCCCGACGGCACCCCGAGCAGCTGCTCGCAGTTGGCGGAGACCACCACCGCGGTCAGGTCGTCCGGCTCCAGGGCCAGCAGCACGCCGTGGGGCTGGATCGCGCCGGGCACGTGGATCGGCTCCCGGTCGCACGTCGTGAGGTCGACACCGCCGTAGGCGGGGGTGTGCGACGGTCGGACGTCGGTCAACGCGGGGCTCCAGGCGACAAGGGGGCGAGGGGGGCGGGCGGTCACTGCGGGTACGGCGGGCACGGCCCGGTCGTGCCGGGGGCCCGGCGCGTCGCGGCGTCCTGCTGGGGAGCCTAGGCGCTCCGCGCCGTTCCCGTGCCCGCCCCGCCCCGACCTCGCCCGTCCGGGCGGGGCGCGACGCGCCTCCCGGGCTCAGGCCATCGCGCGCAGGGCGTCGACCAGCGGGGTCGTGGGGCGCCCGGCCAGGCGGGACAGGTCGCCGGGGGTCGCGGCGAGCGCGCCCTGCGCGATGGCGGCGTCGAGACCGGCGACGAAGCCCGCGGTGCCCTCGTCGAGCCCCGCCTCGCGCAGGGCGGCGACGTGGGTGTCGGTGTCGACGGCCCGCAGCGTGACGTCACGGCCGAGCACCTCGCCGAGCGCGGCGATCAGCTCCTCGGCGTCCCAGGCGTGGTCGCCGGAGAGCTCGTAGGCCGTACCTACGTGCTCGGCGCCGTCGCCGGCGGCCACGTCGACGAGCACGCGCGCGGTGGCGGCGGCGTAGTCGTCGCGGGTCGCGCTGGCCACGCGGCCCGCCCCGGTGCTGGTCAGGACGACGCCGGTGGCGCGCGCCTGCTCGAGGGTGGGGGCGTAGTTCTCGGTGTACCACCCGTTGCGCAGCAGCGTCACCGGCAGCCCGCTGGCGCGCAGCAGCTCCTCGGTGGCCTCGTGCTCCGCGGCCAGCGACAGCGGGGTGGCGCCCGCGCCGAGGACGCTGGTGTAGGCGACGTGCGCGACGCCGGCGTGGACGGCGGCGTCGATCGCCGCGGCGTGCTGCGGCACGCGCCCGCCGGGCTCGCTGCCGGAGACGAGCAGGTACACGTCGCCGGCCGACAGGGCCGCCCCGAGGGTCGCGGGGTCGTCGTAGTCCATCCGCGCGGTGCGCACGCCGGTCGCCTCGCCCAGCGCCGCGAGCCGCCCCTCGTCGCGACCGCCGGCCACCACGTCGGCCGGGGCCACACCCCGCGCCAGCAGCTCCTCCACCACGCGCCGGCCCAGCTGCCCCGTCGCCCCGCTCACCACGATCGTCATCCCTGTCTCCTCCACACGTCGCTGCCGCGGCGGTCACCGCGGCGGGCCGCGCCGTCGGCGGCCCCGCCCCTGCCAACCGCGCCCGCCCCGACACCCTTCCCGCGGTGGGGTACGCACTTCGAAGTGGGGTACTCACCTCGGAGTAAGGTCGGATCGTGACCACCCTCCCCGGCACCCCCGCCGCCGCGGTGCCCGTGGACTCGCTGTGCCCCGCGACCCGCGCCGTCTTCGAGCACGTCACCAGCAAGTGGGGCGTGCTGGTGCTGGTCACCCTGGCCGGGGGCACGCTGCGCTGGAGCGCCCTCAAGCGCCGCATCGACGGGGTGAGCGAGAAGATGCTCATCCAGACCCTGCAGACCCTCGAGGCCGACGGCCTGGTGCTGCGCGAGGCCCTGCCGGTCGTGCCGCCGCACGTGGAGTACTCCCTCACCCCCGCCGGCCAGCAGGCGGTCGCGCTGATGACGCCGCTGCTCGGCTGGATCCGCGACCACGTGGCCCCGCTCGCCCCCTGACGACCGCGGTCGCCGCCGCGCGCGCGTCCTACTGACCGTTGCGACCACTGGCCGACCGTCATGACGGTCAGGTAGTGGTCGCAACGGTCGGTAAGACGCGCGCGACCCGCCTGACCCCCGCGGGTGTGGTGCCCGGCGGGGGGTGCGAGGAGGGTGGGAGCCATGAGCCACACCTCGCGCGACGTCGCAGCCACCCCCGAGACGGTCTGGGAGGTCCTCAGCGACGGGTGGATGTACCCCCTCTTCGTGGTGGGCGCCTCCCGGATGCGCGAGGTCGACGAGGACTGGCCCGAGGTCGGGTCACGGCTGCACCACTCCGTCGGCGCCTGGCCGGCGCTGCTCGACGACAGCACCCAGGTCGTCGAGATGCACCCGCGCACCACCCTGACCCTGCTCGCCTACGGCCGGCCCTTCGGCCGAGCGCGGGTGACCTTCCGCCTCACGCCGTCGGGCGCCGGCACGTCGGTGGAGGTCGAGGAGCGCGTCGACCGCGGACCGGGCCGCTTCGTGCCGAGCCTCCTCCACGACCCGCCGATGACCTGGCGCAACACCGAGACCCTGCGCCGGCTGGCCTACGTGTGCGAGAACCGCCCGTGACGGGAGCGACGTACGACGCCCTCGTCATCGGCTCCGGCCCCAACGGGCTGGTCGCCGCCAACCTGCTCGCCGACGCCGGCTGGTCGGTGCTCGTGCTCGAGGCGCAGCCCGACGCCGGCGGCGCGGTGCGCAGCAGCCACGAGCTGGCCGACGGCTTCGTGCACGACACCTTCAGCGCCTTCTACCCCTTCGCGCGGGCCTCGCCGGTGATGCTCGGGCTCGACCTGGAGCGCCACGGCCTGACCTGGTCGCACCCGCCCGCGGTGCAGGGCCACCCCTTCCCCGACGGCTCGTGGGCGCTGCTGCACCGCGACCGCGGGATCACCGCCGACCTGGCCGAGCGCGCCCACCCCGGCGACGGCGAGGCCTGGCTGCGGCTGTGCGCCGACTGGGACGCCATCGGCCCCGCGCTCATCGACGCGCTGCTCACCCCGTTCCCGCCCGTGCGCGGGGGCCTCGGGGTGCTCACCCGGCTGCGCCACGTCGGCGGCGTCGACTTCGTGCGCACCCTGCTCAGCCCCGCGCTGACCATGCTCGACGGACGCCTGGGCGGCGAGGCGCTGCGCACCCTGGTGGCCGGCAACGCCGGCCACGCCGACATCCCCCTCGACGCGGCCGGCTCGGGCATGCTCGGCCTGCTGCTGACGATGATGGGCCAGACCGTCGGCTTCCCCGCCCCGCAGGGCGGCGCCGGCGAGCTCAGCGCCGCGATGGTGCGCCGCCTGGAGTCGCGGGGCGGCGAGGTGCGCTGCGACGCCGAGGTCGTGGCCGTCGAGACCGACCGCGGCCGCGCGACCGGGGTGCGGCTGCGCTCGGGCGAGCGGTACGCCGCGCGCCGCGCCGTCGTCGCCGACGTGGGCGTCGAGGCGCTCTACCGCCACCTGCTCGACCCCTCCGACGTGCCCGCCCGGGTCGCCCGCGGGCTCGACCGCTTCGAGATGGACCCCGCGACGGTCAAGGTCGACTGGGCCCTCGACGGCCCCATCCCCTGGGCCAGCGCCCCCGCGCACGCCCCGGGCACGCTGCACCTGGCCGCGTCGCGCGCCGAGATGGCCGAGGCCACCGCGCAGGTCGCCTCCGGCTACGTGCCCGCCCACCCCTTCATGCTCGCCGGGCAGATGACCACCGCCGACCCCACCCGCTCCCCCGCCGGCACCGAGGCGGTGTGGGCCTACACCCACGTGCCGCAGCAGACCCGCGGCGACGCCGCGGACGGCGCGGCGAGCGGCCCGGGCGGCACCGGTGGCACGGTCGGCGGCGACTGGGGCCCCGACGACCGCGAGCGCTTCGCCGACCGCATGCAGGCGCGCTTCGAGGAGCTGGCCCCGGGCTTCGGGTCCCTGGTCAGGGCCCGTCGCGTGCTCGGCCCCCGCGAGCTGGAGCAGCGCAACGCCAATCTCGTCGGCGGTGCCGTCGGCGCGGGCACCTCCCAGCTGCACCAGATGCTGCTCTTCCGGCCCGTGCCCGGCCAGTGGGGCCGCGCCGAGACCGGCGTCGCCGGGCTCTACCTCGGCTCGGCCGCCGCCCACCCCGGCGGCGGCGTGCACGGCGCCCCCGGCAGCAACGCCGCCCGCGCCGCGCTGGCCCACGCCCGGGTCTCGACGCTGACGGCGCTGCCGCGCTCGGTGGGACGCTCGGTGCGGGGCACGCTCGGCCGCGGCACGGCCGGCGGGGGCGCGTCGTGACCGGCCCCGGCGCCGACCACGTGGTGCGGCGGGCGGAGTTCGGGCCGCTCGTGCTGACCTTCGACGACCGGGTGCTCGAGCCGCGGGAGTGGACGCTGGCCCAGTCGCGGTGGGCCGCCGAGCTCCTCGCCGAGCGGGACGGCACCGCGGCCGGGGTCACCGGGTCCCCCGGGGCCGAGGGGGCCGTGCTCGAGCTGTGCGCGGGGGTCGGCCACATCGGCCTGGCCGCGGTGGCCGGGTCGCGGCGGGCGTGTGTGCGTCGACGCCAACCCCGTGGCCTGCGCCTTCGCCCGCGACAACGTCGCCGCCAACGCCACCGCGGAGCGGCCCGCCGAGCTCACCGAGGTCCGCGAGGGCGACCTGCGCGAGGCCGTGGCCGACCACGAGCGGTTCGCGCTGGTCATCGCCGACCCGCCCTACCTGCCCTCCGCCGACACCGGGCGCTTCCCCGCGGACCCGCTATTGGCCATCGACGGCGGCGCCGACGGCCTCGACCTGGCCTGGACCTGCCTGGAGGTCGCCGAGCGCCACCTGCTGCCCGGCGGCTCGGTGCTGCTCCAGCTCGCCGACACCGCGCAGTGCGACGTCGTCGAGGCGGCCTGGGGCACCCGCCACGGCCTCGTGCCGGTCGACCGTCGCGTCGTCGGTCGTGGCGCCCTGCTGCGCCTCGACCGCGCCTGAGGTCGCTCCGCGCGGGCTGCGGCTGAGCTGCGGTCCGGCCGCGGTCGGGCCGCGGTCACGCTGCGGTCAGGGACGCAGCCCGGCGGGCAGCACCTTGTGGGTGCCGTCGCACCACGGCAGCGTGGCCGAGCGGCTGCAGCGGCAGATCGCGGAGACCGGGCGGTGGGTGGTGTGCCGCACGCCCTGGTCGTCCTCCACCACGAGCCGCCCGCGCACGAGCATCGGGCCCCCGGGGCAGAGCACCACGTCGGGGCGTGAGACGTCGTCGACCACCGGGGCGGCCTCCACCGCGCGCTCCCCCGCCCCCACCACGGGTACGCCGGCTCCGCAGGCGCCGACCCGCGGCGGGGCCGTGCGGGGGGTCGGGTCGCTCACGCCGCGCGGTCCCAGCGGGCGAGCAGGTCGGTCGCGGTGCGGGCCTCGAGGTCGAGGCAGATCGCGGCGCCGAGGAGCACGTCGCCGGCGAGGTGGGGCTCACGCTCGACCAGGGCGCCGCAGATGGCGCGCACGGCGAGCTGCTCGTGCACGGCGTCGGCCTCGACGTGCTCGGTGTAGTACTCCACCATCTCGGGGGCGAAGCCGAGGCGCTGCAGGCCGCGGGCCATGCGTCGCGACGGTCCGGAGCTGCTGGCCTCGACGGCGGCGAGGTGGCCCAGGGCGGCGCCGCGCAGGCGGCGGTGCAGGCCCAGCATCGACAGCGCGGCGTTCTGCTCCAGCACCGCGGCGCTCGCCTCGTCGACGGTGGCGCCGTAGTCGGCGCTCATGCCCGAGGCGGCCAGGCCGCGGGCGAAGAGGTGGTGGTGCAGGCGGGCGGGGTCGCCGCCGCCGTACTCGTCGAGCTGCACCTCCATGAGCGCGGCCTTGACCGTGGCCTCCAGGCGCGGCACGACCCAGGTCGTGGGGTCGGCCTCCTTGAGGTGGTAGACCGAGCGGTGGCGCAGCAGCTCCTCGACCTCGTCACGGGTCGCGGTGGTCTCGACGTGGCGGGCCAGCGAGGGTCCGTCGTCGGCCTCGACCATGGCGAAGAGCCGCTCGGCCAGGCCCTCGGCGGTGTGGTCCTCGGGTCGCGGCACCAGGTCGGCGTGGCGCTCGCGCAGCCGCGCCTCGAGGTCGGCCTCGAGCTCCCAGCGCAGCGCGTGCACCGCGGGGTGCCACTCGAGGGCGTCGTCGACGTCGTCGAAGCCGCGGTAGTGCAGCTCCTGGAGCGCCCAGAGCGTGGCCGCGGCGTCGTCGCGGGAGTCGGCGTCCCCGCCGCGGCCGAGACCCGCACTCGCGGTGTCCTCGAGGCCTCCGGTGAGCTGCGGGAAGACCCGCTCGCTCAGCGTTCCTCGGGCCTGGGGGATCAGCATCGGTGGTCCTCCCTGGTCGGCGGTGGTCACCCGGGCGGGCGGCCGCGCGGGGCGCTCCTCCGACGGTAGCCACGGCCACCGACGCTGCTCCCACCCCTGCGGGTGTGAGTCCTGGGTGATCGCCCGGCAGGCCCCCTACCGTCGCTCGGGAGGGCCTCGTCGGGGCCCCTCGGACCCGCCCGGGACCCGCGTCGAGCCGCCGCACCACGGCCCGCGCCGACCGGGCCCGCACGCAGGAGGAGCCATGGAGCTGTCGGGAGCACGCGCACTGGTCGTCGGGGCCTCGGGGGTGCTCGGCGCAGGCATCGCCCGCGCCCTCGTGGAGCGTGGCGCGACCGTGAGCGTCGCCGGTCGCGACGCCGGGCGGCTCGCGCCGGTGGCGCAGGCCTGCGGCACCGAGCCGCTCGTGCTCGACCTGGTCGACACCGACGCCTGCCGCGAGGTCGTCGGGGCGGCGGCCGACGCCATGGGCGGCCTCGACCTGCTCGTCGTGGCCACCGGGGTCGCGGGCTTCGGCCCCGCGACCGAGGCCGACCCGGCGGTGGTCGAGGAGCTCTTCGCCGTCAACACCCTCGGTCCGATGGCGCTCGTGCGCGCGGCCGCCGGGCGCTTCGAGGACGGCGGCACGGTCGCGGTGCTCTCGGCCATCCTGGCCGAGCTGCCCACCAACCAGATGGCGGAGTACTCCGCCACCAAGGCGGCCCTCTCCACCTGGCTGACCGTCCTGCGCCGGGAGAACCGTCGCGCCTTCACCGTGCTCGACGTGCGCCCGCCCCACCTCGACACCGGGCTGGCCGAGCGCGCGCTGGCCGGCGAGCCGCCGAAGCTGCCCGCCCCGCTGCCCGGTGAGGTCGTGGTCGACACCGTGGTCGAGGCCCTCGCCTCCGGCGCCACCGAGGTGATCTGGGACGCCGGCGCCAAGGAGCTCGTCGCCCGCTGAGGCCGAGTGTGCGAGGCCGGGAGGCACCCCGGCGGTCGGTCAGGCTCCCAGGCTCCGGGCCAGCCGCTCGATGTCGGCGGGTCCCACGCGGCAGCAACCGCCGACGAGCCGGGCCCCGTCGCCGACCCAGCCGGCCGCGGGCGCGACGTCCCAGTCGCGCTCGCCGCGCCACGCCTTGGCCACCGCGTCCCAGGTCTCGCCGCGGTTGGGGTAGACCACGCCGGGCAGCCCGGTCACCTCGGCGGCCACCCGCACCGCCGCGGCCACCTCGCCCGGGGCGGAGCAGTTGAGCCCGGCGGCCACCACGCTGGTGCTGCCGGCCAGGACGGCGTACGCCTCCTCGAGCGGCTGGCCCGCCCGCGTGCGTCCCCCGGCGACGGAGTAGGACACCCACGCGGGCAGGCCCAGGTCGTCGAGGAGCGGCACCAGCACCTCGGCCTCGCGCACGTCGGGCAGCGTCTCCACCGCGAGCAGGTCGGGTCCGGCGGCGGCGAGCGCGTCGAGGCGCCGCGCGTGGAAGTCGCGCAGCGCGCGGGGGGTGAGCCCGTAGTCGCCGCGGTACTCCGACCCGTCGGCCAGCACCGCGCCGTAGGGGCCCACGGACGCCGCCACCAGCAGCCGACCGCGCTCGGCCCCCCGGTGCTCCGGCCCGCCCGACCCCGCGCGCAGCTCCTGCGCCGCGTCGCGGGCCCGGCGGGCCACCTCGACGCTGCGCGCCAGCAGCGCCCGGGCCTCCTCGGGCGTGCCGCCCGCGGCCACGACGCCCTGCTCGCTGACCTGGTAGCTGGCCGTGGTGGCGACCTCGGCCCCGGCGGCGAAGTAGGCCGCGTGCACGGCCTCGACCTCCTCCGGCGACCCGCGCAGCACCGTCGCGGTCCACAGCTGCGACGACAGGTCGACGCCGCGGTCCTCGAGCGCGTTCGACAGCCCGCCGTCGAGCACGACGGGTCGGTCGGCGGACTGCGGGGCGAGGTCGTCGAGGCCGGCTGGGCTGGCGGGACCGGCTGGGCTGGCGGGGTTGGCGGGGCTAGCGGGACCGGCTGGGCTGGCGGGACCGGCGGGGTTGGCGGGGCTAGCGGGACCGGCTGGGCTGGCGGGACCGGCGGGACCGGCGGGGCGGGGAGTCACACGCCCATCGTCCCCCGCCGCGGGCGCGGCGCGGCGACGGGTGGCCCGCGGTGGGCGGACGGCGGCGGGCGGACGGCGGCGGTCGGCGGCGGACGGCGGCGCCGGGCGGGCTGGGCGCGCTGTGCTGGGATGGCCGCGTGACCTCCACTCCCCAGCCGACCACCGGGCCGACCACCGGGCCCACCCCGACCGCCGACCTCGTCGACGAGCACGGCGAGGCGCTGCAGTCCTGCGACCTCCAGCTGCGCCAGTACGGCGCTCGCGCCCGCTTCGCCGGCACCGCCGTGACGCTGCGCTGCCACCAGGACAACGCCCTCGTGAAGGCCACCCTCGCCGAGCCCGGCGCCGGCAAGGTGCTGGTCGTCGACGGGGGCGGGTCGCTGCACACCGCGCTCATGGGCGACCTGATCGCCGCCTCGGCCGTCGCCAACGGCTGGGAGGGCGTCGTGATCCACGGTGCCGTGCGCGACGTCGCCGCCCTGCGCGAGCTCGACCTCGGGGTGAAGGCCCTCGGCTCCAACCCGCGCAAGAGCGCCAAGGACGGTGCGGGCGAGCGCGACGTGGTGGTGGAGTTCGGCGGCGTGTCGTTCGCCCCCGGCGCCACCGTGGTCAGCGACGACGACGGGATCGTCGTCCTGCCCTGAGCCGGACGGGGCGCAACGCCTCGTCCCGCGCGACGTCATGCGCTCGGTGGATGCGCATCCACCCTTCGTATGACGTCCCCCTCGACGCCCCGCGGCCGCCCGCCCGACGTCATGCGCTCAGCGGATGCGCATCCACCCTTCGTATGACGTCCCCCTCGACGCCCCGCGGCCGCCCGCCCGACGTCATGCGCTCAGCGGATGCGCATCCACCCCTTGTATGACGTCCGTGCGCGCCCACCTGGACGACGTCCCTCCCCGACCTCACCGCAGGCGGGACGTCATGCGCAGGCGGGACGTCATGCGCGGCGTGGATGCGCATCCACCCTCCGCATGACGTTCCCCTCGACGCCCCGCGGCCGCCCGCCCGACGTCATGCGCGGCGTGGATGCGCATCCACCCTCCGCATGACGTCCGGCGCGGCGCTCAGTCGTCGATCTCCTCGCTCATGTCGAGCTCCCGCACGAACTGCATCGTCTCCCGGCGCTCGGCCGCCCGCGCCCGGGCGCGGGCCGCGTCGGCGCGCACCTGCTCCTCGCGGGCCTCGCGGGCGAGGCGCTCCTCCTCGGTCTCCTGCATCTCCCCACGGTGCCCGATCCGGGCTCCGCGCGGAAGCCTCCCGACCACGGAGCGCGTCACGGAGCGGGTCACGCGGCCGGTACGCGGCCGGCGCCGGACCTGGCGGGCGGCGGACCCGGCGGACCCGCCCCGCCCCGTGCGGGTGGCTCAGCCGCGGGGCACGGCCACCCGGGTCACCCAGTACTCGGTGGTGGGGGTCGGCGGGGTGGAGAAGCGGGCGTTGGGCAGGTAGAGCCGGTCGCCGAGTCGCGCGATGGTGGTCGGCACGTCGAACTGGCCGGAGGTGAGGGTCCGCTGCAGCGTGCCGTTGCGACCGCCGGCGGAGACGCGCAGCACGGCCACCTGGTTCAGCCGGTTCTGCACGACGTAGAGCCGGCGGCCCTCCAGCAGCATCCCGTCGCCGTTGGTGAGCTCGGCGCCGCCGAGGTTGACCCGGGTGGCGTCGCCGGTGGCGGGGTCGACGCGGAAGAGCCCGCCGGAGGCGGAGTTGACCACGAGCAGCGCCTTGCCGTCGGGGGTGGCGGTGATGCCGTTGGCGTTGAGGCCCTCGGCCTGCTCCCAGTCCCCGCCGAGCGGCAGCCGCACGACGTCGGCGGCGTCGGGGAGGTCGCCGCCCTCGAGCGGCAGCCCGAAGAGCTGGGCGTTCTCGGAGTCGGTGAACCACGCGGTGTCGTCGGTGAGCACGACGTCGTTGATGAAGGCGGCGTCGGAGTCGGCGGGCACGTCGACGAGCTGGTAGCTGGCCAGCACCTCGCCGCTGCCGGCCTTCACCACACGCACGTCGCCGGCGGTGCCGCCGGAGACGAAGATCCGGTTCTGCTCGTCGACCTTGAGGCCGACCGACGGGGTGCCGGGGCCCTGGCTGATCACGCGGCCGGTGCCGGTGCGCAGGTTGGCGCGGTAGAGGTCGCCGTCGAGACGGGACCCGAAGTACGCCGCGAAGCCGCGGCCGACCGCGATGCCCTCGGGCTGGAAGCCGTCGGGCAGCGCCACGCGCTGCGGGAAGGGCCCGTCGCCGGGGGCCTGCGCAGCACCGGCCGCGGTCGGGGCGAGCAGGGCGGAGGCCGCGAGACCGGTCGCGGTCAGACCGGTGGCGGCCAGTGCGGCGAGCCGCGCCAGGCCCTGGCGCGGACGCCGGCGGCCGGTGCGGCCGGCGAGGGGGGACGAGCGGGGCGGGGAGAGCAGGGTCATCGGTGGCTCCGAGAGTGAGGGCGCCCGGCTGGACGCGGCTGGTCGGGACCTCCTCGACGCTAGCCACGCCCCTGCCCCCGGACCTCCCCCTTCCGGCCCGGCCCCACTCGGGTGAGCCCGTCGCGGCGGGGGCGGTGGCACCGTGGCGGCATGCCCATCCAGACCAGCGCCTACGCCCACGTCCGCCTGACCGTCACCGACATCGCGCGGTCGCGGAAGTTCTACGACGACGTCTTCGGCCTCCCCGTCGCCTTCGAGCTCCCCCCGAACGCTGACGAGGAGACCCGGCAGCAGCTCTCGTTCCTCTTCGGCGGCGTCATCTACCAGCTCGGCGACAGCCTGCTGGGCCTGCGCCCGGTGGCCGACGACCACTTCGACGAGGACAAGACCGGCCTCGACCACGTCGCCTTCGCCGTCGCCGACCAGGCCGCGATCGAGGCCGCCGCGGGCGTGCTCGACGACCTCGGTGTGGCCCACGAGGGCGTCAAGGACATCGGCGCCGGCTGGATCCTGGAGTTCCGCGACCCCGACAACATCGCGCTCGAGGTCTTCGCCCCCAAGGCCTGAGGCCACCGGGCTGCCGGACCCGCGACCTTCACCGCGGGTCGGGCAGCTCGAACCACACGGTGGCCCCACCGCCGGCGGTCTCGCGCAGCCCGATGCGCCCGCCGTGGGCCTCGATGATGGCGCGGCAGGTGGCCAGCCCCAGCCCGGTGCCGGGCGCCAGCGCCTCGTGCTCGCCCACCCGAGCGAAGGCCTCGAAGACGCGCTCGCGCTCGGCCTCCGGCACCCCGCGGCCGTGGTCGGCCACCTCGACGAGCCACGACCGGTCACGCCGCGACGCGGTCACCGTCACCTGGCCGCCGTGCTCGGTGGCGGTGAACTTGGCCGCGTTGGACAGCAGGTTCTGCAGCACGAGGCGCAGCAGCGGGCCGTCGGCGACGACGACCGGCAGCGCCCGCGCGGTCACGTCGACCCCGTCGAGGGCCGGGCCCAGGTCCTCGCGGGCGTCCTCGACGAGCGAGCCCAGGTCGACGGGGTGCGGCGAGGCGGGCGCGCCGGTGGCGTGCACGAAGAGGTTCTCCACCACACCGCGCATCCGGGTCGCACCACGCAGGGCGCGGGCCAGCACGGGCTCGAGGTCGGGGGGCGACCAGCCCTGCGCGAGCCCGACGCCGAGCAGCTCCAGCGACAGCGTCATGGTGGACAGGGGGGCGCGCAGGTCGTGGCTGACCTGGCCCGCGAAGGCGCGCAGGCTCTCGTTGTCGGCGCGCAGCCCGGCGCGCACCTCCTCCAGCGCGCGGACCTCGTCGCTCAGCGCGCGCACCCGGCGGTCGAGCTCCAGCACCCCGACGACACGGTCGGCGAGCGCCTGCAGCAGGCTGCGCTGCTCGGCGCCGAGCACGTGGGGCCGGTCGTCGAAGACGCAGAGCGTGCCGATCGACACGTCGGCGTCGGTGCGCAGCTGAAAGGCGGCGTAGAAGCGGATGCGGCCCTCGCGCACGAAGGGGTTGGCGCTGAAGCGGGGGTCCTCGCGGGCGTCGGCGACCACGACGGGTCGGGGCTCGTCGACGATGATGCTGCACATCGAGTCGCGGCGGGGCAGGGCCGCGATCTCGAAGCCCACCGTGGCCAGGGCGCGCTGCTCGTCGCCGGCGAGGAGGTGGATCGCAGCCGTCGGCACACCCGCCGCGGCCGCGGCCACCGCCACCAGCGCCGACAGGTCGTCGGCGGCCGGGTGCTCGCCGTCCGGCAGGCCGAAGTCACGCAGCGCCCTGAGGCGGGCGCGCTCGCGTGGATCGTCCAGGTCGTATCCGCTGTGCGTCCCGGCTGCGCTCATGCCGCTCCCTCCCCCGAGACACGACGACCACCCGTGCATCGGGCGTGGGGGGCCGCCGCCCCACCAGGCAAACAGGTGGAGGCCGGGCCGACCAGGGTCCAACGGATGATTGACATGGTCCGATCGGACTGTCGCGAAACTGCTGACAGACCACCACCCGTTGGCTACAGTGGATCTCGAAGGCGCCGGGGACCCGAGACCCCGGCGCCTTCTTCTATGCCCGCAGGACCTCCGTCCTCTCCCGTGGCGAGCTCGTCACCGCGGCCCGTCCCGGCGAGCGGCCCGGCTGCTCCCGTCGCCCGGGAGCGGCCGTCTAGGCTCAGCGGCGGACCTGGGGAGGGACGTGGAGACCGACGAGCACGCGCCGACGACGCTGCCCGCCGGGGTGGTGCGCGAGGCGCACGGCCCCGAGCGGCTCGTGGTGGTCTGGGCGCGCACCGACCTCGGGGCGCTCCTCGCCACCCTCGAGCGCGCCGGCCACCTCCCGCTCCTCGTCGACCCGGCCGAGACCGAGGACCTCCTCGAGACCGCGGGGGCGCCCGCGCTGCTGCTCGTCGAGTCCGACCTGCTCGACGAGGCCACCGTGGCCGTGCTGGAGCGCGTACGCCGACGCTCGCGCCAGACCCGCGTCGCCGTCGTGGCCGACGCCGGGGCCGGCGCCCACGGTCTGCTCACCGCGCTGCGCCACGGCCTCTCCGACGTCGTCGCCCCCGACGACCCCGCCGCCCTCGAGCAGCTGCTGCCGGCCCGGGCCCACCACCGCGGCGAGCGCGTCCTGGCCATCGGCGCCCACCCCGACGACGTCGAGATCGGCTGCGGGGCCACCCTGCTGCGCCACGCCGCACAGGGGCACCCGGTGTCGGTGCTCACCCTGAGCCGGGGCGCCGTGGGCGGCCCGCGCGAGGAGCGCCGGCGCGAGGCGGTGGCCGCCGCCACCGCGATGTCGGCCGAGCTGCTGATGGCCGACCTGCCCGACACCCGGCTGGAGGAGGCCCACGAGATGATCGGGCTGATCGAGGCCGTGATCGCCTCGGTCTCCCCCACGACGGTCTACGTCCACTCCGCGGCCGACAACCACCAGGACCACCGCGCCGTGCACGCCGCCGCCGTGATCGCGGCCCGGCGGGTGCCGCAGCTGTTCTGCTACCAGTCGCCGTCCTCGCGCAACGGCTTCGCGCCCACGCGCTTCGTGCCCGTCGAGGACACCATCGAGACCAAGCTCGACCTGCTGGCCTGCTACCGCTCGCAGTCGGCGCGCGACTACCTCGAGCCCGACCTGGTGGTGGCGAGCGCCCGCTACTGGTCGCGCCAGGTCTCCCACACCCGCTACGCCGAGCCCTTCGAGGTGCTGCGCGCCAGCGAGGTCGTCGGCGGCTGACCCGCCCCCCGGTGCAGGGTGCTCAGCGGCGTCCGGTCGTCGCGCCGAGCGCCGGCACGAGCCGGAGCCCGGCGGCCCCGGCGGCCTCGCCGCGGGTGCGTGTGGCAGGCGGCGCAGGCGGCGCTGCCGGCGGGGGCCAGAGCGGCTCCGACCCGAGCCGCAGCAGACGGCGTACGGCCGGCGACTCCGCGAGCACCCCGACGTCGGCGCCGTGGGCCACCGCGGCGCGCAGCGCGCGGCGCAGCCAGTGCAGGCCCGCGGTGTCGACGAAGTCGACCTGCTCGAGGTCGACGAGCACCACCGTCGGCCGCTCCCGGCGCAGCCGCTCCACCACCGCGCCGACCGCCGGCCCGGCCGACACATCGAGGTCGCCTCTGACCACCAGCGCCATCGTCGGGCGCCCCTCGCGCCCCGTCGGACCGTCCACGAGCTCCACCGAGCACGTCGTCCTGCACACGTCACGACCCCCTCGTCGTCCGTTCCCCCGGGTCCGGACCCCCAGCCCGGCACCCGGAGCAACGACGCCGACCCGGCAGGATGAGGCCGCGGCCGCGAAACCCCCCGTCCGGGCCATGGTCGGCGGCCCGGGCATGGCCCGTGCGGGCCATGCCGCGCGGCCGGTCGGAGGATGCCGCGCACTCGTGCGACTCCGGGCCGCCGCGCGACCGACCACGCGGTCGACCACGCGGTCGACCACGCGATTGACACGGTCGGGAGCGCCGAGCAGCATCGCCGCAGCGGGGACGACGAGGTCCCCCTCTCGGTGTGAGGTGGCTGGCTGTGGCGTACTACCGACGGGTCGGAGAGGTGCCGCGTCAGCGGCACACCCAGCTCCGCGACGCGCAGGGCGCGCTGCGCTCCGAGGAGCTGATGGGCGAGGAGGGCTTCTCCTCCGACTCCTCGCTGCTCTACCACCGCGGCGTGCCGTCGGCGATCGTGGCCAGCGAGGTCTGGGACCTCCCCGACCAGGCCCTCACCCCCAACCACCCGCTCACGCCGCGCCACCTGCGCCTGCCCGACCTCGTGCCCGCCGACGTCACGGGCGTCGACGCGGTCACCGGGCGCCGGCTCGTGCTCGGCAACGCCGACGTCCACCTGTCCTACGTCGTCGCCGCGGCCGACTCCCCGCTCTACCGCAACGCGCTGGGCGACGAGTGCGTCTTCGTCGAGGCCGGCAGCGGGGTGGTCGAGACCGTCTTCGGCGTCGTGCCCTACCGCGCCGGCGACTTCGTCGTGGTGCCCCGGGCCACCACCCACCGCTGGCGCCCCGACGCGACCTCCGGGCCGAGCCGGCTCTACGCGATCGAGTCGGCCAGCCACGTCGCGCCGCCGAAGCGCTACCTCTCGCGCTACGGCCAGCTGCTCGAGCACGCCCCCTACTGCGAGCGCGACCTCCACGGCCCCACCGAGCCACTGCTCGCCGGCGCCGGCGAGCCGGCGTCCGACGTCGAGGTGCTCGTCAGGCACCGCACCTCGGCCGGGATCGTCGGCACCCGGATGACCTACGCCACCCACCCCTTCGACGTCGTCGGCTGGGACGGCTGCCTCTATCCCTACACGTTCAACGTCGAGGACTACATGCCGCTCACCGGCAAGGTCCACCAGCCCCCGCCGGTGCACCAGGTCTTCGAGGGCGCCGGCTTCGTGGTGTGCGCCTTCCTGCCCCGCAAGGTCGACTACCACCCGCTCGCCGTGCCCGTGCCCTACTACCACTCCAACGTCGACAGCGACGAGGTCATGTTCTACGTCGCCGGCGACTACGAGGCCCGCAAGGGCTCGGGGATCGGTGTCGGCTCGGTGACCCTCCACCCCGGTGGCCACGCCCACGGTCCCCAGCCCACCGCCGTCGAGGCCTCCCTCGGCGCCGAGGCCTTCGACGAGACCGCGGTCATGGTCGACACCTTCCGGCCCCTCGAGCTCGGCGAGGCCGGGCGGGCCGTCGACGACGGCGCCTACGCCTGGAGCTGGGCCGGTCGACGGCTCTGAGGCACCGCGCGCCGGAGCGGCCGACGGCACGACCCGCCGGACGTCACGTCCCGAAGAGCCGCGCGACCTCCTCGACGTGGGGTGCGGGGTCGAGGTCGTGCTCGACCAGCCAGGCGTCGGAGTAGTAGGTGTCGGCGTAGCGGTGGCCGTCGTCGCAGAGGAGGGTGACGACGCTGCCGGTCTCGCCGGCCCGACGCATCCGGTCGACCAGCTGCAGGGCGCCCCACAGGTTGGTGCCGGTCGAGGGTCCCGGCCGGCGGGCGAGCAGCCGGTCGACGTGGCGCATCGTCGCCACCGAGGCCGCGTCGGGCACGGTGATCATGTGGTCAACCACCCCCGGCAGGAAGCTCGGCTCCACCCGCTGGCGCCCGATGCCCTCGATGCGGGAGCCGCGGTCGGTGGTGAGGCCGAGGTCGCCGCTGCTCCAGGCGGGGTGGAAGGCGGAGTGCTCGGGGTCGACCACGCACAGCCGGGTCGGCAGGCCCTGGTAGCGCACGTAGCGGCCGAAGGTCGAGGCCGTGCCGCCGGTGCCGGCGCCCACGACGATCCAGGTCGGCACGGGGTGGCGCTCCAGGCGCAGCTGGTCGAGCACCGACTCGGCGATGTTGTTGTTGCCACGCCAGTCGGTGGCGCGCTCGGCGTAGGTGAACTGGTCCATGTAGTGCCCGCCGCACTCGCGGGCCAGCCGCTGGGAGACCTCGTAGACGCCGGCGGGGTCGTCGACGAGGTGGCAGCGCCCGCCGTAGCCCTCGATGAGGCTGATCTTCTCCGCGCTCGTCGTGCGTGACATGACCGCCACGAAGGGCAGCCCGACGAGCTGGGCGAAGTAGGCCTCCGAGATCGCGGTGGAGCCCGAGGACGCCTCGACCACGGTGGTGGTCGGGCCGATCCAGCCGTTGACCAGCGCGTGGAGGAAGAGGCTGCGGGCGAGGCGGTGCTTGAGGCTGCCCGTGGGGTGGGTCGACTCGTCCTTGAGGTAGACGTCGACGCCCCACTCCTCGGGCAGCGGCAGCCGCAGCAGGTGGGTGTCGGCCGACCGGTTGGCGTCGGCGCGGATCGTCGCGACGGCCCGGTTGACCCACGCGCGCCGCTGCCCGTCGTGCACCCCGGCCTCCGGCCCCGCGGGTCCCTGACCCGCCGTCATCCGGCGCACACCCACAGCACCTCGTACGGCGCGAGCGCCAGGCCGTCGCCGTCGCCGCCCGGGTCGGCCCCCTCGCCCAGCGCCCGCCCGGTGATCCGGTCGACCGGCGGCCCGCCGACCAGTGAGGTCAGCCGGCCGCGGGAGACCCACTGCGGCTCGGGGGTGACGTTGGCCAGCATCACCATCGCGCCGAGCGGGTGGACCCGCCGGGTGGCGAAGACGCCGGGGGCCGGCGGGTCGAGCACCTCGGTGGGCACGCCGGCGTGCAGGTGGGGCAGGTCGCGGCGCACACCGACCAGGTGGCGCAGCCGCTCGCGCAGGCCGTGGGGGTCCTCGACCGGCCAGCCCATCACCGGGCGGTGGACCCACCGGTTGTCGGCGGCGTGGGCGGGGTCGGCGTCCCAGTCGTGGTCGTTGAGCAGGCCCACCTCGTCGCCCATCCACAGCACGGGCAGGCCACCGAAGCCGAGCACGACCGCGTGGACCGCCAGGATCCGGTCGACGGCGTGGGGGTCACCGGCCTCCAGGCCGGCCAGGGAGGCCAGGGAGCCGGAGATGCGCTGGTCGCCGGTGCGCGGGTTGTCCTGGAAGACCAGTCCGCGCGCCCACGAGCCGGGGAAGTCGCCGGCGTGGAACTGCGAGAGGAAGCGGCGGTGCAGGTGGCCGTCGAGCCCGGCGGCCGCCGCGTCGGCGTCGTCGATGGCCCACCCGATGTCGTCGTGGCAGCGGGCGTAGGTCACCCAGGAGGTGGAGGCGGGCGTGGCGGGGAGCCGCTGGAGGGCGCGGGAGGCCAGACCGGCGTCCTTGGTGGCCAGCATCGACCACACGTGCACCATGAGCGCGTTGTGGTAGGCCAGGTCGCTGACCTTGCCGTGGTGGCGGCCCTGGCCGAGGTAGGCCGGCAGGTCGTCGGGGCCGACGATGGCCTCGGCCTTGAACACCACCGCTGGGCAGGCGATGCGGCCCAGCACCCGCAGCGCCTGGGTGAGGGCGTGCACCTGCGGGAGGTTCTGGCAGGTGGTGCCGAGCTGCTTCCACAGGAAGGCGATGGCGTCGAGGCGGAAGACCTCCACGCCGTCGTTGGCCAGGGTCATGATGATGTCGGCGTACTCGCGCAGCACCGCGGGGTTGGACCAGTTGACGTCCCACTGGAAGGTGTTGAAGGTCGTCATCACCCAGCCGTCGAGGTCGGCGTCGAAGCTGAAGCTGCCGGGGGCGAAGTCGGGGAAGACCTCGGGCAGCGTCTGCTCGAAGGCGTCGGGCACGCTGCGGTCGGGGTGGACGTAGAAGTAGTCGCGGTAGGCCGGGTCGCCGGCCCGGGCCCGCTCGGCCCACTCGTGCTCGCGGGCGACGTGGTTGAGCACCAGGTCGAGGCACAGGCTGATCCCCGAGGCCCGCAGCCGGGCGGTGAGGGCGGCGAGGTCCTCGGTCGTGCCGAGGTCGGAGCGCACCCGGCGGTAGCTCTGCACGGCGTAGCCGCCGTCGCTGTCGCCGGGCCGCGGCTCGAGCAGCGGCATCAGGTGCAGGTAGGTGACGCCCAGGTCGCGCAGGTAGTCGATGCGCTCCGCGACGCCCGCGAGGTCACCGGCGAACCGGTCGGCGTAGGCGGCGTAGCCGAGCATCTCGGGGCGCTGGAACCAGTCGGGTGCCAGCGAGCGGCGCAGGTCGAGGTGGTGCAGCTCGTCGCTGCGCTCGGCGTAGCGCTGCGCGGCCAGGGCGACGAGGTCGTCGGCCAGGCCCTCGGGGTCGGGGTAGACCTCGGCGAGGGCCTCGACCAGGTCGGGACGCCACCGCTCGACCCGCGCGGCCAGCACCTCGGCGCGGTGGTCGGGCACTGCGGGGCCGGTCGCGCCGCTCGGCGCGCCCTCCTCGGTCGCCGGGCCGGCGTGACGACCGGCCGGTCGCGGGGGCTCGTGCCCGCCGCCAGACGCGTCGGGGACATGACCGGAGCCGCCCACGCTGCCCGGCGCGGGCGCCGCTGCGGCCGGCGGCGCGGCGGGGGTCGGGGGACGGTGGCGACGGGGCAGCAGCGGCATGCGCCGCATTCTCCCCGGCCACCTCCCCGGCGGCGACCCCGCCGGGGTCGGGTCTCAGCCCTCGGGGTCGGCGTCGAGGCGGGCGAGCTCGTCGGCGGTGAGGTCGAGGTCGGCAGCCGCGGCGGAGTCGGTCACCGAGGAGGGACGCTTGGCCCCGGGGATGGGGATGACGACCGGCGACTGCGCGAGCTCCCACGCCAGCGCGACCTGCTGCGGGCTGACACCGCGCGCCTCGGCGACCTCGGCGAAGGCCGGGTGGTGGGCGGCCAGCTCCTTGGCGTCGCCCAGACCGCCCAGCGGGCTCCACGGCAGGAAGGCCAGGCCCAGCTCCTCGCAGACCTCGATCTCGGGGGCGCTGCTGCGGAACTTCGGGGAGAACTGGTTCTGCACGCTCACCAGGGCGCCGCCGAGCACGGAGTGGGCGAGACGGATCTGCTCGGGGTCGGCGTTGGAGAGCCCGAGCCGCTTCACCTTGCCGGAGTCGTGGATCTCCTTCAGCGTCGCCACCACCTCCTCGTAGGGCACGGCGGGGTCGGGCCGGTGGTGCTGCCACAGGTCGAGCTGCTCGACGCCGAGCCGCTCCAGGCTCGCGTCGACGGCCTCGTGGAGGTGCTGGCGGGAGCTGTCGACGTCCCAGCCTCCCCCGTCGGTGCGCACGTGGCCGCCCTTGGTGGCCAGCAGCACCCGCTCGCGCAGCCCGAGCTCGTCGAGCAGGCCGATGGCCAGGCGCTCGTTGGCGCCCTGGGCGTCCTGGCCCAGCTCGTCGCCGGGGCCGTAGGCGTCGGCGGTGTCGAAGAGGGTCACCCCGGCGTCGACCGCCGCCTGCACGGTGTCGAGCAGCTGCTGTCGCGGCTGGGTGCCGGTCTGGTCGAAGGTCATCAGGCCCAGGCCGATCGCCCCCACCTGCACGCGTCCGACGGTGTCGTTGCCGATCTCTCGAGTCCTCATGGGTCCTGTCTACCGCCGCGCGCCGACACGCAGCACCGCCGGAGGGGTGAGCACGCCACCGACGCGCGGCTCCCGAGTCGCGTCGCACCCGGCCTCCCGGGGGCCCTCGTAGGCTCGAGTCATGAGCACGACACGCGTCACGAGCACCTCCGCGCCCGCCCTGGGCCACGTCTTCGCCGACGCGCTGCCGGAGCTGGCCAAGCCCTGGCGGGCCGAGGAGGCGCCCGAGCCCCGGCTGCTGCACCTGGGCGAGGAGCTCGCGCGCGAGCTCGGCCTCGACCCGGAGTGGCTGCGCACGCCCGAGGGCGTCGGTTTCCTCGTCGGCGGTGAGGTTCCCGAGGGCGCCCACCCCGTCGCGCAGGCCTACGCCGGGCACCAGTTCGGAGGCTTCAACCCCGGCCTCGGCGACGGCCGGGCGCTGCTGCTCGGCGAGCTCACCGCCCCCGACGGCCGCCTGGTCGACCTGCACCTCAAGGGCTCCGGCCGCACGCCGTTCGCCCGTGGCGGCGACGGCCTGGCCGCGGTCGGCCCGATGCTGCGCGAGCTGGTGGTCAGCGAGGCCATGCACGCGCTCGGCGTGCCCACCACGCGCGCGCTGGCGGTCGTCGCCACGGGTCGCGGCGTACGCCGTGAGCTCGGGGTGCTGCCCGGCGCCGTCCTGGCCCGCACGGCGGCCAGCCACCTGCGCGTCGGCAGCGTGCAGCTCGCCCGGGCCCGCGACGACCGCGACCTGCTGGCGCGTCTGGCCGACCACGCGATCGCGCGGCACCACCCGGCGGCCGCCGACGCCGAGCACCCGCGCCTCGCCCTCTTCCAGGCCGTCGTGGCCGCGCAGGCCGACCTGGTGGCGCGGTGGATGCTGCTCGGCTTCGTGCACGGCGTCATGAACACCGACAACATGACCCTCTCCGGCGAGAGCATCGACTACGGCCCCTGCGCCTTCATGGAGGCCGTCGACCCCGCCACCGTCTTCAGCTCCATCGACCACGCCGGCCGCTACGCCTACGCCCAGCAGCCGCCGATCGCGGAGTGGAATCTCGCCCGTCTCGCCGAGGCGATGCTGCCGCTGCTGCACGACGACCAGGAGCAGGCCGTGGCGCTGGCCGTCGAGGCGCTCGGCGGCTTCCGCCCGCGCTACGACGCCGCCTGGACCGAGGGGATGCGCGCCAAGCTCGGCCTGCCCGCGGGCCTGGCGCCCGACGTGGTGCTCGCGCTGGCCACCGACCTGCAGGCGCTCATGCAGGCCGGCCGCGTCGACCACACGTCCTTCCACCGGTCGCTGGCGGCGGCGGCGCGCGGCGACGCCGAGCCGGTGCGCGGGGTCGTGCTCGACCTGCCCGCGCTCGACGCATGGCTCGAGCGGTGGCGCGCGCTGGGGCCCGACCCCGACGCGATGGACCGGGTCAACCCGCTCTACGTCCCGCGCAACCACCTGGTCGAGGAGGCCCTCGACGCCGCCACCGCGGGCGACCTCGCTCCGCTCGAGCGGCTGCTCGACGCGGTCCGGTCGCCCTACGTCGAGCGCCCCGACCTCGAGGCCTTCGCGGCCCCCGCACCGCCCGACTTCGGCGCCTACACCACCTACTGCGGCACCTGAGCCCGCACGGCCCCCACCCCGCGCGGACCCCGCGCCCACCCTGCGCCCACCCTGCGCCGACGACGCCGCCTGGGGAGTTCGCCCGCGCGGCGGCCCCCGGCCCCCTACGCTCGGCGGGTCGGGCACAGGGCCGGCGCGCGAGCTGAGGAGACGACACGGCGATGGGCTTCATGGACAAGGTGCGCGGGCAGTTCATCGACATCGTCGAGTTCCTCGACGACGGCCGCGACACCATCGTGTGGCGCTTCCCGCGCCAGGGCAACGAGATCAAGAACGGCGCGAAGCTCGTGGTGCGCGAGGGCCAGGTGGCCGTCTTCGTCGACGAGGGCCAGATCGCCGACGTCTTCACCCCCGGCACCCACACCCTCGACACCCAGAACCTGCCGGTGCTCTCGACCCTCAAGGGCTGGAAGTACGGCTTCGACTCCCCCTTCAAGGCCGAGGTCTACTTCGTCGGCACGCGGCTCTACACCGACCTCAAGTGGGGCACCCAGAACCCGGTGACCGTGCGCGACGCCGAGTTCGGGATGGTGCGGCTGCGGGCCTTCGGGGCCTACGCGCTCCAGGTCGTCGACCCCGCGGCGCTGCTGCGCCAGCTCGTCGGCACCGACCCCGACTTCCGCACCGACGAGGTCGCGGAGTTCCTCCGGCAGAACATCGTCAGCCAGGTCGGCACGGCCCTGGCCAACTCCCAGCTCCCGATGCTCGACCTCGCCGCCCAGCAGCAGACCATCGCCGCGACCCTCGCCGGGACGCTGACCACGAGCCTGGCTGACATGGGCGTGAGCATCCCGAAGTTCGTCATCGAGAACATCTCGCTGCCCCCGGAGGTCGAGGCCGCCCTCGACAAGCGCACCCAGATGGGGGTGCTGGGCAGCCTCGACCAGTACGCGAAGTTCCAGGCCGCCACCGCCATCGGCGACGCCGCCACCAACCCCGGCGGCGCGGGCGAGGGCCTCGGCATGGGCATGGGCATCGCCCTGGGCCAGCAGATCGCCCAGGCCATGGCTCCCCAGACGGCTCCCCAGGCCGCTCCCCAGGCTGCTGCGCCGGGTCCGCCGCCCCTGCCCGGGGCGGCCCAGCCCTGGTTCCTGGCCGTGGGCGGCCAGCAGGTCGGACCGGTCCCCGCTGCCGACCTGCCCGGCCGGGTCGCCTCGGGCGAGCTCACCGCGACCACCCTGGTCTGGCAGCAGGGCATGACCGCCTGGACCGCGGCGGCCGAGGTGCCGGCGCTGTCCGCGCTCCTCGCCGCCACGCCGCCGCCGCTGCCGCCCCAGGCCTGAGCCGAGGAGACCCGGTGCCCACCGACCCGACCCCCACCGGCCAGCAGCCCGCCGACCCGGCGGGTCCCCCTCCGCTGCCCGGCGGGCGCACCGCGGGGCCACCGCCGCTGCCCGAGCCGCCCGCGACCTCGCCCCCCGGCGCAGCCCGCGTGGTCGACCCGGTCGGCCCGGTCGACGCGAGCGACCCGGTGACCCCGGGCGCCGCGACGCTCAGCGCCACCTGCGGCAGCTGCGGCGCACAGGTCGCCTTCGCCCCCGGCACGACCTCCCTGCGCTGCGGCTCGTGCGGCGCGCAGACCGCCATCGCCGCGACCGGAGCCACGATCCGCGAGCACTCCTACGACGCGTGGCGCGCGCGCAACGGCGACACGACGGTCGCCTCGATCGGAGCCCACGTGCTCCAGTGCGGCGGGTGCGGCGCTCGCACCGAGACCGTCGACCTGGCCGGGCGCTGCCAGTTCTGCAGCGGCGCCCTCGTGGTCGTCGAGCACCCCGAGGGTCTCGTGGCGCCCGAGGCGGTCATCCCGTTCCACGTCGACGAGTCGGGCGCCCAGCGGGCCTTCGGCGAGTGGGTCGGCTCGCGGCGCTTCGCCCCGGGGGCCCTGAAGGAGGTCGGCTCGACCCACGGCCTCCAGGGCACCTACGTCCCGCACTGGACCTTCGACGCCCAGACCGTCACCGACTACACCGGCCAGCGCGGCGAGCACTACTACGTCACCCGCACCCGCACGGTCTCCGACGGCAAGGGCGGCACGAGGACCGAGACCTACCAGGAGCGCCGGACGCGGTGGCACCCCGCGTCGGGTCGCGTCTCCCGCGGCTTCGACGACGTCCTGGTCGTCGCCAGCGAGCGGCTGGAGCCGGGGAAGCTGGCGAAGATGGGGCCCTGGACGCTCGCCGACGCGCGCCCCTTCCAGCAGGAGTACCTCACCGGCTACTCCGCCCTGCGCTACGACGTCGACCCGCAGGAGGGCGCCAAGGAGGCCCGCGGCCAGATGCGCGAGGTCATCGAGGACGACTGCCGCCGTGACATCGGCGGTGACGAGCAGCGCGTCAGCGACATGGACGTCACCTACGCCCAGGCGACCTTCAAGCTGCTGCTCGTGCCGCTCTGGCTGGCCAGCTACCTCTACCGCGGCACGACCTACCAGGTGATGGTCAACGCCACCACCGGCGAGGTCGTGGGCGACCGGCCCTGGAGCGTGCCGAAGATCCTCGCCGCCGTGCTGGTGGCGCTGCTGCTCGTCGGCGCCGTCGTCGCCGCCCTCGTGCTCACCGGCGACAGCAGCACCGCCCCGACGCCCGCCCCCGGCGTCCGACCCTGATCCACGCCCCGGTCCACGCCCCGGTCCACGCCCCGGTCCACGCCCCGGTCCACGCCCCGGTCCACGCCCCGGTCCACGCCCCGGTCCACGCCCCGGTCCAGGCTCAGCCGTTGATGCGCAGCGCCCGCATCCGCGCGTAGAGCGTGGTGCGCGAGAGCCCGAGCGCCTCGGCGGCGCGCACCTTGACCCCGCCGGCGTCGCGCAGCGCGGTGACGATGACGTCGCGCTCGGCCTGCTCCAGCGCGGTGAGGGCGCCGGCAGGAGCACCCGAGCGGTACTGCTCCGGCAGGTCGTCGACGGTCAGGCCGCCGGTGGAGCGGGCCTGCGCCAGGTGGACCACCACGGCCTTGAGCTCGCGCAGGTTGCCCGGCCACGCCTGGGCGCACAGGGCCTCGACCACGCGTGGGGTCAGGTGCACGGGGCGCCCGCCCGCGACCTCGCGCAGCATGGAGGCCGCGAGCTCCGGCACGTCCTGACGGCGGGCCGCCAGCGGCACCAGCTCCTCGCGCCGGGTGGCCATGCCCGCGAGCGTGGCGGCCGCGCCCTGCAGCCCCGCGACGGGGCCCGAGGTCAGCACGAGGTCAGGTCGGGTGGGGGCGTCGACCCACCCGGTCACGACGTCGAGCAGGGCGTCGGGCAGCAGGTCGATGCCGTCGACGCAGACGGTGCCCGACCCCCGCCGCATGGCGGCCTCGAACTGTCGGGCCCACTCCTCGGCGCCCTCCAGCAGCGCGGTCGCGGGTCGCATCACCTGCACGGGGAGGTGGTCGGCGGCCAGCGCGCGGGCGCGGGTGGTGCGGCCGCTGCCCGAGACGCCCGCGACGAGCCGGGGCGGTCCGACCCGGTCGCGACGGGTGCGGCTGCGGGTGGTCACCGCCCGCGCCAGCGCACCGCTCACCTTGTCGACGCGCAGCAGCGCACCGCGGCGGGCTCCGCTCACGCGGGTGACCTCGACGCTCACCGGCTGGCCCGACTCCAGGGTCAGTTCGATGGCCTGCTGGTCGCGCTGCTGGGGCTCGTCGGCCAGCACCCGCAGGAGGGCGACGTCGGCGGGGCTGAGCAGGTCCTGCGCGGCGTGGTTGGAGAGCACGATGTCCTCGCCGACGGCCAGGATCGGACGGCGCCGCAGACCCACCGCGCCCTGGAAGGCCGCCAGCAGGCTCTTCTCCGAGGCCCGGCTGCCGTCGAGGAGGCGCTGCTCGATCTCGTGCACGGCGCGCGAGACCAGCGGCGCCAGCAGCGGGCTGGCCTGCTCGCGCAGCGCGGTGAGGTCCAGCACGCCCTCGATCCGCTTGGTCAGGGGGTGACGGATCGGGTGGCCGTAGCAGCTGAAGGCCTGCAGGGCCTCCACGAAGTGCTCGCTGCCGTGCACGGCGACACCGTGGCGGGCGACCATCGCGGTGCCCAGCGCGTTGGTGCCGATGCGCTCCTCGAGCAGGCTGGCGCCGACGCGCACGTCGAGGGAGTCGAAGGCCTCGCCGAGCCGCGGGTCGTCGCACCATCGCCGGGCCACGCGGCAGTCGCGGTCGACGAGCACGGTGGAGTAGCGGCTGCCGCGCAGCCCCTCCTCGAGGTCCTCGAGCACCGGCACGGCGCCGCGCAGCAGCGTGCTGCCGACGTCGGCGACCGTCTCCACCCCCGCGTCGGCGTCGGTGTCTACCGGCGCCGCGGGGTCGAGACCGGCGAGGCGCACACGGCGCCAGGAGGAGGCGATCTCCTCGCGCACGCCCGGCGCCCCGGCCGCGGGGGGCAGGCCGGGGCCCGCAGCCGCGCCGCTGGTGCGCCTCATCGGTCCTCCCGGGCCCGCTGGCGGTCGCGGGCGGTCGACGTGTGTCGCAGGTCACACCCTGCGCCGTCGAGGTTGGTCCGCGGTTGCCCGACCCCGCGGCGGCGCAGTGCCACCCCGACGCCGGACCCGGGGTGCGACGGAGTGTGCAGAGACTGAACAGTCACCCCGCCCCCGGCTTGTCATGGTGTGGCTCCCGTCACGTCGCCCGACGACCCGCGCCCGGCCGCTGCGCCGCCGCGGCCGCCCGGCGGACCGCCGTACACCCCAGAGGAGCCACCGATGAAGACCATCGCCGCCGTCGTCTACGAGCCCGGCAAGCCGATCGAGATCGAGGAGCTCGACCTCGACGGCCCCCAGGCCGGTGAGGTGCTGATCCGCTACACCCACGCCGGGCTGTGCCACTCCGACGTGCACATCGCCCACGGCGACCTCGAGGCGCGCCTGCCGATGGTGCTGGGCCACGAGGGCGCCGGGATCATCGAGGAGGTCGGGCCGGGCGTGACGCGCGTGCAGCCCGGCGACCACGTGGTCTGCTCCTTCATCCCCAACTGCGGGTCGTGCCGCTACTGCGCCAACGGCCAGCAGTCGATCTGCGACATGGGCGCCACCATCCTCGAGGGCTACCTGCCCGGGGAGCGCTTCCCGATCACCGGCCCGCGCGGGCAGTACGGCGCGATGTGCATGCTCGGCACCTTCAGCCAGTACGGCGTGATCCACCAGAACTCCTGCGTCAAGGTCGACGACGACCTGCCGCTGGAGAAGGCGGTGCTGGTGGGCTGCGGCGTGCCGACCGGCTGGGGCGCGGCGGTCAACACCGCTGGCGTGCGCGCCGGCGACACGGTCGCGATCTTCGGCATCGGCGGCATCGGCATCAACGCCGTGCAGGGCGCGCGCCTCAGCGGCGCGAAGAACATCGTGGTCGTCGACCCCCTGGAGAACAAGCGCGAGAAGGCCATGGAGCTGGGCGCCACCCACGCCTTCGCCAGCGCCGAGGAGGCCCAGGACACCATCACCGACCTCACCCGCGGCCAGATGGCCGACTCCGCCATCCTCACCCCGGGACTGATGACCTCCGAGATCGTGGCCAGCGGCTTCAACGCCGTCGGCAAGGGAGGCACGGTCGTGCTGACCGGGCTCAACAAGCTCGACGAGCAGAACATCGAGCTGCCGGGCTCGATCATGACCCTCTACCGCAAGACCCTCAAGGGCAGCCTCTTCGGCGACTGCAACCCCACGACCGACATCCCGAAGATCCTCGGGCTCTACCAGAGCGGCGACATCAAGCTCGACGAGATCATCACCCGCACCTACCGCCTCGACCAGGTCAACGAGGGCTACGACGACCTGCTGGCCGGCAAGAACGTGCGCGGCGTCGTCGTGCACGAGCACTGAGCGGCCCGTGCCCGACCACCCCACCCCGGTCACCGCGGGCGCGACGGCCGACGCCGTCGCGCCCGTGGCCGCGGTCGACCGCTCCGAGGAGGCCCAGGTGCTCCAGGCGGCGCTGCGCAGCGGCGCCCACGTGCTCCTCGAGGGACCGCCCGGCACCGGCAAGTCGACCCTGCTGCGCCAGGTCGCGCGCGAGCGCGACATCCCCTTCGTGCTCGTCGAGGGCAACGCCGAGCTGACCCCCGCGCGGCTGGTCGGCCACTTCGACCCCGCGCTGGTGCTGGCCCGCGGCTACAGCCCGGAGATCTTCGAGGACGGGCCGCTGCTGGCCGCGATGCGCTCGGGAGGCCTGCTCTACGTCGAGGAGCTCAACCGGATCCCGGAGGAGACCCTCAACGTCCTGCTGGCCGCGATGTCGGAGAAGGAGATCACCGTGCCCCGCCTGGGCTGCGTGGTCGCCGCGCCCGGCTTCGGCCTGGTCGCCGCCATGAACCCCTTCGACGCGATCGGCACCGCGCGGGTCTCCAGCGCGCTCTACGACCGCACCTGCCGGATCTCGATGGGCTACCAGCCCGCCGCGGCCGAGCGCGCCATCGTGGCGCTGCACACCGGCGCCCCGGGCAGCACCGGCAGCACCGGCGGCACCACCGGCACCGCCGGTCCGGAGTGGGAGGCGAAGGTCGTCGAGCTGGTGCGCGCCACCCGCGAGCACCCCGACCTCGAGTGGGGCTCCTCGGTGCGCGGCGCGATCGACGTGGCCCGGATCACCGTCGAGCTGGCCGCCCTGCGCGGCGTACCGGCCACCGAGTGGCACGTCGGCCTGGCCGCCGCGAAGGCCTCGCTCACGGGGCGGGTCAGGCTGCACGAGGGCTGCGGCTGCACCCCCGAGCAGGTCGTCACCGAGCTGTGGACCCGTGTCTTCGGGCCGCCCCCGGAGACCGACCCGCCCGACGGCGCGCCCGACACCGGGGAGGCGGGGCCGGGGGAACCCTGAGCCCGCCCACCCCGGCGGGCTCGCCCCCCTCACCCTCGGCCCCCTCCAAGCCGCAGCCCCGCGAGCGACTGCGCAACGAGCGCACCACCGGGCGCTCGGAGCTGGCCCGCAACCCCCGCTTCGCCGAGCTCTCCCCCGAGACCGGCGTGCTCGACCAGGACGCCCTCGACGCCGCGCTGCGCGAGGACCCCGACCTCACCCTCACGCTGCTGGTCGACATGTCGCGGGCCACCGACGAGGCGCTGCGCGCCCAGGTACGCCGGCTGGCCCCCCGCCTCGTGCTCGACCAGACCCGTCGTGGTCTCCCCCGGTCGGCCGGGGTCGCCCGCCGGCGCACGCGCCCCGCCGTGGCGGGCGGCGACCTCGACCTCGACCGCTCGATGGAGGCCGTCGTCGGCGCCCGCGCCGAGGGCCGCATGCCGCGCCTCGACGAGCTGGTCTCCTCCGACTGGGCCCGCCCCGACCTCGCGCTGTGCCTCGTGGTCGACCGCTCGGGGTCCATGAACGGCGCCCGCCTGACCGCCGCCGCCGTGACGACCGCCGCGTGCGCCAGCATGGCTCCGCGCGAGCACGCCGTGCTGACCTTCGCCTCCGGCGTGGACGTCCTCGCCCCGCTCACCGCGCGCCGCCCGGCCACCGAGACCATCGCCACGGTGCTCGCGCTGCGCGGCCACGGCACCACCGCCCTGCCCGCCGCCCTCGACGCCGCGCGGCTC
This sequence comes from Nocardioides sp. Leaf285, assembly GCF_001422955.1. Taxonomy (NCBI): domain Bacteria; kingdom Bacillati; phylum Actinomycetota; class Actinomycetes; order Propionibacteriales; family Nocardioidaceae; genus Nocardioides; species Nocardioides sp. Leaf285. Next base: position 63,920 of record NZ_LMNH01000002.1, on the reverse strand, counting down.
CAGCTCTCGCGCGCCACCGCCCGCCGCCGGGTCACCCTGCTGCTCTCCGACTGCCGCACCACCGACGACGACGCAGTGCCCGCGGCCAGCCGGCTCGACGAGCTGGTCGTCCTCGCCCCGGCCGACGACGACGAGGAGGCCCGCCGCCTGGCCCTGCGTGCCGGCGGGCGCTGCGCCAGCGTCGCCGGCGTGCTCGACGTGCCCCGCGCCCTCAACCGTCTCCTCGCCGACGACCGGCCCTAGACCACGCCTCGCCCGGCAGCCCCGGCGACCGCAAGCCCTCGACGGGCACGGCCTGGCTGCTGCTCGTGCTGCTGACCCCGTGGCTGGGCCTCGAGGCGTGGTCGCTCAGATCCGCCCGGCTGCGCTGCGTCGACAACGTCACGCGACTGACGGCAGCCCTCCAGTGAGCGCCGCCGGGCCTCACGGAGCGGCAGCGACACGGGCGTCGCTCGGGGCCTCCCCCCTGACGAGCTTGCGACGGGCCTTCTCCTCGGCCGCCCGCTGGCGTCCGAGGGCGACGGCGACGGCGGCGACGAGCGCACCGCCGCTGAACATCGGGTCGAGCCACTGGGCGTTGGTGGCCAGCTGGAGACCCTTGACCCCGGTGGCCAGCACGAAGATGGCGAGCACCGTGCCCCAGACGTTGAAGCGGCCCGGGATGACCTGCGTGGACCCGAGGAAGACCGCCGCGAAGGCGGGCAGCAGGAGCGAGGCGCCGTAGGTCAGCGACGGCCCGGCGAGGGAGGCGTAGATCGCCCCGGTGAGACCCGCGATGGTGCCGGAGGCGATGAGGGCCAGCCACGTGTAGAGGTCCACGCGCGCGCCGGACAGGCGTGCCGCCTCCGGACTGCTGCCGATGGCGAAGAGGTAGCGGCCCACCGGGGTGTGCTGGAGCACCCACCACAGCAGGACGGCCAGGATCAGCATGTAGACCACGACCACCTGGAAGCCCAGGATGGTGGACTGGGTGAACGCGGCCCACGAGGCGTTGATCGGTGGGAGCGGCTGGGCGTTGTCGGTGATGATGATCTGGAAGGCCGCGATCATCGACGAGGTGCCGAGCGTGGTGATGAAGGAGCTCACCTTGAGCTTGACCACGATGAAGCCGTTGACGGCTCCGATGAGGGTGCCGAGCAGCGTGCACACCACGACCACGGTCGGCCACGCCCAGTCGTCGTTGACCAGCATGACCGCGGAGATGGTCGAGATGTTGGCCGTGGCGCCGACCGAGAGGTCGAAGGCACCGCACGCCAGCGGCACCAGGATCGCGAGGGCCAGCATCGCCGCGATCGACCGGTCGGCGGCGATCGAGTGCACCGTCGCCATGGTCGGGAAGTAGAGCGGCTGCCAGACCGAGAAGACCACGATGAGCACGGCCCACAGGTAGAGGCCGCTGAAGCGTTCGAGGCCGAGGCCGCGCGGGAGCCGGGTCATCGCAGATCTCCTTCGAGGCTGCCGACCGCCGCACGGTCGGAGCGGTGGTCGACAGGGTGGTCGGGCGGGTCGGTCGTGAGGTGGGGGTGGCGGAGGTCAGCCGGGTCGCCCTCGCTCTCCATCACCTCCATGAGGTCGGAGGCCTGGTCGGGCTCGATGCCGAGGCAGGCGCGGGTCAGGGCGTGGGCACTGATCTCGTCGCCGACGAGCTCCTCGACCAGCTCCCCCACCCTGAGCACGAGGACGCGGTCACAGACCGCGATCAGCTCCTCGGTGTCGCTGGAGCTGACCAGCACGGCGGCGCCCCGCTCGGCGGCCTCGAAGAGCGCGCGGTGGAGCTCGGCCTTGGCGCCGACGTCGACGCCCTGGGTGGGCTCGTCGAGCAGGAAGAGCACCGGCTGACGCTCGAACCACTTGCCGTAGACGATCTTCTGCTGATTGCCCCCGCTGAAGGTCGACATCGCACGCTCGGTGCCGGACCGGGGCCGCACGTCGAGCCGCTCGAACCAGCCCGTGGCGAGGTCGTGCTCGCGGCGCCGACTGAGGCCGGCGCCGCGCCAGAGGCTGCGCAGGCTGCCGAACCCGATGTTCTCGCGGGCGGGCAGGTCGACGAAGCAGCCCTCGAGCTTCCGCTCGGCCGGCACGTAGGCCACGCCGGCGGCCATCGCACGGTCGGGTCGGTCGGCCCCGACCCGTCGTCCCGCGACCCTCACCTCGCCGTGGTCGCGGTGTCGTGCCCCGAAGACGGTGCCCAGGAGCGAGTCGCGCCCCGAGCCGGTGATCCCGGCCACGCCGACCACCTCGCCGGGACGGACCTCCAGGTCGATCCCGTGCAGGCTCTCCGAGCCCAGGCCGGTGACGCTGAGGGCCGGCTCGGAGGCCGGGTCCGACCGCAGTGGCGGCCGCTCCTGGGCTTCGAGAGCGGCCCCCAGCAGGTGGTGCAGCAGGGAGTCGCGGGTCAGGCCGGCCACCGGCTGGGTCGTCATCCGCACCCCGTCGCGGAGCACGGTGGCCGCCGTGGCGACGGCGAAGACCTCGTCGAGGCGGTGGGTGACGTAGAGGACGCCGATGCCGCGTGCCGAGACCCGGCCGACGATCTCGAGGAGGGCCTCGACCTCGTGCTCGGGCAGTCGTGCGGTGGGCTCGTCGAGCACCAGCAGGTGCACGGGGCTGGACTCGTCGTCGAGCAGGGCGCGGGCGACGGCGACGCCGGTCTTCTGGGCCGGGGAGAGCCGGCCGACGTGACGGTCGGGGTCGACCTCCACGCCCACCGACTCCAGCGCGCGGGCGGCCCGTGCCCGGGCCGCGCGGCCGCGGATCGTCCCGAAGCGCGTCGGGAAGCCAGGGCCGAAGGCGAGGTTGTCGCTGACCGAGCAGTCCTCGACCAGCCCGAGGTCCTGGTGCACGAAGCGCGCACCCAGGGCGTACGACGACGCCGCGCTGCCCGTCACCAGCTCCTCGCCGCCGATGCGGATGGAGGCCCCGGGATCGGGGCGGTGGAAGCCCGAGAGGGTCTTGATGAGCGTGGACTTGCCCGATCCGTTCTCGCCCAGCAGGGCGTGGACCTCCCCCGCGCCGATGCGCAGGTCGACGTCGCGCAGCGCGTGACCGCCGACGAAGGTCTTGGTGAGACCGACGATGTCGAGCGCCGGGGCGGAGTCCGTCCCGGCCGTCGCGGAGGAGGTCCCGGTGCTCACTTGCCCCACAGCGCCTTGTACTGCTCGCGGTAGTCCTCGGGGAACCCGAGCCCGGCGGGAGAGGGCGTGCCGACGTTGTCCTGCACGGCGATCATCTGCACGCGACCTCCGTCGGCCTCGGGCACGTCCATGCCGGTCATGGTGCGGGCGACGATGTCGACCGCGGTCCACCCGTACTGGTCCTCGGCGGTGGCGCTCACCGCCGCGATGTCGCCGCTGACGACACCCTGCAGGCTGTTGATGTCGGGCGAGCCGCCCACCACCTTGACCCCGCTGATGCCGGCGGCCTCGAGGGCGCTGGGCAGGCCTGCGGCGAGGAAGGCGGTGTCGGTCGAGACGACGTAGTCGATGTCGGGCTTCTTCTGCAGCTCCGAGACCACCGACGGGACGATGCCGTTGGAGGCCAGCTGGGCAGGGGCGTTCTCCAGCTCGGTGATGGTGCAGCCCGAGCAGTACTCCGCGATGCCCTCGCGGAAGCCGTCGCCGTAGGCGGCGAGCACCGCGAAGGCCGGCACGTCCTGGAGCAGGATGGTGGCGTCGGCCGCGGAGTCGGCGGTGACCCAGGCGGCCATGGCCTTGCCGGAGGCCGCGTAGTCGAGCTGGCTGGCCGAGCCCTGCGTGACGGGGCCGCCCGGCTCGGTGTCGCCCACGGCGACCGGGGTGATGATCACGCCGGCGTCCTCGAAGTCCTGGACGAGGGGCTGCCACAACGTCTGGCTGAAGCCGATCGGGGCCACGGCGAAGGGGTCGTAGGTCAGCGCCTCCTTCATGGCCGAGGTCAGCGTGGCGCCGTCGGTGGTCTTGTAGGCCAGCAGCTCTGTCTCCCACCCCATGGCCTCGGCGGCCTCGAGGGTGCCGTCGGAGATCAGCTGGCACTGGGGCAGCTCACAGGTGATGACGACGAAGGGCTTGTCGCTGGAGGTGTCGCCGGTGATCGGCTCGGTCTGGTTGATGGTGCTGGGCGTCTCCAGGAGTGGGGTCACCACCTCCTGGGCGGCGCTCACCTCGGCCTCGGCGGCCGACCCGGCCTCGGCCGTCGCCGCGGCCTCCGGCGCTCCTGCGGAGTCCTCGGGAGCGGCGCAGGCGCCGAGGATCAGCATCCCGGCGGCGGCGATCCCCGCCATGCCGCGCAGTCGTGCGTGGTGGTTGGTCATCGGTGGGTCCCTTCGAAGGCCCGAGAAGCACGGCGACGAGCCTGGCGGCGCGTCATGTGTCGTGCATCACAACAGCCTGCGATCCGACTGTCAACTGCCGTGTTGACTAAATCTACGAACGTGTTGACCTGGGTCGACGTCGGTCCTACCGTCGACCCACGCCCGCCGGGCGACAAGGAGGAGCACCCGCATGAGCGTTCTCGACCGGTTCCGACTCGACGGCCAGGTCGCCGTCGTCACGGGCGCCTCCTCAGGGCTGGGGGTCGCCTTCGCCGTGGCCCTCGCCCAGGCCGGCGCCGACGTCGTGCTCGCCGGTCGACGTGAGGAGCGGCTGCGCGAGACCGCCCTCCTCGTCGAGGCGGAGGGGCGCCGGGCGGTGCCGGTCGCGACCGACGTGACCGACCCGACGGCCTGCACGACACTCGCGCAGACCGCCATGGAGCACCTGGGCCGCATCGACGTCCTGGTCAACAACGCTGGCGTGGGCACGGCGCACCCCGCCACACGGGAGACACCGGAGCAGTTCCGCGAGGTGCTCGCGACCAACCTCGAAGGTGCCTACTGGATGGCCCAGGCCTGTGGCCGGGTGATGCGCCCCGGGAGCAGCATCGTCAACATCTCCAGCGTCATCGGACTCCGCCCCCAGCCCCTCCCCCAGGCCGCCTACGCCTCGAGCAAGGCCGCGCTCATCGGTCTCACCCGCGACCTGGCCAACCAGTGGACCCGCCGCAAGGGGATCCGTGTCAACGCCATCGCGCCCGGCTTCTTCGAGACCGAGATCAGCGACGGCTACGCACCGGGCTACGTCGACACCCAGCTGGAGCGGGTCGCGGTGGGTCGCCAGGGCGACCCCGAGGAGGTCGCCGCGACGCTGGTGTGGCTGGCCAGCAGCGCCGCCGGCTACGTCACGGGGCAGACCGTGGTGGTCGACGGTGGGTACGTGATCGGGTGAGCGCCACGGCGCGGCGCACTAGGGTGCCCGACGTGAGCGACGACCGCACCCCTCCCCTCTCCAGCGGCGCGGGCGACCCGCCTCCGGCCGACCCTCCCGCCGCCGACCCCGACGACAGCGGCATCGGCCGGCGCCGGGCCGCCGCGCGAGGACGCAAGAAGGGCGGCTACAGCCTCAGACGGACCGAGATCATCAACGCCGCCGCACAGGTCTTCAAGGTCCGCGGCTACCAGGGCACGTCGCTGGCCGACATCGCCGAGGCCGTCGGCACGGAGCGGGCCAGCCTGTACTACTACGTCAGCAGCAAGGAGGAGCTCCTCGACGAGGTCGTCACCGACGTCGTCAAGGCCAACCTCGTGGTCGCCGAGGGCATCCGCGACTCCGACCAGCCGGCGCCCGCGAAGCTGCGCGAGCTGATCACCTCGCTCATGGTCAGCTACGCCGAGAACTACCCGTTCCTCTACGTCTACCTCCAGGAGAACCTCGCCCACGTCGCCGAGGCGCGGCGCGAGTGGGCCGAGGAGATGCGCAAGGTCAACCGTCGCTGGGAGGAGGCCGTCACCGCGATCGTCACCCAGGGCGTCGAGGAGGGCACCCTGCGTCCGGTCACCGACCCGCGGGTCATGGCCTACGGACTGATCGGGATGGTCAGCTGGACCAACCGCTGGTTCAACCCCCAGCGTTCCGCCGTCGACGCCGCCACCATCGGGGAGTCCTACGCCAGCATGCTCCTGGACGGCGTGGAGGTGAGGTGAGCGTGGCGGAGCCCACCGCCCACCCCGACGTGGCGCGCCTCGTGGCCCAGTTCGACGAGCTGGCCGTGCCGACCTACGACACCGTGAGCGTGCCGCACGCCCGCGCGCTGCTCGACGGAGTGCTGCGCCTGCAGCACCCGGCCACCCCGGTCGCCGGGGTGCGCGACGTGCTGCTGCCCGGAGACGCCGGCTTGCTGCCCGCCCGGGTCTACCACCCCTCGCCCGACGAGCAGCGCCCGCTGGTGCTCTACCTGCACGGTGGCGGGTTCGTGCTCGGCGGACTCAAGGCCGCCGACCGTCCGTGCCGGGCCCTGGCCGCCGCGAGCGGCTGCGTCGTGGTCTCCCTCGACTACCGCCGGGCACCGGAGACCCGCTTCCCCGGCCCGCTGCTCGACTGCGTCGCGGCCGCGCGCGCCCTCGCCGCCGACCCTGCCGCGCTCGGGGGCGACCCCGCACAGGCGCTGGTGCTGGTCGGCGACAGCGCGGGTGGCAACCTCGCCGCCGCGACGGCGCTCGAGCTGCGCGACAGCCCAGGGGCCGTGCGGGCGCAGGTGCTCGTCTACCCGTGCCTGCACCCCGCCCTCGACACGCCCTACGCCTCCTACCGCCGCCGCGCCGACGGACCGCTCATGACCGCGCGGGAGCTGGCGTGGTTCTGGGACCTCTACCTGCCCTCGCCCGCGGCCGGCCGGGACCCGCGCGCGGCGCCCGTGCTGGCCGAGGACCTCAGCGGCCTCCCGCCGACCACCATCGTGACCGCGGAGCTCGACCCGCTGCGCGACGAGGCGCTGCACTACGCCGCGCGTCTCGCCGAGGCCGGCGTCGCTGTCGAGGAGACGACGTACGCCGGGGCGGCGCACGGATTCTGGTGGATGGACGCGGCGCTCAGCCAGGCCGCCGAGCTGACGGAGCTCCTGGCCGCGACCTGCGCCGGCGGCGCTGGTCCGACCTGGTCGGCTCAGGCCTGAGCCGGCTCCCGCTCGCGGCTCGAGGAGAGCTCGAAGCCGGAGTAGCCCTCGTCGACCACCCGCTCCAGGATCCTGCGGTAGGCGCGCACGCCACCGGGGTAGGGCATGAAGACCCGAGGCTTCCCCTCGACCTCGTCACCGTTGTAGTAGCTCGTGGCGAGCGGGTAGAGCGTCTCCTGGGCCCGCTCGTTCACGTGGGCCACCCACGCCTGCTCGGCCGCCTCGGTCGCCTCGACGACGTCGGCGCCGACGGACTCCAGGTGGGCGAGGAGCGCGGCGATCCAGTCGACGTGCTGCTCGGTCGACAGCAGCACGTTGCTCAGCAGGGAGGGGCTGCCCGGACCTGCGACGATGAACAGGTTGGGGAAGTCGTGCACGCACAGCCCGAGCTGAGTGACCGGCCCGGCCGACCACTTCTCCTTCAACGTGAGCCCACCCCGACCGGTGATGGTCGGACGCAGCAGGGAGCCCGTGAGGGCGTCGAAGCCGGTGGCGAAGACGACGACGTCGAGGTCGTGCTCCGCACCGCTCGCCGTGCGGAGCCCGGTCGGGGTCATCGCCTGCAGCGGATCCTCCCGGATGTCGGCGAGCGTGACGTCGTCGCGGTTGAAGGTCTCGAAGTAGCCACTGTCGACCGAGGGGCGCTTGGCGGCGAAGGGGAAGTCGCGCGGCATCAGCTTCTCGCGCAGCACGGGGTCGTCGATCTTGGCGGCGATCTTCTCCCGGATGAAGTCGGCGGCGGTGTCGTTGGCGGCCCGGTCGCGCAGGATGTCGTAGTAGACGAGCGCGAACCCGAAGCCGGCGGTGGCCCAGTAGTCCTCGTAGCGCTCACGACGCTCGGCGTCGCTCACCTCGAGCGCGGAGGTCCTGCTGATGGGGATGGTGCCGAGACCGCTCGGCGAGTTGCGCGAGGCCTCGCGGCGCTCGGCGTAGGACGCCTTGACCTCGGCGTCACGCTCGTCACTGATCGGCCCGTTGGTGGCCGGCACGCTGAAGTTGGGGGTGCGCTGGAAGACCGTGAGGTGGGCGGCCTCCTGGGCGACGACGGGGATCAGCTGCATGCCGGACGACCCGGTGCCGATCACCCCGACCCGCTTGCCGGACAGGTCGACGCCCTCGCGGGGCCACTGCGCGGTGAGCAGCACCTGACCGCGGAAGTCGTCCTGGCCGGGCAGGCTCGGGGTCTTGGTGGTCGAGAGCTGCCCCGTGGCCATGACCAGGAAGCGGGACCTCCAGGCCCCGCCACTCTCGGTGCTCACCGACCAGCGGGCGCTCGCGTCGTCCCAGGTGGAGTCGACCATCCGCTGGCCGAGGCGGACGTCTCGACGCAGGTCGAAGCGCTCGGCCACGTGGTGGATGTAGCGCAGGATCTCGGGCTGGGTCGCGTAGCGCTCGCTCCAGCGCCACTCCTGCTCGAGCTCGGAGGAGAAGCAGTAGGAGTAGTCGTAGCTCTCCACGTCGCAGCGCGCACCGGGGTAGCGGTTCCACTGCCAGACGCCGCCGATGTCGTCGCCCGCCTCGAGCACCACCACCGAGTGGCCCGCCCCGCGCAGCGTGTGCAGGGCACGCAGACCGGCGAAGCCGGCCCCCACCACCACGACGTCGACCTCGGTCACGTCCACCACAGGGTCCACCACAGCCGGTCTCCTCGCTCGTCGTGCTCCGGAACACCGACGGTAGCCATCGCGATCCGCTCGGTCAACACACTTGTTGACGGGACCGGGGGGACTCCTTGCGACACCCCGCGTCAACGCTTATGTTGATGCACAGTGACGTGCATCACCCAGCGCCGCGTCGGCCGAGCCGGCGACGAGCAGACAGGAAGGCCACCCATGGAGCTCGAGACGCTCGTCTACGAGAAGTCCGACCGCATCGCGACGATGACCCTCAACCGCCCCGACCGTGGCAACGCCCTGTGCCGGCAGATGCGCGACGACATGGACCTCGTCATGGACGACCTCGACCGCGACGACGACACCCGCGTGCTCGTCGTGAAGAGCAACGGAAAGAACTTCTGCACCGGCTACGACCTCACCGAGTGGGGCTACCTGTGGGGCAGCGGGGAGCCCTCGCGTCCCGAGGACAGCCGCCCCCACCGGCGTGCGCCGATCTTCTCCAGGCGCGAGTTCCACGAGTCCCGCGAGAGGTGGATGCGCCTGTGGCGCATCCGCCAGGCCACTGTCGGGGTCGTGCGAGGGGCGTGTGTCGCCGGTGGGCTCGATCTCGCCGGCGTGCTCGACATCGTCTTCACCGCCGACGACGCGCAGTTCGGGCAGCCCGAGGCCCGCACCATGGGCGAGATCCACACGTTCGGTCTGTGGCCGGTCCACCTGGGCATGCGCAAGACCAAGGAGTGGTTGTTCACCGGCGACAGCATGACCGGCACCGAGGCCGCCGAGCTCGGGCTCGCCAACCGCGCCGTGCCCGCCGAGGAGGTGCTCGACGTGGCCATGGCCTACGCCGAGCGCATCGCGCACGTGCCGCTGGAGATGCTCTACTCCCACAAGGAGGCCACCAACCGGTGGTGGGACGCCATGGGCATCGCCTCGGCGATCGCGGCCGCCAACGACGCCGACGCCATGGCCATCGCCGGGCCTGCGATGGCGGACTTCAAGCGGTTCCAGGACGCCCACGGGGTGCGCGCCGCGGTCGAGGACCGCGATGAGCCCTTCTCCCACCACCGCACCTACTGGGACGCCTACCAGGCCTCGCGCGGTCGGCAGGGCGGCCGCGAGGACGAGCAGCACGACGACCACCTCCGCACCCGCGCCGACCAGGGCGTGGCCGCGCAGAACGGGAAGGGCTGAGCCGATGCTCCCCAGCGTGGCCGAGCGCCAGGAGGCGCTCGAGGGGCGGCACCCGGCCTGGGTCGCGCGACGCCTCGACGAGCAGCTCGACGCCGCTGTCGAGGAGTTCGGTGACCGCCCCTACGTCGTCACCGACCACCGCAGCTGGACCTACCGCGAGGTCGCGGACTGGTCACGTCGCCTGGCGCGTGGCCTGGTCGCCGCCGGGGTGCGCCCCGGGGACCTCGTGGCCCTGGTCATGGCCAACCACCCGGAGTTCGTGGCGCTCAAGTACGCCATCGCGCGCGCCGGGGCCACCGCGGTGCCGGTGAACTTCCTCAACCGCCGCGACGAGCTGGGCTACGTGCTGCGCCAGTCGGGTGCCTCGGCGCTGGTCACGATGGACGCGTTCCGAGACCTCGACTACCTCGACATGCTCGACGACCTCGCCCCCGGCTGGGAGTCCGGTGGAGGAGGGGTCGACCTGCCCGACCTGCGGGCGGTCTTCGTCCTGACCGGGGAGGGACGCACGCCGCGCCCCGGAGCCCGCACCGTCGAGGAGCTCGGCGGCACGGACGAGGGCTGGGAGCCCGTGACCTCGACCGGTCCGGGCGCCCCCGCGGACGTGCTCTACACGTCCGGCACGACCGGCAGCCCGAAGGGTGTGCTGCTCACCCACGACATGCTGCTGCGCACGGCGTACGGCAGTGCCTTCGGCCGGGCCTTCCAGGATGGTCGCCGGGTGCTGTTCTCCCTGCCGATGTACCACGTCTACGGCTACGTCGAGGGCCTGCTCGCGACGCTCTTCGTCGGCGGCTCGATCGTGCCACAGCTGACGTTCACCCCTGCCGCGACGCTGGCGGCGATCGAGCGCCACCACGTCGACGACGTGCTGCTCATCCCGACGATGACCCAGGCCCTGCTCGACGAGGTCGAGACGGGTGGGCCGGTCCACGACCTGTCGTCGCTGAGCTCCATGATCTCCTCCGGCGGCGTCTCCCCCACCGGACTGTGGCACCGGATCGAGGCCGTCCTCGGCCCCCTCGAGCTCACCACGGGCTACGGGATGAGCGAGACCACCGCCTCGACCACCGTCACCCGGCCCGACGACCCCCGTGAGCGCCGCCTCAGCACCAACGGCAGGCTGCGCGACGTCGGCGTCGCCGGCGACCCCGCCCTGGGCGGCCGGCTCGCGGTCTACCGCGTCGTCGACCCCGCCACCGGCGCGGTGCTCGGGGTCGACCAGGTCGGCGAGCTCCAGGTGCGCGGGCCCGGGGTCACCCCTGGTTACCACCGCAAGCCCGAGGAGGACGCCGCCGCCTTCACCGACGACGGCTGGCTCCGCACGGGCGACCTGGGCCGCCTCGACGCCGACGACTACCTCACGCTCGTGGGACGCAGCAAGGACTGCTACCGCTGCGGCGGAGAGCAGGTCGTGCCCAAGGAGATCGAGGACGTGCTGACCTCACACGATGCCGTCAACCAGGCCCACGTCGTGCCGCTCCCCGACCGGCGGATGGGCGAGGTCGGCGTCGCCTACGTCGTCCTGCGCCCCGGCCGCGCCGTCGACGTCGACGAGCTCCTCGCCCTGTGCACCGCCCGTCTGGCCCGCTTCAAGGTCCCCCGGCACGTGGTGGCCATCGGCGCCCACGAGGTGCCGGTCACCCCCAGCGGGCGGCCCCGCAAGTTCCTGCTCGCCGAGCGCGCCCGCGCCGAGCTCCAGCCGACCGGCGCCGCGTCGTGACCCGCGAGGCGGTCGGCAAGGAGCCCGCAGGGCCCCCGGTCGCGATCGTGACCGGGGCGGCCCGCGGCATCGGCGCCGAGATCGCCGTGCGTCTGGCCGACGACGGACACGACGTCGCTGTCGTCGACCTCGACGAGGCCGCGTGCGCGCAGACCGTGAATCGTGTGAGGGAACGGGGCCGGCGAGCGCTGGCCGTCGGGGCCGACGTGTCGCGGGAGGACACCGTCGTCGCCGGCGTGGCCCGGGTGGCCGAGGAGCTCGGTCCCCCGCTGGTGCTGGTCAACAACGCGGGGGTCCTGCGCAACGGCCTCGCCTTCAAGATGAGCCTCGACGACTGGGACACCGTGGTCGACGTCAACCTGCGCTCCGCGTTCCTGATGAGCAGGGAGGCCCAGCGCCACATGACCACGCGCGGCTGGGGCCGCATCGTCAACCTGTCCTCGATCGCCGCCCTCGGCACCGTGGGCCAGGCCAACTACTCCGCGGCCAAGGCCGGGCTGCAAGGCCTCACCAAGACCCTCGCCCTCGAGCTAGGTCGCTACGGCGTGACCGTCAACGCCGTCGCGCCGGGCTTCACCGTCACCGAGATGACGCGGGCCTTGGCCGAGCGCGCAGGCGTGTCCTTCGACGACCTGGTCTCCGAGCAGGTGGCCGGGATCGCGGTGGGGCGGGCCGGCGCGCCCGACGACATCGCCCAGGCGGTGTCGTTCTTCGCCGACGTGCGGTCCGGCTTCGTCACCGGCCAGGTCCTCTACGTCGCCGGCGGTCCCCACGGCTGAATCCGGGGCGGCGACGGGGAGGGCCCGACGCACACGCACAGCGGCCCGGTCGTCCGAGGACGACCGGGCCGCTGCTTCCCCCGGGACCCGGGGCCGACTCACCAGTCGGCGGGGCCGTACTCGATGAGGCCGCGGATGTTGGTGCCGGCGTTCATGTCGGCGTAGCCCTGGTTGATGTCCTCCAGACGGTAGCGGGTGGTGATCAGCTCGTCGAGCATGAGCTCGCCCTCCATGTAGAGGCGCAGCAGGTTGGGGATGTCGAAGCGGGGGTTGCCCGAGCCGAAGATCGCGCCCTGCAGCCGCTTCTGGAGCAGGGTCAGCTCGAAGAGGCTGAGGCTGACGTCGGTGTCGAGCATGGAGCCCATGCCGGTGACGACCGCCGTGCCGCCCTTGCCGACCAGCGACAGGGTGCCAGCGATGTCCTCGCCGCGGATCCGGCCCACGCAGATGATCGCCTTCTGGGCCATCGCACCCCACGTCAGGTCGGTGACCGGCGCCGTCGCCTCCTCGATGCTGGCGTAGGCGTGGGTGGCGCCGAGCTTCATCGCCATCTCACGCTTGAACGGCACGGGGTCGATCGCGACGATGTGACGGGCTCCGGCAGCACGGGCGCCCTGCACGGCGTTGGCGCCGATGCCGCCGACGCCGACCACGACCACGGTCTCGCCGGCCCGCACGTCGGCGGCGTAGACCGAGGAGCCCCATCCGGTGGTGACACCGCAGCCCACGAGGGCGGCCTTGTCGAGCGGGATGTCGGGCAGGATCTTGATCGCCGAGGCCTCGTGCACGGTGACGTAGGGCGAGAAGGTGCCGAGCAGGCACATCGGCGAGGCGTTCTGCCCCTTCACCTGGATGCGGTTGGTGCTGTCGGCGATGGCCTGGCCGGTGAGCAGCGTCGCACCGAGGTCGCAGAGGTTCTGGTGACCGCGGGCGCAGGCTGCGCACTGCCCGCAGGAGGGGATGAAGCCGAGGACGACGTGGTCGCCCTCCTTGACGCTGGTGACCCCGGGGCCGACCTTGGTCACGACCCCCGCGCCCTCGTGCCCTCCGATGAAGGGGAACGCGCCGGGCTCCACCATCGGGATGTCGCCGACGCGCACGTGCTCGTCGGAGTGGCACAGGCCGGAGGCGGCGAGCTGCACCTGCACCTCGTTGGCGACCGGTTCGCCGAGCTCCACCTCCTCGACCTGCCAGTCCTGGTCGGCTCCCCACAACACTGCTGCTTTGGTCTTCACGCGCTTGTCCTTTGGTCGGTCCTGACGGTGCTGGGTGGTCCCGAGAGGGTCGTGCTGGCTGGTACGTCGTGCCGGTGGGCGCCGCGGTGCGGCGCCGCTCAGCGCTGGATGGCCTTGGTCTCGAGGAACTCCTCGATGCCCGCCGGGCCGGCCTCGCGGCCCAGGCCCGACTGCTTGTAGCCGCCGAACGGAGCCGCGGGGTTGAACGCTCCGCCGTTGACCTCGATCTGGCCGGCTCGCAGCCGCTTGGCCACGCGCAGCGCTCGCTCGTCGTCGCCGGACCACACCGCGCCGGCGAGGCCATAGTCGGTGTCGTTGGCGATCGAGACGGCCTCCTCCTCGTCGGAGTAGGGGAGGATCGAGAGCACGGGGCCGAAGATCTCCTCCCGGGCGATGGTCATGTCGTTGGTGACGTCGCTGAAGATCGTCGGCGTCACGAAGTAGCCGCTCTCGTGCTCGTTCTCCAGGCCCCCGACCACCAGGCGCGCGCCCTCGTCGATGCCGGTCTGGATGAAGCCCCGCACCTTCTCGTGCTGGGTGGCGTTGACCAGGGGGCCGAGCACGCTGGACTCCTGGTCCCACGGGCCCGTGGTGTAGGTCGCGGCGACACGGGTGGCGATCTCCTCGACCTCGGCGAGACGCGAGGCCGGCACGAGCATCCGGGTGAGCGCGGTGCAGGCCTGGCCGCAGTTGAGGTAGGCGTTGGCCAGTCCCCCGGTGACGGCCTGCTCGAGGTCGGCGTCATCGAGGATGACGTTGGCCGACTTGCCGCCGAGCTCGAGCGCGACCCGCTTCACCGTGCCGGCGGCGACCTCGGCGATCCGCTTGCCGGCTCGCGTCGACCCGGTGAAGGAGATCATGTCGACGTCGCGGTGCGCGACGAGAGCCTCGCCGACCCCGGGCCCGTTGCCGTGGACCATGTTGAAGACACCGGCCGGGAGGCCGATCTCGTCGAAGATCTCGGCCAGGGCCACCACCAGGAGCGGGGTGACCTCGGTGGGCTTCACCACCACGGTGCAGCCGGCGGCGAAGGCCGCGGCCACCTTGAGGGCCACCTGATGCAGGGGGAAGTTCCACGGCGTGATGCAGCCGACCACGCCCACCGGCTCGCGCACGATGAGGGAGTTCCCGATCTCGGTGCCCTCGAAGTCGTAGGAGGTGGCCAGGTCGGCGTAGTAGCCGAAGTTGAAGATCGGCAGGCCCAGCTGCACGGCCTTGACCGCCTCGAGCGGGGCTCCGATGTCCCGCGACCCGAGCTCGGCGAGGGCCTCCATCCGCTCGACGAGCAGCTCGGAGGTCCTGGTGAGGTAGGCCGCCCGCTCGGAGGGGGCCAGGGCCGCCCAGGCGGGGAAGGCGGCCCGCGCGGCGGCGACGGCCTTGTCGACGTCGGCGGCGGCGCCCTCGGCGACCTCGGCGATGACCTGCTCGGTGACCGGGCTGCGCACCTCGATGCGCCCGGGCGCGTCGGAGGCGACCCACCGCCCGTCGATGTAGAGGGCGGTGGCGTCGACGACCTCGTCGGCACGGAGGCCGGCGAGCATCGCCTCGAGGGTCGGGCTGGCGAGCGTGCTCTGCGACATGGGAAGCGTCCTTCGCGAAGGGCCTGGCGGGCCGGATGGCTGCGTGTCGCCAGGGGCACTCCGAGTCGTGCGCCGGGCTGTGGTGTCGATCACACCACCCTGAGGTGCGGGCGTCAACCCTGGTGTTGACAAAAGTCCGGGAAGGGCGGGCGGCCTCCCTCCCAGCGCCCTCGGGGCGGCCGGAGGAGGGCAGGCGCGCAGCGCGCACCGCCGCCCGCAGCACCTCGGGGGCCGCCCACTAGGGCGTCCGGCCCCACACGGGTGGGCGCTTCTCGGCGAAGGCGCGTGCACCCTCGCGAGCGTCGTCGGAGGCGGCGAGCGCCTCGAGCAGCTCGTCCTGACGGGCCACGTCGTCGGCCGAGGGCGCGAGCCGCCGGTCGAGCAGCTCCTTGCTCGCCCGCAGCGAGCCCGGCGCGCTGGCCGCGACCTGGCGCGCGAGGGCCAGGGCGCGGTCGAGCGCCTCCCCGGGCGCCGTCACCTCGTTGACCAGGCCCCATCGCTCCGCCTCCTGCGCCGAGAACGGCTCCCCCGTGAGGGCGCACCGCATCGCGACCGCCCGGGGCACGCGTGCGGAGAGCCGCAGGAGGCCACCCGCCCCCGCCACCAGACCCAGCCTGGCCTCGGGGAGGCCGAGACGCGCGTCCAGGGCGGCCACGACGAGGTCGCAGGCCAGCACGAGCTCGAAGCCACCCGCGAGGGCCGTGCCCTCGACGGCGGCCACCAGCGGCTTGACCGGCGGCCGACGGGTGAAGCCGAGACCGCGGCCGGGCACCTCCGGACGCTGCCCGGTGGCGAGGAAGGCCTTGAGGTCCATGCCGGCGCAGAAGTGGCCGCCGGCGCCGGTGATCACCCCCACGGCCAGGGCCGGATCGTCGTCGAGGCCGTCGAGGGCCTCGGCCAGGGCGGTCGCGGTCGGGAGGTCGAGGGCGTTGCGCACCGCGGGGCGGTCGAGGGTGACCACGCGCACGGCCCCGACGTCCTCGACACCGACCGCGGCACCCATCAGTCCGCCTGCCGCGACTTCTTCAGCGCCGAGCGGGCCGCCAGCCGGTCGGAGACCACGACCCCGCTCGCCACCTTCCCGTCGACCACGGTGACGAAGCCGGCCACGTCCATCACGGCGCTGCCGCCGGAGCCGTCGGCCGCCGCGCCGGCGAGACGCCCGTGGAAGGCGACCCGCGAGCCCGCCGACACCACCACGTCGACCTCCCCGCCGTGCGACGTCAGCGCAGGGCCGGCGTCGTCGAGGTCCGCGTCGTCCCAGACCACGCCCTCGACCGCTGGCAACCCTGCCTCCAGCCACGCCAGCACGACGGACTCGGCGGTCGGGTCGGCGGGCTCCGCGGGGGTGTCCCACGGCGCCACGGCCGGGGAGCCGACCGGGTCGGGCGTGCCCGAGGCGAGCTGTCGACGCCGCGCGGCGTAGTCCTCCTCGGCCCAGGCGCGGGTCAGCCGGTCGCCGCCGGCCCCGTTGCCCCTGACCCCGGAGTCGGAGTCGGAGTCGAAGAGCACGACCCCTGTCCAGGCCGCGGCGTTGCCGTCGTGGCGCAGCGAGACGCCGTGCTCGGTGAAGTGCACCGCTGCCTGGCGGCCGTTGGTCAGCACGTCGTGCACAGTCAGCACGAGCCCGGGGAACTGCGCGAGCTGGCCGACCGTGGCCTCGACGTAGTCGTCACGGCGGTCGACCTCGAAGGTGCCGATACGCAGCCGGTAGTCCTCGGCGAGCAGGTCCTCGCACGCAGCGGGGTCGTGGCCGTTGAGCCAGCTCACCGTCCACCGCCTCACCAGCGGCAGGACCCGGTCGGGCACGGCCCCGACGGAGCCCTTCTCGACACCTGCCACCTCGGCGCTCACGAGACGGGACTTCCGTGGGACATGCGCAGCTCCTTCTTGAGGATCTTGCCCGAGGCGTTGCGGGGAAGGACCTCGATGGTCTCGACCGCGCGGGGGCACTTGTAGTGGGCGAGGCGGTCGCGGGCGAAGGCGATCAGGTCGGCGGCGTCGACCTCGACGCCGGGGCGGGGCACGACGAGCGCCTTGACGCTCTCGCCCCACCGCCGCGACGGCACGCCGATCACCGCGACCTCCAGCACCGCCGGGTGGTGGGCCAGGACGTTCTCGACCTCGGCGGGATAGACGTTCTCACCGCCTGTGATGACCATGTCCTTCATCCGGTCGTGGAGGAAGAGGAAGCCGTCGGCGTCCCGGTAGGCAGCGTCCCCGGTGCGCAGCCAGCCGTCGGCGGTCAGCGCCTGCGCGGTCGCCTCCGGCTGGCGCCAGTAGCCGGGCGTCACCTGGCCCGAGCGGACCCAGATCTCCCCCACGGCGCCCACCTCGGCCGCCTCGAGTGTCACCGGGTCACGCACCTCGACCTCGCAGGCCCACGGCAGGGCCTTGCCGATCGAGCGCAGCAGGTGGGCGCGCGGGCCGCCCGGGTCGTGGTCGGTGGCAGCCAGCGCGACCACGGTGCCCGAGGTCTCGGTCATCCCGTAGACACCGAGGAAGTCGCAGCGCAGTGCCGCGATCGCCGACTCCAGGAGCGCCTCGCTCATGGGTGCCCCGCCGTAGGCCACCAGCCGCAGGCTGGAGACGTCGGAGGTGCGCAGCGCCGGCGAGCCGACGATGCCCTGGATCACCGCAGGCACCATGAAGGCGTGGGTCACCCCGTGACGCTCGATCGCACCCAGCAGCGTGAGGGGGTCCGAGTCGGGCACCAGCACGGTCGTGCCGCCCTGGGTCAGGGCGGTCGAGCCGTAGCCCGCGCCGCCGATGTGGAAGAGCGGCGAGGGCACCAGGTTCACCGTGTCGGCGTCCATACCGTAGAGCAGGCGACCGCTGGTCCGGGTGAAGGCGAGGTTGTCGTTGGTGATGAGCGTGCCCTTGGGCAGGCCGGTCGTGCCGGAGCTGTAGAACTGCAGCAGCACGCTCTCCCCACGCGTGCGCGTCTCGACCGGGGTGTCGTCGGCCGCAGCGACGAGGGCGTCGAGCTCGGACCCCGTGGTCACGACGCGCACCCCGGCGTCGGCGTCGACCAGGTGCACGAGGTCGGGCGAGACCACCAGCAGCGACAGGTCGGCGTCGGCGGTGATCGAGACCAGCTCGGAGCGGGAGAGTCGCCAGTTGAGCCCGACGAGCACGGCGTCCTGGAGGCTGCAGGCCAGGGCCAGCTCGAAGAAGGCCGGGGAGTTCCTGCCCAGGAACCCGACGCGCCGCTGGTCGGCGACGCCGAGCCCGTCGAGCACGTGGGCCAGCCGGGTGCCCCGGCCGTGGAGGTCGGCGAAGCTGAGGCGCTGCTCCTCGAAGAGGATGGCCGTGGCGTCGGGGGTGCGGGACGCCAGGTCGCCCAGCGCCTCCGCGAAGGTGAAGGTCACGCCGCTCTCCTCAGTAGCTCTTGGGCAGCCCGAGGCTGTGCTGCGCGACGTAGTTGAGGACCATCTCGCGGCTCACGGGAGCCGTTTTGAGCATGCGTGCGGTGAACCACAGGTCGGAGAGCCCGTACTCGTTGGACAGGCCGTTGCCACCGTGGGTCTGCATCGCCTGGTCGAGTGAGAGCAGGCAGGCGTCGGCGGCGGCGAGCTTGGCGATGTTGGCCGCCTCGGCGCAGGCGGCGTCCTGACCGGTGTCGTAGAGCTCCGCGGCGCGGAAGTTCATCAGCCGGGCCTGCTGCACGTCGATGTAGGCCTTGGCGAGGGGGTGCGACAGGCCCTGGTGGGCGCCGATGGGCTGGCTCCACACCGTGCGCTGGTTGGCGTAGAGCGCTCCGCGCTGCAGGGCGTACAGCGCGATGCCGGAGGCGATCGCCGCAGCAGCGACCCGCTCGGGGTTGAGCCCGGCGAAGACCTGCTGGAGACCGCGGCCCTGGTCACCGACGATCGAGTCGGCGGCGACGGGCACGTCGTCGTAGAAGGTGACGAACTGTCGCTCCGGCGCCCGCAGGGCCGAGTCGATCACGGTGTAGCTGAATCCGGGCGCGTCCGTCGGGATCAGGAAGAGCGACAGCGTGCGCTTGCCGTCGGGGCCCGGCTCGGCATCGCGGGCCACCACCATGACGGCGTCGGCCTCGTCGACCCCGGAGGTCCAGTACTTCTGTCCCGTGAGGGTCCACCCGCCGCCGGGCGACGGCGTCGCGGTGGTGGAGATGTTGTGG
This sequence comes from Nocardioides sp. Leaf285, assembly GCF_001422955.1. NCBI lineage: Bacteria > Bacillati > Actinomycetota > Actinomycetes > Propionibacteriales > Nocardioidaceae > Nocardioides > Nocardioides sp. Leaf285. The sequence continues at coordinate 44,686 of NZ_LMNH01000002.1, read as the reverse complement.
GTGTTGGTGCCGGCGTCGGGCTCCGTGATCGCGAAGACCACCTTCTTCTCCCCGCTGCAGATCCCCTCCAGCCACCTCTCCTTGAGCACCTCGGATCCGTGGCGGGCGATGATCGATGCGGTGATCGAGCTGATGACGATCATCTGCATCGGGCAGCCCTGGGCGGCGCACTCCTCGATCACGACGGCCAGGTCGGCCAGGCCCCCGCCCCCGCCGCCCCACTCCTCGGGCATGTTCACGCCCAGGAAGCCGGCGTGCCCGAGGTCGCTGTAGAGCTCGTCGGGGAAGCCGCCCCGGGCTGCCGCCTCCTGGAAGTAGGCACGACCGTACTTGCCGGCCAGGGCCGCCACCGACTCCCGCAACGCCCGACGCTCCTCGGTCTCCGGGATGAGCGGAGAGTGGCTCAGCTTCAGGTCGGACATCGGGACTCCTCGTGGTGGCGGGTGGTGGACGGCGCGTGGCAGGTCGACCGGGTCAGAGCAGCTCGAGGATCGTGGCGTTGGAGAGCCCGCCGCCCTCGCACATCGTCTGGAGGCCGTAGCGCACGCCGGCCTCGCGCATGTGGTGGACCATCGTGGTCATCAGCCGAGCCCCACTGGCGCCGAGCGGGTGGCCGATGGAGATCGCACCACCGTGGGGGTTCATCAGGGCCGGGTCGGCTCCGATCTCCTTCTGCCAGGCGAGCGGCACCGAGGCGAAGGCCTCGCTGACCTCGAAGACGCCGATGTCGGAGAGCGACAGGCCCGAGCGGTCCATGGCCTTGCGGGTGGCGGGGATCAGGGCGGTGAGACTGATGATGGGGTCGTCGCCCGCGACGACGGCGGTGTGCACCCGCGCGATCGGCGTCATGCCGAGCTCTCGCGCCTTGTCGCCGGTCATGACCAGCAGCGCCGCCGCGCCGTCGTTGATCGAGGAGCTGTTGCCGGCGGTGAGCAGGCCGTCCTCGGCGAAGACCGACCGCAGGCCGGCGAGCTTCTCCAGCGAGCCGCCCGGCCGGATGCCCTCGTCGTGCTCGACGGTCACTCCGTCGGCAGTGGTCACCGGGACGATCTGGCTCTCGAAGAGGCCGTTCTTCTGGGCGTGGGCCGCCTTCTCGTGCGACGACAGCGCGAACTCGTCGAGCTGGGTGCGGGTGAGCGACCAGCGACGGTTGATCTCCTCGGCGCCGAGGCCCATGTGGGGTCGACGCCCGTCGTAGCGGGCGGCGAAGCGCTCCCCGAACGGGTCCTTGTCGAGCACCGAGGCCCCCATCGGCACGCGGCTCATCACCTCGACGCCGCCGGCGACGACGATGTCGGCCTGCCCCGAGACGACCATGGCGGCGGCGGAGTGCACGGCCTGCTGGGAGGAGCCGCACTGCCGGTCGAGGGTCGTGCCGGGCACCGACTCGGGCCACCCGGCAGCGATCACCGCGTTGCGCGCCACGTTGTAGGTCTGCTCGGCGACCTGGTGCACACAGCCCCAGTGGACGTCGTCGACCAGGGCGGGGTCGAGTCCGGTCCGGGCGGCGAGGGCGACGAGCAGGTCGGCCGAGAGGTCGACCGGGTGCTCGGCGGACAGGCCGCCGCCCCGCTTCCCGACGGGGGTACGGATGGCTTCCACGATCACGGCGTCGCGCACGGTCACTCCTCAGGTGGTGTCGGTCACACCAGTATCAACACATGCGTTGACGCTCCACAAGGCCTACGGGCGCTCTCCTTCGGACCAGTCGAAGAACCCGCGCCCCGACTTCCGGCCCAGCCGACCCTCGGCGACCATCTCCTCGAGCAGGCGCGGGGGCGCGAACCGCGGGCCGAGGGACACCTCGAGCTGACGGCTGATGTCGAGGCGCACGTCGAGACCGACGATGTCGCTGAGCGTGAGCGGCCCGACCGGGTGGCGGTAGGCCAGCCGCACGGCCCGGTCGATGTCCTCGGCCGCGGCGACACCCTCCTCGAGCATCCGGATGGACTCCAACGCCAGCGTCAGGTCGAGCCGGCTGGTGGCGAAGCCCGGCGAGTCGTTGACGACGGCGCTCTCCTTGCCCATCGCCCCGACGAGGTCGAGGGCGAGGGCGAGGGACTCCGCGCCGGTGCGAGCCCCCCGGACCACCTCGACGAGCCCGATCGACCAGACCGGGTTGAAGAAGTGCAGGCCGCAGAAACGCTCAGGATGCGCCAGGGGAGCAGCCAGGGCGTCCACCGACATCGAGCTCGTGTTGGTCGCGAGCAGTCGTGGAGCGAGCGCCTCGGCCGCGGCGAGCACTGCCGCCTTGAGGTCCGCCCGCTCGGGCACGCTCTCCACGATCACGTCCAGACCCACGGGGAGGTCCTCGACCGACCCGACGACCACGAGGCCCTCGCGGACGGCGTCGGCCCGCGCCTCGTCGAGGCGTCCGCGGGCGACGCCGCCGGCCAGCGCGGCGTCCACCTCGTCGCGCAGGGCCCTCACGCGCTCGGCACTGGGCTCCACCACCGTGGTGCGCAGGCCGTGGGTGGCCATCACGTAGGCGATGCCCACCCCCATGGTGCCGCCGCCGACGACCGCGCCCCGGAGCGCCGCCCGCACCGGAGTGCTCACCACCCGACTCCCCTCACACGGTCGCAGCACGGACGGGAAGGTCGGGTCATCGTGGTCCTCGGCTTCACTCGGTCGGCCCGACGGTCGGGGACCGCCCCGACCGTACGGCGCCCCGCGCTCGACCGTCAACGTTCTTGTTGACGGACTGCGGTCCGCTCGCAAGGGCGGCTCAGCGACGCGAGCGCGGCGAGCGCGGCAGCAGGCAGCGCGGCGAGCGGGCGCGCAGAGCGCCCAGCCACAGGCCGGTGCCGTAGGCGAGGTCGTCGAGGCGGCGGCCGAGCAGCAGCAGGCGGGGGTCGGCGCGGGGGTGCTCGCGCACGCCGGCCACCAGGTCGACCACGAGGGCCGAGACGACGACGCGGCGCACGTCGCGGCTGAGGGCGGCGCCGACCACGGTGAGCGGCCACCAGTGCCGCAGCAGCAGGCCGGTCTCCTGGCGCACGGCCCAGCCCAGGCCGCGGGCGGTGAGGCCGGCGGCCAGGCGCGGGCGCTCCGGCGCCTCGGGCAGCGTGGTGGCCAGCGCGTGCGCGCCGCGGGCCACGGCCAGGGCCGCCACCGGGGCCGACCAGCGGCGGCGCAGCAGCAGCGCCGCCGCGGCGAGCGCCAGCTCCGGTGAGAGCACCGCGGGCGCGCCGCGGTCGCCGTGGCGCTGGGCCAGCAGCGCCCCACCGGTGCCGTAGAGCACCTTGCGGCCCAGCCAGCCGCGCACGGTGGCCCGGGCGTCGTGGTCGACCTGCTCGTCCGCGTCGTAGCGCACGGTGCGACCGGCGGCGTCGAGGCGCCAGACGAGGTCGACGTCCTCGGCCACCCGCAGCCCGGGCTCGAAGCCCTCGCCGAGGTCGGCGACCCGCCCGACCAGGCAGGCGGCGGGCAGCCAGCCGACCGCGGCGCCCGGGCGCACGACCCCGCCGCGGGTGCCGAGGCCGAGCGAGGAGGCGACCTCGTCGTAGCTCTCCCACCACCGCGTCCGCGTGCTGCGCGCCCGGCCGACCACGCGCGGGCCGACCAGCGCGACCGTCGGGTCGAGGAGGTGCCGGGCCAGGCGCAGGAGCAGGTCGGTGCCGACGGTGACGTCGCAGTCGACGAGGGCGACGTAGGGCGTGCGCACGTGCGCCAGGCCGGCGTTGCGGGCGCCGCCCGGCCCGACGTTGACGGCGAGCGCGAGCACCTCGACGCCGTGGCGGCGGGCGACCGCGGCGACGGCGGCGGGGTCGCGGGAGGCGTCGTCGACGACGAGCACGCGGCAGGCCCGACCCAGCGCGCCCAGCGCGCGGTCGAGTTGGTCGCAGCGGTCGCGCACGGGCAGCACCACGGTGAGCAGGTCGGCCGCGACCGGTGCGGGGTCGAGCACCGGCTCCGCGACGTCGGCGCGCAGCAGGCTCGCGGCCAGCGCGGCCGAGCGGTCGTCGGTCACCACGAAGCCGCCGTCGCCCAGCACGGCGAGCGCCGCGGGCGAGAGCCGCATCGCGCGCATCGGCGAGCCCCCGACGAGCAGCCGTCCGCCGTCGAGGCGGCGTACGTCGGGGCGCAGGGCCACCCGGAAGCCGTCGGGCAGCCGGTCGGGGGTGCGGGCGGCGCGGGGAGCCGCGGCGTCGGCGCGGGTCGGTGCGTCGAGACTCATCGGCGCGGGACCCTCATCCGGGGAAGCCGCCGTCGGCGTGGACGACGCCGCCGTGGAGCACGGCGCCGGCCGGCGAGCAGCAGAAGGCGATGGTCGCGGCGAGCTCCTCGGGCTCCAGCGGTCGGCGCAGCAGCTGGTGGGCGGCGAGGGCGGCGACGTCGGTGTCGTAGAGCGCGGCGGTCTGCTCGAGCATGGGGGTGCGGGTGGAGCCCGGCGAGACGGCCACGGCGGTGACGCCGGTGCCGACGAGGTCGGCGGCCAGACCCTTCACGAGGCCGACCACGGCGTGCTTGACCGCGTTGTAGCCCGCCATCCGGAAGAGGCCGTGCGTGCCGGCCGCCGACGCGACCGCCACGAACCGGCAGCCCGACGGGTCGGGCCCGGCCAGCATCGCGGGCACGCTCACGGCGGCGGTGAGCCACACCCCGCGGGCGTCGACGTCCCAGAGCAGGTCGAGCTCCTCGTCGGGGGTCTCCCACAGCGCTCGTCCCCCCGCGACCACGGCCGCCGCGGCGACCACGGCGTCGAGGCGGCCCCAGCGCTCCAGCACCCGGGCGACGGCGGCGGCGAGGGCGGCGCGGTCGCGCACGTCGGCGACGCACGCCTCGACCTCGGGCCAGGGCGCCACCACGGCGTCGAGGTCGGCCCGCGTCGGCAGGGCGTACGGCGACGCCTCGGGGCCGGCGCACGCGTCGAGCGCGAGCACCGCCCAGCCGTCCTCGGCCAGGCGCGCGACGGTCGCGGCGCCGATGCCGCGGGCCGCGCCGGTGACCAGGGCGACCCTCACGCGGGGGCCCCGGCGGGCTGCGCCGCAGCGGTGCCCTCGCGCGCGAGGCGCTCCACCACGTCGCGCGCCATCGCCTCGAGCACCCGCTCGCCCTCCGCGGCGCTCGCGCCCGCGGGGTCGCCGAGCACGCCGTTGGCCGAGACCGCGCCGACTCCCCCGCTCCGCAGGGCGGGCAGCAGCTCGTGCACCGGCGTCGTGTTGCCGGCCACCGCGCGGTCGAGGCGCACCGACGCGGGGCGCAGGTGGAGCATCAGCGAGGTCTCGGTGTAGCCGGCGTGGGCGTCGACCTCCTCGGTCGCGCAGGGCGCCCAGGTGACGTCGTGACCCTCCGCGCGCAGCTGGCGCAGCGCCGCACCGAGGGCCTGGAGGTTGCCGCCGTGGGCGTTGACGAAGACCACCCGGCCGGCCCACGTGCGCAGCGAGCGGGTGAGCTCGACCAGGAGGGTGCGGAGCGCGTCGGTGCCGATCGAGGCGGTGCCGGCGAACATCTGGTGCTCCCCGCTCGCGGCGTAGACCACCGGCGGCGCGACCCACAGGTCGCCCGACCCGTCGGGGTCGAGCAGCTCGGCCACCCGGCGGGCGACGGCGTCGGCGATCGCGGCGTCGGTGTCGAGCGGGAGGTGCGGGCCGTGCTGCTCCAGCGACCCCAGCGGCACGAGCACCGTCGGGGTCGCCGGGAGGTCGGGCCAGGTGGCGTCGGCCAGGTCACGGCGGTCGGCCGGCGTCGCGACGCCGGCCGGCGCGGGGTGCGGGTCCACCGGGGCCCTCAGTGGTGGACCGGGTCCGGGGCCGCGTCGGGGGCCCCCTCGGGGGTCGGCGCATCGGCCGGCACGCCGAGGGCGTGGACGAAGCCGTCGGGCACGACCAGCAGGTCGGGGGTGAGCTGGTCGATCGACGACAGACCCATGCCGAGCAGGGCGGAGTCGATGCCCGAGCGCAGCACGTCGAGCACGTTGCCGACGCCCTGCTCGCCGTTGGCGGCCAGGCCCCACAGGTAGGCGCGCCCGATCATGACCGCGCGGGCGCCCAGGGCCAGGGCCTTGACCACGTCGGAGCCGCGCCGGACGCCGCCGTCCATGAGCACCTCGACGTCGTGGCCGACGGCGTCGGCGATCGGCGCGATCACGCGGATGGTGGCCGGGGTGCCGTCGAGGTTGTTGCCGCCGTGGTTGGAGACCGAGATCGCCGTGACGCCGCAGTCGCGGGCCCGCAGGGCGTCGTCGACGCGGCAGACGCCCTTGAGCATGAACGGCATGCCGCTGAGCTGGGTCCACTGCTCGCGCATCCACGCGACGTCCTCCCAGGTGGGCGGGGTGGTGGTCATCCACTCGTAGTAGGCGCCGAAGAACGTCGGCCCCTTCGCCTGACCGGGAGGGGCGAGGTTGGGGGCGGTGAGGTCGGGGATCGTGCCCGTGCGGCCGAACTGGTAGAGCCAGCGCGCCTTGGTCGCCACCTGGGGCGCCATCCGCACCATCGTCCTCAGGTCGACCTTCTCGGGGATCTCGGGGCTGCCCCAGTCGCGGCCCATCGAGAACGACCAGTCGAGGGTGGCGATGAGGCCCTTGGCGCCGGCCTTCTTGGCCCGCTGCATGCGCTGGAGCATCACGTCGCGGTCGCCGGTCCAGTACATCTGGAAGAAGGTCTGGTCGTTGACCGCGCAGACCTCCTCCACCGACTTCGAGGCGAAGTTCGACAGCCCCATGACCGTGCCGCGCGACGCCGCCGCCCGGGCGACGGCGACCTCGCCGTCGGGGTGGACGGCCTGCACCCCGGTGGGGCTGATCACCACCGGCAGGGAGATCTGCTGCCCCATGACGGTGGTGGCCATCGAGCGCTCGGGCTGGTGGCCCGCGACGTGCGGGGCGAAGCCGATCTCGGCGAAGGCGGCCTGGTTGTCGGCGATGGTCTGGCCGCGCTCGGAGCCGGCCACGAGAGCGCCGTAGACCGGCGCGGGCAGGCGCTTGCGGGCCCGCTCCTGGGCCACCGCCACCGACTCGAACCACGGGTTCTGCTTCCAGGGGTTCTCCACCTTGGAGAGCCACTCGGGCTTGGTCATGGCGCTACCTCACTGCTCGGCGTGCGGGATCGACTGCGGGTCAGGCTGCTGGACCGACTGCTGGACCGACTGCTGGACCGGCTGCTGGGGCGGCGGGGGCACGAAGCCCGCGAGCGGGCTCTCCGCGCACGCCGAGACCGGCGGGGCCGACGGCAGGGTCAGGGTGTCGGGGCGCCGCCCGAGGGTCAGCATCACCGGCTGGTTGCGCGTCGGCGCGGTCTTGGAGTGGTCCTGGCTCGACGCGGGCACCTGGCGCCCGCCGGCGGCGTCGAGGGCGACCAGCGCCTGCTCGCCGTAGCCCTGCACGCACTCGGGGTCGGGGCCGTCCATGGGCAGGCCGGTGAAGAACTTCGCGGCCATGCAGCCGCCGCGGCAGGTGTCGTAGAACTGGCAGCTCGCGCAGGCCCCGCCGGTCTGCGGCGCGCGCAGCCCGAGGAAGAGCTCGGAGGTCTGCCAGACCTTCTGGAAGCCGCCGTCGGCGAGCAGGTTGCCCGCGAGGAACTCGTCGTGGATGGCGAAGGGACAGGCGTAGACGTCGCCGACGGGGTCGATGAGGCACACCACGCGCCCGGCGCCGCACAGGTTGAGCCCGGGCAGCGACTCGCCGTAGGCGGCGAGGTGGAAGAAGGAGTCGCCGGTGAGGACGTCCTCGCCGTGGGCGACCAGCCAGTCGTAGAGCTCGCGCTGCTGGTGGGGCAGCGGGTGCAGCTCGTCCCACACGTCGGCGCCGCGGCCGCTGGGGCGCAGCCGGGTGAGGCGCAGCGTCGCGCCGAAGCGGTCGGCGAGGGCCTTGAACTCGTCGAGCTGGCCGATGTTCTCCCGCGTGCAGACCACCGAGATCTTGGCGTCGGTGAAGCCGGCGTCCTGGAGGTTGGCCAGCGCGGTCAGCGCGGTGTCGTAGGAGCCCGGGCCGCGCACGTGGTCGTTGACCTCCGCGGTCGCGCCGTCGAGGGAGATCTGCACGTCGACGTAGCCGCCGAAGGCGGGCGAGGCCAGCAGCCGTGCGTTCTCCGGGGTCAGGCGCACGCCGTTGGTGGAGAACTTCACGCCGACCTGGTGGTCCACGGCGTACTGCAGCAGGTGCCAGAAGTCGGGGCGGATCGTGGGCTCGCCGCCGCCGACGTTGACGTAGAAGACCTGCATGCGCTGCAGCTCGTCGATGACCGCCTCGGCCTGCTCGGTGGTGAGCTCGCGGGGGTCTCGCCGGCCGCTGCTCGAGAGGCAGTGGGCGCACTCGAGGTTGCAGGCGTAGGTGAGCTCCCAGGTCAGGCAGATGGGGGCGTCGAGGCCGAGCTCGAACTGCTCGACCAGCGTGCCGCCGAGGGGGCGCTCCCGGGTGGTCGGGGCGGCGGGCGGGGTGGCGGTCGGGGCGGCGGGGCGGACGGGGGCGAGGGTCATGCGACGGCCTCCTGGGCGCGCGGGCGGATCATGTCGGAGTCGGCCAGGCCGCGCAGGGCCCCGGCGTACGCCGCGTGCTGCGGCTCGGGCACGCCGACGGCCTCGAGGGTCGTGCGGACGTCGGGGTGGTCGGCGAGGGCCCGGACCACTGCCACCAGCTCCGGGCGCTTGAGGAAGGTGAGCTTCCGGTTGCCGAAGTGGTAGGCCAGCGCACCGAAGGGCTCGGGTCGCAGGGCCACCGAGGGCGACAGGGTCCAGGCCTCGTCGAGCATCAGTACACGCCGCACATGCCGTCGATCGAGACCTCCTCGATGAGGCTCTCCGCGGTCAGGCCGGCCTCCGGGCCGGCGGCCTCGGGCGTGATGTCCGGCGTGGTGTCCTCGGGGTTCATGGGTGCTCCTCTCGTGCTGCTGCGGATCGTGGTGCAGGTCACATCGGACGCTAATGGCACCCGTGGCCAAAACGCCAGGGGTCAGGGGTCCCGAATCCGGCACGGCCTCAGAACCCTCCGAACGGGCAGGTGCCGCCGCCGCCCGGCCGCGCAGGGCCGCCGCTCGTCCGCGGGTGTACCTTGCGGCCGTGGTCGACGACAGCGCGCGCCGTCAGGGGCGACCGGTCGTCACCACCCACGCGGCCATCGAGCAGGCCGCCTTCCGACTCTTCGCCGAGCGCGGCTTCGAGGGCACCACGCTCGACGCGATCGCCGACGAGGTCGGCGTCGGGAGGCGGACCCTCTTCCGCTACTACCGCTCCAAGAACGACATCCCGTGGGGCCGCTTCGACCTCACCCTCGCGCGCTTCCGCCACCTGCTGGCCGACGCCCCGGCCGACGAGCCGCTGTGGCGCGGCGTGCACCGCGCCGTGCGCGCCTTCAACGAGTTCCCGCCCGCCGCCGACCCCACCCACGTCGACCGGATGCGGCTGATCCTGCGCACCCCGGCGCTCCAGGCGCACTCCGTGCTCCGCTACGCCGAGTGGCGCCAGGTCATCGCCGAGCACGTCGCCGCGCGCACCGGCACCCGCCCCGGCGACCTGCTCCCTCAGACCGTGGGCCAGGTCAGCCTCGCCCTCGCGCTCGCGGCGTACGACGTGTGGCTCGACGACCCCGCCCGCTCGCTGCCCGACCTGGTCGACGCCGCGATGCTCACCCTGCGCGCCCACCTCGACCCCACCGCCTGACCCCGGCGCCTGACCCCGATCCGCGCCGCCGGTGCGCGCCGCCGGCGCCGGTGCCGGTGCCGGGCAGGCGTGGCGCGCGGATCGCACGCAGACCGTGCGTGCGATCCGCGCGTCAGGCCCCGCCGGGCCGTGTCAGTCGCGCGGCTGGGCCTGCTTCCACTCGCGGAAGCCCTCCTCGGTGCGGCCCCGGCGCCAGTAGCCGGAGATCGACAGGTCGGCGCGGTCGACGCCGCGCTCGCCGAGCAGGTGGGGGCGCAGGCGACGCATCACCTCGCCCGCCTCGCCGTGCACGAAGGCACTGACCCGCCCGGGCGGCCAGTCGAGGGAGCGCACCGCGGCCTCGAGGGTGCCGCCGTCGCTGCGGTGCGCCACGACCAGCTCGCCGTGCTCGCCGGGATCCAGCCGGGGAGCGTGCGCGGGCGACTCCACGAGCACGACGATCCGCACGCCCGCGTCGGGCGGCAGCACGGCCAGCGCGGCGGTCACCGCCGGCAGCGCCGACTCGTCGCCGACGAGCAGGTGCCAGTCGGCGGTGGGGTCGGGCGACCAGGCACCGCCCGGGCCGTTGACCACCAGCGTGTCGCCCGGCGCGGCCGAGGCGGCCCACGGCCCCGCGACGCCCTCGTCGCCGTGCACCACGAAGTCGATGGCCAGCGTGCCGGCGACGAAGTCGGGGAAGAGCGCGGTGTAGGTGCGCACGACCGGCAGGTCCTCGGGGGCCATCGTGGTGCGCAGCGCCCGCAGGTCGAGCTCCTCCAGCGGCGCGGGGTAGGCGACGCCCGGGCGGGGCAGGACGAGCTTGACGTAGCGGTCGGTGTGGTGGCTGTCGGCGAAGGCCGAGAGGTCGTCGCTGCGGAACCACACGCGGCGCAGGCCGCTCGGCGTGGTCTCGGCGCTGGTCACGGTGAGGCGGGTCGCCATGGCGCTCCTGGGTCGGTGGTCGTGGGCTGCCCTCCTGCCTACCGCACCTGCCCAGCAGTGGTCCCCGGACCGGCTGTGGGGAGGCTGGGGAGCAGGGGGGTCTGCGGGTTTCACCGGCCGGCTGGCGAAACCCGCACCTGTCGGCCCACGCGTCGGCCGACAGGTGCGGGTCCGGGCCGACCGGTGGGGCGCAGGAGGCTGCTGGGACCAGCGGGTGCGCCGAGGGCGAGCACCGACGGGAGTCAGGCGGGGAGCGGGCGAATCGGGACCGGCGTGGTCGCGAGCAGACCGGCGGAGCGGACCGGCGGAGCGGACCGGCGGAGCGGACCGGCGGAGCGGACCGGCGGAGCAGACCGGCGGAGCAGACCGGCGGAGCAGACCGGCGGAGCAGACCGAGCCCCCCGCTCCGGCAGGGCCGGGGCGGGGGGCTCGACGGGTGCCGCGGGTCGGCGGCAGGTCAGCGGCAGGTCAGCGGCGGCGGCCGGTGAGCTTGCCGAGGACGCTGCGCACGCCGCGGCCGATGGCCTCGTCCTGCGAGCGGCTGCCGCCCGTGGCGGTGCCCCCGACGGGACGACCGGTGGTGGCGCCGGTCGAGCGGCCGCGTCCGAGGACGCGCGAGACGATGCTGGTGATCATGGTGCTCCCTCCCGGGACGGCGACGGTGCCGTCCCGGAGCCCAGGATGGCGTGGCGGGACCTGCAGCCGGACCACCCCCGGGGAGGACCCGGACGGCCACCACCGGCGGACCCGATCGGACGACGCCCGCCGGGCGGCGGCGCTGATAGCGTCGAGCCATGGACTCGGGGGGGCCGGCGCTCGGGCGCACGCACTTCGACACCGCGCGTGTCGTCGTCGCGGGCCTGCTGGTGCTGACCACCCTCCTGCTGCTGCCGTGGCTGCCGATGGGCGTGCGCGGCTCGGTCACGACCGTCGCGCTCCTCGCCGCGGGTGTGCTCGGCTCGGCCAGCGCGGCGCTGCGCGCTCGGCGTACGACGCCCCGCGACCGACGGCCGTGGCTGCTGCTGGCGATCGCCGGCGTCACGGCCATCAGCGGCAACGCGTGGTCGGCGGCCATGGGGTCGGACCCCGTCTCCTCCCCCAGCGTCGTGGGCGACGGCCTCTTCGCGGTGGCGCTGCTCATCGCCACCGCCGGGCTGCTGTCCTTCCCCACCGCACGACGCCGCGGCGCCGAGCTGGTCGTGATGTTCCTCGACGGGCTGGTCGCGGGCGGCGCGCTGCTGCTCATCGTCTCCGTCCTCGTCTACCCCCAGCTGCTCGACTCCTCCGCGCGCGACGGGTCGGCAGCGCAAGCGCTCGCCCTGCTGCTGCCCCTGCTCGACGTCGTGCTGGCCACGGTCGCGGTGCTGCTGCTCCTGCGGGTCTCGCGCTCGCAGCGCCTCGGGCTCGGCCTGGTGGCCACCGGCTTCCTGCTCTACGCCGTGGGCGACCTGACCTTCGCCGTGCGCGCGGCCGAGGGCAGCTTCGTCTTCGGCACGGTGCTCGACCTCGGCTGGATCGCGGGCTACGCCTTCTTCGGGCTGGCCGCCTGGGCCCCCCTGCCCAGCGAGGACGAGGACACCGGTCGGGGCCTGCCGGAGTCGATCGGCACGATGGTGGTCTTCGCGGTGCTGCTCGTCGCCGCCGTGGTGCAGGTGACCCTCGGGGAGTCGCGCAACCCCAACGGCGCCCAGGCGGTGGCGTGGCTCGTGCTGATCGTCGCCGCCGGGGTGCGGCAGGTCCTGCTCACCGCCGACAACGCCGCCCTGCGGCGCGGGCTCGAGCGGCGGGTGGCCGAGCAGACCGAGCACCTGCGCCAGCTGGCCCGGCAGAACGAGCTGCTCCTCGACTCCGTCGGCGACGGCATCTACGGCGTCGACCGCGACGGACGCGTCACCTTCCTCAACCCCTCGGCCGGCGAGGCCCTCGGCTACACCCTGGCCGAGCTGGAGGGACGACCGGCCCACCCGGTGCTGCACGCCACCACCGTCGAGGGACGCCTCGTGCCGTGGGAGGAGTGCCCGGTCTTCGCGGCGATGAGCACCGGGCAGGTGCAGGTGGCCGACGACGAGCTGCTGCGCCGCGCCGACGGCTCGACCTTCCCCGCCGACATGACCGCGGCGCCGCTCATCGACGACGACGAGGTGCTGGGCGGGGTCATCGTCTTCCGCGACGTCACCCAGCGCCGCGAGGTCGACCGGATCAAGGACGAGTTCCTCTCCGTCGTCAGCCACGAGCTGCGCACCCCGCTGACCTCCATCCGGGCCTCCCTGGAGATGGTCGCCGACGGCCACCTCGGTCCGCTGTCGGCCGGCGCGACCCGCATGGTCACCGTCGCGCTGGAGAGCAGCGAGCGCCTCTCCCGGCTGATCAACGACCTGCTCGACCTCGAGCGGCTCGAGACCGGCGAGGCCACCCGCTCCCACACCGCCCAACCTGCCCGCGACCTGCTCGAGGCCGCCGCCCGCCAGATCGAGGGCATGGCCGGGTCGCTCGGCGTCGGCATCGAGGTCGGTCGCGCCGACGGCGTCGTGCACGCCGACGCCGACCAGGTGATGCAGACCCTCACCAACCTCATCGGCAACGCCTGCAAGTTCTCCGAGCCCGGCTCCGTGGTCACCCTCGAGTCCGGTCCCACCGCCACCACCACCGCCACCGCCACGGACACCGCCGCCGCGGGCCGGGCGGCCGAGGCCGGCGCGGTGGTCGCGGGGCCGCAGGTGCTGTTCGAGGTGCGCGACCACGGTCGCGGCATCCCCGCCGACATGCTGAGCAGCGTCTTCGAGCGCTTCGAGCAGGTCGACTCCTCCGACACCCGCGAGAAGGGCGGCACCGGTCTCGGCCTGACCATCAGCCGCCAGATCGTCACCCGCCACGGCGGGCGGATCTGGATCGAGAGCGAGGTCGGCGTCGGCACGTCGGTGTTCTTCACCCTGCCCGCCGCCTGACCCTCCCCGCACCCCGGTCCGCCGCTCCCCCGGTCCACCGCCGGACCGCCGCTCCCCCGGGTCCACCGCCGGACCGCCGCCGCGCGCGGGGGGTGGCACGGAGTCGGACGGGCACAGTCGCCGCGGCCGACCCCCCGACCCGCCGACCCCCGCCACGGCAGGCCGCCCGGCCCGCTCGCCCGACGTCGCGCGCCCCTGTGCCCGTCCGACCCCGACACGTCGCAGCGGCCGGGCACCCGGGGGGCCGATCGGGCAGCGGGGCATGGCCCGTCCGGGGGGTGCCGGCGCGCCGATCGACGGGGGCCGGTCGGTGCGCGGGAGAGCGCGGCGTACATAATTCCGATGACGGCACGACGTCGCCCCGGGCCGGGACGGTGGCGCACGCGGGTCGTCGACGCGTGCGGCGGGGACCGCAGCGGTCGACGGGAGACGCATGGGCCACGACACGACACTGCGCGCAGGACGCTCCGGCGAGGCGGCGCAGACCCTCGACATCACGGTGCGCACGGGATCGGGGTCGGGCCGCACCCCGCTGTCGGCCTTCGACGCCGCGCTCCAGGGCGCCGGCGTCGCCGACTTCAACCTCGTCACCCTCTCCTCGGTGATCCCGCCCGGCTCCCGCGTGCGCCAGGTCGGCGCCGACCTGCCCGGGGGCCACGGCGACGTGCTGTTCTGCGTGCGCGCCGAGGCCTACGCCGAGCGGCCCGGCGAGACCGGCTGGGCCGGGCTGGGGTGGTGCGTCGACGCCGAGGGAGCCGGGCTGTTCGTGGAGCACCACGGCCCCACCGAGGAGTCGGTGCTGGAGCAGATCGAGCTCAGCCTGGCCGACATGAAGGCGACCCGCCGCGGCCACTACGGCGCCGTGCAGACGGCCGTCGCGTCGGTGACCTGCGTCGACCTGCCCGCGTGCGCGGTCGTCCTCGCGGCCTACCGCGTCTCGTCGTGGTTCGACCCCGCCGCCGTCACCGGCCCGCTCGCTCCCACGGCCTCCTCGGCCCCCGCGGGCCGCCCGTCCGGCGTCGCCCCGACCGTCGCGACCGCTCCGACGGTCCCGCCGGGCGTCGGCGGCGGGAGCGGCAGCACCCCGGGCACCGGCGCGCCCGGGGTCGACCCGGGCACGGCTGCACCGGCGGGCCGGCACGACGGCGTGGCCGCGACGCCGCTCGCCGCCCGACCCGAGCCGACCGAGGGCCGGGCGCGGGCCGCCGCCTTCGCGGCGGCGCCGGCGACGCGGCCGGTCGGGCGCGTGCGCCCGGGGCTGACGATCACGGTCGAGAAGGAGGTCGACGAGGCGACCTCCCAGCGCTACTACCGGCTCTACCGCGACACCTTCAGCGAGCTCGAGACCCTCGCCGCGGCGCGCCAGCTGCTGCACGAGGAGGAGTTCCACGCCGAGATGGTCGACCCGCGCGTGCAGAAGTGGCTGGCCTGGGACGAGGCCGGCGAGGCGGTGGGCATGGCCACCCTGACCGACGACCTCGACACCGTGCCGTGGATCAGCCCGGGCTTCCTGGCCGAGCGCTTCCCCGACCACGCCGCCCGCGGCGCGGTCTACTACCTCGGCTTCACCCTGGTCGCGCCGACCCACCGCAGTGCGCGGGTCTTCCACGCCATCATCGAGGAGATGGCGGCGCTGATGGTGGCCGAGCGGGCCGTGGCCGCCTGGGACATCTGCGCGTTCAACGACGACCGCCGGCTCAGCGGCAACGCGGGCCGGCTCCTCTCCCGGCTGGCCGAGGTCAGCATCGAGCCGGTGGACCTGCAGACCTACTACGCCGGCACCTTCCACGGCCCCAAGCAAAGAAGTGGCGGAAGGCCCGCGCTGGCGGCCGTGCGCGACTAGCCTGGCTCCTCCTGCTCTCGGAGGTACCCGCGTGTCCGCCCCCACGATCCTGGTCACCGACGACGACGAGGCGATCCGCGAGGTCGTCCAGATGACCCTGGAGATCATCGCCGGCTGGAGCGTGCTCACCGCCGCCAGCGGCGCCGAGGCCGTCGAGGTCGCCCGCGCCCACCAGCCCGACGCCGTCCTGATGGACATGATGATGCCGGGCATGAACGGCCTCGAGGCGACGGCCGCCCTCGCCGCCGACGAGACCACCCGCCACATCCCGGTCGTGCTGCTGACGGCCAAGGCCCAGGTCGACGACGCCCCCGGTGTGCGGGGCGTCATCGCCAAGCCCTTCGCCGCCCGCGAGCTGCCCGCCCAGATGGCCGAGCTGCTGGGCTGGCCCGCGCCCTAGTCCGCCCCAGCGCCGCCTCGGCCGCGCGGCTGCGGCCCCGGCTGAGGTCACCGCTGGCGCAATTGCGCGATCCACGCGCGCCAACCGCGCAATCGCGCGGCTGCGCACCTCCTGGACGGCCCAGGTGCTGCCGCACATCAGGGGCCGGCTCAAGGTTTGCGCCGCTTCGACGATCCGCCACCCGGCAGAGCTGCACCAGCCGCGCAAACCCACTCGCCCGGCCAACGACGACCCGCACAATTGCGCGATCCACGCACACCGACCGCGCAATTGCACGATCCACGCGCAGCCACACCGGCGGGACCGGAGGTGGTGCGCGGACGGGGGACCCTAGGGCTGCACGAGGATCCGCACGGGGCTGCCCTCGCGGTCCTTGAGCAGCCGGATGCCCTCCGCGACGTCCTCCAGCGGCACGATCCCGCTGATGGAGCGGCTCAGGTCGAGTCGTCCGGTGGAGACGAGCCGGGCGAGGACCCCGATGTCGGAGACGTCGTAGCCGAGGTGGCCGCGCACCTGCTTGCGGCTGAGGTTGAAGAGCATGCTCGGGCCCAGCGACCACTCCTCGCCGCTCATGCCGACACCGACCAGACGCCCGCGCGAGCCGAGGCTGGCCAGGGCCTGGTCGAAGGTGACCTTCAGGCCGACCGCGTCGAAGGCGACGTCGAGCATCTGCCCGCCGGTGACCTCGGCGATCTTCGCGGCCAGGTCGGGGTCACGGGAGTCCAGGGCGAGGTCGGCGCCGAGGTCGAGGGCGCGCTGGCGCACGGTCTCGTCGAGGTCGACGGCCACGATCGGGGTGGCCCCGACGAGGCGGGCCAGCTGCACGACGTGGGTGCCGACGCCGCCGGCGCCCCACACCCCGACCGACTCCCCGACGCGCACGTCGCCGGTGTGGACGACGGCGCCGTACGGCGTGGAGACGGCGTCGGCGAGGATCGCGGCCTGCTCCATCGAGACGTTGTCGGGGATCCGGGTCAGCCCGCCGGCCTGGGCGAGGGTGTACTCCGCCCAGGCGCCGTCGTAGGCGAAGGCCATGAGGGCGAGCTGGGTGCAGCTGCTGAAGTCGGAGCGCCGGCAGAAGGCGCAGCGACCGCACGGGCGGCCGGCGGCGGGCACGACCCGGTCCCCGACGGCCCAGCCCTCGACGCCGGCGCCGAGCTCGGCGATGGTGCCCGAGGCCTCGTGGCCCTGGGTGATCACCGGCGGCCCCATGGCGGGGAAGGTGCCGTCGAGAAGGCTGAGGTCGGAGTGGCAGATGCCGCAGAACGCGACCTTCACCAGCACCTCGCCCGGGCCGGGGGTCGGCACGGGCACGTCGGTGACCTCGAAGGTCAGGGTGCGGGTGTCGAGGCGCTGGGCGCGCATCGTGCGGGCGCTCACCGGCCGGCTCCGACCGGCTGCGCGTCGCGGCGTACGGCGGAGCGCGGGGTGGTCCGCAGGGTCCGGCGCAGGTCGGCCCGCAGGGTGGTGAGCGAGTCGAGCACGTAGTTCTGCCGCACCCGCCACGGGCCGCTGTCGCCCTGGCGCGGGAAGGCGCCGATGGAGCGCTGGACGTAGCCCGAGGCGAGGTCGAGCAGCGGGCGTTCGGTGAGCTCGCGGTCGGGGTGGGGCTCGACGGCGGCGAGGTCGCGGTCGTCCATCCAGCGCAGCACCTTGCACACCAGCCGGTGCGACAGGTCGGCGCGCAGGGTCCAGGAGGCGTTGGTGTAGCCGATGCAGACGGCGAAGTTCGGCACGCCGGTCATCATGGCGCCCTGCCAGACGAACTGCTCCGAGAGCGGCACGGTCTCGCCGTCGACCTTCGGGCTGATCCCGCCGAAGGCCAGCAGCTGCAGGCCGGTGGCGGTGACGACGACGTCGGCCTCGAGCACGCGGCCCGAGCTGAGCCGCACGCCCTCGGGCACGAAGCGGTCGATGGTGTCGGTGACGACCTCGGCGTCACCGCCCTTGATCGCCTTGAATAGGTCGGCGCTCGGGATGGCGCACAGGCGCTGGTCCCACGGGTCGTAGGAGGGCGTGAAGTGGTCGGCGACCAGCTGCTCGTCGCCGAGGACCTTGGTGGCCAGGCCCGTGAGGAGCTTGCGGGCGCGGTCGGGGTAGCGCCGGCAGAACTGGTAGAAGGCCGTGCCGAAGGCGATGTTCTTGCTGCGGATCAGGGTGTGGGCCAGGTCGGCGGGCAGGTGCTCGCGCAGCCAGTCGGCCTTGGTGTCGCGGCTGGGCACGGCGGAGATCCAGGTGGGGCTGCGCTGCAGCATGGTCACGTGGGCCGCGGCGCCGGATCCGTCGACGCCCTCGTCGCCGGTGGAGTCGCGCAGCATCGAGGGCACCAGCGTGACCGCGGTGGCCCCGGAGCCGATGACGACCACGCGCTGCCCGGAGTAGTCGAGGTCCTCGGGCCAGAACTGCGGGTGCACCACGGTGCCGCCGAAGTCCGACAGGCCCGGCAGGTCGGGGGTGTAGGTCTCGTCGTAGTCGTAGTAGCCCGCGCAGGAGTAGAGGAAGTCGCAGGTCATCGTGGTCTCGACGCCGTCGCGCAGCAGGGTCAGCGTCCAGCGCGCCTCGGCGGTGGAGAAGTCGGCGCCGAGCACCTTGGTGCCGTAGCGGATGTGCTCGTCGATCCCGAACTCCTCCGCGGTCTCGCGGATGTAGCGCAGGATCGTGGGGCCGTCGGCGATCGACTTCGGCTCGCGCCAGGGCTTGAACTGGTAGCCCAGGGTGAACATGTCGGAGTCGGAGCGGATGCCGGGGTAGCGGAAGAGGTCCCACGTGCCGCCCATCGCCTCGCGCGACTCGAGCACGAGGTAGCTGCGGTCGGGTACCTCGGTCTGCAGGCGGTAGCCCGCGCCGATGCCGGAGAGGCCGGCGCCGACCACCACGACGTCGACGTGCGCGGGCAGCGGCCGGCGCGCGCCGGCGGTGCCGGTGCCGGTGCCTGCGGCGGTGCTGGGACGGGTGTCGGTGTCGCTCATACCTCCATGGTGCGCCGCTCGATGCGCCCGTTCTTGATCTGACGCGACAGTTCCTTGATCCTGGACGACATGTCCGTGATCCGCTCCGCCGGCCTGCGCGGCTTCCGCGCCGTGGTGGAGGAGCTGGGCGGCGACGCCGACGACCTGGCCCGCCGGGCCCGCCTCGACCCCGCCGCCCTCGACGCCGACGACCTGCTGGTGCCCGACCTGGCCATGGCCGGTGTGCTCGAATTGGCCGCCCACGAGCTCGACCGGCCCGACCTCGGCCTGCGGGTCGCGGCCCGCCAGGACCTCTCGCTGCTCGGCCCGCTGGCCCTGGCCATCGAGAACTCCCCCACCGTGGCCGAGGCCATGGAGTGCACCTCGCGCTACCTCTTCGTCCACGCCCCCGCCATGCGGATCAGCCTCGAGCCCGACCCCGACGGCGTGCGCGGCGTCGAGGCGCTGCGCTACGACGTCACCCCGCCGGGGGTCGACCCGCCCCGCCAGGGCACCGACCTCAGCCTGGGCTCCCTGCACCGCAGCATCCGCTCGCTCGCCGGGGGCGGCTACGGGCTGCGCACCGTCGACCTGCCGGGGCGACCGGTCGCGCCCCGGGCGGCGTACGAGGACTTCTTCGGGGTGCGCGTGCGCTTCGGCCGCCCCGCCGCGCTGCTGCGGCTGCCCAGCAGCCTGGGCGCCCTGCCGCTCACCGGCCGCGACGAGTCCGTGCGCCGGATGGCCCTCGACTTCCTCGACCGCCAGGCCCCGGTGGACGGCGACCGCGTGGCCCCGCGCGTGCGCGGCGCGGTCGACCAGCTGCTCGGCACGGCCAGCCCCGAGGTCGGCGCGGTGGCCCGCCTGCTCGACCTGCACCCCCGCACCCTGCAGCGGCGCCTGGCCGCCGAGGACACGACCTTCGCGGCGATCCTCGACGACGCCCGCCGGGCCGCGGCACGGCGCTACCTGCTCACCACCGACCTCCCGCTCGCTCAGGTCGCCGGCCTGCTCGGGCTCTCCGAGCAGGCCGTGCTCACCCGCGCCTGCCGTCGCTGGTGGGGCCGCACCCCCCGCGACGTGCGCCGCCACGGGCTCGACCCCGCGGTCTAGGTCGAGAGGCGGCCGGCCCTCCGGTCGACGGGCCGGTCCGCCCGCCGTCGCTCACCGGCGCTCACCGGCGCACCGCCCGGAGCGCACCACCGGTCAGCCCGGCGAGCACCCCGGCGCCGACGACGCCGGTGAGGGCGCGTCGGTGGCGGCCGATCGCCGAGACCGGGTCGCGCTGGCCCGACTGGTCGGAGAAGGGGCCCCGGGCGCCCTGGTCGCGCTCGGCGTCGCGGGGCTCGAAGACGTTGGAGCCCAGCCGCGGCGTCTCCTGCTCGGTCTGCTGGGAGTCCACGCCGGTGCGGGCGAGGTAGCGGTCCATGAACGCCGGGGCGAGGCGGTTGCCCAGCACGGTGTAGACCGCGGCGATGCCGACCCAGGCGTTGCGGCGGGGGTGCTCGGCGACGTGCCGGATGGCCCGGGCGGCCACCTCGGGCTCGAGGATCGGCGGCACCGGCATCGGACGGCCGGCCATGCGGTTGAGGTTCCAGGTGAACTGCGGGGTGTTCAGGCCCGGCAGGGTCACCAGCGAGACGCGCACGGCGCTGCCCGTGGCGAGCAGCTCGGTGTGCACCGACTCCGTCAGGCCCTTCACCGCGTGCTTGGCGCCGCAGTAGGCGGCCTGGAGCGGGATCGAGCGGTAGGCCATCGCCGAGGAGACGTTGACCACCGACCCGCGGTCGCGGGGCCGCATCACGCGCAGCGCGGCCCGCAGCCCGTGCACCTGGCCGTGGTAGGTGACGTCGGTGAGCCGCCGGTGCTCCTCGGGCGTGGTGTCCCAGAAGTACGACAGGGCGCCGACGAAGGCGTTGTTGACCCACACGTCGATCTCGCCGAGCTCGGCCTCCACCCGGTCGGTGGCGGCCTCGACGGCCTCGCCGTCGGCCACGTCGACCTGCAGCGGCAGGCAACGGCGCCCGAGGCCCTCTACGTCGCGGGCGGTCGCGGCCAGCCCCGCCTCGCCGCGGGCGAGGACGGCGACGTCGTAGCCGGCCCCGGCGAGCTCGCGGACCACCGCGCGTCCGACGCCGGCGGTGCCTCCGGTGACCACGGCCACGCGAGGTGTGGTGGGTGCTGTGGATCTGCTCATGCTCGACCTCCTGGTCGCTCTGCGCGCCCGCCGCACCCGCGCCCGACGGGCGCCGGCGGCGGGGCCGCCCTGCCACCATGACGGCCGCCGACGGGGCCCGACAGGGGCTCGCGCGAGACCTGGTCCAAGGGGTGAGGCGGCCTCACCCCACCGGCTCCCCCCGCAGGGATGGAGCGCTCCGGAGGCGGGGGGCCGTAGAACGGAGGTCCGACAACCGAAGGACTCCGCCGTGCCCAGCGTCGAGCGCACCGTCACCACCCACACCCCCCTCCCGCGGGTCTGGGACTACCTTTCCGACTTCACCTCCACCGAGGAGTGGGACCCGCCCACGCAGCGCACCACCCGCACCTCCGGCGACGGCGGGGTCGGCACGATCTACCACAACGTCTCGTCCTTCCTCGGCTCCGAGCAGGAGGTGGAGTACACCGTCGTGGAGCGCGTCGAGCAGGAGCGCCTGGTGCTCACCGGCGACGCCGGGTCGGTGCAGCTGCGCGACACCCTGACCTTCGCCACGACCGCCCTCGAGGACGGCACGACCGGCACCGCGGTGACCTACCACGCGGAGTTCGAGCCGCAGGGCGCCGCCAAGCTGGCCACCCCGGTGCTCCCGGCCGCCCTGAAGGTCCTGGCCGACAAGGTCGCCTCCAGCCTCGAGGAGCGCCTGGAGCGCCTGTCGTGACCCTCGACGTGGCCCCCCGCCCCTCCGCCGGCGCCCCGGCGCCGGGCGGGGCGGGCACGCCGGACCGGGCGGGCGCGCGCACCCTGCGCGTCGCCTCGGTGCCTTCGGGCCACGTCTACGTGCGCCACCTCGACCGCGAGGACGGCCTCGGCGCCGTCGAGCGACTCCCCGACCCGCACCCCGACGACCCCTCGCGGGTCGCGGAGGAGCGGTGGTGGCCCCCGGTCATGCTCGACCCGGAGTGGGTCGAGCGGGCCGCGCCCGACGCCTTCGACGTCTACCACCTGCAGTTCGGCTTCGACGCGCGCGAGCCCGCCGAGCTGGAGCGCCTGGTCGCGGCCCTGCGGAGACGACGTACGCCGCTCGTCTACACCGCCCACGACCTGCGCAACCCCCACCACCTCGACCGCGCGGCCCACGACGCCCAGCTCGACGTGCTCGTGCCGGCCGCCGACGCGGTCGTCACCCTCACCCCCGGCGCCGCCGCGGAGATCCGCGCGCGCTGGGGCGTCGAGGCCGTGGTGGTGCCGCACCCCCACGTCGTCGACACCGACACCATGGGCGTGGCCCAGGACTGCCGCGCGCGCCGGCGCACCGGCGCCTTCCGGATCGGGCTGCACCTCAAGAGCCTGCGCGCGAGCATGGACCCGATGGCGGTGCTGCCGATCCTGGTCGAGACCGTGGCCGCGCTGCCCGACGCCGTGCTCCAGGTCAACGCCCACCACGACGTCATGGACCCCGGCTTCGTGCGCCACGACGCGGCGCTCGCGGCCTACGTGCAGGACGCCGCGCGCGCCGGGCTGGTCGACCTCGAGGTCCACGACTACCTCCCCGACGACGCGCTGTGGCGCCACCTGGGCTCCCTCGACGCCTCCGTCCTGCCCTACCGCTTCGGCACCCACTCGGGCTGGCTGGAGGCCTGCCGCGACCTCGGCACGACCGTGCTCGCCCCGACCTGCGGCTACTTCGCCGAGCAGGGTCCGGTGCTGTCGTACGCCGCCGACGAGCACGGCGTCGACGCCGACTCGCTGGCCGCCGCGGTGCGCCGCGCCCACGACGAGCGCCCGCGCTTCGGGGCCACCATCGAGGAGCGCCGTCGTCAGCGCGACGCCGGCGCCGCCACCCACCTGGAGCTCTACCGCTCGCTGGTCGCCGCCGCACGAGGGGTCTCGTGAGGGACCGGCTCCGCATCTGCCTGGTCGCCTCGAGCCTCTACCCGATCGGCGAGCCCTTCGCGGGCGGGCTGGAGGCCATGACCCACCAGCTGGCGCGCGAGCTGCTGCGCCGCGGCCACGAGGTGTCGCTCTTCGCGGCCCCCGGCAGCGACCCCGCGCTCGACGTCACCGAGCTCGACGTGCCCCGCTTCGTGCCGTCGCCGGCGGCCGAGGCCGACGTCAACGCCCCGCCGCGGCGGTGGATGGCCGAGCACCACGCCTACCTCGGGCTGATGCTCGACCTCGCTCGCGACGCCTCGACCCGCTTCGACGTCGTGCACAACAACAGCCTCCACCACCTGCCCGTGGCGATGGCCCACACCGTCGACGTGCCCCTGGTGACCACCCTGCACACCCCGCCCGTGCCGTGGCTGGAGTCGGCCGTGGCGCTGTCGCCGGCCAGCAGCTCCTTCGCCGCGGTCTCCGAGCACACCTCGCGCGCCTGGGCCCACCTGGCCCCGGCGGTGCCGATCCTCAACGGCGTCGACGTCGACCGCTGGACCCCCGGCCCCGGCGGCGGGCCCGCGGTGTGGTCGGGCCGGCTGGTCGCCGAGAAGGCGCCCCACGAGGCCATCGACGCCTGCCGGCTGGCCGGCATCCCGCTGGTGCTCGCCGGACCCGTGCCCGACGAGGCCTACTTCGAGCGCGAGATCGCCCCGCGCCTGGGTCGCCAGGCGGTGCACGTGGGCCACCTCGACCACAAGGCGCTCACCCGCCTGCTCGGCCGGGCCTCGGTCGCGCTGGTCACCCCCGCCTGGGACGAGCCCTACGGCCTGGTCGCCGCCGAGGCGATGGCCTGCGGCACCCCCGTGGCGGCCTACGACCGCGGCGCGCTGCGCGAGGTCGTCGCCGACGAGGCCGGCGCCCTCGCCCCCGGCGGGGACGTCGAGGCGCTCGCCGTCGCGGTCACCGCCGCGCTCGGGCGCGACCGGGGCGCGGTGCGACGCCACGCCGTGCAGCACTGCTCGCTGCGGCGCATGGTCGACGAGTACGAGCGGCTCTACCGCTCCCTCGGCCGGCTCCGGGACGCCGCATGATCGGCTACTACGTCCACCACCACGGCAAGGGCCACCTCCACCGCGCCACCGGCCTCGCCCGGGTGCTGCACGCACGCGGCGTCGAGGTCACCGGACTGTCGTCGCTGCCGGCGCCCGAGGCCTGGCCCGGGCCGTGGGTGCGCCTCGACCGCGACGACGAGGGCTCCCAGGCCCTCGACGTGAGCGCCGGCGGCCGCCTGCACTGGGTGCCGCGCCACGACGGCGGCCTGCGCCGACGCTCGGCCCAGGTCTCGCGGTGGATCGAGGAGGCCGTGCCCGACCGCGTGGTCGTCGACGTCTCGGTCGAGGTCGCGCTGCTGGCCCGGCTGCACGGCGTGCCCGTCACCGGCGTCGTCCTGCCCGGGCGCCGCGGCGACGCCGCCCACCTGCTCGGCCTCGACGTGTGCGACCAGCTGGTCGGCTTCTGGCCGGCCGTCGCCACCGGGGCGCCGGGCGGGCCCGGCATGCTCCGCGACGTGCCCGACACCGTGCTCGAGCGGCTCCACGCCGTCGGCGGGCTCTCCCGGCTCACAGCCCCGCCGGCCGCCGAGGCACCCGAGCGTCGTACGCCGGGGCGCGAGCGCTCCGTCGTGGTGCTGCTGGGCGCCGGCGGCGACACCGTCGGCGCCGACGTGCTCGACCTCGCCCGCGCCCAGACGCCCGGCTGGCGCTGGACCGTGCTCGGCGGGGCCCACGGCGCCTGGGTGCCCGACCCGACCGCCCTGCTGGCGGAGGCCGAGGTGGTGGTCACCCACGCCGGGCAGAACGCGGTGGCGGAGGTGGCCACGCTGCGCCGCCCGGCCGTGGTCGTGCCCCAGGACCGCCCCCACGACGAGCAGCGCTGCACCGGCGAGGCCCTCGCCGCCGGACCCTGGCCGGTCGTGGTCGAGCCGCACCTGCCCGCCGACGGCTGGGCCGCGCGCCTGGAGGCCGTGGCCGCCCTCGACGGCGAGGGGTGGGCCGGCTGGTGCCCGACCGACACCGCCGAGCGCTTCGCCGACCTGGTGACGGGGGCTCCCGCGTGACCCGGGTCGCCGTCACGACCATCGCCCACGGCCGGGGCGACCACCTCGCCGCCCAGCACCGCTCGCTGGCCGCGGGCGGCCGGGTGCCCGACGACTACCTCGTCGTCGCCATGGACGACCCGTCCCTCGAGCCCGCCACGGTCGGTGGCCTGCGCCGCCGCGTGGAGCGCGTCGGTCGCGACGCGGTCGGCCTGCCGCTCGCCCGGGCCCGCAACCGCGGCATCGAGGACGCCTTCCGCTCCGGCGCCGACGTCGTGGTCGCGCTCGACGTCGACTGCCTGGCCGGCCACGACCTCGTCGCGTCCTACGCCGACGTCGCGCTGCGCCGCCCCGACGCGGTTTGGTCGGGCCCGGTCACCTACCTCCCGCCCTCGCCCGGCGGCTACGACCTCGCCCGGCTGCCCGCGCTCGACGACCCCCACCCCGCTCGCCCCGACCCCGCGCCCGGCGAGGAGCACGTGGGCGGGCGGCCCGACCTCTTCTGGTCGCTGTCGTTCGCGCTCTCGCGCGAGGCGTGGACCCGCGCCGGCGCGTTCTGCGAGGAGTACGTCGGCTACGGCGGCGAGGACACCGACTTCGGTCACCAGGTCGCCGCCGCGGGCGTCGGGCTCGGCTGGGTCGGCGGCGCCCGCGCCTACCACCAGCACCACCCCACCACCGACCCCCCGGTGCAGCACGTCGACGACATCCTGCGCAACGGTGCCCTCTTCGCCCGCCGGTGGGGCCGCTGGCCCATGGAGGGCTGGCTCGAGGCCTTCGAGGCCCGCGGCCTGGTCCGCCGGGTCGACGGCGGCTGGGCCCGCGCCTGACCCGCACCACCCGGTGGTCGGGGTGGGAGCCCCGGCGCGGGGCCGACGGGGCCGGTCGAGACGTCATACGAGACGTGGATGTGCATCCACCCTGCGCATGACGTCGGAGCGCGGGGCGGGCCACCGCGGGAGCCCCGGCGACCGCGGCTGACGGGGCCGGTCGAGACGTCATACGAGACGTGGATGCGCATCCACCATGCGCATGACGTCGGAGCGCGGGGCGGGCCACCGAGCCCGTCCCGGCGACCGCGGCTGAGGGGACCGGTCGAGACGTCATACGAGACGTGGATGCGCATCCACCGTGCGCATGACGTCGGAGCGCGGGGCGGGCCACCGAGCCCGTCCCGGCGACCGCGGCTGAGGGGACCGGTCGAGACGTCATGCGGGACGTGGATGCGCATCCACCGTGCGCATGACGTCTGAGCGCGGGGCGGGCCACCGAGCCCGTCCCGGCACCACCGACGCGTGCCGGCGGCCGGTGAGCGGGCCGCTCGGTCAGCCCCAGCCGCCGAGGTAGGACTCGAGCGAGGCGTCGGGGGCGACCGGCCGCAGGTCGAGGCCGGTCAGGGTGGTCTCGCCGAAGAGCGCGTCCACGCCCTCGGCCCCGGCTCGGGCCCAGCGTCGCCGGCGGCGCACCGTGCGCAGGTCGGTGAGCCGCAGCCACTCCGCGGCACCGTCGCCGGGACCGTCGCCCGACGCGCCCTCCCCGCCCACCCCGACCGCCCCGGGGGCGTCGACGCCGCCGACGGCGTCGAGCACCGCCCGCCAGCCCGCGGCGGGGCCGCGCACGGGTCGGCGTACCTCGAGCAGGCGGGAGGCGGTGCGCAGGTCGGGGCGGCCCAGCCGCAGCCGGTCGTCGGCGCCGCCCAGCCGGGCGTGGTCGGCGCGGGAGAGGTGCACCCGGGCCCGCGGGAGCGCGGCGAGCAGGCTGTCGACGCAAACGGCGACGCCGGTGGGGTCGAGGCCCTCGGCCACGACGACCACCGGGTCGGGCGGGCCGAGCCGCAGGCCGGTGGTGGTGGCGCCGGGGCCGTCGAGGCGGCGCGCCACGGCGAGGGTCTCGTCGAGCTTGCGGGCGCGACGCTCGACCTCGTCGCGACCGGCCCAGTCGGGTCCGTCGTGCCAGGCCACCGCGTCGGGGGCGTGGGCGAGCAGCCCGCCGTGGCGCCACACGCGGGCCGCGAGCTCCCAGTCCTCGCCGCCGTAGGCGCGGAAGGTCTCGTCGAAGCCGCCGAGACCCTCGAAGAGCCAGCGACTGCACGCCAGCACCGCCGCGATGACGAAGCGGTAGGAGCGCTCGTCGGCGTCGAGCAGGTCGCGGCTGGCGGTGTAGGCGTCGTCGAGCCACGCGGGGGCGGGCAGCTCGCGTTGCGGACCGACCTGCTCCACCGGCGTCGCGGGGTCGGTGGCGGCGAGGTCGGCGTGGCGGCGGCGGCCCACGACCAGCGCCTCGGGGCAGCAGGCGGGCAGCCTCACCATCGCGGTGAGGAAGCCCGGCTCGGGGGTGGTGTCGGCGTCGAGGAAGACCAGCACCTCGCCGCGGCCGGCCGCGGCGCCGAGGTTGCGCGCGGCGCCGGCGCGGAAGCCGCGATCGGCCTGGCGCACGAGCCGTACGCCGTCGGGCACCGCCGGCGCCTCGCGCGAGCCGTCGTCGGCGACCACCACCTCGACGTCGCGCCAGGTCGTGCCCGCGCCGGTCTGGCGGGTGAGCGCGTGCAAGGTGCGGGCCAGCTCGCGGGGCTGCTCGAAGTGGGTGACGACCACCGTCACCGACGGCGGGCCGCCGCGGGCGGGGGCGTCGGAGTGGGCGTCGAAGTGGGCGGCGGATCGGGCGTCGGAGTGGGCGTCGGAGTGGGCGTCGGAGTGGGCGGCGGAGTGGGCGCCGGAGTGGGCGCCGGAGTGGGCGTCGGAGTGGGCGCCGGAGTGGGCGGCGGAGTGGGCGCCGGAGTGGGCGCCGGAGTGGGCGGCAGCGGAGTCGCAGGTGCCGGCAGGGTCGCGGGCGTCGGCGGGGTCGTGGACGGGGGTGGGTTCGCGGGCGTCGGCGGGAGCGACCGCGAGCGCGAGGTCCCACCGGTTTCCCGGCACGGGCAGGACGCCGGGCGGCGCGACCTCGAGGCCCGGCAGGTCGACGGGGCCGGCCAGCGGGCCGGTCCGCTGGGCCGCACGACGGCCTCCCGTCACCACGGCTCGAGCACCGGCTGCGGCGGGTGGGGCAGGGCGCGGTGCACGCCGGCCCACCAGGCGGCGTAGGTCCGCGCGGTGTCGCTCAGCAGGGGGCGCAGGTCGTCGGCCGCGGCGCGGGTGCGGGAGGGGTCGGCCAGGGCGGCACGCAGCTCGTCGACCAGCGAGTCGTCGTCGTAGAGCCGGAAGCCGCCGGGGCGCAGGGCGTCGACCTCGCGCACGTAGGGCCCGTCGAGCGCGAGCGGGCGGCGGCCGGCGGCGAGCCAGGAGTTCATCGACCCCGACGCCGAGACGTGGCGGTGGCCGGTGACCGGCACGTCGACGGCACGCATCCACTCTGCGAGGTCGGCGTCGCCGAGGTAGCCGGTGACCCGCCAGCCCACCCCGCCGGTGCGGGCACGCGCGGCGAGCTCGTCGAGCAGGTCGTCGTGGCCGGCCACCGGCGCCCCGAGGGCGACGACCTCGACGTCGTGCCCCTCCTCGGCCAGCGCCGAGGCCGCGCGCACGAGCTCGCGGTGGCCCTTGTCGGGGTAGACGAAGCCCAGCAGCGCGAGGCGCACGCGCCCCGCCGGGGCCTCCGGCACGGCGCCGTCGCCGGGCTCCGCTGCGCTCGCGGCATCGGCGGGATCGACCGGGTCGAGCGGCACGACGGGCAGGTGCACCACGGTCGAGCGCAGCGCCCCGGGAGCGGACGCCCCGGGCACCCGGTCGAGCACGCCCGCGAGCAGGTCGGCCTCGTGGTGGCTGTTGACCGCCCAGGTGCGCACGCCGCGCACGACCTCGGCGTACGCCGCGGCGCGGTCCTCGCCCGCCCACGGCTGGGGCACGTCGTGCAACGTCAGTGTCGTCGGCACCTGCGCGGCCAGCGCCACCACGGCCGCCGCCGACTCCGCGGACGAGTCGCCGAAGAGCCGGTCGGTCCAGTGCACGTGCACCGAATCCGCGCCGGTGCGACGCGCCTCGGCGACGGCGTCGGCCGGGGTGCCGACGAGCACCCGGGCGCCCAGCGCCTCGGCGACCTGACGGGCGTAGAGCGCCACCCCGTGGCGCGCGTCGTCGTGCACCAGGTGCAGCGGGAGCGCCGCCCGGCGACGGGTCTCGGCCGGGTCGGGGCGATCGGTCCCGGTGCGGTCGGCCTGGGGGCGACCGGAGTGATCGGCACCGGAGGGATCAGCACCGGGGCCGACGGTCGACGGACCGACGGCCCGGGCGTCGCCGGAGGTGGGTCCGGGAGGCGCACCACCGGTCCCGGCGTCGCGGGTCAGGTCGCGGGTCAGGTCGCGGGTCACGGGGCGAGCCCGAGGTGGTCGAGGGTGCGGCCGTGGCGGGCGAGGGCCTCGCGGACCATGGCCGGGTGGTCGGCGTACCAGGCCAGCTGCGCCGCCAGCACCTCCCGCTCGGCGACCGACCGGCCCCCGACCCGCCAGTGGTCGGGCGAGGGTGCGGGGCCGTCGGCCGGACGGCGTACGGCGGCCACCGCCGGGTGCACCGGCGCGTGCACGTCGTCGAGCAACGGGCGGCCCGGGTCGACCTCCAGCGGAGCCAGACCCAGCGAGGCGCGCACCCGCCGGGCGACCCCGGCCAGGACCCGCGGACCGGGGTGGTTGACCGTGCGCATGTCGTCGACCGCCGGGTCGTCGAGCAGGTCGGCCACCGCGACGCCGCCGTGTTGCTGCTGGCGACGGCGCAGCTCGGCGCCCGAGTCGTCGCCCACCGCCCGCACGGCGTCGGCGGTGAGCGGGGGGAGGTCGCCGAGCAGGGCGTCGAGGCGGCTGCCGTCGGCGCCCGGGTCGGTGTGCCCGCGCGCGGCCAGCACGACGGCGCGCAGGTCGTGGTAGGCCACCACCGGGGGCACCACCCCGTCGAGCTCGGGCGGGTGGACGACGACGTGGAAGGGGTGGAGCCCGGCGTACCGCACGCTCGACACCAGGGCCGTGCGCAGGTCGGCGCGGGCGCGGGCGAGCACCTGCTCGGTGCCGAGCGGCAGGTCGCGGTAGTCGGCGCGGGTCGGCTGGGCCACGAGGAGGTCGGCGCGCTCGAGCAGCGCGTCGAGGTGGGGCAGGTCGTCGGCGGTGAGCTCGTGGATCGGCGGCACCCGCACGCTCACGACGTCGCTCGTGGGCCGTGTCGGGTGGGCGCCGCGCAGGACCGCGGAGCGGGTGAGGCCTGGGGCGGTGGGGTGGGCGCCTCGCAGATCGGCAGGCGGGTCGGTCGGCGGGTCGGTGGCCGCAGGGCCGGCAGGCTGGTCGAGGGGCTCGGCGGCGGGGTCGAGGAGCAGCCGCAGCGACTCGGCCTGGCAGTTGCCGAGCAGGAGCAGCAGCGGGCGGTCGGTGGGGACCGGGTCGAGGCCGTAGAACGCGCCGTAGTGGCGGCGACGGCCGAGGTCGACGATGGTCGCGGGCACCGGGCGGCTCCTGGGGATCTCTGACGGGCAGGGGGTGGTGCGGGGGCGGTCCACGGATGCGGCGGCCCGGGCCGGTGACGCGGGCCGGTGACGCGGGCCGGTGACGCGGGCCGGTGACGCGGGCCGGCGACGCGGACCAGCGGTCCGGTCGACCCGGCGACCGGACAGCGCGGCTGGCTCACCGGCCGGACCACCTCGTGGGCGACCACCCACTCCACCACTCCCCCGCCCCGTGGGGCTCACCCGCAGGGCCGAGGGCCGGCGCGGCGGGCCGCACCCGGGGCAAGGCGTCGTAGCCGAACGGGCACACCAGCGCCACAGCGCCCCGTCGTCCCGGGCGCGGCGCGTGGCAGGGCGGATCCGCACGGGAGCAGGTGCCGCCGGCGAGCACTGTGCCCGCTCGGTTACGGCGCCCGCCCGCCCCCGGACGTCATACGCCCTGTGGATGCGCATCCACCCTCCGCATGACGTCCCACCCTGGCCCCGCGCGCCCGCCCCGGGACGTCATGCGCCCTGTGGATGCGCATCCATCCTCCGCATGACGTCCACCCCCGGGCCCCCGGCCCCGACCCGACCCGGCGCGCCCGCCGTACGCCGCGATCCGCCGGCTCGAGGACCGCCCTGGACCGAGCCTGTCGGCCCGGACCCGCACCTGTCGGCCCGTGTGCCGGCCGACAGGTGCGGGTTTCGCCAGCCGGCCGGTGAAACCCGCGGAGGCCGACCCCCGGTCAGTCGGCGGCCAGCTCGGGGGCGAGCGAGGAGTCCTTGAGGCGCACGCCGGAGGCGCCGAGCTCGCGGGCGCCGCGCACGAGACCGGCCACGACGGCGGCGGCCCGCTCGTAGGAGAGTCCGTCGGGCGGGTGCACGTTGGAGACGCAGTTGCGCTCGGCGTCGCTGCGGCCGGCACGGGGGTGGTGGGTGAGGTAGATCCCGAGGCTGTCGGCCACCGAGAGACCCGGGCGCTCGCCGATCACCACGAGGAGGGTCTCGACGCCGAGGGCCTCGCCGACGTGGTCGGCCAGGGCGACGCGGGCCTGGGTGGCGATCACCGGCGGAGCGATCGTGCAGTCGTCGCCGAGGGCGGCGCGCAGGGCGGCGACGATCGCCGCGAGGAGGCCGGGTCCGTGGTCGACCAGGGCGCGCGGGGAGAGCCCGTCGGCCAGCACGATCCCGACCTGGGCCCCGCCTCCGGCACCGGCACCGGCACCCACGCCGGTCCCACCCCCGGCCAGTCCCGCGAGGTCGGCGGGCTGACGGCCGAGGTCGGGCCGTCGCAGGTACTCCGCGCGCGAGGTCGCCCTGCTGGTGACCCGCAGCGGCTCGCCGAGCCCGACCGCGGCCACCGCGGGCGCCAGCGCGTCGACGTCGAGCGGCTCGTGCACGGCGTCGCGCGCCGCGGCGTGGGCGGCCTGGAACTCCAGCACCCGCCGGGTGGGCAGCGCGTCGCCGGCGCGGCCGAGGCCGATGCGGGCCTGGGTCGTCGTACGCAGCGACGACCAGAGGTCGCCCACCACCGCCGGGTCGACCCCACCGTCCGGCGCACCGGCACCCGCGCCCTCCGGCGCACCCGCGCCCTCCGGCGCACCGACCCCCTCCGCGGCGGACGCCGACCACCCGCTCCCCCCGCCCGCTCCGGCGGCCCCGGTCGTCCCGGCCGTCCCGCTCACCGCGCTCACCCCGGTCACCGTGCGGTCAGCTCGCGCAGCGGCGAGGCGTCGAGGTCGGTGGGCAGGATCCGACCGGCGTCGCCCAGCATGCCGAGCCCGTCGAGCCACGCCTCGAACTCCGGCGCCGGCCGCAGCCCCTGCACCTGGCGCAGGTAGAGCACGTCGTGGAAGGACAGGCTCTGGTAGCCCAGCATCACGTCGTCGGCGCCGGGCACGGCGATCACGAACGACGCCCCCGCGGTGCCCAGCAGGGTCAGCAGGGTGTCCATGTCGTCCTGGTCGGCCTCGGCGTGGTTGGTGTAGCAGACGTCGACGCCCATCGGCAGGCCCAGCAGCTTGCCGCAGAAGTGGTCCTCGAGCCCGGCGCGTACGATCTGCTTGCCGTCGTAGAGGTACTCGGGGCCGATGAAGCCGACGACGGTGTTGACCAGCAGCGGGTCGAGCATCCGGCACACGGCGTAGGCCCGGGCCTCGAGCGTCTGCTGGTCGACCGGGCGCCCGCCGACGCCGAGGTGGGCGCCGGCGCTGAGCGCGGAGCCCTGCCCGGTCTCGAGGTACATCACGTTGTCGCCGACCGTGCCGCGGCGCAGCGAGCGCCCGGCCTCGTTGCCCTCGCGCAGCAGGTCGAGGGTGACCCCGAAGCCGGCGTTGGCGCCCTCGGTGCCGGCCACGGACTGGAAGACCAGGTCGACCGGCGCGCCGCGCTCGACCAGCTCGATGGTGGTCGTGACGTGCGAGAGCACGCACGACTGGGTCGGGATCTCGTAGCGCTGGCGGATGTCGTCGAGCAGGTGCAGCAGGGTCGCGGTGGCCTCGGGCGAGTCGGTCGCGGGGTTGATCCCGATCACCGCGTCGCCGCAGCCCAGCAGCAGCCCGTCGAGGGTGGCGGCGGCGATGCCGCGCGGGTCGTCGGTGGGGTGGTTGGGCTGCAGGCGGGTGGCCAGGCGTCCCGGCAGCCCGATCGTGGTGCGGAAGGCCGAGGTCACCCGGGCCGCGCGACCCACCGCGATGAGGTCCTGGTTGCGCATGATCTTGCTGACCGCGGCCACCATCTCCGGGGTCAGCCCCGGCGCGAGCGCGGCGAGCACCGCGGCGGCGTCGGGGCGGGTGCAGGTCTGCAGCAGCCAGTCGCGCAGCCCGCCGACGGTCAGGTGCGAGACCGGGGCGTAGGCGGCGCGGTCGTGCCCGTCGAGGATCAGCCGGGTGACCTCGTCGCTGTCGTAGGGCACCAGCTCCTCGGTGAGGAAGGTGTCGAGCGCGACGTCGGCCAGCGCCCACGCGGCGGCCGCGCGCTGCTCGTCGGACTCCGCCGCGCAGCCGGCCAGCTGGTCGCCCGAGCGCACCGGGGTCGCCCGGGCCATGAGGTCGACCAGCCCGTCGAAGGCGTACGTCGTGCCGCCGAGGTGCTGGCTGTAGCGGGCCCCGGTCACCGCACCGACGCCTCCGCCTCGGCGAGCGCCGCGAACTCCTCGTCGGGCGAGCCGGCCACGAGGTGGTGGCGGCTGTACAGGCCGAAGTAGGCCATGAACGCCACGAAGACGCCCAGGCACGACAGCGCGGCGACGGTGTCGACGAGGAAGGTGGCGACCACGGCGAGGGCGGCCACGACCAGGGCGAAGCCGGTGGTCACCGCACCGCCGGGGGTGCGGTAGGGCCGCGGCATGTCGGGCTCGCGGCGGCGCAGCACGACGTGGCTGGTCATCATCAGCACGTAGGACAGCGCGGCCCCGAAGACGGCCATGTTGAGCAGCACTGCTCCCTGGCCGGTGAAGGTCAGCGCGAAGCCGATGACGCCGGGCACGACGAGCGCGAGGAGCGGCGCCTTGCGCCGCGTCGTGATCGACAGCACCCGCGGCAGGTAGCCGGCGCGCGAGAGCGCGAAGAGCTGGCGGGAGTAGGCGTAGATGATGGAGAAGAAGCTCGCGACCAGACCGGCCAGGCCGATGTAGTTGACCGTCGTCGCGGCGGCCCCGGAGCCGAGCGCCTCCACCAGCGGGTTGCCCGAGCCCTTCATCGCGTCGGCGCCCCCGGCCCCGGTGACCAGCAGCAGCATCGCGGCCGCGCTGACCAGCAGGAGCGCCATCGCGGCGATGATCCCGCGCGGCACGTTGCGCTCGGGCTCGGCCGCCTCCTCCGCGGCCAGCGGCACCCCCTCGATGGCGAGGAAGAACCAGATCGCGTAGGGCACCGCCGCCCACACCCCGAGCACCCCGAAGGGCAGGAAGGCCGACGAGCCGGCCGCGTCGGTGGGGGCGATGTCGGTGAGGTTGTCGAGGTCGAAGAGCGGCACCGCCGCCACCGCGAAGACCACCAGCCCGAGCACGGCCACCGCGGTGATCACGAACATCACCTTCAGCGCCTCGCCCACCCCGGCCAGGTGCACCCCGATGAAGAGCGCGTACGCCGCGAGGTAGACCCACCAGCCGTCGGTGATGCCGAACAGGCCGAGCGACTCGACGTAGGCCCCGATGAAGGTGGCGATGGCCGCGGGCGCGATGGCGTACTCGATGAGGATCGCGGTGCCCGTCGCGAAGCCGCCCCAGGGTCCGAGCGCGCGGCGGGCGAAGGTGTAGCCGCCGCCGGCGGCCGGCAGCGCCGAGGACAGCTCGGCCATGCCGAGCACGAGGGCGAGGTACATCGCCGCGATCAGCACCGTGGCGATGAGCAGGCCGCCGAAGCCGCCCTGCTCGAGACCGAAGTTCCACCCCGAGTAGTCACCGGAGATGACGTAGCTGACGCCGAGGCCCGCCAGCAGCACCCACCCCGCCGAGCCCGAACGCAGGCTCCGCTTGGCGAGGTACTCCGCGTCCGCGCCTCCCGGGGCACCGGGCGGCGCAGCCGTGGACGTCGCGGCGGCAGGGGTGGTGAGACGTTCCGACATGGCGGACCAACCTTCGACGGGGTGCTGCTCGGTCTAGTGGGTCCGGCGACGCTAGGTCAAGGGTGTGACGGCCCTGCTCCGCCCGCGTTGCGGCCACGTGACGCGCGCGTCCGGGTCGCGACCGCCTGCCGCACCGGCGCCGGGTGGCCCGTCCGGCACCGCCGCCCCGACCCGACCGTGCGCAGCCCATGGCCCGACCGTGCGCCGCGCATGGCCCGTCCGGGTGGTCCTGACCCGATCGCGCACGGCGTCGGCCGCGTCTCTTTACCTTCGGGGCATGACCTTCGCCCCTCGCATCGCCGCCGTCGTCCTCGCCCTCGGCGTCGCCGCCTCCCCCGCCCTCACCTCGGTGAGCGCCGACGCCCACACCACCGGCATCCACGACAACTGCACCAACCTGCAGAAGCAGTGGAAGCACGGGGTGGGTCGCAGCAACGCCGTGGACAAGACCTCGGGCAAGAAGGTCACGAACTTCTACCGCAACACCAAGGCCTACAACACCGCGGTCGCGCACAACGGCACCCTCGACGCCGACAAGGACGGCATCGCCTGCGAGAAGGCGTGAGCACGCCCGGGCCGGGGTGGCACCAGGACCCGGCGCGCCCGGCCGGGCACCTGAGGTACTGGGACGGCCGACGCTGGACCGAGGCGGTCGCCACCCCGCCACCCGCGGCCGCCGGGCGCCCCGCGCCGTACGCCGCGCCGCCGCCGCGACCCACCCGACCCGGCGCGCCGGGCGGTCCGGTGCGCTGGGCCGCGCAGCACCGGCGGCTGACCGCGGCAGCGGCCGTGCTCGCCCTCGTGGCCCTCGCCGGCGCGGTCGGCGCCGAGGAGGACCGACCGGCCGAGGCTGCGTCGGGCGACCCGGTCGCCACCGCACCCCGGCCGACCGACCCGGCCACCGCACCCGGACCGACGCCGACCGACGCCGTCGAGCCCGCCGCCGACGCGAGCACCGACCCCGCCGCGACCGGCGCCGGGTCGGGCAGGGCCGCACCTGCGCAACGTCCGCCGCGTCCGCCGCGCACCTACCTCGTCACCCGGGTCGTCGACGGCGACACCCTGGAGCTGGGCGACGGCACCACGGTGCGCCTGGTGGGCGTCGACACCCCCGAGGTCGGCGAGTGCGGCTCGGAGAAGGCCACCGCGCTGCTCAGCCGGCTGGTGCTGGGCGCGCGGGTGGACCTGCGCCGCAGCGACGAGGACCGGGACCGCTACGGGCGTCTGCTGCGCTACGTCGACCTCACCTCGGGCCCGCGCCCCGACACCGGGCTGCGCCTCATCGACGCGGGTCTCGCCGTCGCGCGCTACGACTCGCGCGACGGCTACGGCGCGCACCCGCGCGAGCGGTCCTACGTCGCCGCCGACCGCGCCGCCGGCGACCTCACCTGCCGTACGCCGGCGCCGGTGCGCGCCCCGGCCGCGGCCCCGGCGTCGTGCGCCGCGGGCTACTCGCCGTGCCTTCCGCTCTTCCCGCCCGACGTCGACTGCGCCGACGTCGACGGGCCGGTGCGGGTGACCGGACCCGACCCGCACGGCCTGGACGCCGACGGCGACGGCACCGCCTGCGAGTAGGGCAGGCGGGACCGCCACGGAGTCGGACGGGCACACCGCCCCGACCTGCGCCGGGCGTGGCCGGGTCGCCGCATCACCGCGGGCGGCGCGCGGCCGGCGCGCGCCCACCCGCGGGACAGCGCCGGTCCGGCTCCGCGGGCCCCGCGCTCGAGCCGGGCTCGAGCCGGGCCGAGCCCGGTCAGAGCCCCCGGCGGGTCGAGCGGATGCTGTCGCGACCGTTGCGGGCGAGGTACTGCGCCACGTTGAGGGCGGGGTGGCGGTCGGGGGCGGGGTCGCGGCCGTCGGCCATGCGCCACATCTGCACCGAGTAGTGGACCAGCTCGGTGAGGTTGTCGAGGGTCCTGATGCCGCTGCGGCGCGGGCGCACCTGGCTGCTGGTGACGCTGCCGTCGAGCAGCCCGGCGGGGGCGTGGGGCTCGACCGTGAGCGGGCGGCCCAGCCCGACCACGTCGACCGCGCCGCTGGCGACGGCCTCGCTCATCGCGCCCAGGGTGCGGAAGCCGCCGGTGAGCATGAGCGGCAGGTCGGGCACCTCGCGGCGCAGGCGCTCGGCGAAGTCGACGAAGTAGGCCTCCCGGCGCCGCGTGCTCTCCTTCAGGCTCGGGTCGACGCCGAGCATGGCGGCGCTGGAGTAGGTGCCACCGGAGACCTCCAGCAGGTCGACGCCCTCCTCGGCGAGCACGCGCGCCACCTCCAGGGAGTCGTCCTCGCCGAAGCCGCCGCGCTGGAAGTCGGCGGAGTTCAGCTTCACCGACAGCGACCGGTGCTCCCCGATCTCGGCGCGCACCGCGCGCACCACCTCGACCAGGAACCGGCGACGACCTTCGGCGTCGCCGCCCCAGCGGTCCTCGCGGCGGTTGGTCACCGGGGAGAGGAACTGGCTGATGAGGTAGCCGTGGGCGGCGTGCACCTGCACCCCGTCGAAGCCGGCGCGGCACACGATGCCGGCGGTGCGCGCGAAGCGGGCCACCAGGTCGACCACCTCGTCGTCGGTGAGCGCGCGCGGGGTGACGAAGAGGCCGCCGGTGCCGGGCACGGCGATCGCCGAGGGGGCGACGGGCCGGGGGGTCAGCGTGCGCGGCGCCTGGCGCCCGGGGTGGTTGAGCTGCACCCACACCCGCGCGCCGCCGGCCTTGGCCGCGCTCGCCCAGGCGCGCAGGTCCGCGAGGTCGCGCTCGTCCTCGACCGCGACGTTGCCGGCCTCGCCGAGGGCGGTGCGGTCGACCATGACGTTGCCGGTGACGATGAGCCCGGTGCCGTTGTCGGCCCAGCGCTCGTAGAGCCGTCGGATCCGGCTGCCGGGCGAGAGGTCGCGACGACCGAGACCCTCGCTCAGGGCGGCCTTGGCCAACCGGTTGGGCAGCGGGTCGCCGTGGGCGAGCGGGAAGGGCCGGGCGAGCAGGGCGCGCTGCTCCTCCGGGGACGGGCCGGGGTCGGGCGTCGGCGGGGTCGGCGAGGCGGCGGTCACCGCAGCATCCTCGCCCGACGCGCGGCCCGCGCGCAGCCGACGTGACGCGCGACACGTCCGCCCGTCGGTGCCGGGCGATCTTGCCGATTCCGTCGTACGGCGGCGCCCTCGGCTACGATTACCGCAGTCCGCACCCCGATCGGACACCCCGATCCGCAGCAACGCCTCACGTGGACGACCTCGCGCCGACCACCTCGCCCCAGCCTCCTGGAGAGACCGCATGACGACCACGCCCGACCCGCAGTCCGCGACGACCGCGCCCGACCGCGACGTGGTGGTCGTCGGCGCCGGACCGGCGGGGCTGATGACCGCCCGCACGCTGCAGGCGGCCGGGCTGAGCGTGGCCGTGCTCGAGGCCCGCGAGCGGGTCGGCGGGCGCACGTGGAGCGACGTCGTCGACGGCGCCTTCCTCGAGCTGGGCGGGCAGTGGGTCTCCCCCGACCAGACCGCGCTGCTGGGGCTGCTCGACGAGCTCGGCCTGTCGACCTTCCCGCGCTACCGCGAGGGCCGCTCGCTCTACCGCACCGCCGAGGGCGAGACGGTGGCCTACGAGGGCGACACCATGCCGGTCGGCGACGCGACCGCGGCCGAGATGGAGCGGCTCACCGCGCTGCTCGACGACCTGGCCGCCGAGATCGGCTGCCGCGAGCCGTGGGCCTCGCCGCGCGCCCGCGAGCTCGACCGAGTCTCCTTCCACCACTGGCTGCGCGAGCAGTCCGGCGACGAGGTGGCCTGCGACAACATCGGGCTCTTCATCGCCGGCGGCATGCTCACCAAGCCCGCGCACGCCTTCTCCGCGCTCCAGGCCGTGCTGATGGCGGCCTCGGCAGGGTCGTTCTCCCACCTGCTCGACGACGGCTTCATCCTCGACCGGCGCGTGGTGGGCGGCATGCAGTCGGTGAGCGAGGCCATGGCCGCCGACCTCGAGGTGCACCTCGAGACCCCCGTGCGCACCATCCGCACCCACGCGGCCGGCGTGGTCGTCGAGTCCGACCGGACCACCCTCGCCGCCCGTCGCGTCGTCGTCGCGGTGCCGCCGAACCTCTACACCCGCATCAGCTTCGACCCGCCCCTCCCGCGTCGCCAGCACCAGATGCACCAGCACCTGTCGCTGGGCCTCGTCATCAAGGTGCACGCGGTCTACGACCGCCCGTTCTGGCGTGAGCGGGGACTGTCGGGCACCTGCTTCGGCCCGAGCTCGCTGGTGCAGGAGGTCTACGACAACACCAACCACGACGACCCCCGCGGCACGCTGGTCGGCTTCGTCTCCGACGAGAAGGCCGACGCCCTGCTCGAGCTCGACGACGACGCGCGGCGCGCTGCCGTGCTCGGGTCGATCGCGGAGTACCTCGGGCCCGACGCCCTGGCCCCCGAGGTCTATGCCGAGTCCGACTGGGCCAGCGAGGAGTGGACCAGGGGCGCGTACGCCGCGTCCTTCGACCTCGGCGGGCTCTCGCGCTGGGGCCGCCACCAGACCGCGCCCGTGGGCCGCATCCACTGGGCCTGCTCCGACACCGCCGCCGAGGGCTACCAGCACGTCGACGGGGCGCTGCGCCGCGGGGCGGCCGCCGCCCAGGAGGTCCTCGACGCCGGCTGACCGTCCCGACCGGCGACGGGCTCGTCGACCGCCCAGCGGCCGCGGACGGCCTGGCGCGGTGCGCCGTACGGCTCGCCCTCGGCGCCGCACGGCGCGTCAGCACCCGGCCGGCCCGGCCGATCGGATCTGCGAGCCGAGGGTCCCCCCGCCCTCCCGCCCGACCCCGCGTCGCGGCGCCCCCTTCCCCCTCTCGGAGACCGTCATGACCCTCGACACCCTCGCGAGCACGCCCACGAGCCCCTCGTGCGTCGCCGGCGCGCCGACCAGCCCGGGTCGCGGGCACGCGGCCCGGTCGACGCCGCACGGTCGGCGCCGCCCCGAGGGTCCCGGCGCGGCCGGCGTGGGCTGGCTCCTCGCCGCGGCCGGCACGTCCTCGGCCGTGGTCACCCTGCTGACCACCGCGGCCGCGCAGCCGGGGCTCGCGGGTGCCGCCGCCCCGGCCACCGCAGCCGCGACGACGGGCGCCGTCGCCCTGCTGGCGGGTGGCGCCGGCGCCCACCTCGCCCGCGACCACGCGCGGTCGGCGTCGGCCCACCGCCTGCTGCGGCGCTCCGGGCGCAGCGCCGCGGCCGCCGCGGTGACGGCCGCGGTGGTGCTCTGCCTCGGACCCGCGGCACCGGTACTGCACGTCGTGGCGGGTGCCGCGGTCTGGGCCCTGCTCGGCTGGACCGCGTCGTGCCTCCTCGCGGCCCACCGCGCCCAGGGGCCCTCGAGGCGCAGGCGGCGTCTCGTGAGCGCCGGCCTGCTCGCCGGTGCCGCCGGACCGCTCACCAGCGGGGCCCTCGCCGCCCACCTGGCCGCCGCGGCCGCCGGGCCGGGCGCCGCCGCCCACGGGGTGCAGGTGGCGACGCTCCTCGTCGTGCCGCTGTCGCTCTGCCTCGCCGCGCTCGGCGCCCTCGGCGAGGCCGCCCGCCGCGGACCCCGGACCGGCTCGGCGCGAGGCTGAGGCCCGGCGGGCACGCGCGGGCCGGCCTCGGCCGCCGCCCCCCCGTCCCACCCGGTCACCAGCGGACGGTCGGGAGGGGCAGGCGCTCGGGTCGCTCAGTAGAGGCCGGGTCGCCCGTAGTTGCGCTCGAGGCGCCGCAGCGCGAAGGCCAGGTCGAGCCGGAGCCGGCCGGCCGGCTCGGTCACCGACCAGCCGAGCTCGCGCTCCAGGCCCTTGACCTGGCGCTGGAGCGTGGAGTGGTGCACGGGGATCCGCTCGGCCGCCGAGCGGATCGTCGTGGTCTCGGATATCGCGGTCAGGGCCCGGCCGGCGGGGCTGTCGGGGGCGCCGACGGCGTCGAGGGCGACGACGTCGCGGCTGCGCATGGCCCCGGCCACGAAACCGGCGGCCAGGGCGAGCAGCCCGCTGCCGACGTCGCCGGCCCTGACCCACCGCTCGCCCGGGTCGTCGGCCTCGCCCGTCGCCGTCAGCCGCAGCGCCATCCGCGCCTCGTTCCAGGCGATCGGCAGCTCCGAGGCCGGCCTCGGCCGGGACACCCCCACCTGCGACCAGGCCGGCGGAGGGGCCAGCGACGGACGCGGCCCCGGCACGGCGTGCAGGACGAGCGTCTGCTCCGGGCGCAGCCGCAGCCGCCGCAGCGCGTCGAGCCGGTCCTCCGGCGTGGCCCCCGGGTCGACCGCCACCTCGAGGGCGCCCTCGCCCGCGTCGGTGGGGGCGCTCGCCCTGCGGCGCTCGTCGAGCAGCGGGCCGAGGAGGCGCGCTGCGCGCGCGGTGACCACCGAGGCGAGCAGGTCGTCGTGGTCGCCGCGGCGCAGCAGGAAGCCCACGCCCCCCTCGAGGGGGGCGAGCGGGTGCTCGGGCCCCGGGGTGTGCCGCTCGGCGCCGACCGGGATCGGGTCGACCCGCGTGGCCGAGGCGCGCAGCCAGAGGCCGTGTGCGGGGGCGTGGAGCTCGACGACCGAGCCGGCGAGAGACGCGACGGTGCGCAGGCACTCGTCGACCCCGGCCACGCCGGTCCACGGACTGTCGAGGCCCTCGAGGGCCCGGAGCGCGTCGGCGGCCTCCTGGTCGACGTCGGCGATGCGCGCCACGAGCCGCGTCAGCGCGTCCATGCACCACCTCCGTGATCGCCCGAGAAGTCCACGTCGATGGCGCGACGCGTCGGCGACGCTACACAGCACTGTTTGACGTATCACCTAGCGCCGGATGTCACGCCGGTAAAGTTGTGTGCGATGAGTCCCGCGGTCGCTCCCCCGTCGTTCCCCGAGTCCCTGTCGGCCGCCATCGCCGCCCGCGGCGTCACCCTGCGCGAGCTCGTCGACTCCCTGGGCGCGCGCGGCCACGCGGTCAGCCTGTCGACCCTGTCCTCGTGGCGCACCGGACGGCGCCGGCCCGACGGCGCGGCCTCGCGGGAGGTCGTCGAGGCCCTCGAGGACGTGCTCGACCTGGCCCCGACGACGCTGTCCAGCCTGCTGGGCCCCAGTCGCCGCCCGGGCCCGCGCGACACCACGCCCTACAGCGTCGGCGGGGAGGAGGGCACCGCGGAGGCCCTCCGCGCGCTGGGCATGAGCGACCCGCACGCCCTGGTGGAGAGCAGCTCGCACGTCGTGCTCGACGTCGACCTCACCGGGCGTGTGACCCGCCTGACGGCCCGCGCGGCGTGGCTGGCGCGCACGCCGGGGGCCCACCACGCGCCGTACTTCGTCGCCGTCGACACCCCCGCCGCCTCCTCCTCGTCGACCGCCGAGGCCGCCGTCGCGACCCCCCACGCCGCCGACGGCGCGATCCCTGCCCTGGAGCCCCCGACGATCCGCGCGGTCGCCGGCTGCACCATCGGCGCCACCCACCACCGCGCCGAGACCGGCCTCTTCGCCGCGGAGCTGCGCCTGCACCGGCCGCTGGAGACCAACGAGACCGTGATCACCGAGATCGAGCTCAGCGGCATGCTCGGCGGCCCCGACGAGCCCGGGTGGGACCTCATGGTCACCCGACGCCAGCGGGTGCTGGCGCTCTGGGTCCGCTTCGACCCCCGGCGGGTGCCCCGCACCATCCACGCGATCACCCACGACGCGCGAGGCAGCGTGCGACGCCGTGTGGCCGCGATCGGGCCCGAGGCCCACCTGCTCCAGCCCGGCTTCGGCCCCGGCACCGCCGGGCTGCGCTGGGAGTGGTGAGCACGCCGTACGGCGGGTGACTCCCGCCACCCGGCGGCTCGGACCGGGCCCCCCGGGTGCCGACCGGTCTGGTGACCGGCTGCACCAGCGGGTCTTCCCCCACCCGCCCGGAGGCCCCCCGCATGAGCCAGCTCGCTCCCGACCGCCCGCACTCACCCGAGGACGACGAGCCCACCCCCGTGCCGCGGCTCCAGGCGCCGCTCCCCGTGCCGCGGCTCCAGGCGCCGCTCCCCGCGCCCCCCGCCGACTCCCAGGCCGGCGCCACCGCACCGACCCGTGACGAGCCGACGGGCGACCAGCTGCTGGCCGCCTTGCCGATGCCGGCCGTCGTGGTCGACGCCGATGGCACGGTGCGCCACGCCAACGACCTGGCCGACCTGGCCTGGCGGATGACCGCGAGCCCCGGCAGCGAGGACTCGGTCGTCGACCTGCCGCTGGCGCGGCTGCTGCCCCTGGAGCCCGGCACCCTGACGCCCGGGCCCGCCGACCGCGGCCCGCGCCGACTGCGCGTCTCCCACGTGGGTCGCGACCTCGACGTGGTCGTCACCCTGGTCCGCGAGGGCGCCCGCCCGCTGCAGCTGGTCACCCTCACCGACGTGACCGACGCCGTCGCCACCGAGCGGGTCCGCGAGGCCGACGCCCGCGACCGCGCCGCGGTGCACCGCGTGGAGGCCGGGGTCGCCGCCGCCACGACCGAGGTCGAGGCCGCCCGCACCGCGATCGAGCGGGTCCGCGAGGAGTTCGGGTGGGCCTACGGGTCCTACTGGACGGTCGACCCGAGCGACCGCACGCTGCGGTTCTCGCTGGAGTCGGGCGACGCGGGGCCGGAGTTCCGCGAGGTCACCAGGCGCTCCTCCTTCGCCGAGGGCGTGGGGCTCTCGGGGCGGGCCTGGCGCAGCCGCGACCTGTTCTTCACCCCCGACCTGGGTGAGATGACCGACTGCGTGCGCGCCCCCGTGGCCCAGCGCGTCGGCGTGAAGTCGGGGGTCTGCTTCCCGATCGTGGTCGACGGCGACGTCGTCGGCACCATGGACTTCTTCGCCACCGAGACGCTCTCGCCCTCGCCCCAGCGCCTGGAGGCGCTGCGCAACGTCGGACGCCTGGTCTCCGCCGCGCTGGCGCGCATCGCCCACGACGACGCCGAGAAGGCCGCCGCGGCCGACCTCGCCGAGAAGGTCGAGCAGGTGCTCGAGGTCGTGCGCGCCGCCTCCGCCGGCGACCTGACCCGCGAGGTCACCCTCACCGGCACCGACGCCATCGGCCAGCTCGCCGCCGGCCTCTCCACCCTGCTCACCGCCCAACGCGACTCCATGATCGCCATCGGCCGCACCGCCGACTCCCTCGCCATCGCCGCCGAACAACTCACCATCCTCTCCCAAGGCATGGGCGACGGCGCCACCCTCACCTCCGATCGCGCCGCCTCGGCCACCGGCTCCGCCGGCGAGGTCTCCGCCTCCATCNCTCACCATCCTCTCCCAAGGCATGGGCGACGGCGCCACCCTCACCTCCGATCGCGCCGCCTCGGCCACCGGCTCCGCCGGCGAGGTCTCCGCCTCCATCCAGACCGTCGCCTCGGCCGCCGAGGAGATGACCGCCTCCATCCGCGAGATCGCCCAGAACGCCACCGAAGCCGCCACCGTCGCCACCGGCGCCGTCACCGTCGCCTCCTCCGCCCAAGGCACCGTGGCCTCCCTCGGCGAGTCCTCCGCCGAGATCGGCCAAGTCATCAAGGTCATCACCTCCATCGCCCAACAGACCAACCTCCTCGCCCTCAACGCCACCATCGAGGCCGCCCGCGCCGGCGACGCCGGCAAGGGCTTCGCCGTCGTGGCCAACGAGGTCAAGGAACTCGCSAARGAGACCGCCCGCGCCACCGAGGACATCGGCCGCAAGATCGAGGCCATCCAAGGCGACACCACCGGCGCCGTCACCGCCATCGCCGAGATCTCCGARGTCATCGGCCGCATCAACGACATCCAGACCACCATCGCCTCCGCAGTCGAGGAACAGACCGCCACCACCAACGAGATCGCCCGCTCCGTCACCGAAGCCGCCGGCGGCGCCAACGG
This sequence comes from Nocardioides sp. Leaf285, assembly GCF_001422955.1. Lineage (NCBI taxonomy): Bacteria > Bacillati > Actinomycetota > Actinomycetes > Propionibacteriales > Nocardioidaceae > Nocardioides > Nocardioides sp. Leaf285. Next base: position 109 of record NZ_LMNH01000002.1, on the reverse strand, counting down.
CATCGCCGACGACATCGCCCAAGTCGCCTCCGCCGCCGACGACACCCGCCACGGCGCCCACAACACCCTCGARTCCGCCACCGCCCTGGCCACCATGGCCACCGAGCTC
>NZ_LMNH01000001.1:1137500-1140718 GCF_001422955.1 Nocardioides sp. Leaf285 | reverse complement strand
ACGAAAAGCCACACCCTCGTGGGCACGCCTGGCGCGGTGACCGCGCTTGGCTGAGAGGTCCTGAAATGGCTTGTGGGGCCACCCGGTAACAGGTGACCCCACAAGCACTAAGAATTGTCCGGCGGCGTCCTACTCTCCCACAACCTCTCGGTTGCAGTACCATCGGCGCTGAAAGGCTTAACTTCCGGGTTCGGGATGGGACCGGGTGTTTCCCTTTCGCTATGGCCGCCGTAACTCTTGCGAACCCACACCACCACCACCAACTAAAGAGGGGGGGCGGGTGTGGATCCAAGCCATTATTCACATATGYATGTGACGTGTTGTGTGACTGGTTCGTGGACGCGAACATACGCTGCAGATACAGGGCACTAGACCTCTTTGTAGGTCTTGTTGAATGAGTGTAAGACAAGCCCTCGGCCTATTAGTACCGGTCGGCTAGGCATCACTGCTGTACACCTCCGGCCTATCAACCCAGTGTTCTGCTGGGGGCCTTACCCACATACGTGGTGGGAAACCTCATCTTGAAACGTGCTTCCCGCTTAGATGCATTCAGCGGTTATCACTCCCGAACGTAGCTAACCAGCCGTGCCCCTGGCGGGACAACTGGCACACCAGAGGTTCGTCCATCCCGGTCCTCTCGTACTAGGGACAGCCTTTCTCAAGTTTCCTGCGCGCGCGGCGGATAGGGACCGAACTGTCTCACGACGTTCTAAACCCAGCTCGCGTGCCGCTTTAATGGGCGAACAGCCCAACCCTTGGGACCTACTCCAGCCCCAGGATGCGACGAGCCGACATCGAGGTGCCAAACCATCCCGTCGATATGGACTCTTGGGGAAGATCAGCCTGTTATCCCCGGGGTACCTTTTATCCGTTGAGCGACGCCGCTTCCACCTGCTGGCGCCGGATCACTAGTTCCGACTTTCGTCCCTGCTCGACATGTCTGTCTCACAGTCAAGCTCCCTTGTGCACTTACACTCAACACCTGATTGCCAACCAGGCTGAGGGAACCTTTGAGCGCCTCCGTTACATTTTAGGAGGCAACCGCCCCAGTTAAACTACCCATCAGGCACTGTCCCTGAACCAGATAATGGTCCTAGGTTAGACATCTAGTACGACCAGAGTGGTATTTCAACGATGACTCCACCCACACTGGCGTGTGGACTTCACAGTCTCCCACCTATCCTACACAAGCCGAACCAAACACCAATACCAAACTATAGTAAAGGTCCCGGGGTCTTTCCGTCCTGCCGCGCGTAACGAGCATCTTTACTCGTAGTGCAATTTCGCCGAGTCCACGGTTGAGACAGCGCCCAAGTCGTTACTCCATTCGTGCAGGTCGGAACTTACCCGACAAGGAATTTCGCTACCTTAGGATGGTTATAGTTACCACCGCCGTTTACTGGGGCTTAAGTTCTCAGCTTCGAGCTTACGCTCTAACCGGTCCCCTTAACCTTCCAGCACCGGGCAGGAGTCAGTCCGTATACATCGTCTTACAACTTCGCACGGACCTGTGTTTTTAGTAAACAGTCGCTTGGGCCTGGTCTCTGCGGCCATCAACGCTCCCCCAGCTAGTGGGTTCACGCATCCGGCCCCCCTTCTCCCGAAGTTACGGGGGCATTTTGCCGAGTTCCTTAACCATGGTTCGCTCGATCGCCTTAGTATTCTCTACCTGATCACCTGAGTCGGTTTGGGGTACGGGCGGCGCATAGCTCGCTAGAGGTTTTTCTCGACAGCATAGGATCATCCACTTCGCCATTCGGCTCCCCATCAGATCTCAAGCTCGACATCAAAGTCAGAACGACGGATTTGCCTATCGTTCGCCCTACATCCTTAGCCGTACACAACCATCGGTACGGTTGGACTACCTTCCTGCGTCACCCCATCGCTTGACTACTACCAGTTCGGGTCCCACGCTACGCTCACACGCCTCGCCCCGAAGGGTCCGGTCACGTGAGTTTCAGATGGTTAGCATCACTAGGTTCGTCATGGGCGCTACTTTGCCGGTACGGGAATATCAACCCGTTGTCCATCGACTACGCCTGTCGGCCTCGCCTTAGGTCCCGACTTACCCAGGGCAGATTAGCTTGACCCTGGAACCCTTGATCATTCGGCGCACGTGTTTCTCACACGTGATTCGCTACTCATGCCTGCATTCTCACTCGTGTCGCATCCACCCCTGGATCACTCCGGAGCTTCACTCGCGACACGACGCTCCCCTACCCATCCACACACCTGAACCAACCTCGAAGGCGGCTTAGCTATATATGTGAATGCCATAGCTTCGGCGGATGACTTGAGCCCCGCTACATTGTCGGCGCGGAATCACTTGACCAGTGAGCTATTACGCACTCTTTCAAGGGTGGCTGCTTCCAAGCCAACCTCCTGGTTGTCACTGCGACTCCACATCCTTTTCCACTTAGTCACCGCTTAGGGGCCTTAGCTGATGGTCTGGGCTGTTTCCCTCTCGACTACGGAGCTTATCCCCCGCAGTCTCACTGCTGCGCTCTCACTTACCGGCATTCGGAGTTTGGCTAACGTCAGTAACCTGGTCGGGCCCATCGGCTATCCAGTGCTCTACCTCCGGCAAGAAACACACAACGCTGCACCTAAATGCATTTCGGGGAGAACCAGCTATCACGAAGTTTGATTGGCCTTTCACCCCTATCCACAGGTCATCCCCTCAGTTTTCAACCTAAGTGGGTTCGGTCCTCCACGCGGTCTTACCCGCGCTTCAACCTGCCCATGGATAGATCACTTCGCTTCGGGTCTTGATCGTGCTACTAAGTAGCCCTATTCGGACTCGCTTTCGCTACGGCTTCCCCACACGGGTTAACCTCGCAACACAACGCAAACTCGCAGGCTCATTCTTCAAAAGGCACGCCGTCACCCCGCCACACAAGGTGGACAAAAGCTCCGACGGATTGTAGGCACACGGTTTCAGGTACTATTTCACTCCCCGCCAGGGGTACTTTTCACCTTTCCCTCACGGTACTTGTCCGCTATCGGTCATCAAGGAGTATTTAGGCTTAACGGGTGGTCCCGCCAGATTCACACGGAATTTCAGGGGTTCCGTGTTACTTGGGAAAACGCATCAGAGTCGCACACTTACACTTACGGGGCTATCACCCTCTACGGCGCCACTTTCCAATGGACTTCAACTTCACGCACGATTTCTTACTCTGTGACCGCTCGGCAGAACAGTCCACACGCTCCCACAA